>NZ_CP064653.1:2742044-3427555 GCF_015711015.1 Methylomonas sp. LL1
CCGGAAGATCGGCGCATCGTCGAACGGGCGCGGCGTTTACAACGTTATCTGACTCAGCCATTCACCACCGTTGCCGACCATACCGGCATGCCCGGTGTGCGAGTACCGCTGGCCCGGACTATCGCCGATTGCGAGGCTTTCATGGACGGCAAATACGATCAGCTCAGCGAAGCCGATTGTTATATGAAAGGCGCGATGCCCCAATGAAATGCTTCGCACTGACCTTACTGGATAGTCACGGCGGCGCGGAGTTTGAAAACATCACCCAGTTTATCGGCGCTGATGACCACGGTAGTTTCGGTATTTTGGCCGGACATATTCAAAGCGTCATGCTGCTACGTTATGGTTTAGCGCGTTTTTGCGATCAGAGCGGTATCTGGCACTATCTGGCCCTACCCGGCGGCGTATTGCGCTTTGCCAATAATCAACTCACTCTCACCACGGTGCGTTATTTTCTGGGTGACGACCGCGACGCCATCTGCGAACAACTGGCCGAGGAAATGGCGCGCGCGGATTCCGAAGTCCATACGGCCCGCGCGACCCTATCGGAAATAGAACGTTCGTTGGTGCGGCGACTGGCGGAACTCAGTAGTCACGGAGCCGGGGGAATATGACCATGAACTTTCGCAATAAATTAATCGAGCACACCCGCCGAGATCTACGGCGCTTGGACGACAAAACCCGCCGTCCGGCAACTTGGATCGGTATGTTGTTCTATGGCGGCACCTTGGGCCTGCTTTTTGTCGTGCCTATCGTGGCCGGTGCTTATCTGGGCCGTTGGCTGGACACGTTGGCTTCGGGTTATTCGGTGCGCTGGACGGTCAGCCTGATTGTGTTGGGCATCGTGGTCGGCGGCTATAATGTCGTGCGGTTTTTACAGGAAAAATCTTGAATATGCCGAAAGCAGGTTCCGATCGGGAGTTAAGCCAATGAACAATGCCGAGTCCGTTGCCGATGTCGTTTTTCGACTCGGCCCGCTAGCGATCAGCAACACCGTGTTGACCACATGGGGGGTAATGGCGGGTTTTGGACTGCTGGCCATACTGTTACGTTTGCCCATCAACGGACAACCGTCGCGCTGGCAAAATGCCATCGAAGCGATTGTGGTGGCGATAGAAGGCGCGATTGGCGAAGTATTGCCGCCCGCATCGGTACGGCGGGTACTGCCGTTTGTGGCGACATTGTGGCTGTTTGTGCTGGTCGCCAATTTGGTCGGACTCATTCCCCGCTTGCACGCGCCGACCCGTGATTTGTCCGCCACGGCCGCGCTGGCGGTGCTGGTATTCGGCTCGACGCATTGGTTTGGCATTCGCGACCATGGCTTGCGCAATCATCTCCGCCATTATGTCGAACCTAGCGTGATTTTATTGCCGTTCCATATCATTAGCGAATTGACCCGGACCCTGGCCTTGGCCATTCGGCTGTTCGGCAACATCATGAGCCTGGAAATGGCGGCCTTGCTGGTGTTGCTGATAGCCGGCTTTCTGGTTCCGGTACCGTTATTGATGTTGCATGTGGTCGAAGCCGTGGTACAAGCCTATATCTTTGGCATGCTGGCACTGATTTACATTGCCGGCGCCCTGGAAAGCACCGAATCCGAATCTTCCTCATCCGTGGAGAACAAACCATGAACGATCTGCATTTATTCAGCATGATTTCCACCGGCGTGGCCGGCTTGGTGATCGCCATCGGCACCATGCTGCCGGCCATTGCAATGGGCAAGGCCATCGCCAGCGCGTTGGAATCCCTGGCCCGGCAACCGGAGGCGGAAAAAACCATTACCCGCACCTTGTTTATCGGCTTGGCGATGATCGAATCGCTGGCGATTTATTGTTTGGTGGTGGCGTTGATCGTGCTGTTTAGGAATCCGTTGCTGGAATATTTTTTGAGTTGATGCCGAGCGCCCCTGCTTGGTTAGCCAAGCACCTTCGTCCTAACGATCACAAGGCCTATGCGTCGCCCCGTCCCATTAAAGTAGGGCTCCAGGGCGCGGTTGCTTGCCGGACAGGACGCCGTGAATACGTCCATGTAGGCTCGACAGCGGCATCCTTGCCGCCGACGCCTGCCCGACAAACAACCGCGCCCCTTCCTAATTTTAACTTTTAGAGAAACCACATGGGCAAAGCCATATGATGCAATTCGACTGGACCACCTTCATCCTGGAAATCCTCAACTTCCTGGTGCTGGTGTGGATACTGCACCGCTTCCTGTATCGCCCGGTGTTGGCGATGCTCGACGCCCGTCAACAACATATCAAGGATGAAACACTCCATGCCGAACAACTCCGTGGCGAGGCCGAAACCTTGCGCCAACAATACCAGCAGAGACTGGCGGATTGGACTCGGCGACAGGAAGATAATCACCACCAATTGCAAGAGGAACTAGCACAACTACGTAGCAGCGCACTGGAAGAGCTGAAGCAAACCCTGGCCGATGAAGAAACCAAATTGCAAGTCCGCAACCAGAGCCTGATTGCCGCGCGGGAAACGGCGTTAGTACGGGAAGCGAGCAGTACGGCCTACGCCCAGGCGGCGGCAATGTTACAACGGCTGTCTTCGCCTGAATTGACGCAAAGGATTGTCGATGTGTTTCTGGAGGATTTAAACAAGCTGCCGGACAGCGAAAGTGCCGCATTGCGCAAGGCCGCGTCGATGCTGATTGCGGCTTCCGCCGTCGAGGTGGTCAGCGCTCATCGGCTGGAAGAAAACCTGCGCGCCAGATTGACTCAAGCTCTATCGGCCGCCGCCGGGCAAACCTTGCCCATTAATTTCAAGCAAGACTCGGCCTTGATCGCCGGGCTACGCGCGGTAATCGGCGAGTGTCAATTGCATGCCAATCTGGCCGATGAACTGGCGTTTTTCAATCGCCAAATCCACCATGGCTGAAACAAACGCGGCTTATCGTTTCGGTCTGCGTCTATCCGAGCGCGGCTGCGTGGCCGGCATCGGCGACGGCATCGCCTGGATACGGGGTCTGCCATCGGCGCGGCTCGATGAGTTGATCGGTTTCGACGACGGCAGCACAGGCTTGGTGTTCCAGTTGGGCAAGGAAGTGCTGGGCGCGATTTTGCTATCGCAAAGCCGAGGGGTCACCGCCGGCATGGCGGTCCAGCATATCGGCCGCAAACTGGAAATCGGTGTCGGCGACGCCTTGCTGGGGCGGGTGGTCGATCCGCTCGGCAGTCCGCTGGACGGCATGCCTCCACCGGAGCTGCGCCAGTTTCGGCCACTGGAGGCTGCCGCACCTACTATCATTGAACGCGATTTTGTCAGCGAACCGTTATATACCGGCTGCAAGATCGTCGATACGCTGATTCCGATCGGCAAGGGCCAGCGCCAGTTGATCATCGGCGACGACGGCATCGGCAAAAGCGCGCTAGCGTTGGACGCAGTCATCAATCAGCGCGGCCGTAATCTGTTGTGCGTGATGGTGTTGATCGGCCAGCCGCGTTCCTCGGTGGCCGGCACGATAGCAGCGTTAAAACAGACTGGCGCCTTGGAATACACCGTGGTGGTGGTGGCCGAAGCCAACGCCCTGCCGGGCTTTCGTTATCTGGCGCCGTTTGCCGGCTGCGCGCTTGCCGAACACTGGATGCGGATGGGCCGCGATACGCTGGTGGTTTACGACGACCTGACCCGTCACGCCCAGTCCTATCGCGAACTATCGCTGCTGTTGCAACGGCCGCCGGGCCGCGAAGCCTATCCGGGCGACATTTTTTATTTGCATTCCCGGCTGCTGGAACGCTCCACGATACTCGCTCTGGAATACGGCGGCGGCAGCATGACTGCATTGCCGATTATCGAAACCCGCCAAGGCGAGTTGTCGGCTTACATTCCCACCAATCTGATTTCAATCACCGACGGCCAGATTTATTTGGAAAGCAAGCTATTCGCGGCCGGCATGCTGCCGGCTATCGACATTGGCCGCTCGGTATCACGCATCGGCGGCAAGGCTCAACATCCCGCCATCAAAACCGCCTCCGCGCATATCCGCCTGGATTTTTTACAGTTTCTGGAACTGGAGCTGTTCGCCCGCTTCGGCACCCGCTTGGAAGCCGGCGTCGAACAAAAGCTCCAGCGCGGCCGTTTGCTGCGCGAAATTCTGAAGCAAGATCGCCTGCAACCTTTATCCGAACAAGCCCATTTGGCCTGGCTACTGGCTTATGGCGAGGGCTTGCTGGAAGGGGTAAAACCCGAACAGGCGGCCGCCGTGCTGTCCGGCATGCTGGATCAATTACCGGCCTCCAAGCTGAAACTGGACACACCCAAACAGCAATGGCTGATTGAATTACGGCAATTGCTGGCGCAAAAACCATGAGCCAGCGCCGCGAAGTCGAAGCGCGTTTGGCCTTGTTCGACGAACTATCCGGTATTCTCGGCGCGATGCGGAGCTTTGCACTGGCGGAGTTGCGCAAAGTGGGTAAGCGCGAACCGGCGCAGCAGCGGGTGGTGGCATCGCTGGCGGCGGCGTTGGATGATTTGGCCGACTGCTTACCGGAACAGGTATCGAGCAATCCCGCTAGCGACATCTGGCTGCTATTCGGCTCGGTGCGTGGCTTTTGCGGCAGTTTTAATGAAGATGTAATGCGTTTTTGGCGAGCCGAAACCCAGCAACAAGGCCGGTTGATTCTGGTCGGCGAACGTTTGCATCCAATGATCGATGAGCGGGAGGCGTTGCAACGGCTTAACGGTGCCGATGGTGGCCTGGATGCGCCGGCGGCAATCGATCGAATCCTTGCCGCGATCGCGGAATTACGCGGTAGCTGCGGGTTCGGTCTGATGGCTTGCCTGCGGGACGAACGAGGCGCGCGCGCTCAACGCTTATGGCCCTTACCGGTCACTGCTCCAAATACCAACAGCAACAATCCGCCATTAACCTACCAACCGGCACGGGAAGTCGCGGCCGGCGTAGCCGAGCATTATCTGTTTCATACCTTGCTGGCTTTACTGCTGCGTTCGATTCGGGTGGAAAACCACATGCGCTTGATGCAGATGGAAACGGCCCTACGGCATTTGGAACGTGGTAGTGATGAACTGCAACGGCAACGCAACCGCTTGCGGCAGGAAGAAATCGTCGAGGAAATCGAACTAATGGTGGGGCGGCGGTGATCCGCATCATTAATTTCCGCCCGCGTGGAACAGGCATCAATAGGGCGGCAGGTCGAATAAATTCGACCCTACAACCGTTCCGGCTTATCAAAACAGCCTGTAAGGCAACAGTTACTCTGAAAGTAAAAAATTAGGAGGGTGTTTCTACTTTCTTGGACCGGGGTGATGCCGAGCCTGCATCAGGGTTAGGTTTACCCTGTTCTGTTTTGAACCCCACGGCACAGCTTCACCACGACATCGAAGCGGTATGCATCCACCCAGGTGGAGATGCCTCTGGCCTGCTCAGGGTATTGCGGGCGCAGGCGATCGATGATAGCTTGCACCGCGTCGGCATCGAGTAGCTCGGCGGCTTCGGCCAGTTCGGCGCGCACTGCCGGGCTCAGCGGCGACAGGTCGAGCGCGGCATGCGGCGGCATCAGCTCGTCGGTCGGTTCCGTGCCGTCCTCGGCGTATCGATAGCGCACACCCAGGAGATCGCCCATCACCCTAAATAAACGGGATTCCTCCACCGGTTTGGCCAGCAAATCGTCGCAGCCGGCGGCGAGAATCGCGTCCCTATCTTCCCGAAAGGCACTGGCGGTCAGCGCGGCGATTTTGATGGCGTTACCGCCCGATAGCGAGCGGATGATTTTGGTGGCTTCGTAGCCGTCCAGCACCGGCATGCGCATGTCCATCCAAATAAAATGCGGCCGCCAACTCTCGAAGCAGTCTATGGCCTGTTGGCCATTTTCCACGGCCTTGACCTCAAACCCGACACCGCTCAACAGCAAGGTAATCAACTCGCGATTATCGGGGTTATCTTCCGCCACCAACACCCGCACCGGCGGCTGATCCGCCGCCAAACCAACAACCCGGCTAGGAGGAACGCTAATCGCCGGCGCGTCGGCTTCGGGCAGCGGCAAACCGAACCCAAACACACTGCCTTGGCCCGGTTCGCTGTCCACTTCAATCTCGCCCCCCATCAAGCGGACGAATTCGCGGCTGATGGTCAAGCCAAGACCGGTGCCCTCGCCCTTGGCCACGCCGGCATCGGTCTGATAAAAGGCCTGAAATATTCGTGACAAATCGTCGGCGCCAATACCGACGCCGGTGTCGGCCACTTCGAAACGAATGCGTTCTTCCACCGCTCGCAAGCGCAAGGTGACCGAGCCGTGATCGGTGTATTTGACCGCATTACCCAGTAAGTTGATTAACACCTGGCGTAAATGATGGGCGTCGCCGACCACGTAACGCGGTAGCTCGCCGGACTGCTCCTTGTCAAAACGTAAACCTTTAGCCTCCGCGCGGACTCGAATCATGTCCTCGACCTCCGCCAGCATGTCGGCCAAACAAAAGATTTCGTTTTGCACGGTGGTTCGCCCGGCTTCGATACGGGAGATTTCCAACACATCGTTAATCAGCGACAGCAAATGGCGGCCGCTACGATTAATGGTTTCCAACTTGCTACGCTGAGATTCACCCAAATTGGGGTCCCGGACCATGATCTGGGCGAAGCCCAAAATGGCGTTGAGCGGCGTGCGCAATTCGTGCGACATATTGGCCAGGAACACGCTTTTGGCGCGATTGGCGGCTTCGGCGGCGTCCCTGGCGCTAACTAACTCCGCCTCGGCCTGTTTGCGCGCATCGATCTCGCCGTCGCGTTCGCGCACCTTGATTTCCAGGCCGGCGTAAAGTTCGGCCAGGCGATCACTCATCCGGTTGAAACTGGCCGCCAGCTCGCGCAACTCTCTCGGTCCCGCCGAGCCCGCCCTGACCTGAAAATCACCCCGGGCCATGCGCGTGGTTGCTTCCGTTAAGCCTTGCAGCGACCCGGCCAGTGTTCTGCCGAAATAAATGGCCAGCAGACTACTGACGCAGGCAAGAAGCGCCAACATCGACCAGCCAATGCGCCGCATCCGCGACAAGGGCGCAAAGGCTTCGTCGGCATCGATTTTGACCACCATGCCCCAATGCAAGGCCGGCAGATAGCGCCAGGCGGCGACTACCAAATGATGGGCGTAATCGTCTATCATCACTTGGTATCCCGAGTGACCGGTCACGGCGTTACGTATCGGCGGGGCGGCTTCGCCTATTGGAACTCGATAATGGAATGCCGCGTTTTTGATATGCCGCAACGGCGCTGTGAATAGCAGGTGTTCGCCATCCCGTTGCGCCAGCACCGTTTCGCCGCTAAGGCCCAAGCCGGTGCGGTCGGTCACCACCGATTCCAGCCTATCCCAGTTGAATTGTAAAGCCACCGCGCCGATGGGCCGGCCTTCACGCAGAACCGGGGCGACCAGAAAACTGGCCTCCCGGCCTTGGGAGGGGACGTAAGGCGCGAACATGGTCTGATTGGTTTGCATCAAATCCAGCGCGGTTTCCACTCCCTCCGCCAATTTCGATTCGCGGTAAGGCCCAGTCATTAGATTGGTGCCTAAATCGGATTCGCGGGCCAGCGAATAAATCACGTTGCCTTCGGTATCGACCAGCAATAAATCATGGTAGTTACCCGATTCGAGGTAGGCTTGCATGATCCGGTCGGTTTCTTCGATCGCATCACGATAAGCAGGGCTTTGCGCCCCCTCGCCTTGCCATAATCCGGTGAAACGGCCGATGGCATCGACGATGGTCGGCCGGCCGCTCAACAGTTTTATATCGTCATCGCGTTCCTGTAGAAAGTTGTCGATCTGATCGTACTTCTTATTGGCTATCTGCACCAGATTGGCGCTCACCGTTTCCCGCAGGGCCTGTTCATATATCCGTAAAAAATACCAGCCACCGCCCAGCAGCGGAGCCAGCGCCAACACCATAAACGCCAGCAACAGCCAGATACGGATGCCGATCTTACTCATGGCGCATTTCCTGACTGGTTAATCAACTCTCGCCAGGCCCGCTGGGTCCGATACAACGGAAAAGGCGTGGGGCGTAACGGCCATTTGGAGGCATAGACCACGTCGAAGCTACCCTCCGCGTTGGCCTTGCCGATTCTCACGCTTTTCCACAAATGCCGGCTGCCCGGATCGACCGCCAGAATGCCGGAGGGCGCCGCTATGCTTTGCCTCAGCACCAGATGATTGATCAAATCGGCATGTTCGCCGCCGCCTTCTCGCACGGCTTGCGCCCACAAATGAACGCCGATATAGGCGGCTTCTATCGGGTCCGACGTCGGCCTATCCGCGCCAAACCGGTTTCGATACGCCGCCACGAATCGGCGATTGTTTTCCCCCTCGAGATTCTGGAAATAATTCCACACCGCATAATGGTTGGGCAAGCGCAGTTCGGGCATGGCATGTAATTCGCCCTCGGCGATGCTAAAGGACAGCACGGTCTGATCGGATAAGCCCGCCGCGCGCAACGCCCGGAACAAATGCCGGTTACTCTCGCCATTGACGGTATTGACCACTACGTCGGGCCGCAATTGCGAAATTTCCTGGGCTATCTGACTGAAATCGGCACTGTCCAATGGACGGTAGCGTTCCGCCAACAATGTCGAGTGCGCGGCCGTGACCAGATCGGCGATGATGCGGTTGGCCATGCGGGGAAAAACATAATCCGAGCCGATCAGATAAACCCGCTTGCCCAAATGTTGCATCGCCCAATAAGCCCCCGGCACGATCTGCTGGTTGGGCGCGGAGCCGGTGTAAATGATGTTGGGCGATTGTTCCAAGCCTTCGTATTGCACCGGATAAAAAAGCAGATGGTTATGCTTTTCCACCACTGGCTTCAGCGCCTTGCGGCATTCCGAGGTCCAGCAGCCGAACAGCGCCGAGACGCCCTCGTCCACGATCAGCCGCTCGGCCTCGGCGGCGGCAAGCCTAGGATCGGAACGGCTATCGACTAGCCGCATTTCCAACGGCCGGCCGAGTAAACCGCCGCCGGCGTTGATTTCCTCGACCGCCAGCCGGACCGCATCGGCCAGCGGCGCCTCGCTCATCGCCATGGTGCCGGTCAAGGAATGGATTACGCCGATTCGTATCGCGGATCGCGGTTGCGGATTACACGACAGCAGGCTGGCCGCGACTAGGCCCACGCACAATTTCAACAGCATTAGTCGAATCATGCGCTGGGTCATGACTAGCCCCCCTCTCTCAACAGTTCCTGGCCGGTATCGGCGGCGGCACGTTGAATTTGTTCAAAGCGAAATTCGTTGACCAAAACTTCCAGCTCGCCGGCAACAGTGGGATGGTTCTGACGCAGGCTCTCGATGATGCCGGCAAAGGCGTCCAAATCCAGCGCTTCCGCCGCCTGTTTAATGGTGGCACGCAATTCCAGGCTTACTTCGCTCAGATCGAAAATCCGGTTCACCGACTCCGGCGCCGCTTCGGCGTAACGATATTGCAGATTCAGCAGATCGCCCATGATGCGGAATAGGTGCTCTTCCTCGAAGGGCTTGCTCAAAATATCGTCGCAGCCGGCATCGAGAATATCGCCCAAGCGTTCCTGAAATACGCTGGCGGTCAGCGCCACGATTTTCACCTGATCCCCGCCCGGCAAGGCTCGGATTTGGCGGGTGGCTTCATAGCCGTCCATCACCGGCATGCGGATATCCATCCAGATAAAATGCGGCCGCCACTCCTTGAAACTGGCGACGGCCTGGGCACCATTTTCGGCCCCGCGCACCTCGAAACCCACGCTACCGAGCAGGCGGACAATCAATTCCCGGCTATCGGCCTTGTCTTCCGCCACCAGTATGCGTACCGGCGCCTGTCCCTCGGCTAATCCCAAGACTCGCGCTTGCACGCTCGGGATAGCCGCCGCCACGGCATCCGTCGCCGGCAACGGCAACGAGAAGGCGAATACGCTGCCTTGGCCCGGCTGGCTTTCGACGCTGATTTCGCCGCCCATCAGCCTGACAAACTCACGGCTAATAGCTAGCCCCAAACCGGCGCCCTCGCCGAACGTGGCACCGGCTTCGGTCTGATAAAACGGCTGAAAAATACGCTGTTGCTCGCTGGGATCGATACCGGTACCGGTATCGATCACTTCAAACAGAATATGGCCCTCGGAGGGTGTCAGCCGCAGGCTGATTTGGCCTCGGTCGGTGTATTTGACCGCGTTGCCCAGCAGATTGATCAACACCTGCCGCAGATGGTGGGCGTCGCCCAATACACAGAACGGCAGCGTGCCCTGTTGTTCGACGACAAAATGCAGCTCCTTGGCTTCGGCGCGCTGCCGGATCATTTCCTCGACCGAACGCAAAATATCGGACAAGTCGAAGGGCTTGCTCTGTATCAACGTGCGGCCGGCCTCGATCCGAGCAATTTCCAGCACATCGTTGATCAGGGCGAGCAAATGGCGGCCGCTACGATTGATGGTCCGTAACTCGCCGCGATGGCGTTCATCCAAGGCCGAATCCCGTTCCATCAATTGGGCAAAACCGAGTATGGCATTCAAGGGCGTGCGCAACTCGTGACTCATATTGGCCAGAAACGCAGTCTTGGCCCGATTGGCGGCTTCGGCGGCTTCCTTGGCCAGGGCCAGTTCGGCGGTGCGCTGGTCGACCAGTTCTTCCAGATGGAAACGGTGCTCGGCCAGTTCCTGTTCCAGCCGGGCCCTATGCAAGGTATAGAGTATGGTTCTGGCCAGGCCGTCGTAACCAAAGTCACCCTTGACCAAATAATCGGCGGCACCGGCCTTTAAAGTGCTCAAACCAAAATCGGTATCGCTCTGGCCGGTCAAGACGATGATGGGGGTCGCGCCCGCGACCGTGCGGATACGGGCCACGGTGTCGATGCCGATTGAGTCCGGCAAGGTCAGGTCGAGCAGCACAATGTCATAATTGACAACGCCGATCCGGCTCACGGCTTCGGCCAGGGTTTGCACCCAAGCCACGGCAAAGCGAGCATTGCGAAAACCGCGCAAGGCGATTTGGGCGAGTCCGGCGTCTCCCGGCTCGTCCTCCACCAACAACACCTGAATTTGCGCAGTATCCAGATCGGTCATGGCTTATTTTCGCGCGGCAGCCTGGTCAACACAAACCAATAATCGCTCAATTGGGCGATGGCCCCGACGAACTGCTCGATGTCCACCGGCTTGGTGATATAGCCTGAGGCGCCATGCTTGAAGCTGGCCAGGACATCGCGTTCGACTTCGGAGGTGGTCAGCACCACCACCGGAATATCGCACAGGGCTTCGTCGGCCTTGATCGCGGCCAGAAACTCGTCGCCGTTCATCCGCGGCATGTTCAGATCGAGCAGGATCAAATTGGGGCGTGGCGCCGTCTCGTAGGGTGGCTTGCGCTGCAGAAAATCCAGGCCTTCGCGGCCATCGAGCAAATGGTGCAAGCGGCAATGCACCCGCGCTTCGCTCAAGGATAGGCGCACCAGATGGGCGTCGGCTGGCTCGTCTTCCAGCAACAGTATCTCGAATGGCTTGATCTCAAGTGTCATAGTTCCTCAGCTCCCGTTCGGCAGGTCGAAAACCACGGCGGCACCGCCCTGCGTTGATGTTTCGATACGAATCTTGCCGCCCATGCTTTCGACGATACGCCGCGCAATGGCCAGGCCTATGCCGGTCCCGGCCAAGGGATTCGGCCGCAAGCGTTCGAACACGCCGAACACCCGCTCCCGGTATTCCTCCGCGATGCCGGGTCCATTGTCCTCGATCCGCATCCGCACCCTCGATTCTACTCTTTCCGCGCTGATCCGAATCGATGGCGTCACACCGGCTGTTGTGTGAATCAAGGCATTGCCGACCAAAACCTCCAATAAATCGATCAGACGCGGTAAATCCAGTAATACCGGAAGCAACGGTCGAATGTCGAGTTGCGCACCACTGCGGACAATTAAGCCGGACAGATTGCGCCTGACTTCGCCCAAGGCGATGGTGGGAGCATTAGGCTGCAATTTGCCGCGCACCATGCCGGCGGCCAGATAGCGCTCGATGTCGCGAACCAAATCGCGCATGCGCCCCGCCCCTTGCTCGATGTATTGTAGAGACAGTTGCGCGTCGTTGTCCCGCTCGATCTGGGGGCCGATGCGCTCGCGTAGCCGTTGGGTAAAGGACAGCAGACGGCGAGCCGGTTCCATCAGATGATGCGCGGAAATGTTGGCAAAATGGGTCAACTCGGCGTTGGCGCGCTCAATGGCTTCGTGTTGATGCCGGAGTTGGGCGGCAATATTGGTTTTTTCCCGCAAGCGCCGGCGCGCCAACACGCCCCAGATCAGAATTACACTTAAACCCACGCACCAGATGGCGCCGAAAATCAACAGTCTCTGCCGAATGGTAGCGTTCAGTTCGTCCAGATACGGCCGCATCGGCACCGCCACGCCAACACCACCACGCACTTCGCCGAGCCGATAGCCTTGGAAAGCGTGACACTTCAGGCAACCTTGCTGCACCCGCATCACGCCCATCAGCCGTAAATACGGTTCGCCGCCGATCTCGGCAAACTCGAACACCTCCTCGGCGCCACGCTCGAACTGATGCATCGCTTCGGCTTCCCAGAGGTCGGGAGCATTTTGCGGATTCATCAGTTTGAAACTGGTGATCTTGCCTTTGATGCCGTATAACTCGCCGAATTCTTCCATCAACTGCCGCAACATATAAGCCGGGTTCATCAACGTCAGCTTTTTGCCGGACGGGGTCTGGATGTCGCGTTCGGGAATATGCGCTAGAGCCGGATTGGGCGGTGTACGTTCGTTGATGGGTACATAGACGCCGCCGTGCTGGGTAGCCCATAAACGAAAGGCCTTATCCTTGTTGAAATTAGCTCGTGCCTCCTTGCGCGCCAACGCCTCCGTATGTTGCCTGGCAAGCAGCGCATCATAGTACAAAAAGCCGCCGAGCAAGGCACTCCAGAGCAACAGCGCGATAAAGCCTTGCCATTTCAGATAGCGCAAGTCATTCATGGCTGCTCCTTGTCATCCGGGAATACGGCCGCGTTCAATGGCAGTTCGATCCAGAAGGTGCAGCCATGCCCTTCCCCCGCCGATTCCACGCCGATGCGTCCGCCATGGTGTTCGACAATCTTGCGGCACAACGCCAAGCCCACGCCGGTACCCTCGAAGCGGGACTGTGCCTGTAAGCGGGAAAACACCTGAAACAAGCGGCCAATCTGAGCCGGATCGATGCCCACGCCCCGGTCGCGCACTTCGCAGCGCCAAACTTTGGCTTGCAAACTGCCGTGCACATTGACCATCGGCGCTTGGCCGGCTTCATGATACTTGAGGGCATTGCCCAACAGATTTTGAAACAGGCGCACTATTTCATCGCGGCTGGCCATCAAGCGCGGCCAATTGCCGCTGATCTCGATCCGGCCCGCCGTCGCGACGCATTCGGGCTGCAAAAATGACAAGGCCTCGTCCAGCGCGGTGCGCGTTTCCAGCCAGTCCAACGGTTCGGTTTTACGGCCCACCCGGGAAAAATCCAACAAAGCCAGGATCATCGCGTTCATGCGCCGCGCGCCGTCCGTGGCGTAGTCCAAATATTGACGCGTATTGGCATCTAGCTTATCCCGCAGCGATTTTTCAATCAACTGCAGATAGCTGCCGATCATCCGCAACGGTTGCCGCATGTCATGGGATACGGCGTAGGCGAACTGTTCCAGTTCGGCATTGGAACGTTTCAGTTCGGCCTCGACCTGTTTACGCTGGGTAATATCCTCGTAGACACCTAACACGCCAAACACGCTGCCGTCCGGATTTTTCAACGGCAATTTACTGGTACGCACCCAAGACACCTCGCCATTGGTACGCGTAATCGACTCCTCGTAGCCGGTCTTGGCCAAGCCCGATTCCATCACCCGCCTATCGTCCGCTTGATAGATTCCGGCGCAGCCCCGCCAAGCCAAATCCTCATCGGTCTTGCCGATCAGGTCGCCCTGCTCCGCGATGCCACTGTCGCGCAGAAAGGGCCGGTTGCCGCCGAGATAAGTTAGATCAGTGGATTTCCAAAATACGCCCTGCGGAATGGTATCCAGCACCAGTTGCAGCATTTGCCGGGATTGAAACAGCTCTTGGGTGCGTTCTTGTACCCGTTGTTCCAGCTCGGATTGCAAAGCCTGATTGCGTTTTTGGCTCAGACTCGTGCTGACCACCCAATGGGCGAAACCGGTCAAAAAACGCAAGATTGCCGGCAGCCGGGCTTCGGCAATTACCGGCACTTCCGCCAAGGCGCTTAGATAAGCGGCTTGGTCGAAACCGAATTCGGCGGCTTGGCGCTTGAAAAAGTCCAGATCGGGCGGCGCCAGCAAAAATTGGCCGATGAACAGATTGGCGATATGCCGGCCTTCGATCACAATAGGCGCGGCGCAATCGGTCAGACCGTTGCGGCAACTGTAAATGGCGTAATCTTGGCCTTGTTGCATGGCTTTCGACAGCGAGACATCGCTTTCGATGCAACGGGCGCAGGCATCCGGCTGGGCGCGATGAAACTCCATGCACAAGCGCTGCCAGCGGCTTGAGGCCAGCACATGGGCATTCAGATCGATGATACACACCGGCAAGCCCACCACTTCCAGGAAGTCCTCGAACATTTGATTCAGTTGGCTAAAGTCGATCAGTTTCGCCAACTCGGATACGTCTTGCGGCAAGGCAGCATTCCAGTCGCTGCCGATCGGATCGCTCATCGCCGGAATTTGCGGCGGAGTGACGAACAGCCGATTATTGATAGTGGATGAAGCCGCTTGAACTTCGTTCATCGCTGGTCCTCCTCGGGCCGCCGGCATAATTCGATGATTTTTTCGAAGCGATAATCGCTCATCCATTCGCCGATCAGCCGAGCCAGTTGAGGGTAATCGGCCAGCATGCCGTCGACGATAGTCCTCACCGCATCGGTATCCAGCAGTTCGGCCGCGGCTTGCAATTCGGCGCGCAACGGCTCCGGCAAAGTGGTTAGATCGGCTGGCGAGGCGTTGCCAGGCTTGCTCGGCGCGCTGGCGGAAACGGCTTGGTCGGCATAGCGGTAACGCAGTCCGAGCAAGTCCCCCATCAATAAATATAAGCGCGTTTCGTCGATAGGCTTGGCTAGCATATCGTCGCAACCGACCGCCAGAATTGCCGCGCGATCTTCATGAAAGGCGCTGGCGGTCAACGCGACGATCTTGACCTCGTTCCCGCCCGGCAGCGCGCGAATGGCCTGGGTAGCCTGGTAACCGTCCAATACCGGCATGCGCATGTCCATCCAGATGAAATGAGGTTGCCAGTCTTGGAAGATCTCGATCGCGCGCCGGCCGTTGCCGGCCAACCGCACCTCGAAACCGGTGCTGGCCAACAAGCTGGCAATCAATTCCTGATTGTCGGGGTTATCCTCCGCCACCAGAATCCGCACGGCGGGATGGCCCGGCTCCAGCCCGAGTACGCGGCGTTGACGGGATTCGACCAGCGGCACGTCGGCTTCCGGCAACGGCAGGCTGAAGCTGAACACGCTGCCATGCTGCAACTCGCTTTGCACATGCAGCTCGCCGCCCATCAAGCGGACATATTCACGGCTAATGGTCAAGCCCAAGCCGGTGCCTTCGCCCTTGGCGACACCGGACTCGGTCTGATAGAAGGGTTGGAAAATCCGTTCCAGATCATTGGTTGCAATGCCGGGGCCGCTATCGCTCACCTCGAAGCGGATGCTGTCGGCGCCCGGCGTCAAGCGCAGACTAATCCGCCCCTGCTCGGTGTATTTGACCGCGTTGCCCAGCAAATTGATCAGCACTTGCCGTAAATGGTTGGCGTCTCCGTAAACATAGCGCGGCAATTGGCCACTGTGTTCGACGCTAAAACTCAAACCTTTATGTTCGGCCCGCAGCCGGATCATTTCCTCGATGCCGGTCAGGGTATCGTTCAAATCGAACTCCGCATTCTGCACCGTGGTGCGGCCGGCTTCGATACGGGAAATATCCAGCACATCGTTGATCAGCGCCAACAAATGCCGGCCGGCGCGGTTGATGGTTTCCAGATTATGATGCACATCGGCGGGCAGCCGTTGGTCGCGCTCCATCAGTTGGGCAAAGCCGAGTATCGCGTTCAGCGGCGTGCGCAACTCGTGGCTCATGTTGGACAGAAACACGCTTTTGGCCCGATTGGCTGATTCGGCGGTATCGCGGGCCCGTTCCAACTGTTCGGTGCGTTCCCTAACCAGCTGTTCAAGATGATGGCGATGCTGTTCCAGCTCGGCTTCGGCCTGTTTACGCTCGGTCAGATCGTAATTGATGCCGACCATGCGTAGCGGCTGGCCGCTTTGATCGCGTATGGTTTGCGAGGCGGCTTTCAGGTAGCGAATCGAGCCATCGGGCCAAACCACGCGGAACTCCAGCCCATATTCACGTTCGCCGCGCAATGCCTCTTGGATGTTTTGATCGACCCGGCTTCTGTCCTCGGCATGCAGTCGACTCAGCCAGGCATCGTAAGTGCCGGCAAATTGATCATGCCTAATCCCGTATAAGCGGCACATCACATCGTCCCAGATCAGTTCGCGTTTGACCACATCCCAATCCCAGATCCCGATAATACCGGCGCGAGTCGCCACTTGTAAACGTTCGGTGGCTAGACGCAAGGCTTGATCGCGCGCCGCCAGCGTGTCCAGCATATCGTCGAACGCGCGCGCCAGCCCGGCGGCTTCGTCGACACCGTCCAACCGGGCGCGCCGCCGGCTATCGCCCGCCTGAATCGCATCGCTTGCTTGGCGAATAACGTACAACCGCCGGGTCAAGCGCCAGCCCATGATACCGACCAACACCGAGCCGATCAGAATCGCCGCAGCGGCGAACACCAGGCCGTCGCGAGTAATGCCGGCCAGACGGGCGTTCAACGTTTGCTGGCCTAGCCCCACCCGGACCCAACCTATTTGATGGTTGCTCAACACAACAGGACTTAGCGCATCGACCAAATCCTTACCACGGCTAACAATGTAAGGCGTGTAAGAGATGCCACCGGCATCGATCTTGGGTAAATCAAGCACAAACTGATTCAGGCGGGCCGGGTCGCTGTGGGCGACGATCCGGCCGCGCAGATCCAGAATCATCGCGTAGACGAGTTCCGGATAACGGCGCTGAGCGTAAATAATTTCTTGCAGACCGTAAAAATCGCGGGCTTGCAGCCAGCCGGCGGACGAGGTGGCGACGCTTTGAGCCAGCGCAACGGCATATTCGCTCTGCCGCTCCAGCAGCAATGCCCGCTGGCGTTCGATGGCGCCCCACATAAACAAGGCCATCACCGCCGTAATGGTCAGGGCCACTCCGATTATCAGCTGACGGCGCAAGGAGCCGAACAACAGGTTCCTCAGACGCTTAAACATTGCAAGATCCGCCGGAAAACAACTGGATTAAAGTAGCGCGCGTTTTCATGGCTCATTTTTGCTCGACCGGGCGCACGCTTTTCTCGAACTCGGCCACGTAATTACGGACCGCGTCATAGCTGGCATCGTCGGCGGCATTAAAGCGCGCGGTCTCCATGCCGGCCAAAATCGCCTGGCCTTCCGGCGTGGTGTCCAAAGCCAAAATCAGCGCTCTCACGCTATCGCGAATACTTGCCGGCACGTCGTCGCGCGCCATCACTGAATTGTTCAACAATGACGGCGTTTCCCAGGCAACCGTCAATTCCGCCGCTTCGTTAGGATGGTCTCTCTGAAACAGGCGCCAAGGCGGCGGCCAGGTCGCGCCGGCGGCGGATTGGCCCAGATAGGCGTTCATGATCGACGATTCCTGCGAACCGACATAGCGGTTTTCAATATCGCGGTTCACGTCGATACCGTGCAGGTGCAGGTAATACTGGGGCATGATGCAGGCCGCCAGCGCGGTCCGCGACGGGTAACTTACCACCTTGCCTTTCAGGTCGGCCGGAGTCTTGATGCCGCCGTCCTTGCGGACGATGAACAAGCCCTTGAAGTCCTCGGCGTTGCCGGCCATCGCGATGACGTGATAGCCCAATTTGATCGCTTCCAGCGTTTGCCAGGGATTGGGCAGCAGAAACTCCGAATCGCGGGCGCGAAATTTGGCTTCATAGACCTGATAGTCGCGTGATGCCTCCAGCTCGAAGTGAACATCGGTGATTTGCTGGTTCAGGTAATCAATCAGCGGTTGGTAGGCTTCGGAAAGCTTGCTGGGATTATGCAAGGGATGAACGGCCAGCCGGTAAAGCGGCTTTAGCGGCTCGATCGGCTGGTCGCCGTATTGCGGCCCTTGCGAGGTATCGGTTTCTGTTTCCGATTGGCAGCCGACGAAAAAGACTAGCGGCAACAGAAGGAAAAGTATGACGCGGAGCGGCGCGTTCATGAGCTGCCATCCAGAGTGGCTTTAGGCATGGAATACCCCCGCTGCTCGAACAACCGCAAGCAGGCGGCGGCCACGTCCTGGTCATAGATGCTACCCGCGCCTCGGCGGATTTCCGCCAACGCCAAGTCCAGTCCCAACGCCGGACGGTAAGGCCGATCGGAAGCCATCGCTTCCAATACATCCGCCACGCCTATGACCCGTGCCTCCGGCAGAATTTCATCACCTTTCAGTCCGCGCGGATAACCGCTACCGTCCATCCGTTCGTGGTGCTGCAAAATCATGTCCGCTACCGGCCAGGGAAAATGCACCTGCTGCATAATGTCGCCGCCCACCTGCGAGTGGACTTTTATCAGTGAGAATTCGAGCTCGGTCAACCGACCCGGCCGAATCAAAATATCGACCGGCACATAAATCTTACCGATGTCATGCACCATGGCACCCAAACGCAAGCCCTCGATCGAGTTCGAGCTCATGCCCAACTCCCTGGCGATCTCGACCGCCATCAACGATACCCGCCATTGGTGGCCGGCGGTGTAGGGATCCCGCTTTTCGATCGTCATCGAAATAGCCAGAATGGTTTCTTCCAGCACGGCGGTGTATTTTTTCTGGCTCTCGTGTAATGACTCCAGCGCCGTCCGCAAATCACGAGTCCGTTCTTCGACAATATCCTGCAAATCGCGCTGCAACCGATACAGTTTCAAGTGTGCCCGCACCCTAGCCAGCACTTCTTCCATCTGAAACGGCTTGGACACATAGTCGACCCCGCCGGCCTGAAAAGCCGCCAACTTGTCTTCCATATCCTGCAAGGCGCTGATAAAAACCACCGGAATGTCGCGGGTCTGCTCGTCGCGCTTGAGTTGGCGGCAGACCTCGTAGCCATCCATCTCCGGCATCCGAATATCCAGCAGAACCAGATCGGGCGGACTGGACTTGATCGATTTCAAGGCGACAGCGCCATCTAGCGCCGGACGGACTTTGTATCCCGCCTGTTGCAAGATGCCGCTCAACACGCGAAGGTTATTGGGCTGATCGTCCACAATCACGATATTGCCTTGGCTGTCGATGGGGTTATTCATAGTGCGCTTCCTGACATTGAGCATGAACCTATGTAGCCATATTAGCTTAATCCGCTACATGGGTCATGCTCTCGATAGTTAGCGCCTAGATTAGTTCGTCCGCCCAGGAATTAGGTTTGTGGTTTTGTGGGATTTAGCGATTTTTGAACGGCGAGCGGGCTTGGTTTTATTGATGCGGTAAGGCTTATCTCGGACATCAATAGGGGACAAATAGCCATCTTTGGCCCCCTATTTTCAGTTTAACTTTCTAACTCACAAATTTTTTTAAATTCCGGAATTCCAGCCGTCAAACGTCCGCGCAGGAAATTAAACTGTCTTTGTAGTTCGTCTTCTGCATCGCCGACATTTTTAAACACTTGAACAACTTTTTGGTCATTCAACATATCCGGATGCTGTTCATCAATGAATTCGAGCACTTCCGCGTCCAGTTCAGTGATATTTTTCAACGCAACTTCCATTCTGGACAATACCGCGTGTAACTCAAAAAGATCTTTAGCCATAAATCCTCACAAAAAATAATTATCACCAAGGGTTCTGTTGTGTCTACACAAAGCCCTCATTTTTCAATCAAGCAAAACCCAACTCAACCAGGGTTCCATCCATCACTTCAACCGGCATGGCCGGTTTATTGTTCCGGCCCGAAACAGGCCGAATAATCCTTGCACACCTCGCAAGATGGGGCACGGCAGACGTAAAGCCCTTCGGCTTCGCATAATTGTTTATAGAGAAACTTCTTCCACTTCATATCCTTGCTGTTGCGCTCGGCCATTTCCGGGAAGTTGTGTTTCAACATGGCGGACAGTTCCTGGCGGCTCCACAGCCCCAAGTCTTGCCACAAATGATCGCTACCCAGGCAAGCGGCCACGATGACGGCGATCAGACATTCGGTTTCCGGGCTTTGGACGGCGGCAAAGCGGCGCAATAGCTGCTCCAGATCCTGTTTTTCCAGCATGCGGCTGAAATCCAAGCTTTTACCGGATGCGGCATCCGTAGCCAGATCATAACCGGGGAAGCGTTGTTGCAGCAGTTGCTCGAATTGCCGGTCGCTCAGGCCCAGTCTGTCCGGCAGTACGCCATCGCCAACCTGCCAACTGGCGATGATCCGGGCCAACCAGATGCAATTGGCCGAACCGTCGGCACAAGACAGCAAATCGTCATAATAGTGTTGCCGGGTGGGGGATGATTGGATCATGGCTAGCATGGCGGTAATCCTCGTAACATAGAATGTCGCACCGGTTACGCATGGGTATGCTGCAAGGCCAGTGAGACATTGTCAGGGCTGATTAATACTCGACGCGTATATCTTCGTCGCGCACGATCATCTGGCAGGCCAGACGCCATTCCGATGGCAGGTCGTCGACGATCATTTGTTCCAGTTCCGCCTGAGTCACTTTACCCAGTTGTTTCAGAACGGTTTTCTCTTTTTCGGTTAACGGACCTCCCATGCGTTGATTCTTTTTGTCGATGCTGGAAACCTTGACTATGCAAGTACCGCATTCGCCGTCTTCGCATTCGAACTGGATCGGAATTTTGTTTTCCAGCGCCAGTTTCAAAACCGTTTGAGTATGACTACCGGCCACGGCATAAACTGTTTTGTCCCGGTATTCGGGACTGGTGAATGTAACTAATGCCATAAAAATAACCTCACTGAATTAAACGGGTTTGACGGAAATTTTGCCGCCCAACACCTGGGCCTGGCAGGCTAGGCGATTATGTTTACCCGCCATGTTTTCCCGTAGAATCTTGTCTTCCAGCACCGAGGGTTCGCTGAGATGATTCCAGCCCTCGGTCACTTTCATCAGGCAAGTTCCGCAGTCGCCTTCGCGGCAACCGTAGGTAATTGCCGAGCCAACTTTTTCGGACACTTCGATAATCCGAGTCCCCGCCGGCACGGTGACGGTGACATTGATATCTTCAAACGTAATGGTCGCTTTGGCCATTGTTGATGCTCCTTAGTGGTTGAAATAAATCCGAAAACCGCCCAATCCGGCGCATTTCCGGTTTGACTTTCCATTGCCGGAAAGGCAATGGTTGTTCCCGTTTCGTCCTTGAAACGGAGATTTTGTGTCGCTATCGCGAAACAATCCCCTCACGCCAAATCGGCAAAATTAATCACCTTCGACTCCCTAACCCCCATCAACTCCTGCGCCAACTCCAAACCAAACGCCTTGCATTCGACGATTTCGTCGTCGGTGGGTATCAACTTGACCCGCAATCCGGGAATCGGCACCCGCAATTTGAGCCCGCGCAAACGGTCTTCCACCAGACGCACGCCCTCTCCGGTCCAGCCATAGGAACCGAACACGCCGCCCAGTTTGCTTTTCAGACTGACCACGGTCAGCGAGGACAACAAATCCCAAATCGGTTTGACCGCATCGCCGTTGATAGTCGGCGTGCCGAACACCAAACCGTCGGCCTCCTCGATCAGATCGACGAACGGTCCGACTTCGCCGCCTTCCAGGTCGTATAGCGACACCCGCACGTCTTCAACTTGCATCGCGCCCTGATAAATGGCTTCGGCCATGCGCCGGGTATTACCGTAAGAACTGATATAGAAGATCAGCAGGGTTTTCTGATGGGGGCTGATTTCGCTGTGCAGCGCCGGACTGGATAATTGACGGTAGCGCTGGATGTAGCGTTGCGGCCTATCCCGCAGGATCGGGCCATGAGTGGGAGCGATCAGGGTTAGCGGCAACGGTTCAATCAACTCCAGTGCCCGTACCACATATTCCTTGAAGGGCCGCATGATATGGGCGTAGTAATATTCGAACGAAAAGCGGAAGTCGCCGGCCTGATCGTTGAACAAGCGCTTGTCACAGAAATGGCAACCGAACACATCGCCGGAAAACAGCATGGCTTCTTCCGGTGCATAGGTGCATTGCGTGTCGGGCCAGTGCAGATAAGGAGTATGCAAAAACTGTAAGGTGCGGTCGCCCAACGATACCGAATCGCCGGTCAGCACCGGAGTAAAGCTCAAGTTCTCCTGCTTCAATAGGCCTTTCAGCATCGACTGGGCTTTTTGCGAGATGAACAACTGCGCTTGCGGCGCCCGCCGCATCAATTCCGGTAAAGCGCCGGTGTGATCCGGTTCCAGATGATTGAGTACGATGACCTTGATTTCGGCGTAATCGGCCACGCTTTCCAACCTGGCAAAAAAGTCGTCGGCAAAACCTTCCTTGACCGTGTCGATCACCGCCACCCCGTTGCTGCCGCGCACGATATAGGCGTTATAGCTGGTGCCGTTGGCGGTCTTCAGGATGATGTCGAAGGTTCGAAGATTAGGATCGAACGCACCTATCCAATGCACCCGCTCCGACAGGGCCACCGCCAGAGGAACGCCGTCGTCGTTCTCCAGGATTACGCCGTTCATGGCCGGCAAGCCTGTTGTTTATGCTGCTTAGGGCAGGTTTCCAGATCACCGATGGGCGAGCTTGCCGCGAGGCCCAACCAAGCCTCGATTTGTTCGGCATCGAAACCGGCTCTGCGATGGCCTTCCACTTCCATCAAAGGACGCCGGATCAAGATCGGATCGGCGATCATCCATTCAATGGCCTGGGTTTCACTGGCCGTTTCCGGATTGATCTCGCCATTCTTGATGGCCGGCGCGCTACGGTTAAACCACTCAGCCACCGGTAAATCGCCAAAAAACGAGCGTAGGCGCTGACGATTTTCCGCCCAGGGATGGCGTAGCAAATCGTGTACGACCAATAGGTGACCGGCGGCTACCAGTAACTGCTTTTGCCGGGTGTTATTGAAACAACCCGGCTTTTCGTAAAACTGGATGATGGCCATGGCCGTCAATGGGCTTGTAATTCAGCCATCGCCTCGGCCATGCGTTCCGGTGGTATGCCGGTCAATGAACCGGGTGGATTGATCGGCACACCCAACGAATCCAGAATCGCGCCTTCGATGGGGCAGATGCTGGCGCATTGCGGCAATTCGAAATCGCCTTCGCATTCGGTGCATTTTTTCGGATTGATCAGAAAATATGCCTCGGCTTTATAGATCGCCTTGCTGGGACACAGGGGCTCGCAGGCATAACAATTGACACAGGATTCAATGATTTTTAAAGCCATAATGTTTCATCCTTCATATTTCGTGGATTGATTTATCCGGCGTGGATCGGGTTACGCCCGCTGGGCGCAACCCGACTCTGGCCCGCCGGTTATGCGGTGGCGCGCTCCTCGGATTTGACTTCATCCAGCTTGCCGGCCGCGGCCATTTCCTTGTACACCGCCATCACGGCGTCTTCGATCGGTTCCATCGCGTGCTCGCCGTTCGGGATAATGCCGGCTTGTTCCAGCATGTCCCACGGCTCATAACCGATTTTCGAGCACAACACCGCTTCGCAACCTTCCAAGGCCCGGATAGTGCGTTGCAATACGCTTTCGCCGTCGCCGCAGGTGTCGTCGCCGCTACAATACAGATCAGTCTTGCGGTGACTCATGAAACGCACGCCGTCCGGCGAGGCTTCGTAGATTAAAAATTCCTTGGCATGACCGAAGTGCTGATTGATTACGCCTTGACCGCTGGTAGCAATCGCCATCAGTACCGGCCGGGTGTTCAACTTGGTCTCCGCGGCGTGTTTGGCGGCGGATTCGGCCGCGGCAGCGCGTTTGCTGTGCATTTCCTCGGCAATCGCTTCGTGAATGACCTTGCGTTTTTCCATCGCCGCCTGATAATCGATTTCCATTTCTTCGATCTTATCCAGCGTGAATTCGTCGCCCCGGTCCTCGCCCAGCAAACCAACCGCGTCGGCGCGGCATTGCCGGCAGTGGCGCATCATGTTCATATCGCCGGAGCAGGCGTCCTGCAAATCCATCAACTCGTCTTGGGTCGGGCCGCGTTGGCCCATCACGCCGTAGAAGGTGCCGTGCTCTGCTTCCGCGATCAGCGGCATCACGTTATGCAGGAAGGCACCCTTGGCTTTGACGGTTTTACTGACTTCGGCCAAATGTTTGTCGTTGACGCCCGGTATCATCACCGAGTTGACCTTGACCAAAATACCCTTGGCCACCAACATTTCCAGGCCTTTTTGCTGCTGTTCGATCAGAATCCGCGCGCCTTCGATGCCGTGGATGCGCTTGTTTTCCCAGAAAATCCACGGATAAATCTTGGCGCCGACTTCGGGATCGAGGCAGTTGATGGTGATGGTGACATGGTCAATATTGTGTTTGGATAGTTCTTCCACAGAATCCGGCAGTGCCAGGCCATTGGTCGAAACACACAACTTGATATCCGGCGCTTCGTCGCTCAGGCGACGGAAGGTTTCGAAAGTGCGCTCGGGGTTGGCTAACGGATCGCCGGGGCCGGCGATGCCTAATACCGTCATTTGCGGGATGGTGGCGGCTACCGCCATGGTTTTCTTGACCGCTTGATCGGGCGTCAGCAATTCTGACACCACGCCGGGACGCGACTCGTTGGCGCAATCGTATTTACGATTGCAATAATGGCATTGGATATTACAGGCCGGTGCGACCGCGACATGCATGCGGGCGAAATAATGATGGGCGTCCTCGGAATAGCACGGGTGGTTTTCCACCTTGGCGCGAATCTCGTCGGATAAATGGCCCAGTTGGTCATCGGTTGTACCGCAAGAATGGGATGAACAGCCGCCTGCGCTGGCTGCGGGGGTTTCGTTTAATACTGGCAGTTCCATAATCTTCACCTCACTAGTTTGTTAATGAGGTTAAAGCATAGAGCATGCCAGACTATAAGTTATTGTTTTTAATCATAAACACGATATTTTTGTTTGTGAAACTTGTCATAAAGTCCACAAACCCAATACCTGCCAATGTTTACTAGGCGACAAAGGCTTTTTGGCGCACCGGATCGGCAGTCGATTTTCCCCGGCAAGACGGACTCGTCGCTTATGAATGTGCGAATACATTCGCACCGAATGATACAACCTTCATTCGGTAGCTAGCGCCTTGAAACCGGTTGCCATGTCGCGAGCCAAACGGTTTAGGCATTCATTCAGCGCCGCCACCATTACCCGATAATCATCGGTAGAAGCCGGCAATCGGTAGCTGCTTTGTTCGCTCTTAACCAGCCGATCGTCTTGACTGATTTGCCATTGGGCGGTCAAACCCGCCTGGCCTTGCGGATCGACATGAAATTCCAGGATCCTCACCGTCAACCTGTATTGCGCCTGTTTAGCCCCCTGGTTATTGGACAACTGCACATCGGCGGGCAGCAGTAGGCTTAAATCCTGTGCCAAAACCCGGCTGATATTTTCATCCAACGCTTCGGCCCAGCGATGCAGTTCGTGCAGTTGATAGGTGTTTTTGCCGGTCGCGGTCACCATCTGCGACCGCTCTAAATAGTGTGGGATACGAACCGGAGCAATCGATACGCTCGGTTTGGCCGTGGCGGATACCGATCCGGCAGGTTCGGCATCGGTGACGGGCTCCAATAAATAGAATTGAGCCGGCGGAGTCGATCCGATGCAGCCGGCCTGCAATAACAGCAAGGAAACCGCCGAAATCCGCAAAATCGATTGTGCTGTTTTCATCATTATTATCCTTTAATTTTCCTTACCTGAAATCAAGGCTTCCGGATGCCGTTCCAGATATTCGCCCAGATCGCGGATAGCCCGCGCGGCCTGCTTCAAGGCCAGCAAGGTATCGGACAGCGCCGATTCCGGACCGACCGCATCGCCCACCTTCCGCATCGATTCTTCCGCCCTATTCAGGGCCGTGGTTGCCGCCTGCAAGGTTTTATCGGTACTGTTGAATACCTTCGGCAATTCGTTGTGAAGTTGTTTGACCATCGCCTGCGTGTCCTTGACCAGAGCTTCGGTGCTGACCATCGTAGCCGTCGTATTCTGTAACAGCGGTTCCAGATTACTGTTGAGAATGTGCATGGTGCTCTCAATGTCCTGCAAGGTGTTGGCCAGAGCAACCTGAGTTTTTTTCAAGTCATCAGAAGCCAAAAGCCTTTTGATTTCCCGCAGACTGTCGGCAAAATCTTGTACTATCTGATCCAACGGCATGGAACGCAATTTTTCCGCGACTTGTTCGGCGGTATTGCGCAGTTCGTCGGTTGCGGTCGGTAGACCGGGTATTTCAAGCATGCCCTTATACTCCAGCCCGGTGAATACCGGTAGCTTGCCGGGATGCACATCCAGATCGACATACAACAAGCCGGTCAACAGACTCTGCATTTCCAATCTGGCACGAAAGCCGATATCGACCATCTTAGCCAGATCGGCCTTTCTTTCTTTCTCGCTGACTTCGGTGCGGAAAGAAGAGCCGCCGGAGCTGTTTAGCCCCCCTCTATCGATTTCCACCACCACCGGCTTGAAAACCTTGTTGCGCTTGGGATCGAACAGCAGGCTAATTTCCTTGACCTCGCCGATCTTGACGCCCTGCATTTTGACCGGCGCACCGACTTCGAGCCCATTCAACGAGGAATCGAAAAATACCACGAACTGCATCTTATCGGCCTTAAAGCTTTGTCCGCCGCCGAATATCAACAGCCCTATCACCAATAATGCCAACGCGCCGAGGGTAAAACCGCCGATGGCGGCGGGATTGATGGGTTTACTCATACGGAAACAGCTCCTGTTGCGAGTGTCTTATCGAACATGCCCTTCGCCACGCGTCAAAAATTGAATGATCCTAGGGTCGTCCGACTCAGCCAATAGTTTTTTCGGCGCGCCGGTAGCCAGCATGGTTTTACTCTCCGAATCGAGAAATACCGAGTTGGTGCCGATCGCGAAAATACTGGCCAGCTCATGCGTCACCACTACGATAGTGGTGCCCAAGGTCTGACACAAACTGATAATCAGATCATCCAGCAATCGGGCGCTGACCGGATCCAGCCCGGCGGAAGGTTCGTCGAAAAATAGAATTTCCGGATCCAAGGCCATCGCCCGCGCCAACCCCGCCCGCTTTTGCATGCCGCCGCTGATCTCGGCCGGATAATATTCCTCGAAACCGGCCAGTCCCACCAGCGCCAGTTTATAGGACACCATGTCGGCGATTTCAGCCCGGCTCATACGGGTGAATTCGCCCAACGGCAGTGCAATGTTTTCGGCCAGGGTCAAGGAGCTGAACAAGGCGCCACTTTGATATAACACCCCGATCCGCCGCATGATGTTAATCCGCTGCCGGTCATCGGCATGCCAGAAACTCTGTTGATCGTAATACACATCACCTTCAGCGGGTTGCTGCAAGCCGATCAAATGTTTCAACAGGGTGCTTTTGCCGCAACCGCTGCCGCCCATCACGATAAACACCTCGCCTCGAGCGATACTGAAATTCAGGTCGCGCTGAATGACGAAATCGCCATAGGCCATGGTCAGGTGTTCGACGCTAATATGAGCCTGTTTCATTTGCTGGCCTCAAACATCCAGCCGATTACAGATCAAGGTCAGAATCGAATCGGCCACGACAATGTAAACGATACTGTCAACCACCGCCGCCGTGGTGGCATCGCCCACCGCCGACGCACTGCGTCCGCACTGCATGCCGCGCATACATCCGGCGGTGGCGATCAATACCGCGAATACCAAGCTTTTGAATAAACCCACCACAAAATCGGGCAATTGCACGGCTTTTTGAATTTCGTTGTAATACTGAATAAACGACACATCGAAGAAACTGAAACTGACTAGCGCCCCGCCCATAATCCCCATCAAGTCGGCATACAGGCACAGCAAGGGCATTACCAGAATCAACGCCAGCATTCTGGGCAGCACCAAGAACTCGGTCGGTGAAATTCCCATGGTTTTCAAGGCGTCGATTTCGCTATTGACATTCATGGTCCCCAATTGAGCCGCATAAGAAGCGCCGGTGCGGCCGGACATGATGACGGCCGTCATCAATGGCCCCATTTCCCTAACCGTACCCAGCGCCACCAGATCGGCGATATAAATTTGGGCACCGAACATCGCCAGTTGCAAGGCGCCGACGAAAGCCAGAATCAAGCCCACCAGCAAACTGATCAGGGTGGCAATCGGTAAACCGCCGGGGCCGGCATCCTGAATACAGATCAACAAATCAACCACTCTGAAGCGGGCCTTGCCGCGAAGCAAGGCCCAGACGGCCAGTAACGCCTCCCCGACAAACACGACCAGCGCCCGGCCATCCTTGCCCAAATCGAGCACCCGGTTACCGACAACCGCCAGCATAGACACATGTTGTTCGCTACGGCGCGCACCCACTCGCTCCGGCACCGCGCGAGCCAATTTCAATAGGCTTTGCACCCCGTCCGGCAACCCGGAACTGTCCATCGCAACAGACTGGCTATCGCAATAATCGGCGATTTTCAACAGATAGCAGGGCAATCGGCTGTCCCAATCCCGCAGCTCCGAAGCCTGCAACACGATACGTTTTGGTGCCAATCGGTTCAGTTCTTCGATTATCAGCCCGACCGGCTCGATCTCGGCATCGCGCAACCAATGACCGCCGAATTGTACGATCAGACTGGCATCGGAGGTCGACTCTATCCGGACCTTGCCTGAAACCTCGGGGCTGTCGATTTTGATTGCATCACTCATAAACCGCTCACTTCTGGACAGTTCAGGAATTGGTCAAAAACAACCGCCAGAAATGGTGGGGAGCAATATTGTAGGGGCGAATTGATTCGCCCAATAAAAGACCCCGTGGCGAATAAACTCGCCACTACGGCAGATTCTGATGAGATCAGAAAGCTTGTGGGCATTGCTGAAGCCAAATATATCGTTGACTAACCGGAGTCGAAGCGACCGACAGTTTTTTTGGATTGGATAAATTTATTGCCATAAATCACCTAAGAATATACAGGCGCCAATATCAGACAACCTGCTGTTTCTGTTGTAAAAATTGCAGCACATCTTCGTTATTGACTTGATAATAAATATCCTCGACCGCCACGACCACGTTAACCGAGTAAAAACTAATTTCGTCGCCCAGATAATAATAAGAAGACTGCCAGCCATCCTTGCGTCTAAACACTACGATCTCCCCCCTATCCTGTTCGATCAACACATACTCTTCCAGGCTAGGCAAAGCCTGGTAACGCAATCGTTTTACGGTTTGATCGAACTTACGCGTGGTTTTGGAAAGCACTTCGACCACGATCACGGGTGAGTTTTTGTAGTATTCGTTTTCATTATCCCGCTCGCACACCACCATCACATCTGGATAGAAAAAAGCCTCCCAGGCCTTAACCTTCATATCCGACATGAAGGTTCGGCAGGGTGTGCCTTTGAGTTTGCTTCTAAGCTCGCCAGCCATGTTCAGCGCCAGCAAATTATGATTCTCGCTGGCACCAGCCATTGCATAGACTTCACCGTCGATGTATTCATGCTTGGTGTCGGCAAGCAATTCGCCTTGCAGATAGCCGGCTTCGGTTATTTTTTCAGCATATTTTAAATTCATGACTGTAACTCCGAATCATCAAGGTTGGTCCTTAAACCGGCACACACTGCAAACCTTCGACTTTTTGAAATCCACGCGGCAATGCCGTGCCGCGATTGGCTCGATTGCCGGTGTATTGGGCGATGTCCATCGCTTTCAGCGTGACGAAACGCTTACCGGACAGGATTTTCAGCTCGCTGCCCGCCGTCAGCGCCGTAACCGCTACCACCGCATCCTTGCCGGAAACAATGTCGCCGCTCGGAATCTGGATCAATTTATTGCCCTTGCCTTTCGCCAGTTCCGGCAAATCCTGAGCGGGAAAAATCAGCAATCGGCCTTGCAAGGTCGCCACCGCCAGCAAATCATCGCTATTGGGAATCGGCGCCGGCGTCATCACTTTCGAACCTGTTGGCAGACTCAACAGCGCCTTGCCTGCCTTGTTTTTGCTCAGCAATTCCTTCAACTGCACCCTAAAACCGTAACCGGCATTGCTGGACATCAACAGCCAATCGTCCGACTGGCCGCTAAACACGTCGGTGAATAAACTACCGGCCGGTGGATTCAGACGCCCGGTCAGCGGCTCGCCCTGGCTGCGCGCCGACGGCAGATCATGCGTGGTGATGGTGTAAACTCGGCCGGTGGAATCCAGCACATAAGCCGGCTGGGTGGTGCGACCCTTCGCCGAAGATAAATAGGCGTCGCCGGCCCGGTAGCTGAGGCTTTCCACCTCGATGTCGTAACCCTTGGCAGCGCGTATCCAGCCTTTTTGCGACAAGATGATGGTCACCGGCTCGTTGGCGATCAGCTCGGTGGTATCCAAGGCTTGCGCGGCTTCGCGGGCAACGATGGGCGAACGGCGGTCGTCGCCGTATTTTTCCGCGTCGCGCTCGATTTCCTTACGGATCAAGCGATTCAGCAAGCGTTCGGAGCCCAGGGTTTTCTCCAGCGCCTGGCGCTCCTGTTCCAATTCGTCCTGTTCGCCGCGTATTTTCATCTCCTCCAATTTCGCCAAGTGCCGTAACTTCAATTCCAGGATCGCTTCCGCCTGCAAGTCGCTCAAGCCGAAACGCGCCATCAACACCGGTTTTGGATGGTCCTCGGCGCGGATGATGGCGATCACTTCGTCGATGTTCAGATAGGCGATCAGCAAGCCTTCCAGGATGTGCAAGCGCGCCAGCACCTTGTCCAGGCGGTATTGAAGCCGGCGGCGCACGGTTTCGGTCCGGAAACTGATCCATTCGGTCAGAATCATCCGCAGATTCTTGACCTGCGGCTTGCCGTTCAGGCCGATCATGTTCATATTGACCCGGTAATTTTTCTCCAGGTCGGTGGTGGCGAACAGATGCGACATCACCGCGTCGACGTCGATACGTTTGGTCTTGGGGATGACCAGCAAACGGGTAGGATTCTCGTGATCGGATTCGTCGCGCAAATCCTCGATCATCGGCAGTTTCTTCGCCAGCATCTGCGCGGCGATCTGTTCCAGCAACTTGGCACCTGAGACCTGATGCGGCAAGGCGGTGATGACGATATTGCCGTCTTCCAGCTCGTATTTGGCACGCATTTTCACCGAACCGTTGCCGGTCGCATACATTTTTTGAATGTCGGCGGCGGCCGTGACGATCTCGGCATCGGTCGGATAATCCGGGCCCTTGACATGCGCCAGCAAACCTTCCAGCGGCGTTTCCGGCTCGTCGAGCAATTGCAGGCAGGCAGCCGCGACTTCGCGCAGATTGTGCGGCGGAATGTCGGTCGCCATGCCCACCGCGATGCCCATGGTGCCGTTCAGCAGCACGTTCGGCAAGCGGGCCGGCATCAGGCTGGGTTCTTTCAGGGTGCCGTCGAAATTGTCGGTCCAATCAACGGTGCCCTGGCCCAGTTCGCTGAGCAAGGTTTGCGCGTAAGCCGTCAACCGCGATTCGGTGTAACGCATCGCCGCGAAGGATTTCGGGTCGTCCGGCGAACCCCAGTTGCCCTGGCCATCGATCAGGGGATAGCGGTAGGAAAAGTCCTGCGCCATCAATACCATGGCTTCGTAGCAAGCCGAATCTCCGTGAGGATGGTATTTACCCAAGACGTCGCCGACGGTACGAGCCGATTTCTTGTACTTGGCCAGCGCCGTCAGTCCCAGTTCCGACATCGCATAGACGATACGGCGCTGCACCGGTTTGAGGCCGTCGCCGATATGCGGCAAGGCCCGGTCCAAAATCACGTACATGGAGTAATCCAGGTAGGCTTTTTCGGTGAATTCTTTTAGCGGGAGTTGTTCGAAGTTTTCCTGTACACCCATTGTTTTGCGAATGATCCTGTGTGGTTAGTCGCCGACGCGACACGATTGAGAGGTGGACTAAAATACCACAGCCGGGAGGCCGAGGCCTTATTGGAAGAAAACTGCTGATGTTTAATCGGAAAAGTTTTAACGGTCGGCTTAACGGCAAGGTGCTTACATCAGCCAATCCGGCCGCAGCAGCATCGCCAGCGCCAACGCCACCATTACGCAGCCGCTGATCAGTTTCAGCCAGCGGCCGGATTGTTCGGTCAGTTTATGACTGCCGAGCGTGATAACGGCAATCGCCACCATCAGGGAATCGTCGGCAATATAGGCAACAATGTAGAGCAGCAGATAAGCATAATATTGAATCATGCTGAAGCCCTGCTGGCTGAGCACGGCGGTATAGATGGCCGGCAAACCGGCGGTGCAGAGCAGTTCGATGAAATTGACGAGCACGGCTAAAATGGCAACCGATAGCAGCGAAGCCGCCAAGGCCTCGGTCTGCAACAGTTGCCGCATGCGCGCATACAAGCCGGGTTTGGCCGCTTCCGGTATCGAGAACGAAAAACCTTGCTTGAACGCAAAGTAATCCTTGACATTGACCAGGCCGATCAACAAAGCCATGCAGGCTAAGGCCCAACGTACCGGATTGGACATGCCCATGATCAAAAACACGTTCAACCAGGCCGCCATGAAAGCGAAATACACCGCGCCACTAATTAACACAAAGGTACCCGCCACCAGCGCCATTCGTTGCCGGTTTTGCATCCGAATCAACAAAGACAACAAAAACAACAGCACCCACATCGCACAGGGATTGAAGCCATCCAGCAAACCCAAGGCCAGCGTGAACAGCGGCAAACCCAAGCGTTCCACGCTGATGGTCCCAAACCAGCCGCCATCGACCTGCTGACCCATGGTGGCTGCATTGTCGATAAAAGCCAATAGCGGTGGTCCGCTATTTTCGGCGCTGTCAAAACCGACGAATACCTTGCCGTGCATCACAAAGGTCGGCACTCCTGGAGGCCAGATGCCGGCCTGCCGAGACAGGTTAATCAATTCGATGCGTGCATCAGGTTCTTGGTCCAGAGAACGATAAACTATTTTGAGCTGTGGCCGCTGCTGGGCAATCCGGGGCAAATATTTCTTGGCTTCGGCGCAATGCGGACATCCGTCGCGTACATAGACCTGTAATACGCCTATATCAACCGGATTGGCGGCGGAAGCGCCGAAGGGCAATAACAAGCAAATCAAACACAGGCAGCCCAGTATCCAGCCGAGGCCGGGACTACATAAGCCGCCCGGCCGATTGATGGCCGCAAGGAATACCGACATACAAAGCCTCGCTTTAGGCTTTGTGCTCCAGTAAAGCCGTCATTTCTTCGCGTTGAATGACTTCTTTTTCCTGCAGCAATTCGGCCAGCTTATCCAGCTGCGCTCTTTTGGAAGTCAATATCTTGTGCGCGCGTTGCTGAGCATCCTCGATCAAGGCCTTGATTTCGGCATCAACCACGCGAGCTGTTTCCTCGCTGTAATTACGTTGTTCGGAAATATCGCCGCTCAAAAATTGCAGTTGTTGGCGTTGGCCATAAATCAGCGGGCCGAGCTTTTTACTCATGCCCAGGTAACAAACCATGTTGCGGGCAATCTCGCTGGCCTTTTCCAGATCGTTTTGAGCGCCGGTGGAAACACTATCCAGCGCCAGTTGTTCGGCCACCCGGCCACCCAACAAAATCGCCAATTGGTCTTTCAATTCGGGCTCGGTGGACAGGTATTTTTCCTCGACCGGCAATTGCAAGGTAAAACCCAATGCGGATACGCCGCGCGGAATGATGGAAATTTTATGCACCGGCTGCCCGGTGGGAACATTTTCCGCCACCAGCGCATGGCCGGCTTCATGAAAAGCCACTCGGCGTTTTTCGTCGGGTCCCAGCACCCTGTTTTTCTTCTCGGGACCCGCCATCACCCTGTCGATAGCCGCTTCGAAATCTGCCATCGTCACGGTATCGCGGCCGCCGCGCGCCGCCATGATCGCCGCCTCGTTGGCGATATTCGACAGATCGGCGCCGACGAAGCCGGGCGTGCGCTTCGCGACCGTAGTCAAGTCGATGTCCTTATCCAATTGCATGGCCTTGCTGTGCAGCTTCAGTATCGCGATCCGGTCGACCAAATCCGGTTTGTCGACCACGATTTGCCGGTCGAAACGGCCGGCGCGCAACAAAGCTTTATCCAGGATTTCTGGACGATTGGTAGCAGCCATCACCACCACGCCGGAGGTCGGATCGAAGCCGTCCATTTCGGTCAACAATTGATTCAGGGTTTGCTCGCGCTCGTCGTTACCACCCATGATCGCCGGACCACCACGGGAACGGCCAATGGCGTCCAATTCGTCGATGAAGATGATACATGGGGCTTTTTGCCGGGCTTGCTCGAACAGGTCGCGGACCCGGGCGGCGCCGATACCGACGAACAGCTCGATGAATTCGGAGGCGCTGATATTGAAGAACGGTACCCCTGCTTCGCCCGACACCGCCCGCGCCAACAAGGTTTTGCCGGTGCCGGGCGAGCCGACCAGCAACACGCCTTTCGGCATCCGGCCACCGAGCTTTTGCAGTTTTTCCGGCGATTTTAAAAACTCGATGGTTTCCTTTAGTTCCTGTTTGGCGCTTTCCGCGCCGGCCACGTCATCGAAGGTAATCTTGCCGGTTTCCTGTTGAATTTTGATTTTGTTACCGATATTCAAAAAAGACCGCCCCGCTCCTCCGGTCATTCGCGGCAACAACCACATCCAGATACCGGCGAAAATTGCGATCGGGATGATCCAGTTGAACAAAATATTGCTGAGCCAATTGTCGCCGCTTCTGACCACGTATTCGACCTTGTGGTCCTGCAGATTTCTGGTCAGCGCTTCGTCCCACAACGGTATCGTGAAGAAATGCTTGCCGATTTTCTTGTCTTCTTCCTTGAGGCTGCCATTGATAAAGCGCTGGGTGACGACGGCTTTGTCGATTTTGTTATCGTTGACCAGATTCAGAAACTGACTGTAGGGGATCTCCTGTCCCTGCGGCTTTTCTCCGCCGGCCAACAGCGACAGCACGATAATGCCCAGCACGAAATAAAGCACCAACCGGGAAGGTTTATTGACGGGAGCGTTTGGACCGGATTTGGCATCGGCATTTGCATCCGGCTTGAGCAGGGATTTGACGGCGTTTTCCAACCAGCCCCAGGCCAGACATAACCAATCCAACAACATTTTGTATATTTCGGTCAGTTTTTGCTTGTCTATCATGACGCCTTACTCCCGATAAAAAATGAAACTCTCCGCCTAAGCTACCTCAGCTATCGGAATTTGCCAACTAAGCCTGAGACAATTGCCGATAAGCGCCACTGTAATACAACAACGGTTCGCCGCCACGGCAAACCACTTTTTCGACTTCGCCGATCACGATCCAGTGGGTGCCGGCCTGAATCTGCTGGACCACCTTACACTCCAGGCTGACTAGCGCCTTGCTTAACAAAGGCGCGCCGTTATCGCCCGCTTCCCAAGTCACGCTGGCAAAGCGTTCCGCCTGGGTACAATTACCGGCAAATTGGTTGGACGCATCCTGCTGGTCGCTGGCCAGAATATTAACGGCAAAATGCCGGCTCTCCAACAACGCACCACCGGTATCGGTAATCTTGTTAAGACAAACCAGAATTTGCGGTGGATCGACCGACACGCTGCTGAATGAAGTGGCGGTCATGCCCTTGGCACCCTGATCGGCCGATTGCGCGGTAACCACGGTCACGCCGCTGGCCCATAATTTCAGGGCATTTTTAAATTGAATTGCATCTACGCTCATAAAATTCTCTTGGTTAAAACCGTTGCGCGATCAAGCATTCAACAGCTTTTTAAAATCGTAATGATAAATAAATCCAGGCAATGCGAATACCACAAACAGACACAGGCTGGCGACATAAAATTCCCACTGCTGGGTATGCAATCCACCGGTCATTTTATATTCCAGCGCCATCGCCAATAATCCGGTCAAACCATACCATACCAGCCATTCCAGCCAACGCCACCAGGCGGTTTTATTCAATTTGATGGTCAGCAAAAAGCGTTCGCTCAACCAGGGCAGATTGGCGACGACCAATGCCGCCGTCAACAATACCGCATAAACGCCGGTCTGCATCAGCCGTTTTTAGGTCGCATGTGCGGAAACAGCAATACGTCGCGAATACTCGGCGAATTGGTGAACAACATCACCAGCCGGTCTATGCCTATGCCCTCGCCGGCGGTCGGCGGCATGCCGTGTTCCAGCGCGGTGATGTAATCGGCGTCGAAATGCATGGCTTCGTTGTCGCCGGCTTCTTTTTCTTCCACTTGTTTCTGGAAGCGTTCGGCCTGATCTTCGGCGTCGTTCAACTCGGTGAAGCCGTTGGCGATCTCTCGACCGCCGACGAAAAACTCGAAGCGGTCGGTGACATGCGGATCGTTATCGTTGCGGCGCGCCAGTGGCGACACTTCCACCGGATAGGCGGTAATGAAGGTCGGATTCATCAGCCGGTGCTCGACGGTTTTCTCGAAAATCTCGATCTGCACCTTGCCCAAGCCATAACCGTCCTTGACCGGAATCTTCAAATTCTCGGCCACTTTCACCGCCGCTTCGCGAGTCGACAAATCGGCCAAGGTCAGTTCGGGATTGAAATGCAGGATGGATTCCAGCACCGTCATCCGCGCGAATGGTTGGCCGAAATCGTATTGATCGCCCTGATATTCGATGATGCTGTGGCCGACCACGTCCTCGGCGATGCCTTTCAGCAAGGCTTCGGTCAGGTCCATCAAGTCGCCGTATTCGGCATAGGCCTGATAGAACTCCATCATGGTGAATTCGGGATTATGGCGGGTCGACAGGCCTTCGTTACGGAAGTTGCGGTTGATCTCGAACACCCGTTCGAAGCCGCCGACCACTAGCCGTTTCAGATACAGCTCCGGCGCAATGCGCAGATACAGCTCCATATCCAGCGCGTTGTGGAAGGTCGTGAACGGTCGGGCGGTAGCACCGCCGGGGATGACTTGCATCATCGGCGTTTCCACTTCCAGGAAGTCGCGGGCGATCAAAAATTCGCGGATGTAATTAACGATCTTCGAGCGCATCAAGAAAGTCTTGCGGGTCTCGTCGCTCATGATCAAATCCAGATAACGCTGGCGATATTTGATCTCCTGATCGGCGATGCCGTGGAATTTTTCCGGCAGAGGCCGCAAGGCCTTGGTCAGCAGGCGAATGTCGTCGACCTTGACGCTCAACTCGCCGGTCTTGGTTTTGAACAATACGCCTTCGGCGCCGAGGATGTCGCCGATGTCCCACTTTTTGAATTGGTCGTTGTAGACGCCCTCGGGCAAATTGTCGCGTGACACGTAAACCTGAATTTGGCCTGACATGTCCTGCAAATGACAGAAACTGGCCTTGCCCATGATGCGGCGGGTCATCATCCGACCGGCAATCTTGACCCGAATCGGCTCGGCCAACAGTTCCTCCTCGGATTTTTCGCCGTATTCGGCCAGTAATTGGCCCGCCACCACATTGCGGCGGAAGTCGGTCGGGAAGGCAATCCCTTCCTCGCGCAGGCCGTTCAATTTTTCGCGGCGTTGTTTAATCTGTTCTTGTTCGTCGTGTTCGAGTTCTGACATGTCTTCTTAGTAAATTTCTAATGCTTAATAAATAATTTGGTTACGCCAATCGCTTTAATTTCTCAACAAAATATCTGGCACTTGGACAATTAGGATGCTGAGCAGCACGGGCTACCCTGAATTGATGGTGTTTGATAAATCTATCGGCAAAAGCGATTTTGCTGCTTCCGGGACCGCGACCAATCGTTTGCAAGCCAATTTCTTTTAATCGATCCCAAGGCATTGACGGTGTTTGCTCGGGAAAATCTTCAAAAAAACGGCCTTGCTTAGTCCAACTTTTCATCGCATCGGTATCGGCCAGAAACCAAGACTCCATGGCTTTTCGCGCAATAATCACTAAATCGAAATTATCGTTACCGATAATTTCTTTGCGTTTGGTGATGCATGGGGCGCATTTTTCCGGGTCTAAATCAGCCAATACAACAATCTTATCTGGATTATGTTGTTTCTTTAATAAATTCACATATAACGAGATATTCCGAGAACAAAGATTGCCGTTACCTTGAACATCAATAACGTGATCAATAACTTGCAATTGATAATCTTGTTTTAACCAGTCGCGAAAAGACTGACTTTCAACAAGTTTTTTATCCGAAGCTCCCTCAACAACGAATCCAACCGTTACCAAGGCAAGCCTCCATCGAGCAGATTAGACAGCCAAGCCTTATCTAATCCAAGAGGCGCTAAATCTTCGTCCGTCAAACCTTGCTCGACGGCATTTCTCATCCGAGTTTTGCCTTTCTGTTTATCGGCCAACCATAATTCCTTAAGCTGCAAGGCTCGTACCACGGCTTCGCTATGAGTCGACATCCAAATCGCCGATCCGGGCCGGCTATATTCCCGAATCAAGCTCACCAATTCGTTAATGGCCTTAGGATGCAGACCTCTTTCCGGCTCTTCTACCAAAGTGAGGCCATATTCCGGGCTATCCAATACGGCAACCAACAAACACAATGCGTAAATAGTTCCATCGGAAACCATATTTGCCGGAAAGAGCCGTCTGGTGCCGAGTTCTTTGAATAAAATAGCGGTTTTACTGTCCAGTTTTTGTCTTTCGGTATTAATACTCTCTATGCCAGGAATTATTGTTTCCATCCATTCCAAAATAATGCCTCGAAACTTTTCGTCTCTTTCCAGTCGCCCCAATACGCTGGCAAGATTATCGCCTTTGCTATTCAATATAGTAGGGTCTTGATCAGAACTATTCGGCTCTTTTGAACTGATTGAATCAATTCTATAAAGGCGTATATTTTTTAGAAACCCTCCTATTGGAGTTTCAGAAAATAAAAGTAATGCAGAATAATCGACGGGAAAGCCTTTTACTTCCAAAGCACCATAACTTCCTTCAACAGCTATTAACTCCGCCTTGCCATTTTTATAATCTTGTATTAATAAAGGAAATTCACTCCTCATTCGCCTCAACAAAGGTGTGCTATCTAAATACAATTCTTCCGTAATCGATGGGTTTTTATCAAATCCATCGATACTCAATACATACTTGAAACGGACTGTATTACCCTGATCTTTTAGACTAATATCAATTTCGAAATCAAAACAACGCGCTTTTGATTTACGACGCTTTTGTGAATAGACATGCTCATAGCCACCATATTTTCTCAGTGCATCCTGAATACCGTTTCGGACAAACAAACTAACGAAATTCAACGCATCGAAAAAATTACTCTTTCCACAGCCATTGGCACCAGCAAATACCGAAAACGGCTGGACATTTTCCAACACCAAGGAGTCGATACTTTTAAAGTTGGCGATCTTAAGATGATGGATAAAGTAGGAAGCCACTGTTTATAGTCCGCTCTTCAAACTCGCCTCGATAAACTGATCCAACGCCCCATCCAGCACCGCCTGGGTGTTGCCAGTCTCGACGTTAGTGCGCAAGTCTTTGATGCGGGATTGGTCCAACACGTAAGAGCGAATCTGGCTGCCCCAACCGATGTCGGATTTGGAGTCTTCAATCGCCTGCAAACCTTCGTTGCGTTTCAGCATTTCCATCTCGTAGAGCTTGGCTTTCAGCTGCTTCATCGCGGTGTCTTTGTTCTTGTGTTGCGAACGGTCGCTTTGGCACTGGGTGACAATACCGCTGGGATTGTGGGTAATCCGTACCGCGGATTCGGTTCTATTGACGTGCTGGCCGCCGGCGCCGCTGGCGCGATACACGTCGATCCGCAAGTCGGCCGGGTTGATGTCGATTTCGATGTCGTCGTCGATCTCCGGCGATACGAACACCGATGCAAACGAGGTATGGCGGCGGTTGCCGGAATCGAACGGCGATTTTCTGACCAGGCGATGCACACCGGTTTCGGTGCGCAACCAGCCGAAGGCATACGGCCCTTCGAACTTGATGGTGGCGCTCTTGATGCCGGCCACGTCGCCCGGCGACTCCTCGATCAACTCGGTCTTGAAGCCCTTGGCCTCGCCCCAGCGCAAATACATGCGTTCTATCATTGATGCCCAGTCCTGAGCCTCGGTGCCGCCGGAACCGGATTGAACATCCAGGAACGCATTGTTGGCGTCCATCTCGCCGGAGAACATACGCTGAAACTCCAAGCCAGCCACCTGCTTTTCGTAACCTTCCAGATCGGCGGCCACGGTATCGACGGTTTCTTCGTCGTTTTCCTCCACCGCCAACAACAACAGTTCTTCGGCATCGTTCAGGCCTTGTTCAAGCTCGATAATGGTGTTGACGATGCCTTCCAGCATGGCGCGTTCCTTGCCCATCGCCTGTGCTTGTTCCGGTTTGTTCCAAATCGCGGGGTCTTCCAACTCGCGCAGCACTTCCACCAAACGTTCGCTCTTGGCCTCGAAATCCAGATAGCTTTTCAGTCCGGCGCTACGCTCGCGCAAATCGGCTATTTTGTATTTAATCGGATTAATTTCTTGCATGAACCCTCAAAACCCAAGCAACACGCCGGGACAGCCCGGCGACTTGAAAAAATGAGTAATTATAAACGATTACGGTGCAAGGTTGGGCTGACGGTTTTTTAATGACCAGACCACACAGCCTATGCCGGCCAATACAAACGGAATGCTGAGCAATTGGCCGGTGGTCAGCGCCAGGCCGGTGTCGTACATGGCTTGCTCGGTTTTGAAATATTCCAGGAAAAAACGCACGCTGAACAACATGCCGATAAAACAACCGAAGGTAAATCCCGGTTTGTCGCCGTGCCTTTTGTAAATCAGCAGCGAAATACCATAGATCACCAAGTAACAAAAGGCTTCGTAAAGCTGCACCGGATGGCGCGGCAGCGGGTCGATCCGCGCGAAAATCACGCCCCAGGGTTCCTGGGTCGGAATCCCCAAAATCTCGGAATTGAAAAAGTTACCTATACGAATCAAGGCGCCGGCCAGCGCGGTCGGAATGCTGACCCTGTCCAACAGCCAGAAAAAGCCGTCGCCGTATTTGCGCCGATATAGATACAGGGCCAGAATAATACCCAAGGTGGCGCCGTGACTGGCCAACCCGCCTTCCCAGATCGCCAGAATTTTGATCGGATGCGACAGATAATAAGCCGGATCGTATAGCAGGGTATGCCCCAAACGGGCGCCGACGACGGTCGCGATCACCATGTACCAGAGCAAGGTATCCAGTTCCTCGACATTCTTGCCTTCGCGTTGATACATCCACTGCATGGTCAAAAAGCTGCCGACAAAACCCAACGCAAACATCAGGCCGTACCAGCGGATTTTTAAAAAGCCAAAGTCAAGTAAAATGGGATCGATGTTCCAGATGAAATGTTCCATGCGTATTCCGGGATAGATTTTGAGATCAGGCTAAAGGCCAATAATTGTATCGTTCAGCGGGCTTTTTCGCCTTTTATCTTTCAACTTATCATCTTTGACTTGATACTTGAACCTTGCCGTCCAGCACGCGCACCGGAAAGGTGGCGACGTCCTCATAGGCCGGGGCACACTTGACCTGGCCGGTTTTAATGCAAAAACGGGCGCCGTGGCGGGGACAGACGATTTCATCGCCGTCCAGTTCGCCGCTGGCGATTTCCGCGCCGTCATGGGTGCAAACATCTTCTATCGCGTAAAACTGGCCGTCGAGTTTAAATACCGCGACATCATAACCATCGACATCCACCACCACATGCTCGCCGTTTGCCAGCGCCGATTCGGCCACCACATCGATCCATTCACTCATGCTGTTACTCTCACTTCAAATAAATGTCATAGCGCAATAACTTGCCCCGCAGGCTTTGGCTGGGCATGCCGCCCAAGGATTCGGCGTAATCAGGACTTTTCACCACCACCCGCTTACCGGCAGCCGTCCAGGCTGCTTCGAACAAGGCCTCGCGATCCAAATCGTCGCCGAGTATGTCGCGCAAGATCGCCATCGATTTGCGCGTCGCCGCCGATTGTTTGCGTTTGGGCGGAAACATCGGATCGAGATAAATGCAATCGGGCTGTTCCGGCAAGTTTGCCAATACTTCGATCGCATTGCCGGCCATTAATGTCGGCGGCGACAATTCGCGCTTTTGCACCCAGTCTTTTTGCGCCAAACGCTCGAAACCGTCCCGTATCAAAGCCACCATCACCGGCGAGCGTTCGATGCAGGTGATTTGATAACCCATGCGAAACAGCGCCAGAGTATCCTGTGCCCAACCAGCGGTGGCATCGACGATGCTGGCGGTTTTCTTGCCGACCGCCTGGGCCAGCAGATCTTTTTTCGGCGCGGGATAGGAATGTTGTTCGCCGGGACGGGGATCTATCTCGACCAGCAGACCACCCTTTTTCAAGGTTTGTTTATCCAGCAGCTTCAAACAGCCATCGCGGTAGCACAGGAAGAAGTCGTAATGGGCGCTTTCGGCATCAGCCATGGCCGCCAGCAAGGGCAAGCCCAGCCTCTCGCCCAGGGCTTGCACGGAGCCTGCGTCGGTATCGCCGCATAGAATTGCGGTATTGTTCATCGGATTTTAGCCGGGTTTTGGCTATAGCCCCTACCCGGCCCACACAATTCGACCATGGCCGACCGCTTATTCGGTGGAAACGGCTTGTTCCTGATTTTTCAGCGCGGCATCCAACGTATGCCAAGCCAGCGTCGCGCATTTCACCCGGGCCGGATATTCGCGCACGCCGGCCAATACCGCCAATTTGCCGATCGCTTCCAAGTTGATTTCCTCGGTCTTGCCGGTAGTCATTTCATGAAATTGCTTGAACAGGGTTTCGGCTTCATTCTCGGTTTTGCCCTTGACGATTTCGGTCATCAGCGATACCGAGGCGGTGGAAATCGCGCAGCCCGAACCTTGGAAACTGGCATCGCTGATCACATGATCGTCGATTTTTAAAAACAGGGTCAGCTTGTCGCCGCACAAGGGATTGAAACCGTCCACCCGGCGATTGGCATTATCCATCACCCGAAAATTACGGGGATTGCGGTTGTGATCAAAAATCACTTCTTGGTATAGATCGCGTAAATCTTCAAACATTAGCCAAACACCTCTATTAAGGATTTGATGCCTTGCATCAACACATCGATTTCTTGGCGGGTATTGTACATTGCAAACGAGGCTCGCGCCGTGGCCGGCACGCCGTAAAAATCCATCACCGGCATCGCGCAATGGTGGCCGGCCCTGATCGCAATGCCCAGACTGTCGAGCATGGTGCCGATGTCGTGCGGATGGATGTGATCCAACGTGAACGACAAGATGCCGCCCTTCTCCGCCGCCTGGCCGATGATATTCAGGCCTTTGACCTGCAGAGCCTGCTCAGTGGCATAAGCCAGCAATTCGGCTTCGTAAGCGGCAATGTTATCCATGCCGATGGCGCTGACGTAATCAATCGCAGCGCCCAAACCAATCACTTCGGCAATCGCCGGGGTGCCGGCCTCGAATTTATGCGGCAAGCCGGCATATTCGGTCTTGGCAAAAGTCACTTGGCGGATCATATCGCCGCCGCCCTGATACGGCGGCATGGCTTCCAGTAAGGCCTGCTTGCCGTACATCACGCCGACACCGGACGGGCCGTAGAGTTTGTGGCCCGAGAACACGTAAAAATCGCAATCCAGGGCCTGCACATCCACCGCCATGTGGGGTATCGCCTGAGCGCCGTCCAACAGCACCGGAATATTTTTGGCATGGGCGGCGGCAACGATTTTTTCCACCGGATTGATGGTTCCCAGCGCATTGGACATCTGGGTGATCGCCACCAGCTTGGTTTTATCATTTAATAACTGCTCGAACTCGTCGAAAAGCAGTTCGCCTTGTTGATTCATAGGCGCGACCTTCAACACCGCACCGATCTGCTGGCAAAGCATTTGCCAAGGCACGATGTTGGCGTGATGTTCCATCGCGCTGATGACGATTTCGTCGCCGGCTTTGAACTGCGATTTGCCGTAGCTTTGCGCGACCAGATTGATCGCCTCGGTGGCGCCGCGCACGAAGATGATTTCTTTCGTGCTGGCTGCATTGATAAACGCCCTGATTTTTTCCCTCGCACCTTCAAACTTGTCGGTGGCTTTGACGCTCAAGGTATGCACGCCGCGATGAATGTTGGCGTATTCGTGGCTATAGGTATGCACGATGCTGTCTATCACCGCTTGCGGCTTCTGACAACTGGCGGCGTTATCCAGATAAACCAAGGGCTTATTGCGGATTTTTTCGCCGAGGATGGGGAAATCGGCGCGGATTTGTTCGATGGGAAATATGGTCATTGCTAACTTTTTGTATTCGTTGATTTTGTCTTAACTAAAAACTAGAATCGCCCGAGTCGATTCGTAAACTGGATAAAGCTATGTCTGCCGTCTTTCCGCAAAAACACCTCACCGACATCGCCGAGTGGCATCGCATGGGTGAAGCCGGGATTTTTCCACCCGAAAGCCACATGGAACTCATCGAAGGAGAAATTTTACATATGGCCCCGATTGGATTTAATCATGCCGGGCATCTTAATCGCTTGAATCGTCTCTTCAACCGTTTATTGGACGATCAGGTAGTCATCAGCGTTCAAAATCCTCTACAACTGGACGATCTTTCCGAACCCGAGCCCGATTTCGTATTGCTCAAACCGGAGGCCTCTTTTTATACAACCCGCTACCCAACCGCGGCCGACGTGCTGTTGCTGATTGAAGTTTCCGACACTACCCTGCGTTTCGACCGCAACCAAAAACTGCGGCTCTACGCCGGCCACAATATCACCGAATACTGGATCGTCAATCTGATCGACGACTGCCTGGAAATCTATCGCCAGCCGCAAGACGGCGATTACCTGGACAAATCCGTATTATCCAAAGCCGATAGCCTCAATTTACAGGCCTTGCCGAAAATACAAGTCGCAGTTTCGGCAATTTTATAGGCTTATCGCGGGAAACCTCGCCAACAATTGCTCCAATAACAAGGCTTTCAAGTCGGCATCCTCGATCTTATCGACCATTTCGTTAGCAAAGGCAAAGGTCAAAATGTTTCTGGCCGATGCTTCGTCTATGCCGCGCGACTGCAGATAAAACACCGACTTTTCCTCCAACTGGCCGACCGTGACGCCGTGCGAACATTTAACGTCGTCGGCATAGATTTCCAGTTGCGGCTTGGTATCGACTTCCGCGTCGCCGGATAACAACAGATTGCGGTTGTTCATCTCCGAATCACTTTGCTGCGCATCCTCGGCTACTACCACCCGCCCCTGAAACACCCCGCGCGCCCTATTGTCCAGCACGCCCTTATAAAACTCGCGGCTGATACCGTTCGGTTTCAAGTGATTGATGCGGGTATGGTTATCCAGATGCTGGCGTTTACCTCCCACGAACAAACCGTTCAAAGCACATTCGGCCGCCGTATCCAGATCGCTGTGAATATCGCAACGCGCCAACAAAGCGCCAAACGCAAAATTGTGATGGTTAAATCGGCTATCCGCTGCCTGTTTAACGTAGGTTCCACCAAAATGCTGGGCTTTTTCCGCTTCCAGTTGCACCTTGTACAGAGTTAAACCGGCGTTAGGTCCGAGCAGGCATTCGTTGACTGACGCAGTGAAATAGCTCTCGCAGCCTCCGACATAGGTTTCGATAATTTCGGCTTCGGCATGGTCGCCAATCGTTATCAAATTGCGGGTTGCGGCCAAGGCATCGGCTTCGGTCACCACATGCAAAATCTGGATCGGCTTATCCAAGACCTGTTTGGCGGAAACGTCGATCAACACACCGTCATCGAACCAGGCATTGTTGAAAGCGATCAGACTGTGTTCGCCAGCCGTAACGGCTTGTCCCAAATAACTCTGCACAGTCTCTGGTCTATCTTGCAACGCCTGCTTCAGACTCGTCACCGTCACCGCATCCGGCAAATCGGCCAGATTCGACAAGACTTCGGAAAAACGGCCATTCAGCAGCACCATGCACCAGGCATTTTCGAGCCGGAAAGCATTCAGCCAATCGGCATCCACGGCATCACTCGATGCTGGCCTGAACAAGGTTTTGTTCAAAACCGACAGATTGGTGTAACGCCATTCTTCCTCGCGGGTATTGGGAAAACCGTGCTCGGCAAAGGCTTGCAAGCCTTTATTTCGAAACTGTTGCAACCAAGGCAAATCCTGTCCCGGTAACAAAGCAGCAATCGCCGGATAGGCCGCCAAATAGGGGGTTGTAGGTTGTTCGCCGCTCATCATGCCGCCTGCCCTTCCAACCAGCTATAACCTTTTTCCTCCAGCTCCAGCGCCAGTTCCGGCCCGCCGGATTTAACGATCTTGCCGTCGGCCAGCACATGCACCACGTCGGGCTTGATGTAATCCAGCAGGCGTTGATAGTGGGTAATCATCAGGAACGAACGGTCGGGGCTACGCAAGGAGTTGACACCCTCGGCGACGATGCGCAGTGCGTCTATGTCCAGGCCGGAATCGGTTTCGTCCAGGATGCACAGTTTCGGCTCCAAGATCGCCGCCTGCAATATCTCGTTACGCTTCTTCTCGCCGCCGGAAAAGCCTTCGTTGACCGCGCGGTATAAAAACTTTTCATCCATCTGCAACAGCTTGACCTTACCCTTGACCAAGGCCAGGAAATCCATCGCATCCACTTCCGGCAGGCCGTGATGCTTGCGCATCGCGTTCAGCGCGGCCTTCAGCAAATAAATATTGCTGACGCCGGGAATTTCCACCGGATACTGAAACGCCAGGAACACGCCTTCGCGGGCGCGAATTTCCGGGTCTAATTCCAGTAAATTTTTGCCGTCGTAAGTCACGCTACCGTCGGTGAAGGTGTAGCCGGATTTGCCGGACAGCACGTGCGACAAGGTGCTCTTGCCGGCGCCGTTTGGCCCCATGATGGCGTGGACTTCGCCCGGCTTGATATCCAGGCTTAGGCCCTTGAGGATGGGCTTATCATTGATGGAGACGTGAAGATTTTTTATGCTGAGCATGTGTTTTTACCTAAATTTTAAATAATCCCGAACCTTATCGTTCCCATGCTCCGGCGTGGGAATGTAGCCCTTGACGCTCAAGCGTCACGATTGACTTGACTAGGTTGTTAAACCCAGCGTTGAATCTTTTGTTCCGTTGTGTCGCTATCGCGACGATTTTTCTAAAGTCGGTTCTCGGACCGACAGCCGAGATACTTTTCTTTGCTTGTCCAAAGAAAAGTATCCAAAAGAAACGACACCCGGATGCCGCTTGTTTCCTGCGCTCCTCGTGTTTGATCGGGGTTTTCCGAAAGGGCCTCCCAGCCCCTACGGAAAACGCGATGCATCCCTGCATCGCCCCTAGCGGGCAATTCCGCTCAAACCCTCCGGTGCTCGGCGCGGCATAACGGGAGAAAAACCATCGCGAATTCAAAAACATTCTAAAAATGTAGGTCCGATTAGCGAAGCGTAATCGGACGGATGTTTAGTATTCCAAACAGCTCGATAAACACCATCCCACAATATTTCCTCTCCGAAACTTCGGAAATAGAAATTCTATTAATTCAATTCATTTGTCCGATTACGCTTCGCTAATCGAACCTACGCGAGCTGAACCACAGTGAAGCGCATCGATCGCGAACGATGTGCATCCTATCGTCGGCACATCCTAAATATTCTTTCCACACCCCAAACATCCAACCACTGAAAAATCTCGCGGCGGAGTTTATTCCCCTTATGCCGCGCCGAGCACCGGAGGCTTTGAATGGATTTGCCCGCAGGGGCGATGCAGGGATGCATCGCGTTTTACGTAGGGGCTGGGAAGCCCCTTCGGAAAACCCCGTTCAAAGCCTTCGGCGCGCAGGATTTACGCGGCATGGGGTGTCGTTTCTTTTGGGTACTTTTCTTTGGACAAGCAAAGAAAAGTACCTCGGCTGTCGGGCCGAAACCCGACTTACAAATAACCCCGTCGCGACAGCGACACCTTAATACAGCAATGAAAGCTAGAGCTTTCAAGACTACGTTCCCAAGCCAGAACTTGGTAACCAGAAAAACCAATAATCAAATCCTATCGGCCGCCTGTTCCGCCAAAATCGCGGCATTGCTTTTGATCCCATCACATATCATCTCCAACGGCAGATGACTCAAATTCTGTTCGGAAAACGGATTTTGCAATTCCCATCCGATTCTATCCAACGACAACAACGGATAAGCCACCAGCAAGGCGATAAACGCCGACATCAAGCCGGCTTCGGCAATCAGGGAAAACGGCAACAGCAACAGATAAATCAAGATGAAGCGCCGAGTCTTGATCGCATACACCAAGGGCATAGGCGTCTTCAAGATGCGTTCGCAGCCGCCGAGATGATCGATCAATAGGCCGCGCTGTTCTTCAAATTGGCTGAACACGATCACTTCGACCCAATGCCGGGTCCGGGCCTGTTCCAGCAAAGCCGCTATCTTGCCGCTGATCAACATCGGCATGTGTCGGGCGTGGCTTAACTCGGCGATCTCGGCCTCGGTCAGCAATGGCTTCAGATCATCGAGATTTTTTTGCTGGCGCAAGGCCTCCTTCAATGCGAAGGCAAATGCCACGATCCATTTATTCATGTCTTGCCGCCACTGCCTGTCGTCGGGCCCATAATGCCAGGTCATCAACAGCAGATTCCGGCTTTGGTTGACGATGCCGCCCCATAACTTTCTGGCTTCCCACCAGCGTTCGTGACCGGCATTGGTCCGAAACACCAGCACCAGACCCAAGACCGCGCCGGTATATTCGAATGGCGTCACGGCAAGTTCGGGCAGTTTGTAAAAATGCAGATCGATCAACGCCAATAGCAGCGTGTAACAGGCCACGGCCAACACGCCGAGCAGAATTCGCGGGGTTACCGAGCCGCGCCAGGCCAGCGCGCCACGCAGAAAGCCCGGAGACTCTTGCTGATTGCTGAGTTCGTCGCTCGGTCTGGTCTGTAAATCTCGTAATGGCATAACTTCGCGGCCTTAACCGACCGCCCCTTCCAGACTGATGCCGAGCAAGGCTTGCGCTTCCACCGCAAATTCCATCGGCAGTTCCTTGAACACTTCCTTGCAAAAGCCGTTAACGATCATCGACACCGCATCCTCGGCCGACAAACCGCGTTGCTGGCAAAAGAACAATTGATCCTCGCTGATTTTGGAAGTGGTCGCTTCATGCTCGACCTGCGCCGACGGTTGCTTGACCTCGACATACGGAAAAGTATGCGCGCCGCATTTGTCGCCGACCAGCAGCGAGTCGCACTGGGTGTGGTTACGGGCGCTTTCAGCCGATTTGGCCACTTTCACCAAGCCGCGATAGGTATTTTGCGCCCTGCCGGCGGAAATACCCTTGGAAACGATGGTGCTGCGGGTATTCTTGCCGATGTGGATCATCTTGGTGCCGGTGTCGGCCTGTTGCAGGTTGTTGGTCAAGGCTACCGAATAAAACTCGCCGACCGAGTCATCGCCCAGCAACACGCAACTCGGATATTTCCAGGTAATCGCTGAACCGGTTTCGACCTGGGTCCAGGAGACTTTGGAGTTGCGGCCACGGCATTCGGCGCGCTTGGTCACAAAGTTGTAAATGCCGCCCTTGCCGTCCTTGTCGCCGGGATACCAGTTCTGCACGGTCGAATATTTGATTTGCGCGTTGTCCAAAGCGACCAACTCCACCACGGCGGCATGCAACTGGTTTTCGTCGCGCATCGGCGCGGTGCAGCCTTCCAGGTAGGAAACGTGCGAGCCTTCGTCGGCGATGATCAGGGTTCTTTCGAATTGTCCGGTATTGGCGGCGTTGATGCGGAAATAGGTCGACAACTCCATCGGGCAGCGCACACCCTTGGGGATGTAAACGAAGGAACCGTCGGTGAATACCGCCGAGTTCAACGCGGCAAAGAAGTTATCGCCGGGCGGCACCACGGTGCCGAGATATTGTTGCACCAGTTCGGGATATTCCTGCAAGGCTTCGGAAATCGGGCAGAAAATCACCCCGGCTTCCTTCAGCTTGCCTTTAAATGTGGTGGCCACCGAAACGCTGTCGAATACCGCATCGACGGCGATGCCGGCCAGCCGTTCCTGTTCGTCCAGCGGGATGCCGAGCTTTTTATAGGTGTCGAGCAATTGCGGATCAACTTCGTCCAAGCTTTTTGGCCCTTGTTTTTTAGACTTAGGTGCCGAGTAATAGCTGATGGCCTGATAATCAATCGGTTCGATCTTGAGCTGCGCCCAGTTCGGCGATGGCATGGTTTGCCAATGGCGAAAGGCTTTCAAGCGATATTCCAGCATGAATTCCGGCTCGTTCTTGACTTTGGACAAGCGGCGGATCACGTCTTCATCGAGACCCGGCGGGAAGGTGTCGACTTCCAAATCGGTAACGAAACCTTGCTTGTATTCTTGACTGATCAGGTGTTCGATTTCTTGGGCAGTGGCGGACATAATCGTTCTCGATAAATTAACGGTACAGGCGGCTGACGGGGATACTGACTTCTTCGGGCTGTTTGAACGGCATTATCATGTCCGCCAAGGTCACCGACTCCAAAGCATTGGCAATCTTTTGGTTGATCAAATGCCAGTTGCCCTGTATCCGGCAGCCACTGGCTTGATCGCAGCCTTTATGGGAAGCCGAACACTCGGTCAATGCAATCGGCCCTTCCAACGCGGCGATGATGGTAGCCACGGTGATCCGGTCAGGCTCTCTTGCCAGGGTATAACCACCCTTGGCGCCTCGAGTCGAGGCTAAAACCCCGGCCTTGGCCAGAATTTTTAAAATCTTGCTGACGGTCGGTAACGCAATTCCGGTCGCATCGGCCAATTCCAAAGCACCATGCAAGCGGTATTTATCTCTGGCGATAGCGCTTAAAATCACCGTCGCATAATCAGTCATCTTACTTAGCTTCAACATGGCCCTCTCACAATTGGGACCATTTTAGTCTTATTTAATTCCCCAGTAAAGAACTTGGTTATTAAATTTTGCCGCTTTTAAAAATCAGCGGCTATCTTAGCCAGCCTTTACGCCTGAAATACAGGTAGGGTAAAAGAATGGAAAAAGCCATCAATGCCAGGGCAAACGGATAGCCCAGCATCCATTGCAATTCGGGAATATGCTCGAAATTCATGCCGTAGACGCTGGCGATCAAGGTTGGCGGCAACATGGCAACGGATGCCACCGAAAAGATTTTGATGACTTTGTTTTGGTTGATATTAATAAAACCGACCGTGGCGTCCATCAAAAAGTTGATTTTGTCGAACAAAAACGCGGTGTGGCTGTTCAGTGATTCGATGTCGCGCAAAATTTGCTGAGCATCTTCCAACTGAGTAGGGGAAAGCAATTTGCGGCGGATCAAAAAAGACACGGCCCGCTGAGTATCCAACATATTGCGGCGGATTCGGCCATTCAAGTCTTCCTCCTCGGCGATGTCGGCCAGAATCCGTTCGGCATCCTCATCGCTGACATTCTGGCTCAATACCTTCTTACTAACGGCTTCCAGTTCGGTATAAATATTTTCCAACGCATCGGCGGAATATTCGGCTTCCGCGCCATACAGATCCAGCAACATATCCTTGCTGTCGGTGACGAAACCAGGCTGGGTTCGGGCACGCAAGCGCTGCAGGCGGAATACCGGCAACTCCTCGCTACGCACCGAAAACAAAATATCGCCACTCATCACGAAAGCCACCGGCACGCTGCGGGACTTGCCTTCCCTGTCCAGTAAAAAATCGGAATGGATATGGATTTCGTTTTGCTCGACGTAAAAACGCGCGCTGGCCTCCAGATCGGTCAACTCGTAAGGATCGGGCAAATCCAAACCGTAATGCTGGCCTATCAACAGCCGTTGCGCCTTGCTGGGCGCCAATAAATCGATCCAGATCGGATTGACGTCATACAAATCATGCCGGCAGGTGATGGCTACCTTGGATAATCTGCCATCGACCAATTCGAACGCACTCATCTGGCCCATGCCGCAATGCGGTTCCCTGTCGCCCACCAATTGCTCGCGCAGGGTATCGGAAATTTCCCACAACACATCATCCTGACGCGCCGCTTCGATTTGCCCCCACACCAATAGCGCATCGTCCAATGCCAAACTGGATAGGATTTGGCCAACCTCGACGGCGGACAGGCGCGCCAGCAGCGTACAGAGCTCCGCCATATGCTGTTTTTGTACCAGGGATATAACCAGTTTACGGCGGGGAAGCGGTTGATTTTGCACCATACTTTCGACAAGTCGGTGTTTTTTCAACAGATCGCTGACGGTTTGCAGTGACAATAGAGGCTCCGGAAAAGCAGGTTCAGGTTTCAATCACCATGATAACCGACTTTATCCGCCTCAAGGGTTGGATGGATGGGGAGATGGCGCTAGATCAGTCTTAAACCGGCTTTGCGATGCCGGATATCGATGCCTTCTATCATATAGATCATGTATTCGGCGATGTTTCTGCTGTGTTCGCCGCAGCGCTCCAGGGTTTTCATGATATGCATGATGTCCATGGCTCGGCCGATTAGCCGGGCATCGCTCAGCACAAAACTCAACTGATGTCTGATGCCCTCCTGCAGTTCTGTTTCGCACTCAATGTCATAATGCAACAACAGATACGCCTGCGCCGACTCACCCTTTTCAAACGCCAGCGTCAACTTGGTCAGCATAATTCTGACCAGATTGCCGATTTTGACAATATCCGCCAATAATTTGGGATTGGGATCGCTGGTTCTCGGATCGAACAACACACCGACCAACTTGGCAAACGCGGCAATCTCGTCGCCGATTTTCTCCAATTCGTAGGCGATTTTGGACATCGAGATAACCGCGCGCAAATCGCTCGCCACCGGACTATGCCGGGCCAGCACTTGTATGACTTCATTATCGATTTGGATTTCGTAATGGTTGATTCGGCTGTCCCGCTCCACCACCCGCAATGCCAATTCCATGTCGGCCTCGTCCATCGCCAGCATGGTCTGCTCCAGTTGGTACATCACCAAGCCGGCCATTTCGACAATTTGGCCGTGCAATTGATTCAGTTCGCCATCAAAAGCCTGCAAGGTATGGTGTTTGGAAAATTCATCGCTAGATGCGTTCATCGGTATAGTTCTCATTCGGCTCGGTTCAGCTTATGAAATCTAAGCCTGTAACATGACAGTTTGATGACAAATCGCAGGTTCAAGGTCCGGCCACACCAGGATCACGGCCGATTTTCGGCTTGGTCAAGCAAGGCCAAGGCATAAGCCCCCGATTACCGCCATTCAGCCTTGGCATTCAAAGCCACGGCCACCAACTTTAACCGCCGCGGACGATTACATCTTTACAGTTACGCCAGCCCTGCTAATACCAGAGCCGCACTCCCATAACCGCCCGCAGGCTGTGATGATGTTCGCGCAAGGACTCCTCCTCGACGTAATCAAAACCGATATAGGGCGCGAACTCGCGTTCGATCTCGTAACGCAAGCGCAAACCGGCCTCGAATTCGGTGACGCCGGCCTTGACGCCCCGGTATTGAATATCCTCGGCCGCGACATTGAGTTCGACACGCGGCGCCAAAATCAGCCGTTGCGTCAGCAATAGCTCGTAACCCAAACTCAAACGCCCCAATACGTTGCCGTTTTCGCTGATGAACATCGCGCTGTCGACCTCGATAAAATAAGGCGCCAAACCCTGGAAACCGATCACCGCATCAAAGGTACGCTCTGGCTCGAAGGCCCGCCGGGCGCCGATCTGAAAATCCCAGAAAGTATCGATGTTACGGCTATAAAGCATCTGTAAATCGGCCCGGCCGAAAATATCCTGGTCGGCGGAATAATCGCCCTCGGTTTTCAACCACAACTTGTGGTCGTCGTTACCGATCCAGTGCTGCACATCCCATTTGAATAAATGCAGATTTTCGTTGCCCTCGTACTCCAGCCGTTCGGCCTTGAAATGGCTGAAAATCATGTCGTCGTCCTGGGCATGCACAGCGTTGAACAGCAACGGCAACCACCCTAGCCCTCGTAGGAGCGGCTTCAGCCGCGATCGAAGACTTAACAAGGCCAGAATCGCGTCAGTGGAGGACATACCCGGCCTTTTCCACGATCAGCTTACGGAACATACCGGTATCCATGTGATACAGCAAATGACAGTGAAACGCCCATTCGCCCTCGGCATCGGCCAATACGTCCACCGTGGCGGTTTGGCCGGGCTTGACATTGATTACATGTTTTTTCGGATTGTACATGCCGTTGCCATTCTCCAGATACTGCCACAGGCCATGGATATGAATCGGATGGTTCATCATGGTTTCATTGACGTAATGAAAACGCACGCGCTCGCCAAGTTTGACCCGGACCGGTTCGGCATCCGAATATTTGATGTCGTCGAACGACCAGATATAGCGGTTCATATTACCGGTCAGACGCAGGGTAATTTCCCGGTTGGGCGCCCCCATCAGACTATGCTCGGGCTGTTCGGATTTCAGCTGCTGATAGCTTAACAGCGCATGGCTGGGGACGGATGGTTCGGACGCGTCCATCGGCGCACTCGAAGCGTGGCCGGAATGGACTTGCTGTTCGACGTTTGGCTCGGCGTCATGGCCGGCATGATTGTCGCCGGATACCGCCGCTGCTTCGCCGTGTCCGGTATGCTGCCCCTCCTGCTTTTCGGGCAAGAGCCGTTCACCGTGAATAGCATGCGTTGCCTCGGCCCCGCTCTGCCCATGCCGCTCGTGACCGCCATGCCCGCCCCCCATATCCTCCATCGTCAACAAGGTCATCGGCCGCTTGGTTGGAATCGGCGCCAGCCAATCTTCCCGAGGCGTCAGGCTGGCATGGGCATAACCACTGCGATCCATGGCCTCGGCGAAAATGGCGTAAGCCTGCTCGGTTTGCGGTTCGACCAGTACATCATAGGTTTCGGCGACCGCGATCCGAAACTCTTCGACATCGACCGGCGCCACCGGCTGACCGTCGGCGGCAATGACCCGCATCTTCAATCCGGGAATGCGCACATCGAAATGCGTCATCGCCGCGGCATTGATAAAACGCAGCCGTAATTTTTCGCCGGGCTTGAACAGATAACGGCCTTGCATGTCCGGCGTCCGGCCATTGATCAAAAATCGATAGGTCGCGCCGGTCACATCGGCCAAATCGGTCGGTTCCATCCGCATCTCCCCCCAGGCCAACCGGTCGCTAAGCGTTTCCCAAAAACCCAATCGGCCGATGTCGGCGAAAAAATCGCCTAGCGTGCGTTTTTGAAAATTGTAATAGTCGTTTTGTTTTTTCAGTCGCGCCAGGGTGCGGTGCGGGTCGGCTTCCGGCCAGTCGGACAGCATCACTACATAATCGCGGTCGGCCGTTTGATGCTGATGCCGGGGCGCGATAACGATGGCGCCAAACAAGCCTTGCTGCTCCTGCATGCCGGAATGGCCGTGATACCAGTAGGTGCCGCTTTGCTTGACTTCAAATTGATAGGTAAAAGTCTGACCGGGCGCTATGCCGTCGAAACTGATGCCCGGCACCCCGTCCATTTGATAGGGCAACACGATGCCGTGCCAATGTATGGATGTTTGTTCTTGCAGATGGTTGGTGACTTGCAAGTTTACCTGCTCACCTTCCCGCCAATATAGAGTAGGTGCCGGCAAACCACGGTTGGCAACCACGGCTTGCTGCGCTTTGCCGATCAACTGTACCGATTGCTCGCTGATGTCGAGATGATAGGTATCGGCACTGGCAAAGCTCGGACCGAAAGCTACAACAAGTGCGTAGGCTTTAACCAACGGCGGTAACCACATTTTGGCTTTGATCGGGGTGCAATGAAATAAATGCTGGATTGCCAAGATCACCTCGACCGAGTCTCAATCATGAATAAAGCATGTCAGGCTATTTTTGAAAAAGCTTGTACCCATTGCCGACGCCAAAACTATCGTTCGCCGAGCGGACTTGTGCTGAGCGAAGCCGGGGTAGTCGAAGCGAATAGTTGACTTCGGCTCCGCTCAGTCAACGGCGTTTTATTTTTGTTCTTCAGTCAACGGCAGTTTTTTTGGCTCTCAGTCAACGACCATTTCTTTGACACTCTGTCAACGGCGGTTTTTTTTGGATGGGGTAAGTTTATTGCGATAAATTACCCCAGCTCATGTTTGTGCGATGGACTTTGCTGTCGACGGCTGTGCGCGTCAGAGCATCGGCACCAAATCCAGCTCGAACATTATCGCATCCTCGCGGCCATGCTTTGCCGGATAATAGCCCTTGCGTATGCCGATTTCCCGGAAACCGGTCTTACGGTACAGATCAATCGCGCCGGGGTTGCTGGGTCGCACTTCCAAAAACAGCTTTTCCGCCCGCGGCCGGGCATATTCGATCAAATGATTCAGCATCTTGCGGCCGGCGCCTTGGCGCTGAAAATCGGGGCTGACACTGATGTTCATGACATGCGCTTCGCCGGCCATCACCGAGATGATGCAGTAGCCGACGATGGCATCATCAGCCGCCTCGCAGACCCAATTGACATAATTCATCGCCCGGAAACAATCCTTAAACACGCCTTCCGACCAAGGAAATTCATAGTTCAGCGCTTCAATTTTCAACACCTGCTGTAAATCGGCATGATCCATCTTGCGCAGCCGCAGCAAATCCTTGCTATCCACCGAATCCGGAAAAACCTTGGCATAGAATTCGCGATCGGCGTCGTAAACAAAAACATCTTTCAGCTTGTGTAGCAGTTTCCACATAGGTTAGTTTTCCAGCGATTGATGAACGGACAACGCAAACTGTAAGTCGTCCCAGGCTTTGGCTTTTTCGGTCAGCGCGCGCAACAAATAAGCCGGATGATGCACCACCACCAGCGGGATATTATCCAACTGGTGTCGACTACCGCGTAATTTTGCCAGAGGTTGTTGCGTGTTGAGTAAATTTTGCGCGGCAATCCGGCCGACGGCAACAATAATCTTGGGTTTTATCAACTCGATTTGGCGTTGCAGAAAGTCATGACAAGCGGCCACTTCCTCGGCCTGAGGGTCTCTATTGTTGGGCGGCCGGCATTTCAGCACGTTGGCGATAAAGACTTCTTCGCGCTTCAAACCTATCGCCCGCAGCATCTCGGTCAACAACTGCCCGGCTTTGCCGACGAACGGTTCCCCTTGCAAATCCTCGTTTTGCCCAGGCGCTTCGCCGATCAGCATCCAACTGGCCTGATGACTACCGACTCCAAACACGGTTTGAGTGCGGGTTTCGCACAGTTTACAGGCACGGCAGGCGGCGACTTCGCTGCGCAGGTCGGTCCAAACCTGCTCGCTGGCCAATGCAGCATGAGCGGGCCGGGTTGGCGGCGGCAGGTGCTCGGTGGCGATTGGATGACAATCCGCTGCTGGATTTACTACATTCGGTATATTTTGAAAATCAACCGCCGCCGAAGACTCATCGTAATGAGATTCGCCCTCCACCGCTTGCGGTGCTTGAACGGCAATGGGCGGATACCTGGAAACCCAGACATCTATACCCATCGCCTCCAGATATTGCAAGCGCGTCGCGTTATCCATCGTTATCGGTCAGACATCGCCCTTCTGCGGATGCTGTCGTTGGTCGCCGCTTTGCAGCTTGTTGACCGCATTGATATAGGCTTTGGCCGAGGCAATCACGATATCGGTATCGGCGCCGGAACCGTTGACGATGCGGCCGGCATGTTCCAGCCGCACGGTCACTTCGCCCTGGGCATCGGTGCCGTTGGTGATGTTGTTGACCGAATACAAGGCCAGGGTAGCGCCGGTTTTCACCAGGCTTTCGATGGCTTTCAAGCTGGCATCCACCGCGCCGCCGCCTTGGGCGCAGCCGGTCATTTCCTTGCCGTCGATGCGAATCGTTACCGTGGCGTTGGGCACTTCACCGGTTTCGGAACAGACTTTCAACGCCACCAACTTGATATGCTCGTCCTCGGCTTCGAAACCTTGTTCGGAAATCAAGGCTTGCAAGTCTTCGTCGAAAATTTCGTGTTTTTTGTCCGCCAATTGTTTGAAGCGAAAAAACGCATCGTTCAACTCGGCTTCGCCGGCAAAATCCACCCCCAATTCCGCCATGCGAGTCTTGAAGGCGTTGCGGCCGGAGTGCTTACCCAGCACCATGCGGTTGGTGGTCCAGCCCACGTCCTCGGCGCGCATGATTTCGTAAGTCTCGCGGTTCTTCAACACTCCGTCCTGATGGATGCCGGATTCGTGAGCGAAGGCGTTGGCGCCGACGATGGCCTTGTTAGGTTGCACCGGAAAACCTGTGATCGACGACACCAGTTTCGAGCAGGTGACGATCTCGCGGGTGTCCAGGCGGGTGTCGCATAGGAAAAAGTCCTGGCGAGTGCGGATCGCCATCACTACTTCCTCCAGGGAAGCATTGCCGGCGCGTTCGCCCAAGCCGTTGATGGTGCATTCCACCTGCCGTGCGCCGTTCATCACCGCCGACAAGGAGTTGGCGACCGCGAGGCCTAAATCGTTATGGCAATGCACCGAGAAAATCGCTTTGTCGGAGTTGGGTATACGTTTGATCAAATTGGCGATAGTGGCGCCAAACTGTTGCGGCATGCTATAGCCAACGGTATCGGGGATGTTCAAGGTCGTAGCGCCGGCGTCGATAACCGCTTCCAAAATCCGGCACAAGAAGTCTTCTTCCGAGCGTCCGGCGTCTTCCGGCGAGAACTCGACATTGTCGGTGTACTGGCGGGCGCGTTTCACCGCCCTGACCGCATACTCGATCACCTGATCCGGCTGCATGTTCAGCTTCATCTGCATGTGGATTGGCGAGGTAGCGATAAAGGTGTGAATGCGCGAGCTTTGCGCGCCTTTCAAGGCTTCGCCGGCCCGGTCGATATCCTTGTCCAGCGCCCGCGCCAAACCGCATACCGTGCTGTCTTTAATCACATCGGCCACCGCCTGCACAGCTTCGAAATCGCCCTGGCTGGCGGCCGGAAAACCGGCCTCGATCACGTCGACTTTCATCCGCTCCAGCGCCCTGGCAATCCGCACTTTTTCGTCGCGCGTCATCGACGCACCGGGACTTTGCTCGCCATCGCGCAAAGTGGTATCGAAAATTATCAATTTGTCTTTCATGAGAACTCCGTCATGAAACGTTCGGCTCAATGCGCCGAGTAACAGGAAAAGGGTTTATTTTTAGGTAGATAGAATGTGCGCCCCTCAGGGCAGCAGCAGCCTTAAAGACAGGGCGAACGGAAAGCCGCCGGGGAATGGCAAGCAAATCAAATCAGCAAAATGAATGTGTGACTGAGCGTTCATGGCTAGGAACTATACTGCATTGCGGTAATAGGCTCAAGTATCCGATTGCCACTGGGTGCGATTCAAACTGAGGCGTAATTTAAGAAACGCTACGCGAAGCCAGTTTTGAAGTCTGTTTTCGTGCCGAATGACAAAATTAGTGAAAAATGGTCGATTGATTTTGAAGTGATTTTTCATGATTTGTGTCACACACCATACCCACTTTTGTCCCAAAAAATGAACTCCGGATTTTGTGCCACTAATATTGAAAAATTTCGCACCTTGCGAATTCCGCTGAAATCCGCCAACGATTCCAATTTCAACACCGTCAGGCAAACCCGCCAGCGGCGCCGACCGGCCATTACCCGCCCTTCAACGATTTCACACTGGCGGTCGCAATGCCTCATTGCTGACGTTCAAACCGTTGGACTACAACACTATCTTAAGCAAGATTAAGGATAAAGATCGGCCACCTCTTTTATCGTTTCATCGTCTTTATAGGCTTCGGACATTTTCACTTGACGAATAAAGTCGCGGGCCTGTGGTGTATCAAGATCACCGATTGACTTCAGCGCCATGGACTTGTCGATGTTGTATTTTGTTTCGTAAATGGTCTTTAGTAAAGGGAATTTCTCTTTCGCGCCAAGAATGCCGAGTGCGGAGATTGCCGCCTCGCGCATAATCGTTTCCTCGTGAGAGGTCAGGCGAACCAACGGTTCGATGGCTGCTGGGTTATTGGTATAGCCAAGCTCTAAAACTTTTAGATACTGTTCACTCGCCGCATCGGCTGAACCTGGCATGATGGATTTAACAATCTTTTCCACAGTTTCATTCGAGGCGGCCCGTTTGAAGACATGTGCATTCAGTTTAGCCGCGATTTCCTTCACCACCACTTCAAGCGGAATTTGGTAACAAGGCCGCTCCACTTCCCTAAATGCCCAAACCGGCACCTTGCTGTTTTTGAAATAGGCGGTAATACGCTGCGGGGCACCACTACCGATTAAATCCGCACTAAACGTCGTGAAGGTGTGATAAGGGGAAAATCCGCTGGTGCGCAAATTTCGGATACGGTAGTTCAACACTTTCAATTTGAGATCCGAGTTCTCTCCTTTGTCGTAGGCAACCTGTATACCCTGTGCATTTAGAACACGAGCCAGATTGTCGCCCAGATAGTTCATTTCGTCACCCATGTCGGGTAGCTCGACTGACAAGGTGCCCGCATTCAGGGGTTTAGCTTCGCCGGTACGTGCATCTGACAATCCGAATGAACGTGTTTCTGTTGTTAACACCGAGGTATAAACATTGTTCGGTGGTGGTACAGGCTTAATATTAAAGCTCTTGGTGCACCCGGATAGCAGCAAAGCAAACACAAAAACAATGAATTTTAGGCTTAGGGTGTTTAGCTGAATTGCCATGATATTGCATCCTTTATCAAAATGATTGTATTGGAACATATACGGTGCTCATGTTGGGGAGGTCGGACAAGGCACCCTAGTTTTGTATGGAGCAATAGTACTAGAGTGTTACTAACCTATTAATCATTTTCACTGCCAAAATGAATTCTATCTCTATCTCTATCTCTATCTCTATCTCTATCTCTATCATAATAATTATTTTTGTCTCAATCCATCTGCAAGGATACTCATCACAATCTAGCCAGATTAACATAGAAACAAATCTAAAGTCTGACATTGAAAATGTTCAAACACAGGCTTCCGGAAAATATGAGAAAAAATATACAGAATGTGCTTGGATTGAATTAGCTGATCCTAATTCTTAGCCTTATTTATTCAAAATTATTCTGCTTCATTTTTGCATCAATGGATGGAAGGAATTAATGGAGACATCCAGATTAAAAAACCAATCCCTATAATATCTAGCGGCATTGTAATTGGGATAAGCCCATACCATAAAGGATTTTCTTCGTGCTCTTTAAATAACTTAGAGATTGAAATAATTCTTAAGTTATATGGAACATTAAGAGTTACATCATTACCTGAATAAAATTCTACTTTCGGTGCGGTTACAAGCAAAAGGCATGGTTGGAGTAATGAAGTATCGCAAAGGTATGTACCCGAAATCGCATTAGTATCGTAAACCGGATATTGTTCAAAAATTATAAATGGCTGGTCTTTTTCTATCATTTCCTTAATTCGTTCACCTGTAAATCGAAGCGCATCATTAGTTGCTATATCGTTTGGAGATTTAATAACTTCCAAAGAAATGCCATTGTCGTTCATTTCTTGGCACCCATGTCTAGCTTGAATTGATATATCATACTCCTCTATAGAAGAGCGTTCTTTACTGTTATCTTCAATTTCAAATATTTTTCTTTGCTGATAATCAATTACACCGTAATTTTTGTAAATAACGATATCTATAGGAACTTCAAGAAATAGTTCTCTTTCCTGTTCCTTTGGAATAGTTTCATCCAATATACAAATCAAAAATTTTTGATTATTAAGCCGTGCACTCTGCAGACTGTAACGTTCTAAGCGTTTTTCGCCTTTAGCCTTATCGAGAACTATCGACGTGCACCCCTGCATAAGTATTAACAATATTAAAAATACTGCATTCATTATAAAAACCAATTTTTTCAATATAGCTTTTTCAAAACCCAAGCAAAGCAGAAATTATTGTATTTTCCTATCCGATTTACTTGGGCTTTAGTTGATAAAAACAAATAACAGTAATATGGTTTTATTAGTTTTCAAAAGATCTCATAGCATAAACAAATAGAGACTTGATTTATCTGTCTTAAAAAATACTCAATTTATATTAATTCAAAATCATGCTTTTTTCGCGCTAAAAAGCCATGGCATATTGAGCATTGGAACTGTTAAATAACTTGTTTATTATTGATATTATTAATCAGCTTAGTAAGCTTCTCCCATAGCCTCTGCAGCCCGTTGCGCCATGAAACCATGTACCGTTTTGGTGGGATGGATGCCATCCCAGAATAGATAGGTATCGGGTTTTTTGCAGGTGAACGGCGGTTGATTCGGCGTGATGCAGACGTCTGTTACATTAGTAATCCCAAACAGTTTTGAGCCGTTGTCTACTTGATCCGCGATTATCTCTTCTAGTAGACCGTACAGATTCAGAGTGCTGATCTTAATATCTGGTAAGACCGCGAGTTGCGCCTGCAATTGTGACAATGCAGCATTGAAGCCAGCCGATAACAAATTGGCGTTGTAGGCAATGGTATATTCGCTTGGAGTTGGCGGTGGCGTGAACAATTGATCGAGCAAGCTAACCGTTGGTGTATGTGCGATGTTGGGAACATTTACCAAAACAAAGTGCCGAGCGCCAAAGGCATAAAGCGTTTGCATTGTTTCCGCAATCTGGTTAATCGCTTGTCCGATCAGATATTCGGCCGCTTGCTGATCATAGGTTTCCAGCAATACATTCAATGCATCCCGCACGTCATTACCGCCTATTTCTATGACGAATAAGGTGTCGCCGGAAATTGGCGTTGAGACACCGATTTGATAATCGGTCAGGTAGGCATTAACTTGATCAGATAGATTAAAACGACAACGGATAACGGCATTAGCCGGCGTATCGTCCGTCACTGGCCGAGCGCGCGCACCCCCAACGGCATAATTGCTGGCTTTCAAGCCAGAATTCAATAACGCTGGCCTTACCGTTCCTGACAATCCTTGTCCAAACGCAAATTGTTCTATCCAGGTTTTACCATTGGTAAGCTGGTGTCCTCCACGCGCATAAACGCCATCCGGCACTAAAAGCTCATAGTACTCGTCTTCGATCTGCAATTTATCCATTTGGTCGTAAGGCGGCTTGTTTAACGGCACACCCAAATTGCACTGACCGAAGCCCAATTCGGTTGCGTTATTAATCAAGGTAAACGCATTGCCCGTGTCGCTTAAACTGCTTCCGAAAACTACGATTCTATCGTAGCTGGATGCCTTGGCCAAAACCGCAGGTGCGCATGCCAAAGATACCGTCAACAGACCAATTCTTATAATTTTTATACCGTATTGCATAACAACCTCCCAATAGAGATTTTTTATGGTTGGGAATACAAATGTGGCTTAATCGAAGTAAATCTAGGTTAGATTTACTTCGACGAACGGCAGGTGATTTTTTGAAGGTAAATGGTGGTGTTACTAAAAAATGCCATCACCATTGAGTACAGATTAAAAACCGAATCACCTGGTATGACGTTAACGATGTCATTTCGGTAATCCGGCTTTCCGGGTAAGGGATCCGCGACTTTCCGTCCCTACCTTACGATAGGTTTAGCTTTTAATTTTTATGTATTATTTAGCACAGAATTTCTAACATATCTACAGAGTAAAAATATCAACTTTTGAATTCCCGCCTGGCTGAGTAGCAGTGGAGGCAGAATCTGAATTTCAGCTCAGCGCGAATTCAGAGACATACTGAAAATGATGATAGTCCGATTTGGGTCGAAACCAGATATTAACTAATCATTGGTCGAAATAAGCTGCAAAATCCATCGATTGATGCGGTATCCCGATAATGTCGATTCCCAAGGGATTGAGCACATAAAAAATCAAATGAGAACCTTGTCTAAAATAGTAATATCCTTCTGCAATCGCTGCGAAACCTTGGAAACGAAGCGCTAGCGAGTGAAGGTTGAGTAGTCCCTGGAAGCCGTAGCGCCGGGCGGTTTTTCGACTAGAAAAACTGCAAGGCATCGCGAAACGGCGTCGAGTCATGCGAGAGCCAAGGCTTTGACCCCCTTGTTGGGTCAAAGCCGAGGTGACGCGGACGGCCAGGGCCGCCGCAGGCAATCACGTGGCGGTGTAGGCGCGATTGCTAGCCAAGGATGGCTAGCAATCTTTCCCGCCGGAAGCCGACACTCGCCGAATCCGACCGATGTTTGCCTAGATGTGGATGCTTGGCTAACCAATTAAACCGTTTATCAATGTCTGCCAAATAGCGGTTCCGCTACGACTTACCCCATTTTGCCGCCGTGTAGCGGCCAATGCTCTTCAAGTCACTAAGCGCCCTGGGGGTAATGCCATTACCCCTCGTTATCCAGCTCCCTAATAAGGGCGGCAACAGTATAATCCTGTACAAATTCACCTTTACTGGCTTGCGCAGCGCCCTCTGCAAGATGCGTTCGTAACGCTGCTAGTTTATACTTGCGTTCCTCAAGTTCCCGCAAAGCATCCCGCACAACCTCACTTGCCGAGCCGTAGCGGCCACTGGCGATTTCACTCCTAATAAAGTTTTCCCAATGTTCCCCAAGACTCAAGCTAGTAGTAGCCATAATAAACACTCCAGTATTCATATATAACAAATCTGAATATATCACGCCCCACTGCCTGTTTCAATGAACAGACCTTTCCAGAAAACCATGTCATTATCCTACTGTCGGCAATACATTCGACTAATGTCATTGGTAAACGTCGATAATTGGTCGCGGTAGGAATACCAGTTGCCCAGTACCCCCCGCACAGATCCCAGCTCCTCCCTCGAATACGAACGTCAAAGCGGTAACAAGAATGGGGATGTAATAATCTAACTCTGGGGAAGAAGCACGAGGTAATGCGCATGAACTCGGCTAAAAAGCCAGTCGCCTTAGCCGAGTAAACTGCCGATCAGCGGTGATTGCAGCAATATCGCTCCGGCAATCATTAGCGCACCGGTTAAAACCGCCCATAGCGTGCGCTTGTTGTTGTGGCGTAATTGTTTGCGCAGTTGGTTCATTTCCAAATTATGCTGCTGTATTTGTTGCTGCATCTGAGCATTGCTTTGCAAGGCCTGAAACACCAGCGCCGGAATTTCCGGCAGTTGCTCGGTGATTTCCGGCAGCTTGCTCAACAACTCCTTGATTTTCGCCGCCGGTCCCAGGCGTTGTTTGAACCAGTTTTCCAGAAACGGCTTGGCGGTTTGCCATAAATCCAGGTCGGGATAGAGCTGCCGTCCCAAGCCCTCGATATTGAGTAAAGTCTTTTGCAACAACACCAACTGGGGTTGCACCACCATATCGAAACGGCGGGCGGTCTGGAACAGTCTCAATAACAGCAAACCGAAGGAAATGTCTTTCAACGGTTTCTCGAATATCGGCTCACAGACGCTGCGTATCGCCGCCTCGAATTCTTCCACCCGCGTGGTCGGCGGCACCCAGCCGGATTCGATATGCATTTGCGCGACGCGGCGGTAATCGTGGTTGAAGAAGGCCAGAAAATTTTCCGCCAGATAGCGTTGGTCGGTATCCGATAGACTGCCGACGATGCCGAAGTCCACCGCCAGATATTTGTCCGGCAGTTCGACAAAAATATTGCCCGGATGCATATCGGCATGAAAAAAGTTATCGCGGAACACCTGGGTAAAAAAGATTTCCACGCCGCGTTCGGCCAGTTTTTTGAAATCGGCATTGCCGTCACGCAAGGCCTGAATGTCACCGACCGGCACGCCATGGATGCGTTCCATCACCATCACTTTGCGGCGTGTCAGCGGCCAGTGTATTTCCGGAATATACAGCGACTCGGATTTTTTGAAATTATTGCGGATCGCGCTGGCATTGGCGGCTTCGCGCAGCAAATCCAGCTCGTCCAGGATGGTTTTTTCGAACTCGGCCACCACTTCCATCGCTCTTAGGCGCCGCGCATCGCTCCAGAACCGCTCGGCCAGACGCGCCAGTTCATAGAGCAAGCCCACATCGGAATGGATTTTATCTTCGATATCAGGCCGCAACACTTTGACGATGACTTTTTCGCCGGTTTTCAATTTGGCGGTATGCACCTGCGCCACGGAGGCGGAAGCCAAGGGTTGCGGCTCGAAGTCATCGAAAGCTTCCTCAATGGTTCGTCCCAATTGCTGCTCAATGATGCTACGGGCAATATCGGCGGAAAACGGCGGCACCCTATCCTGCAGTTTAACCAGTTCCTCGGCGATGTCCTCGGGCAACAAATCCTTGCGGGTGGACAGCGTTTGCCCGAATTTAACGTAAATCGGTCCCAAGTCTTCCAGAGTACGGCGTATTCTGATGCCGCGCGACTCCGTCGGCTTGTTGAACCAATAGGTGGGTGAAAAAAACGCCAGATAGCGAATCGGTCTAAACAAATGGGTTTTAAGGACAATTTCATCCAGGCCGTGAGACATCATCACCCAATTGATATGAATGAGGCGCATGAGAATTTTAATGCGAAACACGGTGGGTCCTTAGGTTATTGGGGCTAGGAGGCTTTATTCAGGCCGGCGGCCAAACGCTCGATCCGAGCATTAAGCCGGTCGACATCGGAACGGCAGGCATCGATCCGTTGGAACATCAGTTCGGCTTCGGCCTTGGCGGGTAAGTCGCGAGTTTCTTCCTGCAGAAACTCTTCCAGATTCAAGCGAAAACTGGTCAAGGTGTGCTGGGTCCAGTCTCGGCTGCCGCGCAGCAAGCCACTCAAGCGCTGAGCAAAACGGTCGCCGGTGTAACGCGCCAGTTTGGCTTCCAGATTGATGTCCAGCTTTTCGAACAAACGCTGTAATTTATGGGCAAGTTGAGTATCGCCTTCGATCCGGACTTCGCCCTTGAACAGCGCACGCATCGGCGTGGCACTTAACCCCATCAATCCCAGCGCCGACAGCGAACCGCTTAAACCGGCATCGACCTCGCCGGCATAATTTCCCAGAAACTGGATTCTGTCATGAGTCGGACACAGGTAAAGGGTTTCGTCGAAAGGAGTGATATGGACCGCTATCACTTTACCGGCCATCGGCGCCAGTAATTGCTCCAGATGCTCGTCCAACCCCAGATAACCATTAAAAGCAGTTTCCAAGGCACCGATCAATAAGGGTTTGATATGACTCAAATTACCGGTCATCAGCCTGCCTGTTGTGCGAGTTGTTGCAGATAGTCGCGCATGTCTTCATTATTGACTCGGTGGTAAAGGTCGACCACGCCGACGCTCAAACCTATAGACTCGAAGCTAATGCTGTCGCCGAGGAAATAATGCTCGGCAAACCAGTTTTGCGCACGGCGGAACACTTCGATTTCGACATGGTCCTGTTCGATCAACACATATTCCAGCAAGCTGGGCAAGGCTCTGTAAGCCGCCAGTTTGGTGGTTTTGTCCAGGCGGCGGGTGTTTTTGGACAACACTTCGACAATCAGGGTGGGTTTTTCGGTGTAATAGTCGTTGCCTTGATCGTCGTCACACACTACCATCACATCCGGATAAAAGAAGCAGCCTTCGGTTTTGACTTTGATTTCCGAGGAAAAAGTCATACATGGACTGGCTTGCAGGTGATTGGTGACCATTTGCACGCAATTGCTCACTAGCAAACTATGGTTACGACTCGTCCCCGCCATCGCAAACACTTGGCCGTCGATATATTCGTGCCGAAGCTCGGCGATCAGCTCGCCTTGTAGATACTCTTGCTCGCTGATATAGGAATGAGCCCGTTCAAGCGCCATAAAACCTCCTAAGCGTGGGGCGGCCTTAAAACTTATAACCTCTATGCACGGCCACGATGCCCTGGGTCATATTGAAATACTCGCAACGCTCCAGGCCGGCTTCTTCCATCATCCGCTTCAATTCGTCCTGTTTGGGATGCATGCGGATCGATTCGGCCAGATAACGGTAGCTGTCTTCATCCTTGGCAACGATGGCACCGATTTTCGGCAGCAGGTTAAACGAGTAAAAATCGTAGACCTTTTCGGTGATCGGATCGATGGGATGAGAAAACTCCAGCACGATTACCCGCCCGCCCGGCTTTAGCACCCGATACATGGAGCGCAGCGCCGCATCCTTGTCGGTAACGTTACGCAAACCGAAACCAATACAAACGCAATCGAAGGTGTTGTCGGCAAACGGCAGGCATTCGGCGTTGACTTGGGCATAACGGATATTGCCGGCCAATCCGCGATTGATCAACCTATCGCGGCCGGTGCGCAACATGGCGGCATTGATGTCGGCCAGCACCACTTGACCGCTCTTGCCGACCCGTTTTTCGAACAGCGTGGTCAAATCGCCGGTACCGCCGGCCAAATCCAGCACGTGATCGCCCTCGCGAATATTCGCCAGCTGTACCGCCACCCGTTTCCAGATCCGGTGGATGCCCAGCGACATCAAATCGTTCATCACGTCATACTGGCTGGCAACCGAATCGAAGACACCGCGTACCAGCGCGACCTTTTCCTGCTTGGGAACTTGTTTAAAACCGAAATGGGTGGTGTTGTCGTTTGTCATGAGTCGAATTAATGGTTTGAGGGCGATTTGCGGCTGATGCCGGCGGCCGAAAGTTGCTCGAGATAGGCGGACCACAGCAATGGAAATTCCGAGCCTAATTTATACAATAAATCCCAGGAATAAATCCCGCTGTTATGGCCGTCGCTAAAGGTCAGCGCAATGGCGTAATTCCCCACCGGCCGAATATCGGTTATCGAGACATCCTGCTTGCCGATTTGCAGCGTTTCCTGACCCGGACCGTGGCCGACGGCCTCGGCGGACTGGGTATAAACCCGCAGATATTCGCTGGGCATTTCGAAAATACTGCCGTCGTCGAAATGGATTTCCAATACCGCCGACAGTTTGTGCAGCTTGATTTCGGTCGGCGAGCAATGACAGGGCGTTATTTTTAGGCGCATGGCTAGAGAATATAGCGGCTCAAATCTTCGTCGGCCGCCAGTTCCCGCAGATGCGCATCCACATAGGCAGCGTCGATACGAATGGTTTTTTCCAGCAAATCCGGCGCATCGAAGGAAATTTCCTCCAACAACTTTTCCAATATGGTATGCAAACGCCTAGCACCGATATTTTCCACGCTTTCGTTGACCTGCCAGCCCAACTCGGCAATGCGTTGAATGCCATCGTCGCTAAAACTGACCTCGACCCCTTCGGTGGCCAACAAGGCTTGATATTGCTCGGTCAACGATGCATCCGGCTCGGTCAGAATGCGGACGAAATCTTCCGCGCTCAAGGCACTGAGCTCGACCCGAATCGGGAAACGGCCTTGCAATTCCGGAATCAAATCGGACGGCTTGGTCAGATGAAACGCGCCAGAGGCGATGAACAAAATATGATCGGTCTTGATCATGCCGTATTTGGTACTGACCGTGCTGCCTTCCACCAGCGGCAGCAAATCGCGTTGCACGCCTTCGCGCGAGACTTCGCCGCCGCCCATTTCCGAGCGCTTGCAGATTTTGTCGATTTCATCCAGAAACACGATGCCGTGCTGCTCGACCGATTCCAGCGCGCTTTGCTTGATTTCGTCTTCGTTGACCAGTTTGGCGGCTTCTTCTTCCTGCAACAGTTTCAGAGCATCCTTGATCTTCAACTTGCGGGTTTTGGTGCGGCCGCTGCCGAGATTTTGAAACATACCCTGCAACTGGCTGGTCATTTCTTCCATGCCGGGCGGCGCCATGATCTCGACACCCACCGAAGGTGCGTTGACATCGATCTGAATCTCCTTATCGTCGAGGCCGCCCTCGCGCAGTTTCTTGCGCATTTTTTGACGGGTCGATTCTTCCGTCTCCGACAACATGCCACCCTCGGCCCTGGGCAATAATATGTCCAGTACTTTTTCCTCGGCGGCATCGGCGGCGCGGTTTTGGACTTTTTCCATCTCCGTCATCCGGGTCATCTTCACCGCGGTATCGACCAGATCGCGAATGATGGACTCGACGTCGCGGCCGACGTAACCGACTTCGGTAAACTTGGTCGCTTCAATTTTGATGAACGGCGCGTTAGCCAGACGCGCCAAACGACGGGCGATTTCGGTTTTACCGACGCCGGTCGGGCCTATCATCAGAATATTTTTCGGCGTGATTTCCTCGCGCAATTCAGGCGCCACTTGGCTACGGCGCCAGCGGTTGCGCAACGCAATCGCCACCGAGCGCTTGGCATCGGCCTGGCCGATGATGTGTTTATCCAGTTCGCTGACGATTTCTCTAGGGGTCATTTGACTCATGGTTTTACTCGTTCTCCGACGCTTGCGGTTCCGCGTCCAATTCTTCGATGCGCAGATTATGGTTGGTATAGATACAGATGTCGGCGGCGATATTCAGGGATTTTTCCACGATCTCCCGCGCGCTCAAATCGGTATTATCCAGCAATGCCCTGGCGGCGCTTTGGGCGAAGGCGCCACCGGAACCGATGGCCATGAAATCGTGTTCCGGTTCGATCACGTCACCGGTACCGGATAAAGTCAACAGGGTTTTGGCATCGGCGATGATCAATAAAGCTTCCAATTTACGCAAGGCCCGGTCGGTACGCCAGTCCTTGGCCATTTCGACGGCGGCGCGGGTCAGATTGCCGCGATGCTTTTCCAGCTTACCTTCGAAATGTTCGAACAAGGTAAAGGCATCGGCGGTGGCTCCGGCAAAACCGGCGATGACTTTATCGTGATACAAGCGCCTGACTTTACGGGCATTGCCTTTCATCACGGTATTGCCCAAAGTCACCTGGCCGTCACCGCCTATCACGACCTTGTCCCCGCGCCTTACGGCCAGAATAGTGGTGCCTCTAAGTTCTATGCTCATTGCTTATGACTGCTAATCAGAAAAGCCGGCAATTTTACATGTTCTGAATCGCGATGGGTTAGAAGTTTAGAGTTCCCACACCCGCGCAGGGGTTGTTTAGTCATTGAATTGTGCGGCAAAACTGATTAAAGTTCAGCTCGATAGCATAATAAAAACAAAACTATTCAGTGTGCCGTACGATCCCTTCTCCCGGCGGGAGAAGGTTAGGATCAGGGGATAAAACAAGCGTTTTGCCACGCTCCAGCGTCGCCTTACCCTAGCCTCTCCGGCTGGAGAGCAAATGTTGTGCTTCGCGCCGAATAGTTACATAAAAACAACATCAAGAGGCCCGCTATGAAAATATCCAAACTCCGGAAAAGCGCCATCCTACCGCTCACCCTGCTAGTCTTTGCCCAAGCCGCATCGGCTGTCACCCCCGCCGAGGAAGAAGAAAAAAAATGTATAAAACCAAAATTCAGGGATTTTGTGCCCGCCCCCAAATCCGAAGTTAAGCCGGAATCGGAGATTTCCTTTCATATCAACCACATTGCCGACCCACTACACATCAAAGCCAATGCTAAAAACATCCCGCTGAAGCTTGAGATCGTGGATAAAAAAACCTTTTATTACGTAAAAGCCAAACTGCCGGAAGAATTAAAAGATGGTTACGCCCGTATCCATGTTCAAGCCAGATCGGCGGAAGGCGAGTGCATCGGCCAGGATGGCTGGCTGATCAAGATCACCGACAACCCCAGCACTCCGGCCGCCGATGCAAAGCAGGCCGCAGCGCCGGCGGCAACGGAATAACTGGCCAGACTTAGCCGCGCCTAGCCTACACCGGCCCACCGGAATCTTGCCGGCCTCCGCTCCGAGCCGGGGTTTACCGCCCCGGCTCTCGACCCACCGTTACAGTGCCTAACCCGATAAAATCGAGATATTAAGCCTACCCATCCCCTATTCATCGAAGGCAGAATTATCCCGGATAATTTAGGCCGGCTATACTGAACCGAGTCAGCGACTGTTTCGGATTCAGCCATGAAAATTCACCATCTCAGCCCCGAAGAAGCGTTGGAAAGTCTGGAGTCGAGCCCCGATGGCCTCGGCGATAGCGAAATCGAGGAACGCCTGCACGAATACGGCTACAACCGGATTGAGGAAGCGCAAAAGCAATCGCAACTACTGTTGTTTGCCCAGGAATTCCTGCATTTTTTCGCCCTGATTTTATGGCTGGCGGCCGGACTGGCATTTTTCGCCGAATCTCAGCAACCCGGCGAAGGCATGGCCGCACTGGGTTATGCCATTCTAGGGGTGATCCTCATCAACGGCTGTTTTTCGTATTGGCAGCGCCATCAAGCGGAACAGGCCATCGCCGCCCTACAAAAATTACTGCCGCAACAGGTCAAAGTGATGCGCGACGGCAATTTGAGCCTGGTATTCGCCGACGAACTGGTGCCCGGCGATATACTGGTGCTGCAAGAAGGCGATAATGTCCCGGCCGATTGCCGATTGCTGGAGGCGTTTGCCCTGCGCGTCAATAACGCCACCATTACCGGCGAATCGCTACCCAAGGGCCGCGATGCGCTGCCCTCGGCGCTGGAAGACATGACGCAAAGCCGTAATATCCTGTTGGCGGGCACCTCGGTGGTCGCCGGCGAAGGCAAGGCCCTGGTGTTCGCCACCGGCATGCATACCGAATTCGGCAAAATCGCCCATACCCTGAAATCCACCACGAAAAACCTGTCGCCGCTGCAAATTCAGATCAGCCGCCTCAGCCGCTTCGTGGCGATACTGGCGACGCTGTTGGGCGTGATGTTTTTCCTGATAGGTCAAGCCATCGGCTTATCGTTCTGGGAAAACTTCATGTTCGCGATCGGCATCATCGTCGCCAATGTACCGGAAGGCTTGCTGCCCACCGTGACGCTGTCGCTGGCCATGGCGACCCAGCGCATGGCCAAGCGCAATGCGCTGATTCGGCATCTGCCGTCGGTGGAAACCCTGGGATCGACGACGGTCATTTGTACCGACAAGACCGGTACGCTGACCCAAAACCGGATGGCCGTTAAGCAAATATTTCTGGACAACCGCCATCTGCCGCCCGAGCAACTGGACGGCGACAGCCTGCAACATCATGCCGCGTTTTTGGCCTGCGCCGCCTTGTGCCATAACCTGAAACGCGTGGAGGCCAAGCAATTGCTTGGCGACCCGATGGAAGTGGCCTTGGTCGAAATGGCGCATGCCCAGGGCATGCGGATAGATTATCCCAAATTCGACGAAGTGCCGTTTGACACCGACCGTAAACGGCTGTCAACACTACACAACACCCCTCAAGGCAATATTCTGTATTGCAAGGGCGCGGTTGAGTTGGTGCTGCCACGCTGCCAACAAATCATCATCGACGGCACCGTTCTCGCAGTCGACGAATCCCGCCGCAAACAAATCATGACGGCCCAACAAACCATGGCCGATCAAGGCCTGCGCGTATTGGCGCTGGCCTATCGGCCATTGCCGCTGGTTATCGAGGCCGAACCGGATCGGAACATGATTTTTAGCGGACTGGTGGGACTGGAAGATCCGCCGCGGCCGGAAGTGGCCCAAGCCATGGCACAATGCCATGCCGCCGGCATCAAGGTCATCATGATTACCGGCGATCACCCGCATACCGCTGTAGCTATCGCTCGGCAAATCGGCTTGGTCAAATCCGATAATCCCAAGGTCATCGGCGGCGAACGTTTGAAAAAAATGACCGGCAGTCAATTACAAACCGCCTTGAATGCGTCGGAGATCATTTTCGCCAGAGTCGGCGCCGATCAGAAAATGCATATCGTCGAGGCCCTGCAACGCAAGAAGCATGTGGTCGCGGTCACCGGCGATGGCGTCAACGATGCGCCGGCATTAAAAAAGGCCGACATCGGCATTGCGATGGGCAAGGCCGGCACCGATGTCGCCAAGGAAGCGGCCGACATGATCTTGCTGGACGACAACTTCGCCAGCATCGTCGCCGCCATCGAGGAAGGCCGGGCGGTATTCGACAACATCCGCAAGTTTTTGACCTACATTCTGACCTCGAATATTCCGGAAGTGATCCCCTATCTGGCCTTCGTGCTGTTCAAGATTCCGCTGCCATTGACCATCATGCAGATTCTGGCGGTGGACCTGGGTACCGACATGCTGCCGGCACTGGGTCTGGGGGTGGAAAAACCGGATGCGGGGGCCATGAACAAACCACCGCGTTCGCAAAAGGAAACCCTGATCGACTGGCGCCTGCTTGCCAGGGCTTACGGTTTTTTAGGCGTGCTGGAAGCCACGGCGGCAATGGCGGCATTTTTCTTCGTGCTGAATCGCGGCGGCTGGCAATATGGCGAAATACTAGGCAGGCATGACAACCTCTACCAACAGGCCACCACCGCTTGTCTGACCGCAATCATCATGATGCAGGTAGTCAACGTATTTATTTGCAAGCAGCGCCAGCGTGGGCTTTTGTCCACCTCATTGCTGGACAACAAGTTCATTCTGGGCGGAGTCGTGGCCGAAATCACATTGATTTTGCTGATTGTCTACACACCTTGGGGCAACCTGCTATTCGGCACGGCGCCGATCGAGATGGAAGTCTGGCTATTCGGCCTGCCATTCGCGGCCGGCATGCTGCTATTCGAAGACATCAGAAAATGGCTGGTACGGCGTTTTCAATTATTCCCGCTTAAAATTGAAAGGGCGGTTCTGCGCCGAGGCTCGAGACAGAACAAACGCCCCGCTCTTGCGGCCCTGTTGTCGCTGTTGCCGCTCAGAAAAACGCCTAAATGAGGAAAATCAGTACCGCGAAGCATCGGCGCAACAGCTGCGCAGTCTCAACTTCCAACCAAGACTTTACTCTGAAAGTAAAAAATTGGGAGGCCGCGGTTGCTCGTTGAGCCTACGTGGACGTATTCACGGCGTCCTGTCCGGCAAACAAGCCTGCCCTTAAGTCACTTTGATGGATCGGGGTGATCTAAGTCTTCATGAGCGTTACTGTTCACCTTGGTCATGCTCAATAACCGGGCGTTGACCTTATTGCGTCGGCGTTTGCACGTTGCCGGCCACATCTGGATCACGACTGCGCAGTAGTTGCCGGGTCAGTTGCCTCATCCTGAGATCCTTACCGTTCAAAGCGGCACGTAGCACCCGGTCGGCAGCCGGATCGCCTTCGGCCCTATCCAATAACAAAGCCAGGGCCTGCAAACGGATGCCGTGGTCGGCATCGCGGCCGGCCAGGTCGGCCAGCAGGTCGACAGGCAGCTCGCCGCCAACATCGCGCAGCATTTCCAGGGCCCGCATCCGCACCGCCACGTCGCGGTCACGCAAGGCTTGCAACAAGGCCGGGTTGACGCTTCCGTCGGCGTAGGTCAAGGCTTCTAGCGCGGCATGGCGTTCGGCGGCGTCGAAGGCGTTGACCGCACTGTCGGCCAGCGCCGATGCGTCGTCGACATCCGGCGCGCCGCCAGGCTGCGCCATAGTCTGACTCGCGGCGGCGATGCGCTCAGCGCCAATAATCAACAGCAATTGTTTTCCGGCGCCTTTCGCCGAGCGATCCGGAAGCATTACATACGACAAACCGGCCAGGGCTTGCGCCATGGCGGCTTCCGGGGTGGCTCGCTCCAGGCGCATCGCCAGACGACTGTCGCCATCCGGCAACACGCTGCCCAACCGAACGCCGGCCAGCGCCGCCAAGCCGTCCACTACTTGCTTGCGGGGGCAATGATCTGCGACTCCGCTCAGCAAACCATGGTCCACGGTCAATGCAGCGCACTCTGCCCCGGCAGCGGCCGTAGCGCACAAGCTACCGGCTAGCAAGCCCAGGGCGGGTAAGCAAACGGAAAAGCCGGCCCGGTTTGGCAAACCAACGATATTAGCCATGGCTGGTGCGCTGGGTCGGCGTTATTGGACTTGCAAGGCCAGATTGTCGCCGCCGTCGTAACAACCGTTACCACCGATGGCTTTGCCGCCGGCCTGGGTGAAGGCCAGAAAATTACCGCTATAGCTCATCGGTCCGGAACAATTTAATGCGCTGCCCCATTTTGTCGTCAAACGATTATTCCTGACAATGGCATTTTGCCCGGAAACCGCGCTATTGTTGGCCTCGACCACGTTGTTTTCGATCAGACCACCGATCACATAACTGAAGATACCGGACAACTGGCTGCCGCGTACCTGGTTGTTGCGGGCAATGCCGGTGTGGCTGCGCAATTCAATACCCGACCCGCCGACGAAGCCGATGTCCAGGTTCTCGACCAAGCCGTTTTCAACCAAAACGCCGTCCCCCCCGGCGCCGAAAATCCGACCGTTACGCACCACGTAACTGACGCCGGCCGGCGCCTGGCCGTTATCGGTAAAGCGAACGCCATTGCCGTTGCCAATGTTGCAAGCAGTTTCAGGCCCGCCATTCTGGCCTGGGCAATAGGCCGGCCCGATGATGGAGAAACCGTTCAAATCCAGCGTTACCCCGCCCACGGTACTGACGATACCGTCCGTATTGGTATTCGGCAGCGTCAAATTGCCGCTGAGCTTGTAACTGCCGGGTTTAGTGATTTCCACCGGAAAGCCCGGCGCGTCGCCGGGCGTGACGCCGCCGGCCAGGGCCTTGGCCTGGTCGATCAAAATAACGCCGTCCACGGCTTGGGCGCTTGCAGACAGGACAAATAGTGCGGCGGTTAGAGTCAATTGTTTCATGATGGCATTCCTGGTAAAGAGAGTTAAACAAAAAGCGTGGATGTTATTTTTGCGTCCTTATAACGGCTTACATAGCCAGCGACCCAAAAGCCCAGGCCGATGAGCCACAAGGATCCCGGCTCCGGCACGGTGCCGATGGGATTGCCGCCGGGGATGTCGCCGTTATCGCCATTTCCCGGACTCCCGCCGACGTCTCCATTACCGGCATCGACCAACCCGCAGCCGCTGATGCAAACCAGGCTGTCGAGGCTGCCGCCGATTTCGAGATCGGGCGAAAACAGCGCGAAGGTCGGCCAATCGAAGGCGTCTAAATTCGGCGCCTCGGTCGGCAATAAATCGCTGCCGAACAACGCGGCCAGGCTGTCGTACAAATTCAGTTCGATGCGGGTGCCGGCGCCGTCGTCGCCTAACACCAGGTAGCCATCGCCAAGGCCGGCATAGTCGTTGAGTATCGACAGACTGAACAGTGAGCCATAAAGGTCATAGCTGGCGCCGCCGAGAAAGTCGATACTAATGCCGTAATTCGGGCCGACGCCTTGATAAGTACCGGTGTGAGCGCCCGGATTGACGTCCTGCCAACTACTGTCGTAAGTGAACAAGCCCGTGAAGCTGCCCCACCCGGTGGCATAGGGATCGTTATCGACGCTGCCGCCGAAACCGATGGTGATTTCCGCGCCTGAGGCCTGTGCCGATAAGCCCAGTGCCAACATCGCCGCATACCAGTGTTGTCGTTTCATCTATCCGTCCTGTCGAATCTAGCGTTGTAAATGAACGGCATGGACGGTAATCGGCCCATGCCGGATGAGCCTTTCGGCCTCGGAAAACAGTATGCAGGGGCTGTGTATCAAACGAATTTCAGCTTGGTTTCATTTGTTTCAGAGGCAGATGGGACGAAATTTCTGGGTGCGAGGGGAATTGAAGTGCAGGGTACGTTGAAGTTATCAATGCGGCGTTGCCACGCTTAAGATGCTGTCGCAAAAGTTAGGCGGGCTGAATGCAATGAAGTCCAGCATCTTGATTTTGTTGGGTTACGCTATGCTAACCCAACCTACGTTTTGACTTTATTACGCATCCTTAAGGCGGCGTTGCTTAACCGGGAAGGCGGTGAGAATGATAGGAACGGGGCCGTTTTGCTTTACGGTATCCGCCGCAGCCGGAATCGGTAGGAAAGCTTGCTGCCCGGCCAAGGCTGGCTGGCGGTTCCCTTGGGTAGCCACTCGCTCCAACGCTCGAAATCCTCGTCCGGATGCGCCGGCAGAGGCAACAAAAAATTTTGCGCGTACTGGTTGCCGATTTGCAAATCCAGCACCCGTTTGCCGCGATCGCCCAGCAACGGCAACTCGCCCGCGACGATCCAGCGACCTTCCGCCTCCCTGGCCTGTTCGATTCGTAATATGCCGGCATCGCTCCGACGCACGGTTTGATTATCAATGCAGGTCAAGTTTAACGACGAAATCGAGCGCTTGAAATGGTCGGTTGCACCGGCCGGTAGGCGGACCTCCACTTCCAACGCCAACGTCTGGCCGGCGATGGTTGGCGCAATATCCGCTCTCCATCGGCACAGTCCGGCGATGCCCAGTGCGAGTACCATTACAATGGCGACGGCGATACTCAGCGCCTTGAAGAAACCGCCCGCCGAATGCCCCCATTTCAAACCGCACACCGCGCCGGCCGCCAAACCAACGCCGCCGCCGGCCAGCGCCACCCCGGCGATAAAATACCCCGACTGACCTTCGCGGCTGGATATTTGATACCAATCGACACAGGCCTCGCCAAGCCTGGCAAAGGCCAGCAAGCCGACAACGCCGCTCGGCAAGGCGACCAGCGCCGCTTTCAACAACGACATTGCGCCAACGGCAACGATACCGCCCGTGGCGGCGAGCAAGGAGATTTTTGTCGATTTCATGTTAAACAACTCCTTATCAATGATCCGTATCCGGCGCGGCGCCAAACATCGTCTCGTGCATGCCCTTTGATACTTCGGCTTCAAAGGCATCGCCCAGGCGATGTATCAACGCCTTCTGCAACTTCGGGTCGCCGGGTTGGTCCGGCCAATAGGCTAGGCCGAACCCCGCGACATAGAAGCCGTCGGCCAAGACCACGACATCCTCGCCCTCGATCGCGAAGCTCCGCGTCACTTGCTGCGAATATTCCATGCGAAAATCCGGCTTGCGCTTGGCACCGGGGAAACGCGCCAGGAAGGCCGTGAAGGCTTCGGTCTGATCGGTTGTTACGTTGGGCATCCGGAATTCGGGCGAATTGACCACGTAAATCCCCCGCCTGGGCATAGGCTTGAAGTCCGGCCGCTCGGCCAAATGGTCGAGGCCGTCTTTCCCGAGCCGCCATTCGAAATGGTGCAGGATCCAGTCCGCGTCGATGTCCTCGAACCGGGCAAAGCGCATGCGCGCCGGATCGATAGGTAGCCGGCGCCAGTCCTGACCACCCAGTTCAGCCACCGCCAACACGGGCTGCTGATCGTGGTCGGTAGCCGCCAACCTAGCCAGCGAACGTCCATCCGGCGAGAATACGATCGCCCGCGGCGCGTAAGGTGCGAAAAGATCGAAGGGCAAGCGGGGAATCGCGCCGGCTCGGCGGGTCGCCGTATCGTAGACGCAAGCATTGCCCAACAGCAGTTGGCGCGCGCCGGTCAGGCTGCGGTAATTCGGCCCGTGGTACGCCGTGCCGGCACCCAGGCCGGCCAGCACCCGCACCTCGTTCTCGCCGCCGAAGCTCTTGCACACCACCGGCGCCAGCAACTGGCCAGCCTCCTGATGCAAGACATGGAATACGCTGGCGTTGTTCGGGTCGCCCACCAGCACCAGCAGATCAGGCACCGCGCCGTCGCCGACCGCGAAAATTGCATGGACCGCCTCGGTGCGCATTGGCTGGTCCAAGCCCATGCCCGTGAAACTGTCGATGACCAGCGGCTGTCCCCGCCAACGCAGGGACCAGCTTTCGTAGCTGGATTCGCGGTCATAATTGGCGCTACGCATCTTCCGAGTTTGGATCGTTACTTCGATGTCGCCATAACGTTCGCTCCGCTCGACCAATGCTTCGGTTTGTTCGGAACTGATCGCGCATCCCACCAGCAGCGTACTGACCAGGCAACCGGCCCAGCGCGATAATCGGTTATTTGCCATGATTTCCACCGTTTTGATGCTTGGCAATCGCCTTAAAGTTTCGCCAGCAACGCATCGCGAATCTCGCTGTCGTTGAGCATGCCCTGGGTGCCCAGCGCATAGGGGCAGCGCATTTCCAATACGCCGGCGTCGAAGTGAATGGAACGTGCTTCCATGTCGCCGACATTTTTCAGTTTGACCAGCTTCAAGCCATCGCGTACCGCTTGCTTCCCCATCTCGTCGATGCAAATCATGCGCAAGGCCATGTTGAGCCGATGGCAAGCGATGTTGTCCAGAAAGTTCAGCGCCGCGCCGTCTTCGGCCAAGCTGTCCCAATCGACTTGATACGGAATCGCCGCTCCGCAAATTTCTTCGATTTCGCGTTCGCGTTCCGGCAAGGTGATGTCTTGCAGCTCCTTGATTTTACGTCGTTCGGCCAGTGCCATGATGTTCTCCCGTGTTCGTTTAAAGTTTGGATGACTATTTTCCCGTTCGCCGATAAACGGCGGGCTGGGCTTCCCCGTCTTCGAGAATTTCCAGCCGGTCGCCGTCCAAGGACTTTATCGTCATTCCGGCGGCAGACCCATCGTCCGTCTCGCCCGGATAGAGCAGCAGCAACCGGCAGCCTTGAATTTGCCATTGGCCATCGACCAGTTCCGGACGGCTATGCAGCCAGGTATCGAAGCGGCCCCGGCCTTCGGTTTGGCCTTTTTCGAAGGCAATTTCCTCGAACGCTCCGAGCTCGGATACAATTTTCCAGGCGCCGGGCAAACGCTGCGCGTAACCGGCGCACCTGCTTTGCGAACATTGCCAGTTCTGTAGATCCAGCAGACGCTTGCGGTAGACGGCGGCCAGGCAAGCCTCGTCCAGGCAATCGTTACGGATTTCACGCAACCAGCGTTGTTGAGCTTCCTTAACTTCCCCGGCGGGGCAACGTCGGGTCGTAGCGGCATAAACCGCGCCAAGTTGCTCGTCCAGATGGCTCAACTCGCCGTCCCGGCAGATGAGACTTTCCACCGGCGCCTTGGCCTTGGCGCAGTCGAAACCGGCCGCGTGGGAGGTAACGTGGTATACGCCGAATCCCGCCAGCCATAGCCCCATCAGGGCAATTCGCAGACGTTTCATACCGAGGCCTCCTCGATTAGGCGACACAATCGGCGGATTGCGAGCAGGCGCTCGGCCGAGTTTTCAGTGTTAAAGGTCAGAAAAAACGGTCGCATCGCCAGATCGAACGGCTGTTGCGCCAACCCGTGCAAATAGGCGAGCAAGGCCGCGAAATGCACCGCCACGTCGCCGTCGCGCCGCTCCAGGCCTCGCCACAATGCTTCGATCACCGGCGCCGTCGGCAAATCGGCGGCCAAATCAATCGCGTCGCTCAAATCGTCCGCCCAGCTTGCATTTTCCAACCGTTCGGCAACGCTGGCGCTTTGAGCATCCTGATCGATCAGGGCCGGCGCTCGCTTCATCAACGCCAGGCGCACCGATGGATTGCCCCGTTCCGCCGCAACGGCGAGCGCCGCCCGCGCAGTTTCGCTATCGAGCGCGATCAGTGCTTCGACATCGCGCCAGTCATTGACGCCGCGAACTAGCAATAACGATTCGACTTGCCAGCGATCCTCTACGGACATCCGCGCCAGCAGCGCGAGGTCGTAGCCGACGCCGTCGTGCCAACGCTGGTAATTCATCCCCATACTGGCGGTGAAGCGACGAAAGGTTTCCGATTCCTCGGCAATTGGCAATGGCGAATTATGGACAGTGCCGTTGCCGACATATCGACCTGCTTCGTCGTAACGCATCAGCGGATAACTGGCGTCGTTTGCGGCTTGGTCCCGGTCATTCATTGCATTAACCCCCTGAAACTAGCGCCGCCCGCCGAATAGACGATGTCGTCAACCCGCCAAGCATCGGCCTCGCGAATCAATCGATACCGCAAGCGCGAGTCAAGGTCCGCGCCGGAAAACTTGACCTCCACCTCGGCCTTATCGCCGGCAATCCGCGCCGGTTGCACGGCAAAGCGGGGCGGATACTCCTGGCTGTCGGTAAAAGGGTCGCCGTTGATTGCCGGCACTTCATCGCTCGGCTGGGATTTGGCGAGATAGACGTTGGCCGCTTGCCACAAGCCCTCCGACAAAAACGGCCGCTTGTTTGCCAGCGTTTGCGCGGAAAATCCCATGCCCCCGGCAAAATGCGCTTCCAGCAAACGCTGCACCACGCCTTCCGGCGCCTTTGCCGCCGCCTTCGCGCCCGGCGCCCGCGACAAACTCCACACCCGGTTGTCCAGGCCGATCAAAACGGTATCTTCATCGGCATAATGAAAGTCGAACACTCCGCTATCGCACCATAGCGAGCTGCTGTTCAGCGGAAACCGGATTAATCCCAGCGCCAGCGCCGCCCGTGTCGCGTCGCCGGGCAGATTTCCTTGAAACAAGCCGGCTGCGGGCAATTGGATAAGCTCGCTCGACGCATTCTTGCAGGCAAATGGCTTGGGACCATCAACGCTATTGCCGGTCACCGTCAGCGTCCGTCCGGTCAAATCGGCCGCCCCTGGCAGCGGCGCGCCCCAGGGCGCCGGTAGGGCATGGGTAAAACGCCAAACGTCACGAAGCGTGGCGTCGACATCCTTGGCCACCACTTGGTTGCTTAATGCCAAACCCACCACTAACCCCACGGCGATGCCATTGCATAAGTGCCAGGATGCAAAAAGATTGTTCGAACTCATGCTGCCTCCACGATGCCGTCGTTGAAACGGCGTGCTTGTTAAGGTTGCAGTGTATCCCCACCGCGTTTCAATCCGATTTCTAAATCGGCTGGTTTTGTTTCAATTGTTTCGGGGCCGGCGCTGCATCAACAACAAGCCCATCAGCGAACTCAGCATCAACCAGGCCGAAGCTGGCAGCGGCACGGCGGCGACACCTATACTGCCGTGGCTGGCGATTTTGGAGAAATCCAGCAGACTTCTGTCCAGGCCGGCGACGCTGATGCGGCTGGCGTCCAAATGACCGCCGAAGCTTTCGAAGCCGAACAATTGCCAGACGCTGGCCGCAACCGGCAGGCCTTCCAGACGAAACACCAGGGCCAGGGTGCCGTTGAAATCCAGATGGCCGATGTTCGCTAACTGATCGTATTCGCTACCCGGAGTGGAGCCGAAGATTTCCATGGTCAGTACCGAGCCCTCGCCGTAGCTGACGTTGCCGTGGTTGAAATCGACTCTGGCCGAACTGTTACCGGGTTTATGGCCGGCGAGAAACTGGATGTCGCCGCTGAAGCTGCCGGCGCCCTTGACATCGTCTATAAAAGTCAGCAAACCCGAACCGGCGACGCTGCCGTTGTTGCTGAAGTCGCCGGCGATCAGCGCGTTACCGCTGAAATTCAGGGTTTCGCCGTTGCCCAGCGCGATGCCGTTGGCCGCGTCCAGTCGACCGCCGTCGGCTATGCTGGTTTGAACGCCCAGTTGCGCCTGGTCCTGATCCAGCAGGATGATCCGGTTGCCGCCCACGTCCAGCTTGCCGCCGTAATCGAAACCATCCGCCGACAAGTAATCGCCCACATTTAAAGTACCGCCTTCGGCGCGAATGGTGTTGCCGGCGGTGCCGCCGCTGATGGCCGCCAGCACCGAACCCTTGCCGCTCAGAGTGCCAATGCCGGTCATGTATAAACTACTGTTCGAGTCGGCGATGACCATGCCGTTATCCACGGCCAGCACGCCGGCGCGGACAGTGCCGCCCTTCAGATACAGCGGCGCAACATCGGACAAAGTCAGTGTGCCGTCGACATCCAGGGTTTGATTGGCATGGAGCGTGGAAAACGGCTTGTCGTTTGCCATCCCCAGATGATGATCGCCGAGCAGGTTGACGGTACCCCGATACCAATTGAATTGCGCGCCGTCCTCCAGCATCAACCCGCCGGTGCGCAGCACGCCGCCGTCCAAATTCAGCACGCCGCCGTCCTTGATCCAGGCACCCCTGGCATTCAAGGTGCCGCGAACACCGATATTGACCTCTCCGCTATTCAGATACAGCTGTTCATTGACTTGCCAACTGGAACCCGTGCCGGCTATCAAGACGGCACCATGATTTCCCGTCAGACCGACAATAGCGTAATTATTGACGACCTTGCCGCCATCGGCGATGGTCAGGCTACCGTTGCCGTCATAGCCAAGTACGAAGTCGTCGGCACCGGTGGTTTCCAGCAACGAACCATTGCCCGACACCCTGATCTCGCCGTTGGAGCCATCCGTCCAGCCAACTTGTAGCGACTTGCTAAGCACTTTTCCGCCTCCGACGATGTCGAGGGAACCACCCAGCAAAATGTCATCCCCGTTTTGCCATAATGACTGCGGACCGGCCACGGTCAACGCATTTGAATAATGTAGATTGGCATGCCGGGAGGTCATTTTTCCGCCATTGGAGACGTTGATTTCGCCAAGGGTGTTCAAATAACTTTTGATATTCCATTCGGAGCCGGCGCCCGTCACGGAGACGTGGCCGGTGCCGCCGATATTGCCGTCGCCGCCGCTGATACGGCTGCCCGTCTCGATAAAAAGCTCGGCGGCGGTATCGCCGCCGACATTAACCGCGTGGTTGTAACCGTATTCGATTTCGAATAGGTAATCGACGCCATTGCTCAATGTCAGACGGCGCGAAGCAATCGTCAAATCCTGATTGCTGTTTACGCCGATTCCGGCGGAACCGCCATCCCAGGTCTGATCCGCGCCGATCGCGACGGGCAGGTTGAGGGTCTGCATTTTCGCGCTTTTGTTGACGATGTTACCGGTGCTGGTGATTGCCTTGCCGTTTAAAATGTAAGCGCCGGAACCGGCCGCAAAAGTGATACCGGCAATGGAAAGGCCGGAGATGTCATTGTATGGAGTAAGGTCGTTGCTGCCTTGAAACTGCAGCGAGTCGCCGCTTATCGGAAACGACGCGGGAAGATTCCAGTTGGTATCGAGGAAATTAGGCGAATTGCTGTAATCGACAAACCCCCAGTTGCTGTTCAGCGCACTGCCATCCCAGATGCGGGTAGTAGCTTGAGCGGATTGAAGAAACAGGCCGGAGACTAAAATACCGGACAGGGCCACGGAAAGTGGCCGGCGTTTGAATGGCGATGGATACATGATCGGGCTCCTAAAAGTCGGTAAATGCAGATAACGGCGGCGAAGCCGGTCACCGGTTTCGCAAGCCCTGCCGGCAGTATAGGGAGCGCTTGTAACAATCTGGTTTCGTTTGGGCGGGTTTTTGTTTCAATTGTTGCGGCGGCGGATAAGATGGCCCGCCAAACAAAAAGGCACCGCCGGCATCCTTGCCGAACGGCGCAAACTGAGAAACAGGGGCGAATGAATTCACCCCTACAAGCCGATCCGAATTCAGGCTTGAACGACTACCCGGCGACGTTGATTGAACAAGCCCCCCAGCAGCGAAGTCAGCATCAGCCAGCCCGATGCCGGCAGCGGCACGGCGGAGGTGGAGGCTACCGACAGGCTGATGTGGTTTGCGTCGCGCAACAAGTCGAAGTGCAGACCGGCCAGTTCCGGGAAAAATATCTGGCTGAAGTCGCCCAGAAAACTATCGGCTTCGATTAGCGTGAAGAGATCGCCGGCCTTGGCCGAAAAGCCGTTCCACAGCGTGATGTCCAGAGCACCGCCCAGATTCAACACGCCGTTGACGTCGAAGGCATCGTATTCCGTGCCGCGCTGGTAACCGCCGATTTCCATGGTCAAGGTATTGCCGGTGCCGAAGCTGACATCGCCGTCGACCGACATGTAGCCTGGGCTATGGCCGGGACGCAGGTCGCCCTCGAAGAACACCTGTCCGCCGCCGGTAAATTCGCCGTTTCCCGACACCGTGCCCAGGAAGATACTGCCGGCGCCGGTGGCGGTTTTGATTTCGCCGTCGTTGACCATGTCGTCGTAGAACACGCTGGAGGTACCGAGGCCGGTGATGGCGATTTTGCCGCCGTCGTGGTTAACGATGTCGCCGGAGATGTCGTTGTAGCCTCCGGTCAGCGCCACACTGGCAACGTTGTGCAGGCCGCCGTTGAAACGCAGCGTGGCGTTGCGGCCGGCGATCACACCGCTGTTCGGGTAATTGGTCAAATTGCCGTTGACTTCCAGCTCGCCGCTTATCACCTCCATCTTGCCGACATTGGCGTGGTTATCGCCGTCGACCAGCAGGTTTTGCCCGGCGGCGACGCGGATTTCGCCTTCGTTGCCGAGATTGGCGTGTATCGCGCCATTGCCGGTCAACACGCCGCCGGCTTGATTGATGACGTTATAGGCATAGAGATTGTCGGCGACGATTTTACCGCTGCTGTAGACATCGCCGTTGATGCGGCCGTCGCCGGTCAGAATGCCCTTGCCGCCGATCATCAGATGGAGGCTTTCCGGGCTGATGTCGCCGCCGTTCAATTTCAACGTGGTGTAACCGTCTAAGTTTTGGGTGCCCAAGGCTAGGCCCTTGATTTGCGCATTGGCGGCGGGGCCGATCACTGTTTTGGAGGTATCGCTATCCAGGCTGACTTGTTGCAATTCGCTGGGCCGCATGTTCCAGTCCCAGTTCGCCGCATCGTCCCACGAGCCGTTATGGGCGCCGGTCCAGATCGATTCGGCGATGGTCAGCAAGTAGCCGAAACCCTTGCCGTCCTGAGAATGGGCCAGGCCGACGATCTGGCCGTGCTCGTTGATGTCGGTGGCGCTGATCAAGGTCATACCGGCGGCCGGATCGACCAGATCGTTCAAATCCTTCATGCCGGAGGATGCGGTCCACAAGAAGGCGCCGCTCGAAAAACCGGACCAATCGCGGAAGGCGCCGACCACTTGACCATTGTCGCTAATGGTATCGGCGTGGTAAGAACTGTTGGCCTTGAAGCTGTCCAGTTTATGGGCTTGGCCGTTTTCCCAGATCACCGCATGGCTATACAGACCGCCATTGCCGCCGTAACCGACGGCTACCCCCTGACTGTTGATGGCGTTGGCGACGGAATACCAATCGTCAGCATATTGCGGCAGAAGGGTCGTGCTTCCACCGGAATAAAGTGCCGCCTGGGCGTTTTGCCCCGACTGGTAACCGGCGGCCGTGCCGCTATCGTTGATGGCCTTTCCGTAAAAACTAACGGTGTCCGTCCAGATTCCGGACACGGTGTCATATAGGTTGTTGCCGATTACCATCGTCCCATTGTTGTTGATCGCCATAAAGTCCGATGTGTTGCCAAGACCCACTTCCGTCACGGTACCGTTAATCCAGTAAGTGGGGCTGTCGTTGCCTTTAATGCCGCCGTATGAGCGGCCAATCACCACGCCAGCATCGTTGAGGTCCACGGCTGACGCATCGGCTATTCCCTGCGGATTGGCGGCGTGCGGCAGGTAAGTAAAGGCGCCGTTACGCCAGAGCCATGCCTTATATTCCAGCCCCAGCTGAGTGCCGACCACATCGCCATGATTGTTGACGGCGGCGGCCATCATGTTTTGGCCCAACAAGTCCAGTTGAGCAGCCGGCACGGCTTGAGCGGTATCGACGGCGAGAGTGGCGGCAATGGCGACGGTTAATGCGTTCAATTTGAAGAAATTCATGGTTGCTGCTCCGAGTTAAAAAAATCGCGACGGGCATTTCGGCCGTCCGTGGGAGCAGTCTAACCAGCGCTTGTATCAATCGGGTTTCGTTTGGGCGGGTTTTTGGTTTCAATTGTTGCACCGGCAAATTAGCTGGCGCGCCCAGCCCGGTGAACAGTTGGCCGGAAGAAAGTGGGCACCGGCTTCCCCCGCCGGATAAGCGATGCCGGCGATGATCGACTCAAACTGGCCGCTACCCTCGTCGCCAATCCCAAGGACGCTTGACGGCTGTTTGGCATGGACAGCACAGACGGCTGAAGCCTTTTGCCCTGGTTGAAACAAACGAAACAATGGCTGAAGTACGATTGATACATGGCGCGGCGATACTGCTATCCACAGAACGGGAGTCACGGTGCGCACACCGGACCTACGATTCCCGTCAAATCAATCACGAGCCATAGGAGCATTCGATGTCGATCTACACAATCCCCCAAATTACTCTGCAAACGATGCCGCGTTTCCGGCCTGATCTTTCAGGTTGGCTGGATGCCGCGGCCAACTTCGGTTTGGTGATGCCGCTGGGCGCCGCCAGCGCGGTGTCGCTGGTGCCGCTGGTTGCTACCGGACAGGTTTCCCCGCCGTTGGCGCTAGCGGCCTTTTTGTGCGTCTATTCGAGCTATCTGATCGATCACCTGAGCGATGTCGGGCGGCTGGACGCCGGGCTGGCGTCGTCCCGGACAAAAACACTCGCCCGCATTTCGCTATTCAGGGGCCTAGGTCTCTGCGCTTATCTACTGTCGATGTGGTTGACGCTAAACTGCGCCGGTCTAAACGCGGCCATGATCCTGCTGTGTTTCCCTTTATCCGTGACCTTATATGCGACCCCGCTATTCGGCCGTTTGACGCGCGGCCTGTTCGGCTACCGGCGGTTCAAGGACATACCCGGCTTCAAGTCGATTTATACGGCATTTTTCTGGGGCTTGTTGATGGTCTATGCCGCCGTTTTCGTCGGTGGCACCGAGCCGCATATCGTCGGTTTTTTCTTCACATACATGCTGTTGTCCGATGTCGTCAATACGGTGTTTTGCGATTACAAGGATCTGGAACGGGACCGCGCCGAAGGCGTACTCACCTGGGTGACCATGCTCGGTCCGGCGCGTACCACTCGCTTGCTGAAACAAATCAACATTGCCGCCTTCGGATTGCTGATGCTGGCCGTCGCCGCGCACTGGATGCCGCACTGGTTGCTGGCGTTGGGAGCGGTTCATCTATATGTCCATGCCGTGATCGGCCAAGGCCATGCCATCACCGTTAACGGCGGTAATCCAGGCGATGCGCTGATGGATGCCGCGCTCGTTTTGTGGTTGCCGTTTGCCCTGCTGGGCATATTCATCGGCCAATAAGCACACACAGGAGGAAATGCTATGTCTACACAGGAATCTTGGTGGTTTACCCTATCGGGTTCGGCTTCGGCTCTGCTATGGATCGTCGCCTACGGGCTGATTATTCGGCGCGGTTTCAAGGACCGCAGCTACGGCATGCCGTTCGCTCCGTTATGCGTGAATATGTCTTATGAGCTGATTTTCGGCTTTGTGTATCCCGATCAGCCGCCCATGAACTACGCAAACCAGGTTTGGTTCGCGATCGATTTGATCATTTTCTACCAGTTTATCCGTTTCGGAAAAAGCGAGTTCGAACGGCTGTTCCCGCGCGCCTGGTTCCTGCCTGCCGTGAGCTTGAGCGTGTTGCTGGCGTTCGGCGGCGTGCTTGCCGTGACGCTGGAGTTTCACGATTTCCACGGTAACTACACCGGTTGGGGCGATCAATTGCTGATTTCAATATCGTTCATCTGGTTGTTGGCGCGGCGCGGCAGCGTCGCCGGACAGTCGGTGTATATTGCGCTGTCGCGTATGCTGGGCTCGATCGTGCTAATTCCGGGACAGATGATCCAGGGGCCGGCGGATTCGGTACTGCTTGGTTTTATTTATGTGAGTTTCGCGACACTCGATGCGATCTACATCGCGCTGCTGATCCGCCAATGCCGCCTGGAAGGCATCAATCCCTGGCGGCGGCTGTGATGGGTGAAGCGCCAATTCGCCGAGGGTATTGTCATCGAAGCAGGATACGGCATGAATAATCGAGCAAACATCTGCCCCGGTTGCTTGCGCTATCGCCTCGCTTGCAAAGCTTCGGCGATTTCCAGGCGCAGGATCCGGCGTTGGTCAACATTGCCTAGGCTGTCTTCCAGATAGCTGATGCGTAGCGGCAAGCCGTCGCTCAGATCCAGCGGCGGCATTTCTACGTTGCGAAAACCCGGCTGGGCATGGTCGCGGTAATAGCCGAACAACACGCCATCGACGGTGAAATTTTCCCACATCACGGATTCCGCGCCAGCGAGGTCTTTATCGGCTCTCCGCCTCCAATAGCCGCACAGCATACCTTCGGCGACTTTGACTCGTCCGCTTTGCAGCGCCTCCAATAACCGTTGCCTTTCCCAGCATGGCGATGCAGAGAAATAAGCCGCGGCCAACAACATGGCGACACCGAGCCAGGCCAGCCAAAGCCGGCGCCGATACCCGAACAGCGCCGCCATGACCGCCGCCGCCAGCCAGGCAACCGCCAGCCACCAACCGCCGTCCGCACCGGACTCGTTGCCTAAATCGTAAATCAACCGATAGGAACCCATCGCCTCCGCCCCATCCAACAGAATTGAAGCGATAGACCGCACCGCTTCCCCGGCCGGCGATAATACCGGAGAAGCGTATACAGATGACTTACAGATCGAAAAAAAACTTACTTTTTGGAAGGATTTGTAACTTGGCTACGGGAAACAGACGTTCGAATTCTAGGATTGCATTCCGAAAAGAGCCCCTCCTTGCAGTCCGAGGCTATCCTCGCCCTCCTATCCGACATTTAAGCTTGGCTTCAACGCAAAGCCGCTCTATCCGTTTACGCGCCTCGGCCAGCCACGGCAGGCCGGTTTCATGGGGGAGAAATTCACCATTGGGCGGCAGCGGGCAACGGGAGACATCGGCGCAAAAACACTCGCCAGTCGCAGCCATGGTTTCGATGACCGCAACGTCGCACCAACACCGGCTCGGATCGAGACTAACCCGGCCATCGCGGACGCTCAGGCAGTCTTCGCCGAGCAGGCCGCGCAGGCGGTGCAAATTGGTATGCAAGGCTCGTTTCGCGGCATCGCCGTCGGCATCGGGCCACAGCGCATCGGCCAAGACCTCCTGGCCGACGTCCCTGCAACCGAAGCCGATCAAGGCCTTTAGCAACTCCAACGGCTTGACCGGTGCCCGGCTGGCGGAAAATGCCAAAGGCTTGCCGTCGAGTCGGATTTCGAAGCGTCCCAGCGTCTGAATACGCACCGGCCACGGCCAGCCGTCGGCCTGTAATGGCGGCCGCTCCGGCAATAAATCGTGCCTTCGAATCAGGCCCTCGACGTAATCCAGAGCCACGCCCCGCGCCAATGTGGCGACGCAATAGCGGGCCAAGACCGGCCGCTGCCAGTGGATGCCGTAACAATTCGCCAGACCGTAACGCTTGCCGAACGCAAAAAACTCGGCGAGCGCACGCGACATTACATCTTCGTCGCCAAGGCTCTCGGCCAATTCCAGTTCGGCGAACAATACATCCCAATGGGCGACGACCGAGCCGCATCCCGGCGCGGCCGCCTTGGCTTTGTTCATGGCCGCCAACGCGCCGGCCGCATCCTGTTCGGCCTGACAACGCCAAACCGCCGCCAACAAGGCATACGAGGCGCAGGACAGAATTTCGGTGCGCGCGGCGTAGCGCTCGACTTCGCTCGCGGCATCGACGACCGCGGCATCGTCGCGCCTGGCCCTGGCTTCCAGCAGGCGCAGGAAATGATATTGATAAGCATCGTAGCCGCGAGGCATCGCCATGTAGGGCAATAGCGCCGCCAGCGCGTCGGCCGCGCCCTTGCGGTCACCGGCATAGGCCGGAATCAACACGGCCTGTAACTTGAAATAACAATCGAGAATGCGCACGCCACTGGTTTCGGCGAAACTCAGCGCGCGGCACAAGACTTGTTCGAGGCCGGCCATGTCGGCAGCCAACCAGTAGTGGAAGGCGTGCATGGTTTCCCACATCAAACGCACCAGCGGCGGCGTTGCTTCCCCCAGGCTGTCGGCGGCGAAACGCGCCGCCAGGCGTTCGGCGCGCAAATTATCGCCGCGAACGCCCAACCAATACATCAACAGATTCGATGCGGCGGCAACCTTGAGTTGAGGATCGCGAATGCCCGGCGTCAAGTCTTCCAAGCGCGCCGCGATGCCCTCCAGACCCGGCGTATCGGGATGGCGCAAGGTGGGCAGGAACAACGAAAAGGTCAACACGCCGGCTTCCAGTTCCGGATTCGGAAAAGCCGGGAAGCGCTCGCGCAACGCCGGCAGGACGGCCAGCCAAGGATCGGCGGCGGCAATACCCTCGAAAGCGAAGATGAAGCTGGCGCCAATCGCGATCCACGCCGAATAACAACCCGCGGCATCGTCCGCTACATCGAAGCCGGCGAACGCCATGGCGTAAAAGCGCCGTGCTTCCTCGGGGTTAATCGGCAAGCGGCAGGCGCCTTGAAAATAGCGTAGCCAGGGGCGACGGTCGAGTTCCGTTTCCGGCAAGGCCGCCAACCAGGCCGCAAGACCGGCGATCCGCCCGGCGGCGTGTAGTGTCGGCGCCAATACCAACAGCGCATCGGCCATCGCCGCCCAATCCTCGATCGCTAAAAACCGTTCGATACCGGCTTCGAAATCGCCATGCGCGCACAAGATCGAGGCCGTCCGCGCGGTAAGCTCGCGCCAACGGCTGGAAGCATAGTGACGGCTGGCGCGGGTCAGCAGAAACTCGCGAAACAGGGGATGGAATTCGTAACAACCGCTGCCCCGATGGTAAACCGTAAACAGATTGCGCCTGGCCAGATCCGCCAGCAAATTCTCGGCGTCGGCGCGCCCGGTCAATTCGGCGGCACTGTCCGGGCGGATTTCTCCCAGCAAGGCGCATAACATCAAAAACTCAGGCAATTCCGCTTCCAAGCCGGCCAGAATTTCGGCGGCAAAAAAATCGAACAACAAGGGATCGTCGGCAAGTCGATTTCCACCCTCGATGTCACCGTGTTCCAGCGCCAAGACCAAGCCTGCCGCCCAGCCGCCGACGCGCCGGTTGAGCAGTGCGGCCCGATCGTCGTTCATGGCGTGGCCGAGACGATTTGCCGCCAACCTCCTGCATTCGTCGTCGTCCAGACGCAGGTCTTGCCAGCCGAGTAACGAAACTTCGCCGCTCAGCCTCATCCTCGCCCATTCCGCCGGCGGTTCGTTGCGGCTGACGACGATGACCTGGGCGTTGGCCGGTGTTTCTTCCAAGCCATGGCGCAGCAAAACGTGTAAGGCCGCGTTGGCCGGCAAGTCATGGTAATCGTCCAGCACCAGCAAACGGCAATCCGTCTGCCACAGGCGGCGGAAGAAATTACGGGCGAACACCGGCAGCCCCAAGGCATATTCAGGCGTCAACAACGGCAAAGCTTCGTCGTCGGACATAAACCTGCCGGCGGCCAGACTTAGATAGGCAAAAAATGCCGCCGGTTCGGCATCGCCGGCATCGATGTGGTACCACAAGGCCGATTTGCCGCGCGCCTTCAACCAGCTGGAAACCAGCGAGGTCTTGCCGGAACCCGCTGGCGCGGCGATCCAGACCAGACGTGCTCCACTATCCAATTTTGCGAACAGGCGCGGGCGCGGCAGACAGCGTTCGGCCGACGGCGGGGTCAGTTTAAAAGGCAGAGTGTTGGCGGTTAACAGATTCATGGACTTATCGTAACAGTTCTTGCGCTAGCATTTTCAGTCGCCCGCGTCATCGGGAAAGTATCACTGCTGTTCGTTTCGATTCGGTTTCCGCCGCGTTGCTTTGGTTTCACCGCCCCGGAGAATTGTTTCAATTGTTGCAATCGCTGACTTAGCGGAAATTTACCGGGATAATGGAGTGCCATCCCCCTTTATACGAGACTTTGGCCATGACATCCCTACCCCGACTGCTGTTTGTCGACGATGAACAGGACCTGAGAGAAATCGCGTCCGAATATTTCGGCACCCAATACAGCGTGGAAACCGCCAAGAATGCCGCGGCCGCGCGTATCGCAGTGGAACGCAACAAACCCGACCTGGCGATACTGGACATCCGCATGCCAGGCGAGGACGGGCTATCGCTGGCCAAATGGCTGCGTGTCCAGCACCCTGAAATCGGCATTATCATGCTGACCACCGCCGCCGATGTAGTCGATCGAATCATCGGTCTGGAAATGGGCGCCGACGATTATGTCGCTAAACCCTTCGATCTGCGCGAACTGGCGGCACGGGTCAAGAGCGTGTTGCGCCGGGTCGCCGACCGGGCCGAGGCCACCTCCCAACCCAAGACGGCCGGCAAACAAGTCGCCCTGGGCCGCTGCATGCTGGACTTGCGAGAACACCGCCTGTACGGTGCCGACGGCAACGAAATCGCCATAACCGCGATGGAATACGACTTGCTGAAAGTCTTCGTCGAACATCCCAACAAGGTACTCAACCGCGACCGCATCATGGAACTGGCCCACCATCGCGGCTGGGACGTATTCGACCGTTCGGTCGATCTGCGCATCATGCGCCTGAGGCGAAAAATCGAATCCGACCCGGAAAAGCCCGAGCTCTTGAAAACCGTGCGCGGTACCGGCTATATGCTGGTGCAATCGTGACTTGGCTGGAGCTTGATTGCGCCGAGCCCGATTGCCGGCTGGAAAACCGTTACCGCAAACTCAGCATCCTGATCGCGCTACCGATGTTCGTCTTGGTGGCGATACTGGCGGGAGTGGAATACTGGTTACTGCGCGCACACACCCTGCAAAGTCTGGCCGAAAAAAACGCTGCGGTAGCTCAGGAGCTGGAAACGCTGATCCGCCGTAGCGGCGATCATCTGCGCCGCATGCAAACGGCTTACACCGATAGTTCGCCGGCTGTTAACGGTGAACTGCACCGTCATTTCGCCGCTTCCGGACCGGAAGGCCTTTACAGTCTGAACAGTCTGCCGCCGGCATTGCAAGACCAGACCGGCCAACTGCTCTGGCGCGGCGGGTCGGCGGATCAGGGCAAAATGATTTTGGCGGGTTTCGAGGCGTTTTCGCGGCTCTGCCGTTTTGATCATGCTACCGAACCGGGATTTTCGCATTCCTATTGGCTGGCGGCCAACGGCGATTTTTTTGGCGTTTATCCCTGGCAGCCCTCAAACGAGGCGCTAGCATGGTCCGGCTTCTCCATCAATAACCAAGGGTCTGCCGCATTGACAGGCGAACTGTTCCGCAAGGCATTGCCTGACCGTAATTTCAACGGTCAGAACTTCTGGCTATCGCCTCGCCCGTCCGGCGGCCCATCGGCGACATTACTCCATGCCGCGCCGGTGCTGGCCAGCGCCAAATTGGCCGCCGTCGTCGCCGTGGATTGGCCGCTGACCGAAGTACAATCCGCCTTGAAGCGCTGGTCTTCACCGATCGGCCGGCTGCTGATTCTGGATGAAAACACCTATCTGTTGGCCGACAGCGCCGGCATGAAGGCCGGCAGCATCTTGCAGTTGCCTCAACTCAAGCTGCCCGGACTCGACCGCAGCCAGATCGACGCAGGACTGGCGGCCGGAAAGCCCCTCGCCACTCGTGGCGGCGTGTTGATGGCGCGTGACGTAAGCGGCGCGCCGTGGCATTTGGTCACACTGGTGGACGAAGGCGAATTGGCCGGCTTGCTATGGCCGCAGCTGTTGCCCTATGCACTGATATTACTAGCCTTGGGCGCTACGTTATCACTGTCTTTATTTGCGTTGCGCCGCGAGTTTATTACCCCGGCTTTGTCGTTGGTGACCTATTTGCAACAACTGGCCCGCGACCCCAAATCTAGCGAGCCTTCGGTACCGAAATTGTGGCAACCCTGGGTGAAGGTAATCAGCCACACCTTCACCTCGCACCGCTCGGCCTTACAGCAATTGCGGGCCGGCGAGGCTTTCAAGTCGGCGATCGTCGAAAACTCGATGCTGGCGGTGATTTCGATGGATCAACAAGGCATGGTCATGGAATTCAACCGGGCAGCGGAACAGGTTTTCGGCATCAGCGCCGAACAGGCACTGGGCGCCGATTTGGCCGACTTGATCATCCCCGAACGCTACCGGGCCGCGCACCGCGCCGGTTTGCAACGGCATATCGAAACCGGGCGCTCCAAGGTCATCGGCGCGCATCTGGCCTTGAGCGCCCTGCATGCGGACGGTCACGAATTTCCGATCGAATTGACGATTTTCGTGACCCCGGTCGGCCAGCAAAGCTTTTTTACCGCCTTCGTCGCCGACCATACTCAGCGCAAGCAAGCGGAAGAAGAGGTCGCCCGCCAACGCGAAGCCTTGCGGCAAAGCGAAAAACTATCGGCGATGGGCGCACTACTGGCCGGCGTCGCGCATGAGTTGAACAATCCGCTAGCAATATTGATGGGTCGCGCTGCCTTGCTGGAGGATAAAACCCAAGACTCCGAATTGCAGAACGACGCCGCGCGCATCCGTGCCGCCGCCGACCGCTGCGGCCGCATCGTCAAAACCTTTTTGTCGATGGCTAGGCAAAAGCCGGCCGAACGCAAATGGACTCTGCTGAACGAGGTCGCCACCGGCGCAGTGGAATTGCTGGGCTACGGTCTACGTTCGGCGGGGATAGATCTGACGCTGGAACTGGACCCGGATTTAGCACCGGTAGAGATGGACTCCGACCAAATTGGCCAAGTACTGGTCAATCTGGTGGTCAATGCCCAGCAAGCCTTGTCTTCGGCCGTCCCTACCCCCCGCTTGCGATTGCAAACCGGCCAGGAAGCCGACGGCCAATTCCTGCGCGTGGCAGACAATGGACCGGGCGTGCCGCAGGAACTGTGCGAGCGGATTTTCGACCCGTTTTTCACCACCAAATCGGAGGGCACGGGCACCGGCATCGGCCTATCGGTGAGCCGGGCGATTTTGCGCGAACACGGCGGCGAATTGGTGTTGGAAAAAACCGGTTTAGGCGCCTCGTTCTTGCTAAGACTACCGATCAATGAGCGTCGTGCCAGGCCACGCGGCGCTAAATCGGCAAACGAACGGGAAGAGATCTGCCACGAAGGTATGGCACTGGTCGTCGATGACGAACCGGAAGTCGCCGCTGTGCTGGCCGATATTTTGCGCTCGGCGGGTTACGAAGTCCATGTCGCATCAAGCGGCAATCAGGCCATGCAATGGCTGGAACAAAACCGCTGTAACCTGCTGTTTTCCGATGTGCGCATGCCGGACATGGACGGCATCACGCTGTGGCGAACTTTGCGCGACCGCCACCCGGAACTGGTCAAGCATATGGCCTTGGTCACCGGCGACACGTTGTCCGCCAACATTGCGCCGCTGATTGCCGAAACCGGACTACCGTGCCTGGAAAAGCCGTTCCTACCGGAGGAAATCTTGCAATTGGCCGCGCGGATCGAAGTTTGACCGCTGTGAATTCAATCTAATCATTAAGCCTCCTTGGCATGATAAAAATGCCTATAAGACCTTTCTACGCCTTACGTCCGGTAAATGCCCGCGCTATTACTTATACTTCATCGACAAGGAAGCCGGCCCGTGTCCTTCCGTTTGCAGTTTTACTGCAATGAACAGTCGTGGCTTGAAACCGGAACCGACATGCTCAACTGATTATTTTAGGATTGTTGGGGGCCGACTTACTGGAGAGTCGAAATGTTTGCATTGAAACACCGGCACATCTGACCCGGCGCCATAACCCGAATAAACCGTGCAAGGCAAACCGGCTACGCCATTTGCCGCCCCAAACACTGGACACGCTCTATCTGTATCGTTCAGGTTGATTTCAGGGGCAATTTTAGACATTTCCGTAGCAGAGACTAATAAGTTAATCTATTTCCGCAATTAAACACTAGGACAAGTTCAACTTTGAAACCCCTTAGCAATCATTAGCATGGAGTGAACTATCATGACCGAATGGCACCAAGGTGACGCAGAAATGGCCATCACCCTCACGCGCGAGCGATTAAATCGGGCAATGGATTACAAATCCAAATACGACGCCGATGAACATAACCTGTGCCTGGCACTGATCCTGTTTAAGGATGGAAGTTCGGACGTACTAGCCGCCTATTCCAATGATAGCGCCATTCCCGAATCCATCCGGCTTGGATTAAATTTGATACCTAATTTGTATGCAGCCCTACCCAAAAATGAACGTTTCGGCTGCGACGGTATGGCGCAGTACCACACCGAACCGAAACTACTAAACTACCTTTGCGCCAACCCAAGCCTGCATCAAAACACCTTCCCCTCTCCCGCACCTAAGAGTTTTTATAGATCCATACTGGCCGGGCAGCGTGAGCAGGCTTCCAGACAGGCGCGGATGATGAAGCGAACCGAGGATATTGCCTCTCTCACCTTAGTCACCGAAATCGATTGCTGTCCGACTTGCACGGCACACTCAATTAACCGCTTTCGAGCACTGTTTCCCAACACGCCGCTTCATACGATAGAGCTTGGCAAGAAGGTAGCCGAAAAGAGCCCACCTCAACTCAAAGAGGTAAAGATCACAAAGATGAAAACCAATCTGAAAAAATAGGGGACGAAAATGTGGCTTAACTACTCGCTTCGCTGGGCGGGTTATTCAATCCGCACAAATCTCTTTATCGCTTTCGAGACCGTTAAAACGTTCAGGCCGGTTGTAAACCCCGGCCTGCTCAATCGTATCTCATCACGCACCTTATCGCATTAGCTTGGCTTATAGCCATCTTACCCGACGATTAGCAAGGCAATATAAGGTACGAGGTTGAATAGAAAAATTCCGATTTTGTAAATTGCCATTCCGGAATAATGGATGGCGTCGAATTTCTCAATTGACAAATGAAACCAGCGTCCGTGCAACCGAAGTAGCCAATCGTGAGCGGTTATAAATAATAAAGCCCAAAAAAGCAGCAGACCGTAGTTTATGACGGTACACCACAAAAGGGCATCATGCACTAATTCAATGTTCATGCGCGGCACTCCAGGGTTGCCTCAAAAAGCAACTGGATGCTATCGATAACGAGCAAAAACAGCAAATCGAATCCTAGTGCGGATAAAAAAGTCTATATACCAATAGCGCGTTCGCCACTCATTCACCGCTACGGCCGGACCAGCGGGACAGCAGTTCCGGGTAGGCGCGCAAGGATTGTTTGATTGCCACGATGTCGAAGCAATCGACTTCCGCCTGCAATTGAGCGGCAAAATCCACCACAACCGTCAGCGCATATTGCCGGCCGATTGCCGACAGATTGGCGGCGAACGCTTGGATTTCGGTCATGTCATTGTTGCCGGCAATCTGTTTACATTGATCGGCCAGCTTTTCCAGCGACCCCATGGCCAGCGGCAAGGCTTGCAACTCTGCCGGCGACAGTTGCGGCGAATCGTCAACGGCCGCTGCTTCCTCAATAATTTCATACGGCAGGAAGCGTTTCAATTCGGCGATTAAATCGGCTTTTAATACCGGCTTCCTTAAATAGCCGTCGAAATGCACGCTTTTGGCGCGCTCGTATTCGTCTTGCATCACAGAGGCGGTCAAGGCGATGATGGGGGTCCCGGAAAAGGTCTTGATGCGTTCCGCCGCCTGATAGCCATCCAGCACCGGCATGCGGATATCCATCAGCACTAAGTCGATGCCGCCTTGCGTGACCTTGTCTATGGCTTGCTGGCCGTTTTCCGCCTCCGACACCGATAACGGGCTGCCGACAAAGCATTCCCGCAGCAAGCCGCGGTTGTCCTCAATGTCGTCGACCACCAAGACACTGGCCGGGTAAAACTGGATGTGTTCGTCAGGCTGTTCGGTTTCAGGCTCGCGTGCCAGGCTGGAGACATCCACATCTTTTAGATGCAGGGTAAAGGTCGAGCCCCTGCCCTGCTCGCTGACCAGGGAGATTTCGCCACCCATCATCTCGGTCAAACGCTTACTGATGGCCAAGCCCAAACCGGTACCACCATACTTACGAACGTCTTGGCCTTCCAACTGCTCGAATTCCTGGAAAATTTGTTGCTGTTGATCAGGAGAAATGCCGATACCGCTATCCTCGACATCGATATACAAGTCCAGCTTGCTGCGAATGACGTCTTCATTGCCGACTCTGGCCCGCAAACAAATATGGCCGCGCTCGGTAAATTTGACGGCATTGCCGATCAGATTCAGCAGGATTTGCCGCAGCCGGGTGGCGTCCAGCAACAGATTTTCCGGGATGCGCGGATCGATATCCAGCATAAAATCCAGATTTCGCTCCCGCATTTTCATCATGAAAATTTGCCCCAGTTCGTTGAACAGGCCATGCGGATTACAGATGCTTTTATCGATACGCAACTTGCCGGCCTCAATCTTCGACAAATCCAGAATGTCGTTAATCAGCGCCAATAAATTGTGTCCGGCGCTTTGTATGGTTTTGACGAAAGATTTCAGCCGGTCTTCCTTGACCTGCTCGTTCAGCAACTCGGTAAAACCGATAATAGCGTTCAAGGGGGTACGGATTTCGTGGCTCATATTGGCCAGAAACTGCGACTTGGCCCGGTTGGCGTTTTCCGCCTGCAGCTTGGCTTTTTGCAAGGCGGCTTCGGTGTGTTTGCGCTGGGTAATATCCCAGTTGACCCCGGTGATTTTCAGCAAATGCGTATCGGTTTCGACACTGCAGGCGCCACTGTAGATGCTACGGATTTCGCCATCGGGGCGGACGGCGCGAAATTCGATGTGATCCTCGCAACGCTCGGCTTGCAGTTTTTCCATCGAATCGAGCAGCAAGACCCTGTCGTCCGCATGCACGTAGTCCAGCCAGGTATCAAAATCCAGTGGCTGGTTTGTGGGTATGCCGTACAGTTCGAACATTTTGGCATCGAAAATCAGCCGTTGCGGTTCGGTGATATCCAGTTCCCAGACCCCTAGCGACGCCACACCGGCCGCCAAGGCAAAACGTTGGTTCAACAAGCGCACCTGCTGCTCGCTTTGCTTGCGGCGGGCGATTTCCTTGCTGAGCTTGCGGTTCCAGGCAAAAATCAGCAGCAAGGCCAGCAGAAACGCGCCGACGACCTTCACCAATAACACGTAATCGGTCCTGGCGGCAAAACGTTCCTTCCCCCAATGATCGCTGATGGTTTGCCGTTCGTTTTGGTTAATCGAGTCCAGGGCCCGGTTGAACAGGTCGACCAGCAGCGGGTAATCCTTGCGGATGCCGAAACCCAGTTGGGTCATAAATTCGGTTTTGCCGACGATGCGCACGTTATTGATGCCCTGCTCGCCGATATGGTAGCTAGCCTGCGCCAAGGTACACAGCAAGGCGTCGACCTGGCCGGTCGACACCGCCGTCAAACCGGCTTGCACTGTATCGACATTTTGAAACCGGATGTCCGGATAGGCCTGAAAGATGGCCGGGTTATAACCATAATCCTTGATCACCGCCAAACGGCGCTGTTTGATTTGGCCGATACTGTCGACATAGTCCTCGTTGTCGCGCATCACGATAACCACCGGGCTGCTCAAGTAGGCCTGGGTAAACGCCAGCCGCGCGGTCAATTCGGAATCCACCGTCTCCGATAACACATCAATCTCGCCGTTTTTGGCTTTATCGACGGCTTCCCGCCAGGTGCGAACCGGGACGATATCGAAGCGAATACCAAGTTTTTGCGCGATCAGCTGTAAATATTCGTCAACGATACCGATGTAGCGGCCATTATTATCGAAGGCTTCATAAGGCAACCAGTTCGGGTCGCCGCTGAAACGAATCAGCGGATGTTCCGCCAGCCACTGCCGCTCGGCGGGGTTGAGTTCTAAAACCTCATTAGGGCGTTCGGTATAGCCCAGCCAGCGGTCGTTCAGGTTTTGCAGTTCCTTGGGCGGAATTGCCAACAGGGCTTTTTGCACAACGGACAGCAGCAGCGGTTTGTCGCTCGCGACCGCCATCTGCAACTTGCGTATCTCGCCGGATGGCAGCGGTTTGAAGGGGTGGATGGAACTGATGCTATTTTGTTTCAACAAATAATTCATCACCGGATAGGTCTCGAGCAACACATCGGCCTTGCGCTCGAGCACCGCCTGAATCGCCGCCATTAAATGTTCGGTTTCCAGAATTTTCAGCGTCGGAAAGTGTTGTTTGACCTCATCGATTTGGGCAAAACCCTTGGGAATGGCGATGGTTTTGCCGCTCAAATCCGCCAGATTCCGAGCCTTTACGGATTCGTGAATAAAAAAATACGCCAGGATTTGTTGATACGGTTCGGTAAAGTCGAGATAGGCGTCGCGTTCGGCGGAATAAAAAAGCGCCGGCAACAAATCGATCTCGCCGACCTTGGTTTGGGCCAGCAATGTGTCCCAATTGTCGATTCTGGCCTGAAATACCAGGCCACTTTGCTGGCTGATCAGTTGCAATAGATCCGCGCTGAATCCGCTATGCTTGCCCTGTTCATCGACAAAATCGTAGGGCGGCCAGTCTTTCTCCGCGCCGTATACCACCACGGGATGCTCGCGCAGCCAGGCTTTTTCCTCGTCACTCAACTGCAGCGACATGGCGGCGTCCCGCACGCTGGGCTGATAAAAAAAACCGTTGTCGACGTTATTGGTTTCGCTAAATCCCAGCCTGCGGTAATACTCCGCCGCCAACCGATAGCGATCCGGCTCGATAGCGCCGAGCGGCACCCATTCCGGAATCATCATCTGACGGGTGGCGCTGGCTTCGTAACGCAAATGCGCTTCCGACAGGCTGTTGGTGTAGCGTTTTCCGATCAATTCGATCATGCGTTCCGGATGCGCCAGCGCATATTGCCAGCCCTTGATGGTGGCACGGTGCAGTGCGGCAACCCGCTTCGGATGTTCGGCCAATTCTTTTTCGGTGGTGAAAAGATTGTCGCCGTAAAAATCGATGCCGTAGTTTTGCGGCTCGATGATGTTGATCTCTATGCCTTGCTCCCGCATCAGAAAAGGTTGCGAGGTCGAATAGGCGGACACCACGTCGACATCGCCAGCGATAAACGCCTGATACACGTTGTTGCCGAATTCAACTCGCTCGAATTTGTCCAAGGCACCCAGCGTTTTCAGCAGCAGAGCGTTTAACGAGGCATCGCCTTGATTGGTGGTGTTGAAAGCCAGTTTTTTGCCCGCCATTTCGTAAGGGCTGACGATGCCGGATTCGCGGCGGGCAATGAAAACCAGTGGTGAATGCTGAAAAAATTGATTGACCAGCACCACCGGCTCGCCCTTCAAGCGGTAAATCAGCAGGCTACTATCGGAAACCCCGTATTCGGATTCGCCGCGTAACACCTGCTCCACAAAATCCCGCTTAAAATCGATTTCCTTTAGCGTGACATCCAGGCCTTCGTCGCGAAAATAGCCTTGCTCGATGGCGGCATAATAGCCGGCGAATTGAAAACTGTGTTGCCATTTGAGCTGAATGCTGATTTTGTCGAGTTCGGCGGCGGCTGGCCAGGCGGGAAGCAACAGCCAGGCTAGTATCAGCAATCGAAATAACAGCGGGCAATTGGCGGTAGCGGTTTTTATAGCATTTAACCGGATATACAACACGGACTCCCGTCGCCGGGCTCATTTGGATTGGGTTATGGCAATGAATTCGTCCAAATGGGCTTGAAAAATATCCACCAATTCCGGGTCGAACTGGGTTTCGCGGTGTTCGATGATGTAGTTGACCGCAGTGTCGATATCCCAGGCCTCCTTGTAGTGGCGCTTATGGGTCAGAGCATCGAACACATCGGCCAAGGCCACGATGCGACCGTAAATATGAATCTCCGGCCCTTTTAAACCGCGGGGATAGCCTTTGCCGTTCCATTTTTCGTGATGTTCGTGGGCAATAATGGCGGCGGCCTTGATTAATTTGCGGTTGGAATGGGAGAGTAATTGGTAGGCGTTGGAGGTGTGATGCTTCATCATCACAAACTCCTCCTCGGTATAGCGTCCAGCCTTGTGCAAAATTTCCAGTGGAATGGTCATTTTGCCGATGTCGTGCATCGGCGAGGCGTGGTAGAGAATCTCCATGTCTTCTTCATTCAAACAGGGATGGTATTTTGCCAGCAAGGCCGAATTTTCCGCCACTCGCTTGATGTGCTTGCCGGTCTCGTCCGAGGTGGATTCCATCAATTCGGCCAGGATGAAAATCATCTCCTTCTGGCTGTCTTCCAGTTCCGACAGCAGGCGAACCTTTTCGAAATTGGCCTTGGCGGATAGGTCCAGATTGTGTTTTAACAGCAACTGCTTGGCATGATACAGCTCCAGATGTGTTTTAACTCTGACCAGTAGTTCGTTGGCATGAAACGGTTTGGTGATGTAGTCGACGCCGCCCAGGTCGAAGCCCTTGGTCACCGAATCCACGTCGACCTTGGCGGTTAAAAAAATCACCGGAATTTCCCGGATGGCGGGGTTGGCTTTCAGTTGCTGGCACACCTCGTAACCATTGAGGTTGGGCATCATGATGTCCAGCAGTATCAGATCGAAACTCTGAGGCTCCTGCTCAATCAAGCGCAGCGCTTCAGCGCCGGTGCTTGCAAAGGAAAATTGGTAATTTCCCTCCTTGAGGATGTTCATCGCCACCCGTATGTTATCGACAACGTCATCGACAATTAGAATGCGGCTGTTTCTTAACATAATGGTAATTCCCTGGTTTAGCGAAGCCCTTGACGGAGGCGCGGCGGCAGTGCCGCCCGATACCTCGCGCACGTTAATACGGCAGCAAGCCGGAAACATTAACGAAACCAAAAGTGACGGCAAATTTTAGTTTCCGAAGTTTAGGCGATAAAGGCAGATAATTCTAGCTTGGCCGAATGGATACGGCGACACTCGCGCAAATACTTCCGCAGCGCAGGCATAACCGGTTGGCGAAGGCAAGGCCGTAAGGTGTAGGGCGTTTTCGCGATAGCAAAATGCCGTGTGGTTTGAAGTCTTGGCGGATTGCCTAACGGCGAATCCGCTTTACGGCCTTCGAGCACTGTTTCCCAACACGCCGCTTCATACGATAGAGCTTGGCAAGAAGGTAGCCGAAAAGAGCCCACCTCAATTCAAAGAGGTAAAGATCACAAAGATGAAAACCAATCTGAAAAAATAGGGGACAAAATGTGGCCTGCCCCCTATTTCTTTCTAAAGACGGGCTAACGGCTTAGAAAGCCCACCCAGTGCAGTTTCCCTATGCTAAGGCAGCGGATGCTGTTCCAAATTAGCGTTGACGATTTCCTGATGCACGGAAAACACTTCATCGGAGTTAGGATCGACTTCGACACGCAGCCAATGCACATCATCGGCGCCAAAGGTTTCCAAGCGGGTGGCGTTTTCGATGCGGCGCTTGCTGATGCTGCCCAGCAGCGGCTTATCGACCCGGTAATAATGCGAATCGCCATGCGCCAGAATAACCGGTTTGGCGAAACCAACCACTTCGCGCTCAATGACCGCCAGGATTTCTTCGAAACCACGACGTCCCGCATGACCCTTGGCTAATTCGAAGCCAGGATTGGCTTGAAACATCAACAAAACACCGCGCGCCTTTTCCTGCTTGGCTTTAGCAAAAGTTTCTTCTATCCAGGCTTGCGCCGCCGCAATACGCCGCGCGGCTTCGTCATCATCAGCTGCGCTACGGGAGGCAAAAGGCGCCAATGCATTATTGCTGCCGACGATATGCACGGCGGCGAACATCACATGCTGTTCCATCCAACGGGTATTTTCAACAAACTCGGCATGGGCTGAATCGTCGGCCTGCGTCTCGACCCGCATGCTTTTTTGGCCCAGGCTTAAACCGGCAACCGGATAAAACACTTCCCGCAACTTATCCAAGCGCTCCAGGGGCAGATAGCTGCCGTTGTTGGCGCGGTGGCAGTCTGTCCATTCATTATCGCCCGGTGTCAAAATGAATGGCATGTTAAAGCGCTGAAAGCGTTGCAAACGATCGGTAAACATTTCATCCGAACACAAAGTGGAGCCGTTTTTGATGTCACCCGCATGTAATACCCACTTCAGTTGTTTGTTGGCATTGATTTCGTCTATGACGTTATCAAGCTTCCAAAAATCGGCCGGTGCATAAGGCGCATCGCCGATCAAGGCAAATTCGAATTTAGCATAGCCTTTGCCATGGCGATGCTCGTCATCGGCTAGGGAGGGCTGCGCAAAAACAGCCCCGCACAAGACAGCGGATGTCAATAATTTGAGCGTTGGATTTTTCATCTTCACTTCCTGACAAGGTAAAAAAAAGACCGAGAACGGCTGGCGAAACAGGTCCAGTGTGTCGATGGCAAATGACAGGAGGATGAAGGATTGGTTAAGGTTTTGAGACCATAAGCTGGCTAGCTCGGTAGAGACTCTGTTCAAAGTCAACGAAAATGTATTGTTTTTTACTCCGCTATCAATGAGCGCGCCGGGTGGAAACGAGAAATGTAAATAATTTGCCCGAAAGTACGCCTTAACGTACGACCAGGCTTTCGATCTTGTCTAAGGTGCCAATTACGCAAACTTTAACCGCCAGCGAAGCTCGTGTGAACCTCTACCGTCTAATCGATCAAACCGCAAAATCGCACCAACCCATTGCGATCACCGGCAAACGCGCCAATGCGGTGTTACTCTCCACCGAAGATTGGTCGGCCATACAGGAAACCCTCTATTTGCTCGGCGTCCCCGGCATGCGCGAGTCCATTTTAGAAGGCATGGCGGCGGTAGGGCGACAATAGGCGAAGCCGCATTGGACTGTTTAACATTCGGCGCAAATCCCCGTTGGTTATTGCGCCTTACGGCCTTGCATTCCTAGCGGCTTCAGGGCTTTATCTATCACCTGCAGATTTGTTCCTAGCGTTTCTGGGAGAATACCCAGCTCTTTTGGTGGCATTCCCAATAGCATTGGGCTATTGCCTGGAATCGCTGGATAGGCTCCTGTTCATGATAGCTATTTGCCCAGCACTGCTGGGGAGTTATCTAACGACGCCGGGGATTTTCCCAAGGTTGCTGGATATGATTCCAGCACCAGCAGCGATGTCACCAGCACAGTTATTGGCAACTCTGCGCCAACATCCAGCAAAAGGGATGCTGAAGTGAAGTGGAAGGGGGCGCTGCTCTTGGATGCTAAAATGGGCGAGAAAGGCATTTCCCTCTCGAAGCAGGACATGCGGAAAGCCGAAGCCTGCTTAGCAAAGTACCATTTTTATTATTTCCCAAGATAACAGACTTCAAATAAAGGTATGCGATGCATACCCTACATAACTTTCAAAAAACTCAAGAGCAGCATAAATGATCAAGTTTTCAAGTGCAATATTAGATAATTTTGCTCCAACTTTATCCAAGCTTAGTAACATTACACTTCCAGATTTGACAAACTATGATTCGCAGTCATGTTTTTGGGTGCAAAACTATCTGCTTTCTACAGAGTTTCGTGCAAGATATCCGGACCCATATCATCAAATAGCAATGTCTTATATGCGAAGAGTTGAAGCGTCATTTCGAGAATATGAGTTGGCTAGAACATCGTTGATCTCTTACGTTTCTGGTGAGCGGGAAAAAGTATCAACATATTTCTCAAGCATTTATCATTTCGAACAATTAGTATCTCAATCGTATCAAGCATATATGCTAATGAGGCATCTTCTGCATAATGAGACAGGTACAAAATACAACGAATTATTTAAATCTAGTGATGGTTCTGGGCTTAGTCGGTTATACAAAATATATAACTACATCAAGCATTGTGACGAAAAACTTTATTTAAATAAATTCCCAGAAAATGCATCAATTCCAATATGGCTTACGAATACTTGTATCTGTTGTCAAGAAGCTGAATTAAAATATGAAGAAATAATTGAAATGCTCAAGGATTTAGCCAATGGAGCCAATCGCTTTGGCGATCCCGAAAAGCTGATGGAAACGCCATAATTGGCCGTAAGGCGCATTCGTAGGGCGTCAATACGCTATCGCTAATGCGCCCTACAAATCTTCGCAAATATTAAACGCTTTCGAATTCCACAGCGGGGTTTTCTACCGTTTTGCCACGCCGAGCACCGGAGGATTTGGCGGGATCAGCCCGCCAGGGGAGCGGCAGGGATGACGCTCGTTTTCGGAGAGCTAGGGCAGCCCTTCCGAAAACCCTCGCCAAATCCTTCGGAGCGCAGGATACAAGCGGCATCCCGGTCGCCTGCTGACTCGTACCATCCAGGCACTCGCACTGCGTGCGCCGGTGGCGTCCAAATCTGCTCCCGGCAGATTTGTCTTTGGATACTTTCTTTTGGCGACGCACAAATTTGCCAGGAGCAAATTTGAACAGCCAAAGGCTGGCCCGTTAGGACGAAAACCATGGATGTTTTTCGTAGCGAAAGTATCACGGCCGTCGGTCCGCGAACCGACTTCAAAATCAGGCCGTTACGACAGCGACAGAAAGCTAGAGCTTTCAAGCCACCGATTTCCAAGCCGGAGCTTGGAAACAAGAAGAAAAATATTGTTCAGCAGGCGTTCCAGGTCGAAGCCGGTCTTGAACTCGGCGTGAAATTGCTCATGGATGCCGCGATGGCGATAACGCTTGGACCATGGCTTCGTCGTCATCCTAACGGATTCACCAACCTTTCAGTTCGATGTCCGGCCAAGCTCCCCCCGACCCATTCAACCGAATCAACAGAGCCGATTGCGACCCGGATATGGTCAAAAAACTCTCCCCATCAATAACGAATCTTGCCTTCCAACCGGTTCCAAGCCGAAAAAGGCGATCCGGCCTCGGGCAAATCAAGATAACGCATCGCAATATTGCGTTCGGCCGGCTGCTTGGGGATTTCGTCGTAAATGAAACTATCGTCGAAACCCGCCGCTGCGGCATCATGACGGTTGCAGGCGAAATAAACCGCTTGCAGGCGAGCCCAATAGATCGCGCCCAGGCACATCGGACAGGGTTCGCAACTGGTATAGAGGATACAATCGGTCAATTGAAAATCGCCCAACCGCTGGCAGGCCAGGCGAATCGCCATGATTTCGGCATGGGCGGTGGGGTCGAGGTTGGGTGTGACCCGGTTGCCGCTGCTGGCGATGATGCGCCGTTCCTTTACCACTAGCGCGCCGAAAGGCCCGCCGCCATCGGCTACGTTTTGTCTGGCCAGGTCGACGGCTTGTTGTAAAAAATCCTCGTGCATTTACAGCCCCAATGGATTGCCGGGATCGATACCTTCCATGAACGGCAAGCGCCGGTCTTCGTTGGTGATCTGGTAGACCTTGCCCAGCCAGTTATTGAATACGGCCTTGGCCGAGTCGCGCCAGGTAATATCCAGGTGCTCGACTATCCGTTCTTCCGGCATTGCTTGCAAGGGCTGAGCGCTAGCCTTGGCACTTTTCACATGTTCGGCATAATCGGCCAATATGCCTTGCACGTATGGGTCGAAGTAATGGTCGGGGTACGGCGGATAATCATCGCGCTCGCCGTTATAAAAACGCAGCACTTCGCGTTTGTACTCTTTTAGCAAGCTGATGTCGTCGTATTCCGGGTGGCCTTGAAAAAACACGATGCGGAAGCCATCCGGACTGACCGCCAAATGCACGCCGGCCTCTTCGCTAGCCACCAACACCTTTAGGCCATGTTTTTCCATATCGGCTTGAAACACTTCGTTATACCTGGAATGCGGCACATCGAAACGGGTATTGATTTCGGCAATCAACGGATGATTGCGGTCGATCACCTTATGCGAAAACACCCCCCAGCGTTTGGCCGGCAAGCGGGTACGTTCGACGCCGTAACACCGCTGAATCAAGGCATGGGTGGCCAGACAAGAGCAGAGTATCGAGGTCACGTTCTGTTTGGCCCAGGCAAACACTTCGGTCAAGGGCTGCCAAAACGCTTCGTCCTGCAAATGATCGTGGGTGACATTGGCGCCGCTGATGATTAAGGCATCCAAGCCGTCCCGCTTGATTTGCTCGAAGCTTTCATAATATCGATGGATGTGCTCCCAGGCGGCCGGGCTTCTTTCCAAGCCCTCTATGGTAAAAGGATGCACATGAAACTGGGCGATCTGGTTGCAGGCGCCGACCAAGCGGAAAAATTGGCGTTCGGTGGCTTCCAGCGCCGCATCCGGCATGATATTCAACAGCCCGATATGCAGTTCGCGTATGCACTGGTGGCTGGCGCGATCCGGCGTCAGTATTTCCTCGCCTTCATCGTGCAAGCGCCGGAAGGTCGGTAAATCGGTATGAGCGACTAACGGCATGGCAAAAATCCGCTCATGCGTCTTGCAGCGCAATGGCCCGCGCAATCAGTTGCATAAAATCGTCTTCGCTGGTCACTTTGGCGACGTCGTCGCCATTGACGGTATAACCGTATTGGCGGGCGATCGCTTCGTAGCGCGGCACTCTAGCCTTGAACAACTCAGGGAACACCCAGCAAACGAAATCGTCCGGATTGATCTGGTCGGTGGAAGCATAGCCGCGTTGACGCATGAATTCGCTGAGTTTTTCATCGACGAACTCCGGGCGGTAATACAACGGCTTGGGCTCTTTTTTAGCCCGTTCGATGATGGTCTGTTCCAGCGCCGGCGGAATTTTGATGTAGACGATTAGCGTATGTTTCGCCAAGTTTTCCAGCACTTCTGGACAATCCAGCTCACAAACGCTACCGCCGGCATCGTTGATGAAGTGTTTGTAACCATAGATGGCTTCGGCTTTATGAATGAAATCGGGCACGTCGTTCATCGCGGCGATCTCGGCCTGATGATGAAGTGCTTGCCTGCGCTTGAACTCGGCCAGCGTCAGGCCGCCCTTGGCCGGATCGCCGATCTTGCCCAGAAAGCTGGATACCGGGGCCAGATTTTCCACCGTGATGTTGCTGCAAATATAAATCGAGTCGGATTTGAGCAGATCGCGCAAAAAAGGCACACCCATCGCCTGCTGCTTGATGTTGTCGAGTATCGGTTCTTCCAGATACTTGGTGCCAATGCGGTAATCGCCGGAATAATGAAACCATTTGTCCTTGGGCAACTTGCTCGACAGGGTGGTTTTGCCGGCACCGGACATTGCCAGCAGGGTAATACTCTTGGATTCCCAGTCCAAAAATTGTTGCGGGGTCATTTTCATAATAAAGCTTACTCAGTCCAAATAATCGCTAATATCCAAGTCTTCCCGCTCCGGTCGCGCATGCACATCCGTATCCGAATAACCTAAATCGTCGGTTTCCAGATCGTCGAACGGCGCGCTCCAATCTTCCGGGTCTTCTATGTAATCAAAGGTCGACGCGTACCATGCGTCGTTATCGTATTCGCCCAAATCGCCATTGGCGTATTGCACGTCGATGGTTTCGTCTTTTGTATCAATGGCCACGACTTTAAAGGTCAAATTATTTTCAAAGTCTTTATACCAACGGCCTATGACCGGATCTGTAATGGTTGTCATCGTCGCATCCTCGCTGGGGTTGATCGTGGGGCTATCATAGCCGAGTTTTTCCGGGCAGTGTAAACAGACAGAAAAATTTGCCGGGCGAATTCATTTAGAATAGCGGCAACTTCTATTCCCACAAAAACAGGCCATGACCGAAGAACGCATTATCGAACTGGAAATAAAACAAGCTTATCAGGAGGATTTGATTCAGGCATTGAATCAGGTGGTTGCCGATCAACAAAAGCAAATCGGCAAACTGGAAGAAACTTGCAAATTATTGCACGACAAAATCAAGAGTCTGGCGATGGCGGAACGCAACCCGGCCATCATCGACGAAAGGCCGCCGCATTACTGATGGGGCACCGTCACCCGGTTAAAGCTAAATCCGGTTTAACCGGGCAACAGGGTGCATTCACGACCCTTGCTACGCAATTTTTTACAAAACGTCCGGGCCTGGTCCTGATCGAGCGCGGTCCACTCGGCCCGCCAAAATTGCCTACCTTTCATTCTGAGCCTGACAATATGCGGTTCTCCGCCTTTTGCCGCGGAACCCAAGGCATAGCGGGCTTGTTTTAAATCGACGTTGGCATCCGTTCTTCGGCTATGGTCGCCCAACATCACGGCCCAATTATCCGCCGAAGCATGGCTGCGGTGATTTCGCGTTTTAGCGGCATGCCTTTCGGCCGATCTTCCGGATGAACCTGGATTGATCTCGATCGCTTCCGCTTTGCCGGAACCACTATCGGCCCCCATCTGTTCCGCGCTTCCGGCGCACCGATTCGACGACAGCTGAAACGGCGGCGGTGCGAAGTTGCTATTGGTCAATTGTTCGACCGGCATGCCAAAAACGCCCGCCTGGGATTTTTCAAAACCCAGATCCAGTAAATTACCCATCTGATGAAAGCGTTCGCCGCTGCTGTGCGCGCCCAACAACACACCAATCAAACGCCGGCCGTCACGTTTGGCCGAGGCAATCAGGTTATAGCCCGAGCCGCAGGTAAAGCCGGTTTTTAAGCCGTCGGCATCGGGATAGGTTTTTAAAATCTTGTTGGTATTGGGCAATACCCGGCCTTTATAGGCAAATTCGGTAGCCGAAAAATAACGGTAATATTGCGGAAAATCGCGAATCAGCGCCGCCGACAGCAATGCCAAGTCACGGGCGCTACTGATCTGGCCTTCGTCGGGCAATCCGCTGGCATTCTGAAACGAACTGTTATACATGCCCATGCCATGGGCCTGCTGGGTCATCATCGAAGCAAAATCAGATTCGGTGCCGCCCAAGCGCTCGGCCAATAATACAGCCGCATCATTGGCGGAACGGGTAGTCACGGCCATGATGGCCTGTTCGACGCTAATGGTCTGGCCCCGGCGCAAACCCAATCGGGAACTGGGTTGGCGGGCCGCATGAGCCGAAACGGTCAGTTGTTCATGCAGTTGCAACCGTCCGGCTTCCAGCGCGGCAAAGGTCATGTAGATCGTCATGACCTTGGTCAATGAAGCCGGATACCAGCGCTGATTCGATTCGACTTCATGAACCACGCGCCCGCTATCGGCATCGATCACGATTGCCGCATAGCGGGCCGAGGCATCGGCGCCATAAAACAGCAGATAAGCCATTGTAAATAATGTAATTTTTTTGTTCAGTGCGAATTTCAACGGCTTAATTCTCTGCGATGTGACGGCTTAAGTATTTGATCGCGCTATTTAATCAGAATTATCGATTTCGAAAAAGACCCAATTTACCCGCGGATGCACAGTTTTAATCTGTTGCTCCATGGCGTTGATTAAATCCACCGCTTCGGCGACGGTCAAATCCGGCAATAATTCGGCTTTGATGGCGATCAACACTTGGCTGCCATGATTGATGGCCCAGAGATTAAGCAGCTTGACCACCGACGCTTGCTGCCGCAAATAATCGGAAACCGCGTCGCGAATCTCGGCATCCGCTTCGCCCAACAACAAGGAGTGCACTTCTCGCCCCACCAGCAAGGCAACTATTACCAACAACACCCCTATCAAAACCGATCCCATGGCGTCATAAACCGGATTGCCGGTCAACATGGTCAAGCCCAGCATTACGGCGGCAATGACTAACCCCAACAAGGCGGCCAAATCTTCACCGACCACCACCATCAATTCGCTGGAATAGGTCTCCTTGAACCAGCGCCATAAGCTACGACTAGCCTTTTCCTGCCGCAACGCCGACAGCGCCCCCTTCAGCGAAAACGCCTCCAGCACCACGGCTATCAACAAAATCAACAAGGCGATTTCGGCATTTTCCACTTCATGATGCTCACCAAACCGCAACCAACCCTCATAGATTGAGAACAAGCCTCCGACCGAAAACAAGGTAATCGCCACCATCATCGACCAGATGTAAGACTCACGTCCAAACCCCATCGGGTGCTGGACTGTTGCCAGACGCGCCGAGCGTTTCATGCCGACGAACAACAACACCTGATTGCCGCAATCGGCAAAGGAGTGAATCGCTTCAGCCAGCAACGAGCCCGACCCGGTCCACAAAGCGGCGCCGGTTTTACTGATGGCGATACCCAAATTAGCAGCAAAGGCATAAGCAATGGCTTTTGTAGAATTATCGTGAGACATGGTTTTGATTAAGCTAGTTGAAATCCAAGGAGGCGACCGCCCAATAATATTTATTAAGGTTTCCACCTTACCAGCAGCCAAGTTTAGTCTATTCCCCAAACCTGATAACGAAAAATCATCTGCTCTTATCGGTCGGGTCAAGACTCAAAAATTGGCAGAAAACGAGGGATATTTGTCATTGCATATCCACTAGGAATTAGCAATGATGTTAGTCAGACTTCAAGGAGCCCGACATGTCGACGTTCTCTTTTTCCAGGCCCGAAAGCTTCAAATTTGAATGCCGCACCATAGGCATCGTTGTGTTTCCGGGCGTCGAGGCATTGGATATCACCGGCCCCTCCGAAGTGTTTAATTTCGCCAATCTGAGCTTGCAAAAACAAGGCATCTCCGAACACAACATTTATTCGATCAAACTGTTAGCGAAAAAACCAGGTCCCGTCACCACCATGTCGGGCCTGCAACTAGTCGCCCCGGATGCTTATGGCGATTTGAATGCCGAAATCGATACTTTGCTAATTCCAGGCGGGGATATGGAACAAGTGTTATCCGACACAAAACTGATCGACTGGATCAAGGCAATGTCTCCCAAGGTTCGCCGCTTGGTTTCGGTCTGTACCGGCGCCTTTTTACTTGCCGAAGCCGGTTTGCTGGAAGGCTGCAAAGCCACGACGCATTGGAATTACTGCCAGCGACTCGCCAGAGAATACCCCGGCATTCAAGTAAAGCCGGATTATATCTTTATCCAGGAGGGACACATTTTCACATCGGGCGGCATCACTTCGGGCATTGATCTGGCGCTTGCATTATTGGAGGAGGATTGGGGCCGAGATTTGGCGTTGTTTGTAGCGCGTTTTTTAGTCGTATTTTTAAAGCGCCCCGGCGGTCAATCGCAGTTCAGTAGCTATCTTGCCTGTGAAGCCAGCCAACGTCCCGACCTGCGCGAGTTGCAGGCTTGGATTATCGAACATGTCGACCAGGATATGCGTATCGAAGCACTGGCCGAACGCATGGCCATGAGTCCGCGTAATTTTGCCCGGTTGTTTTTAACCGAAACCGGCATGACCCCAGCCAAATTCGTGGAAATGACCCGGATCGATCGAGCTAGACACTTGCTTGAGACAGGCGAACTTTCGGTGGAAGCCATAGCCAGCCAAACCGGTTTTAAGGATGCCGAACGTATGCGGCGGGCATTCATCCGCCTACTCGCGGTCAATCCACGCCATTACCGGCAGCGTTTCGGCCAATCGACTACCGCTTAGGCGATTTGGGAGATTTCTATTTCTCCAAATAACGGAATTTAGCGCAGGCAAGGGCGTAAGCCGAAGCCAGGTCAGTATCTTAAAGCCATATTCCTCAAAAGTTTTCGCAGAAAACAGCCGGCATCGTCCCATTCGTTGCCATTGCATTCTATGGCTTTATTCAGTCCACTCTAATCACAAGGAGTCAACCATGCGTATCTTACTCGTCTCCACCGCATTTTCCGGACTCACCCAGCGCTTTTATACCGAACTGGACGATGCCGGCTATCAGGTTTCCGTCGAATTGCATCTTGAGAACGAAGCGCAATTACTGCAAGGGATACAACTTTTTCAACCGGATTTGATTATTTGCCCTTTTTTGACCCGACGCATACCGGAATGCGTTTATCAACAATACCGTTGCCTGATAGTACATCCAGGCATCAAGGGCGATCGCGGCCCCTCATCACTGGATTGGGCCATACAGCAAGGCCATGAGGAATGGGGGGTGACACTATTGCAAGCCGCGGCCGAGATGGATGCCGGCGACATTTGGGCCAGTAAAACATTTTCGTTGAGGAAGGCCTGCAAAAGCAGTGTATTTAACCGCGAAGTCACTCAAGCCGCCGTCGATTGTCTATGGGAGGCCTTGAGCTATTTCGATGCCCCTAATTTCAAACCCGAACCGTTGGATTACGATAATCCCAAAATCAAGGGTCAATTGCGCCCGCAGATCAAACAAACCGACCGCCGGATAGACTGGAAAAAACATAAAACCGACGACATCCTGCGGCGTATCCATGCGGCCGACGGCTGTCCGGGAGTATTGGATGACATGTTCGGCAAGACGTTTTATCTATTTAATGCTGATAAAGAAACAAAATTGCGCGGCAAACCCGGCGAGATTATCGCCGTCGCCGGCCACGCCATTTGCCGGGCGACTTCCGACGGTGCAATATGGATTGGCCATTTAAAACCCAAACAAGCGGACGGCCAAGGCATAAAACTGCCTGCCACCCTAGCCTTGGCGGATCTTTGGCCGAAACCGAAAACCGGTTTAGCGGGTTGGATAACCATGCAGCCGAAAACTCTGGAAATCGACTACACCATACCCGGCAGACAATTAGCTTGTCAGGAAGTCTGGTACGAGTTGGACAGCGAAGCCGCCTATCTTTATTTTCCGTTCCATAACGGTGGCATGAGCACCGGACAATGCCGGTTATTGCTTGAGGTATACCGACACCTGGCAAGCTTGAATATCAAAGCCATCGTATTAATGGGCGGAGAAGAGTTCTGGTCCAACGGCATTCATCTCAACCATATCGAAGCCGCCGCCGATCCGGCCGAAGCATCCTGGCAAAACATCAATGCCATGGATGATCTGATTTATCAAATCATTACCACACAGGATAAATTAACCATCGCGGCGGTGGCCGGCAATGCCGGGGCTGGCGGCGCCATTCTGGCGATCGCACCGGATAAGGTAATAGTCAGGGATGGCGTGATTTTCAACCCCCATTATAAAAACATGGGGGGACTGTACGGTTCCGAATATTGGACCTACTTGCTACCCAAACGGGTCGGGCAGACGCTTGCCACTCAATTAACCGAAGGGTGTCTGCCTATCAGCGCCAAAAGAGCTTGGCAATTGGGCTTGGTCGATAAAGTGCTTGATCAACAACATTCGCTGTTTTATGCCCAGGTCAAACATTGGGTAACCGCCTATCTGAGCACTCCATCGGAACTGGACATTCTACTCAGCGAAAAAGCCGACACCCGTCGGATGGATGAAGCCGGCAAACCGTTGGCGACTTACCGCAAATTTGAGCTGACGCAAATGTATCGCAACTTTTATGTTGACCATGCCTATCATCAAGCAAGAAAAGATTTTGTGTGCAAAAAAGCACTGCAGCAAACCCCGCTTAATATCGCCAAACATCGGCAAGACCAGCCCCAAAAACCGTTGCAAGCCCTTGGAATCACGAATTTTGCTTGGCAGGATACTTATGCCTTGGGCGATGAAATCATCGACCGAGAACACAAAAGTTTTTTCGAATTAGCGACAAAACTGACGGATGCCTCCAACAAGGAGGCTATGTTGAATACGATGTTTGATTTACACGAGCACGTCAAAACCCATTTTGGCGCGGAGGAAAATGCAATGAAGCAAATAGGGTTTCATCACTATCAAAGCCATGCCAAGGAACATAATCTCATGCTGGAACAACTGATCCAGTTGACTCGCAAGATACAACATGACAACTGCAAAACGCGGGATACACAAAGATTTATCGACAAGTGGACCAAGCATATTTTGCATGCCGACATGGCATTTAACCAGCATTGGAAGGAAATGACCAAATACTGTATTTAGCCTAAACCATTGGCGTCATCGACTCGTACCGTAGATACCGTTAACGATCAGTCACTGCTCGGACTTGAATTCAGGCACCAGGCCTTTCAGCAAGGTCAAAATCCGCTGTTGATCCTGCTGCCGGCAGGCCTGGGTCAACTCCTGAATTTGTCTAAACCAAGCGTCGTTGTCGTAAACCCTGGCCTTAGCCAAGCGTAACTTGTTATAACCAGTTTCCATCAGAGGCTCTTCATCGTGAAACAACTCCTCATATAACTTTTCGCCGGGCCGCAAGCCGACAAACTCGATTGGAATATCCTGGCCCGGCACTTTCCCGCTCAAACGTATCATCTGTTCGGCCAAATAGACGATTTTCACTGGTTCGCCCATGTCCAGCACAAACACTTCGCCGCCCTCGCCCACGGTTTCGGCCTGCATGATCAGTTGGCACGCTTCCGGGATGGTCATGAAATAGCGGGTAATATCCGGATGGGTCACGGTAACCGGACCGCCGGCCTGGATTTGCTCGCGGAACAACGGCACCACGCTGCCGGCCGAATCCAGCACATTGCCGAAACGCACGGTCATGAAGCGAGTAGTGCCGGTTTGATTCAGGTTTTGGCACAGAATTTCGGCGGCCCGTTTGGTCGCCCCCATCACATTGCTGGGATTGACCGCCTTGTCGGTGGAAATCAGCACAAAGCGCTCTACTCCGCCGGCAATCGCGGCTTCGGCCACGATTTTGGTGCCTATCAGGTTGTTATGCACCGCTTCGCGCACCTGTCCTTCCAGCAACGGCACATGTTTATAAGCGGCGGCATGAAATATCACGTCCGGTTTCCGGCTATCAATCAATTGCCGCACGGCCAACGGATCGGCCACGTCGCCCAACACCGCCAAATGTTGCAACTGTCCATTCAACCGGGTCAAATCGGCATCAATCTTATACAGATTGTATTCGCATTGATCAAACACGATTAGCTTGCGTGGCTGTAATCTGGACAGTTGCTTGCAGAGCTCCGAACCTATCGATCCGCCACCGCCGGTTACCAAGATGGTTTTATCGGCCAAACTGGATTTCATACGTTGCCAATCCAGGCGCACCGGATCGCGGCCCAGAATATCCATGATCGATACGTTTCTAAGATTGGCCTTGGTCACCGCGCCGCTGAGTAATTCCTTGACCGAAGGCAGGGTTTGAAACGGTACGCCGCAGCCTTCGCAAATTTCCACGATGCGGCGCATTTGGCTGTCGCTAGCCGAAGGCACCGCGATCAACACCACCTCGATATCCCATTGCTCGACCAAATCGGGTAATTGCTCGACTCGGCCGGCCACCCGGATACCACGAATTTCGCGTTTGAATTTAGCCGATTGGTCGTCGGCAAATATAACCGGGATGTAACCGCTATGGGGGTTGGATAATAAATCCCGCGCCAGCATCTCGCCGGCGGAGCCGGCACCGATGATCAAGGCCCGCTGGCCGATGCGCTCGACGACCGCCCGCTCTTTCCAAAACCGATAAACGAATCGAGGAATGCACAGCAAAGCCAACAGCATCAGCATATACAGCGGCATCACCGATCTCGGCAAGCCCTCCAGACGATTGTAAAGAAACAAGCATCCGGCGATAAAGAAGATACCGGTCGCCACCGATTTAGCGATACGAACCAGATCAGGCATTGATGAAAAACGCCAAACGCCCCGATAAAGACCGAATGCACAGAACGCGGAAACCTGAATCGCAATCACCACCGGCGAAAACAGCAAGGCCGAATAAAAATATTCATCCGGGATCACATCCAGATTGAAACGAAACCAATAAGCCCCAAACCAGGCCAGCGGCACCATCAATAAGTCATGGATAAATATCGAGGTGCGCGAGCGAAACTTGAAGCTCATGCAACCGCCTCATCGGCCCGACCCGCTTTAAAGCGATAGGCCAGATAACACAGCGGCAGATAGGCCAACATCAGTCCGAATAAGGCATGGGAAGGATGCAGAAACACCAGCCATGATAGCGGTAACAACCAGAACAAATTAATCGCCCAACTCGCCAATAGCACCTTTAAATGTCCGTATTGCTTGGCGGCCTGCTGATAGGTATGTGAACAATGGGCGTCGTACCATTTTTGACCGCTAAGGAAACGATACAGCAAGGTGTAGGTCGCATCCACCACGAAAATACCGAACAGAATCAAGCCGCAATACAACAACACGGCCGCCTGCCGCGCGGCCATCAGAATCAAAAGCCCCAGCAACAAGCCCAGAAAGCCACTCCCCACGTCGCCCATGAATATCCTGGCCTTGGGCCAATTCCAGCACAAAAAACCTAGCGAGGCGGCGGCCAGACTGATGCTGATCCGAAACAAACCCTGATCCAAATAAAATAGATAGCCGGCCAAAGCCAGCGACACAAACAAAGATTCGGACGCGGCAATTCCGTCGGTACCGTCCATAAAGTTAAACAAATTCAAAAGCCACACCAAAAACAGCACACCTAGCGGATAACCCAGCCACGCCAGATCCACGATCCGTCGATTCAAAAAACCATCGATCGGCGTCGGTAGCAGCAACAAGGGTAAGCCCTGTAGAAAAATCAGCGCCATCAGCGCCGCCAACACATGAGTTAAAAAGCGCCAGCGCGCGGCAACATGTCCATGATCGTCGCAAAAGCCGATGCCGGCCACCAATAAACCGGAGCTCAGAGCAGCCAGTTCGATAACATCGATACGGCTCGTGAAAAACAGCATGAGCAATGCCGCCATAAAAGCTAACACAATGGCTAAACCGCCGCCGCGCGGGGTAGGCACGGTATGGGAACTACGTTGATTGGGAATATCCAACACTTTGCGCGACAAAGCATAGGAACGAATCACGCCAGTCAATAGGATTGAAACTAGCAGTACAACAGCAAAATGCAATAACACGCTATTTTGAATTCAGAAAACGGACGATGTCCGGTAGGGATTGTTGAAGAGTATGTTGGGGCCTAAAACCCAATTCGCGTTCGATTTTAGCAGACGAATACCAAGCCGAACCGGTTAATTTTTCCAGCGCGGCGCTATCGAAGGGAAAACGGCGCCCTATCAACTGACCGATAACATCACCCGTTTTAGCCAAGCCATTCAGAAAACCCAACGGTATTTCCCAGCTAATCGGCGACTTGCCCAGCGACGCTCTGATCCAATCGTACATTTGCCGGGTAGAATAGGTATTGCCATCGGTGACGATGTAAATCCGTCCGGCGGCTTCCGGTTTGTCGGCCGCCAGCAGTGCCGCACGCGCCACATCGTCCACATGCACCATCGAACGGCGATTATGCAGTTCCGGCAAGGGCGGAAATAAACCGCGCCGTATCGCCTTGATCATCCGGGGCAGATTGCCTTTGTCGGCATTGCCGTAAACCATGCAAGGCCGAATCACCACCGGATGCGGCACATAACCGCCATGCAAAACCAGTTGTTCGGCGGCGTATTTCGATTGCCCATAAGGGCTATCGGCCAGAGTATCATCCGCTTCATCCATCGGTTGCCCCTCCCGACCGCCAACGGCTTTCACGCTACTGAAAAAGATGAAACGCTTGACTCCAGCTTGCCGGGCGGCTTCCAGCAATTTGCGGGTTCCTTCGGTATTGACCTGGCTATATTCGATCGGATCCTGACGATTTTCCGACAGGGCGTGGGCCTTACCGGCCAGATGGAAGATAGTATCGACGCCCGCGCACAAACCGGCGGGACAGTCGTCAATAGCCAACTCCATAGAAAACTGATTAGGCGAATTACTGAATGGACCATGACTTAACGTTCTTATCGTAAACCCCTGGCTAACCAGTAACCGGCAAAGCCGGGCGCCGATGAAACCATTTGCACCGGTGACAACAACTTTTTTCGTCATAGTATTTCGCGATGAAGGTCCAAAGTTTGGGACAATACGATGCCATCCGAGAACACCTGTTCCACTCTCAGACGTCTCACATCGCCCCCATTTGCATTCCTAAATCCTGATTCAAAATCAACTTTTCCATGGCGGCTGATTCAACGCTTGGAATTGATGAAACTAAAAAAGAATGAACTAGAGATTTACTCAATGCAGTGTCTCACTGATGTACGCCAAATACTGTAATATTGGCTAAGTTTGGGCAGCTTAGAATATCAATCCAGCTTTAATTAGGTTCTATGATAACAGGCTCGGAAGATATGATCATGCGCGTATCGAGACCAGCAGTGCGGTTAAACTTTTAACCATAGACTTTGATGCGGCACAAAGCTCCTGTGACTACGATTTGTGGCGCAATACCGCTTGTAGTCCAACATATCCGCTCCATTTTTTGATAGAGTTCAACATTAACAGGTAACTTGTTAAGACTGAAAGCCTAGCCATCGCGCGCGAAATACAGCTCACCGCATCTTATTTTTCGCCCATTCGGCTAAATCGGTATTTTAACCCTTTAGCGAAGAACTGCCGGACGAACAACACTCAAAGGCTTAAACTACCGCGGTTCAAGCGACTATTCCAAAACCTTAAACTATTTCCCTGATGGAACCCAAAATACATTTATTCCCGTATTTTCAGCCTATCGTTAGTGTTGCCAACGGCAAAATAATCGGTTACGAGGCACTGGCCAGACAATTCGACACCAATAACAAAGTCATTTCCGCCGGTTCGTTGTTCGCCTCACCCAAACTGGATGCAAAACAACGTACCGAATTGGACCGCCAGGTTCGCTGGCAAGCCCTGCAAAAATTCGCCGAACTCGATTCCAATACTTATCTGGCGATCAACATTTCCGCCGCCTGGATAGATAACTTACGCCATCTCAACGCCCTGCCCACGTTAAACATGCTGGAACAGCTGAACATTGATCGTCAGCGTATCATCGTCGAAATTACCGAAGACCATGCCGACCTGGGTAAACTGAAGGAAATCGTCAAACGTTATCGTAAACAAGGCCTGCGCGTGGCTCTGGACGACTTTGGCACGGGCTCGTCGCAACTGGAACGGGTGATGGCCATTCGACCCGACATCATCAAGATCGACATGCGTTTGTTCAAACAGGCTACCAAGGGCGGCATTGCCAGCGAGGTGGTGAATCTGATGACGCGCCTGGGCAAGCGTACCGGTTGCCAGATTATTTGCGAAGGCGTGGAAACCGACGAGGAATTCCTATTCGGCCTGAACTGCGGCGCCCAGTTCATGCAAGGCTATCTGTTTTCGCCGGCACACCCCGAATTCAAGCCGCCTAATTTATACGAACAACACATTACGTCGTTACGCAATAAATTCCTGAAAAACACCCTAACCAAACTGCAAAGCAAAGTCAGCGCCATCAATACCACCAAAGCCTTGATTTATAGGCTGGCCAAAACCTTGCAGGGCGACTTCAATCTGAACGAACTGGCCAGTTGGAATTTCACCCAAAGTAACGTGATCCGTTTTTACCTGTGCGACAACAAAGGCTACCAATCCTCGCCCGATTTTAATTTTGTCGAAGACAAATGGTTCACCGACCCGCGCAAGATTGGCTATAACTGGTCCTGGCGCCCCTATTTCTTTCAACTGCTGGCATTGGAAGCCAGCGGCGATCGCGACCGTATTATCACGTCGGAACGCTACCGTGACTTCGGCAGCGACTTACTCTGTAAAACCCTGTCGTTACGCCTGGATGCCGACCGCATCTTGTTGGTCGACATCATTGCCACCGAATAACCCAAACTGGAACGCAATATGAACTACTGGCTCATGAAATCAGAACCCGACGCCTTCGGCATAGACGATTTGGAGCAACGCCCCGGCCAAACCGAACATTGGGACGGTGTACGCAATTATCAGGCGCGCAACATGATGCGCGATGAGATGAAAGTCGGCGACCAAGTGTTTTTTTATCACTCCAACTGTGAGCAACCCGGCATCGTCGGCATCGCTCAAGTCTCCAAGGAGAGCTATGCCGATTTCACCGCATTCGATCCGGATGACAAACATTTCGATCCGAAAAGCAACCCGGACAAACCCACTTGGTTCATGGTCGACGTGCAATTCGTCAGAAAGCTCAAGCGCACCATCAGCCTGCGGGAACTCAAGCAAAAATCGGAATTGGCCGACCTGGCTTTGGTAAGGCGCGGCAACCGGCTGTCGATCATGCCGGTCAGCCAACAGCAATGGCAGTTTATTTTAGGTTTGGAATAAGGTCGCGATGACAAAAACACTCATGCGATGCCGGAACCAGCATTAAAACAGTTCAAAGCAAACCGGCCGGATTTAGAGCCAGCCAAGGCTTCATCCGGCTGAGTCCTTCAAATGATCAATCGACTTGCTTATCCGAGCTTTTTCCGCGCCAGAAATAAATACCCGTGCCGATTGCTCCAATCACCAGTAGCAGCATCAAAATCGGATGCTGATAAAACATATCGAAAAAGGCACCGGTACCTTGCGAGGTAGCTCGATAATATGGCCCCATGCTGCGCTCCTAATCTAAACAGTTGATTCAACGGATGCCGATTGAATCCCTGGTTCAGGGTTTTCATGCCATAACAGGGAAACCCGGCACACAGTTAACCGGCCTGATTTGGAACATACCATGGAAATAGGCTTTGTCCAGGCACACACCCCGAGAGACGATGGGCGTCCCGCATGAAAATAGACCCAACCTAACCACACGGCGTCGCAGCCCCGCCCGCGAACAAACGATAGGCCGGATTGCCGGTTTCCCGCTGATATGCCAAGTTCAGCGTATCCAGACCGTGTTCAAAAGTCCGGCAATCGGCTTCGGTAATTTGCAAACCGATCAACACCTTGCCAAACGCGGCTCCGTGATTGCGGTAATGAAACAGGCTGATATTCCATTGGCTACCCAACGACATCAAAAACTTTAACAGTGCCCCCGGCCGTTCCGGAAATTGCAGGCTGTAGACGCTTTCGTTCAAATTGCCGGGGGCATGGCCGCCGACCATATGCCGGATATGGTCCTTGGCCAATTCATTGCCGGTCATATCGGTCACCGCAAAACCTTCGTTCAGCAACTGCTCTATCAATTGCTGCCTGTCGGCCTCAACGCCGCTACTGGTAATCCCAACGAACACCTGCGCCATTTGGCTATCGAAGTAACGGTAATTAAATTCGGTGATGCCGCGCTTGCCTAGGGTTTTGCAAAATTTCAAAAAACTACCCGGCGCCTCAGGGATTGCTACCGCCAGCAATATCTCGCGGTGCTCCCCCACCAACGTGCGCTCGGCCACGTAACGCAGCCGGTCGAAGTTGATATTAGCGCCGCTATCTATCGCCACCAGGGTTTGCTGGGTCACGCCGTTTTGTTCGACATATTTTTTCAAACCGGCCACCGCCAAGGCACCGGCCGGTTCGGCCACCGAGCGGGTATCGTCAAAAATATCCTTGATCGCCGCGCAGATTTCGTCGGTACTGACGGTGATAACCTGGTCGACATATTGACTGGCAATCCGAAACGGTTCCTCGCCGATTTTTTTGACCGCCACGCCATCGGCAAATAAACCCACTTGCGGCAATTCGACTCGCTGTTTGGCCTTCAAAGCCTGATTCAAACAATCGGCGTCGTCCGGCTCGACCGCGATCACTTTGATTTCCGGCCGCACGAACTTGACATATGCCGCGATCCCGGCCACCAAGCCTCCGCCGCCTACCGGTACGAAAATGGCGTGAATGTCGGCATTGTGCTGACGCAGAATTTCCATCGCCACCGTGCCCTGCCCGGCTATGACGTCGGGATCGTCATAAGGATGGATGAAGGTCATGCCTTTTTCCTTGACCAGTTCCATCGCATGAGCAAAGGCATCGTCATAGGAATCGCCATGCAACACGATCTTGGCGCCACGTGCCTTGACCGATTTGACCTTGATTTCCGGGGTGGTTTTCGGCATCACGATCAAGGCTTTGATGCCGAGTTTTTTCGCGGCCAGCGCCACGCCCTGCGCATGATTGCCGGCCGACGCAGCGATCACGCCATGAGCGGCTTGATCCGCCGTCAACGAGGCCATTTTGTTATAGGCCCCGCGCAGTTTGAAGGAAAACACCGGTTGTAGATCCTCGCGCTTCAAATAAACCCGATTCTCCAACCGCTCCGACAGCGTCGGTGCAAAATCCAGCGGCGTTTCCTCGGCCACGTCATAAACTTTTGCCCGTAATATTTTTTCTATGTAATTGTGCATTATTGTCCTCGGCAACGGCTTCATGCGTTGCCCACCTCCTACATCCATGTAGTCGTAAAAACAGCTGAGAGATTGACCTTAATCGGTTATTATCCCACACAAACACGGTCGCACCGCCGTGTCGGATTTAAAAGCAAACCCTCGTCAGGAAGAAAAACAATGACTCAAGATGAATTAAAAAAACAAGTGGCCGCGGCTGCACTGCAATATTTGAAAAATGTCCCGATCATCGGCATGGGTACCGGCTCGACCGTCACTCATTTGATCAATCAACTGGCCGATTGTGATTTCAAACACGACATCGAAGCGGCGGTTTCCAGCTCGATCAAAACCACCGAGCATTTACAATCGATCGGCATCAAAGTGCTGGAACTGAATCAAACCGGCGACTTGGAAGTGTATGTCGACGGCGCCGATGAAGTGACTCCACACAAAAAAATGCTGAAAGGCGGCGGCGGCGCGCTGACCCGCGAAAAAATCATCGCCGGCGCCAGCAAAAAATTCGTCTGCATCGTCGACGAAACCAAGTGTGTCGACGTGTTGGGTAAATTCCCGTTGCCGGTCGAAGTGCTGCCGCTGTCGCGCAGCTTTGTCGCCAGACAACTGGTCAAACTGGGCGGCCAACCGGAACTGCGCATCAACAAGGAAACCGGCAAACCCTACATCACCGATAACGGCTGCGAAATTCTCGACGTTCACAACATGAACATCCTAAATCCGGTCGAGATGGAACAAGCCATCAACAATATTCCAGGCGTGATCACCAACGGCCTGTTCGCGATGCGCGACGCGGATGTGGTGTTGGTAGGCAAAGGTTCGGAAGTGATTAGCTACTAAGCAGCACTTTTATTCCAGACAAAAGAAAAACCGCCCCGAAGGGCGGTTTTTTTATGGGCAACGATTGCGCCAAGGCAATTTATGCCTTGCGGCGTTTCAGGCCGATGAAACCCATCAATGCCGAACCGAACAACCAGACCGCGCCAGGAACGGGAACAGCGGCCGGGGTGACCGAAACAAGATTGGGAGAACCGTCATAAATACCAGTCAAGGTATCCACCACATAGCCATCTTGTGCGCCGTTCACGCCGACGCCGGTTAAATACTGATAACGGCCAGTGCCTTCGAACCAATTGGTGGCAATGCCCTCTACAGCCGCATTCCCCATTGCCGTTCTCGAGATGTCAAACCCGAATAAAGTCAGATCCGTGTAGGCCTGACTGAATGCCGATACAAAAGCATTGCCCGAAAAGGATACACTGAATGCACTGATTTCGCTTAAGCCTTCAGCGAAAAACGTAGCCCCCTTGATATATCCATCATGATTCAAATCTTCCCCTTCGAACGCCCCGGTAATTGTAGCGCCACCGGTGAAACCGGTCTGAGTGAATGTATATAACGCCGCATTCGCCGCGGAAGCAGAAAAAATCAAACCCGCAACCGCCGCAATCGATAACAATTTTTTAATCATGCCGATTGCCCTTTATTGTGCTGGAGTTGATGGTAATTGTGGATTGAAGCGGGTTCCGTTGGTGACCCCTTGCACACCGAAATTGTTACCAAAACTACCGACGAAGGATTCTTTGTTAGGTGAAAATTGCAAATCGAAATTGGAATCGATGTGGACGACTCCGGGAACGGGGTCAAACCCCATGGTCACATCGGCCGAACAGTTGGTGTTCATGACTGCGGTACCATGCACGGGACCATTGTAGCCGGGTTGGCCGGATGAGTTAGTACCGAATACACAGGTTCCGCTTAGCACGCCCGCATTAATGTTGATTTCGCAACGGCCGTTATGATTGAGTGTTTGGCTATTGACCGCTGCGTTATAAACCACATAACTCCCATTCAGATTAGCCTGAGTACATGGGGTGATCGGTCCGGCTTGAACTTGGCCCGCGATGAAAAGAGTGGAAGCGACAAACAAGATTTTTTTCATGACATTTTCCTTATAATTATTTTTCAGTTAAAAACTCACTGATTGAATCCAATTCGTCCCCCGCATCAAATTCAGAACCAAATCAACAGGTTAAGAGTGCAAAAACATTCCGCTTAACCTGGGGTCTATGATAAATCTTAAATAAGAAACATTACCAGCCGCCGCCCTATGCCAAACGTAGTCTTTCGGATGCCAAACGTATTTTGTTTCATAATTCACGCCGAAAACCGTACACTGTGGCCCATGGCATGGTAAGCCGATAACCTTGATCGAGTCCTTGACGACATGACAATACAAACACGCCCACATTGCTCGTTTTTTGGCGCTTGATCCTGCCGCCATGGATATCAAGTTGCCCTTGAACGCGAATCCGCAACTGGCCGTCAACAAAGCCGGCGGCGACGGCTTAAACCTGAAAATGCATCAATTGCTGGAAGCCAAGGTAGTCGACACTCAGATCATGCTGAACACGCTGGCCTTGAAAGTGGCCGACAAAACCCTCACCGTACGCACCGAGCAACCGCTGACCTTGCAAAGCGGACAGACCCTACAATTACAAGTCGTCAAACTACTGCCGCAGCCTGAATTTAAAATCCTGCCGCCAGCCTCGCCTCAAACCGCGCAGCTTGCACCCCCACTTGCACTGGACAACTTGATCCTAAAATTGGCGAGTCAGCCCGCTTCCGGCACACCCGATACAACTATCAAACTAAGCGATCTGCAAACCGGCCAACAGTTACCAGCTAGCATCATCAGCATCGCCAACAATAAAATCACCCTACAACTACTGCCCATGCCGGTAAACAGCGGACTGCCGTCAACACCAGCGACCATGACGCCGGCCAATCTTCTGCTGACATTGGATGCCAAACAAATATTGCCGCCGACCACGGCCAACCATCCGACAGCCTCGGCACCGCTAGCCACAAGCCTTGCGACGGGAACTCAGCTCACCTTGCAAGTCGTAAAAGCCGGCGACAAACCCACTTTTACGGTTTTAGCCACGCCCATCGATAGCGAACGACAAATCATCGAGGCCTTCAAACAATTATTGCCAATCCAAGCCTCACCGGCACCGTTGATTACTCATCTGCAACAAGCCTTGCCCGAACTGCTGACCGACGCCTCGCTGGCCGAAACCCTAAAAAATCTGGCCCAGAAAATTTTGAGCGGCATACCCGCCAGGCCACAACTCACCGAACCGACACAACTGAAACAAGCGGTTAACGCATCGGGCTTATTTCTGGAAAGCAAACTGGCCGAGCTGTTGGCGGGCAGACAAGACTTTTCCTTGCAAGACGACTTCAAACTCAAACTGAGTAAATTGATCCATCTACTCAACCAGGAATTGGCGGCCGAAACCGGCAACAAATCGACCGAGAACAGCGAAACATTGAAGGAAAGCCTGCAAAAAGCCCAGAGCGCGTTCGCCAAACTCACGCTGGACCAACTCAACTCGCTACCCAAGGATGACTCGCCCAAACAGGGCTGGGTATTGGAACTGCCTTTTTTTCATAACGACGCCGCCAACAGCGTAAAAATTGAAATCGAGCGCGATAAAAGCGGCCAAAGCGATGACCCGCAAAAAAACTGGGCCGTCAGCATTACCATAACCCCGCCCGATCTTGCTACAATACACTGCAAAATTTCCTGCTACGACGGCTCCGTCAATACCCGCTTCTGGAGCGAAGCCGCCGACACAGTAGAGAAAATCAACGCCCACCTCGACTACCTAAAACAGCAGTTCGAGCAAAAAGGATTAACAACCGGATTTATGGAAGCCCACCAAGGCCTGCCCGCACAGACTGACAGCATTAAAACACCCGTGCCCCATCTGCTAAGCGAAAAAGCCTGAACACACTGCCGCAAATACACCAGGACACTGCATGGACACTCAATTTGCCATTGAATCGCGTCGTTCCGTCGAGCAATTCGCCCCGGCTCATAGCTTGATGAAACAGGAAATCGAATCGCTATTATCGTTAGGCCTATTGTCGCCGACCGCCTTGAATATTCCGCCGCGCGGCTTTGATTTCGAGTACCTCCGCATGGTCCTACACCCTGATCGAGCCGGCAACGGCCGACCAACCATCAATCAAGTAGTCATCAGCGACCGCTTTGCCTAACCCTCCACCCCAATTTTGTAACCGATGACCCAGACATTAAAAACCGGCCCGACCGAACAAGTCACCCTAACCCAATTCATTATCGAGCAACAACGCGGCCTGCCGGACGCTTCCGGCACCTTTACCCTGCTGCTGAATAATATCGTCACCGCCTGCAAACAGATCTCCCATCGCGTCAACCGCGGCGCGCTGATCGGCGTATTGGGTAGCGCCGAATCGGAAAACGTGCAGGGCGAGGTGCAGAAAAAACTCGACATCATCACCAACGACATCATGGTCAAGGCCCTGGACTGGGGTGGACACTTGGGCGGCATGGCATCCGAGGAAATCGACGATCCGATCAAAATCCCCAAACAATATCCGAAAGGCAAATATCTGGTGTTGTTCGATCCGCTGGACGGCTCGTCCAACATCGACATCAACCTGACGGTCGGAACCATTTTTTCGGTGCTGCGCTGCCGCGAAGGCGTGGAACCGGAAACCGAGGATTTCCTGCGCAAGGGTACCGAACAAGTCTGCGCCGGCTTCGTGCTGTACGGCCCGTCGACCATGCTGGTGCTGACCACCGGCAAAGGCGTCAATGGTTTTACCTTGGATCAGGATATAGGCGAATTCATCCTGACTCATCACAACATGCGCATCCCGGAAGACACCAGCGAATTTGCCATCAACATGTCCAATCAACGTTTTTGGGAGCCACCGGTCAAACGCTATATCGACGAATGCCTGGCCGGCGAGGAAGGCCCGCGCGGCAAGAACTTCAACATGCGTTGGGTGGCCTCCTTGGTGGCCGACGTATACCGCATCCTCAATCGCGGCGGCGTGTTTCTCTACCCCTACGACTTACGCGACCCGGATAGGCCCGGCAAACTGCGCCTGATGTACGAGGCCAATCCCATGGCTTTCATCATCGAACAAGCCGGCGGCGTTTGCAGCACAGGCCAGGAGCGGGTGCTTGAACTAAAACCGCATGACATACACCAACGAGTACCGTTGATTTTCGGATCCAAAAATGAAGTCGAACGCCTTATCAGCTATTACCAACAACCATCCAACGGCTAGAAACTTGAACGCGTCCCATAACCAAGTTATTTGCAGCAACTGCAGTCTCGATAACATTTGTCTACCACGCGGCTTGTCTCAGGCCGAAATCGACAACATCAGCAAAGTGGTTAAAGCCCGAAAAACCCTGCAACGCGGCGATTTCATCTATCGCGAAGGCGATAATTTCAAAGGCATACTGGCGATCAAATCCGGTAGCGCCAAACTGATTGCCAACGACAACCACGGCAATGAGCATATCCTGAACATATTACTGCCCGGCGAATTATTGGGCTTCGACGGCTTATCCAACGAACGCCACGGCTGCGCGGCGATTGCCTTGGAAACCATGACCTTTTGCATCCTGCCGGCCGACAATATCGATCAACTGTTCCAGAACCTGCCCGGCCTGACGCGTGAACTGTTCCGCCATTCCGGCGAAAAAATGCTGGAAGATAAAAATCAGCTGGTACTCAGCAAACGGCCGGCGGAAGAGCGCCTGGCCTATTTTCTGATCAGTTTGTCGGAGCGCCTGAAACGCCGGGGATTTTCGTCGTCGGAATTCAAACTATCGCTGACCCGCCAGGAAATCGGCAATCATCTGGGCCTGGCCCTGGAAACCGTCAGCCGCTTGTTGAAGAAATTTCAGGATGACAATTTGATCGTGGTGCAAAACCGCTTCATTCAGATCAAAAACCTGAGCTTATTGAAAGGATTGCTGCAACCGGTGGATTGATGCCGCGGGCTGGGATTTGCGTTGTTGGTCCCAGCCTATGAGCCGCGACCATCCTTCAAAATTTGCTGAAGCTGTCTGGTTCTTTCGCGGGTCAGTTCAGCCTTGCTAGATAATAACAACAGGGGATACATGCTACCCCAGCAGATCCTTACATCCTCTTCCGCGCATGCAAACCTTGCTTCTAGGTCGGCGTCACGAAATGATAGCCAAGCTTTTTGGGCGAGACGCAGTTTGCTAATAAATAACGGGGCATCAGCCTCTTTTTTGATCAGAGCCTGATAGGTTTGATTTAACTCTTGATCCGCCTTAGCAAAGTCATCACTCGCACAAGCGTTAAGCTCTAATTGGTTCCCAGCTTCATTACATTTGATCTCATCATCGGCCCATGATGCTATTGGAGCAAGCGCGATAACGAACCAGAAAACTATTTGATGCATAGAGCAACCTCGGCAACGAAAAACTCAATCAATGTAGGATATGCATCGCGTACCTGTTTCAAATATTAAACGGTGCGAAATATCCGAAGAAGGTACGCGATGCGTACCCTACCCACTGGTTCCCAAACTCCGGTTTGGGAACAACGTCTTGAAAGCTCCAGCTTTCATTGATTTGATCAGGAAACAGGCGCTTTCAAGATCGGGTAGCCAAGTTGGAGTTTGGCTACCAAGGCGCCGTAAGGTGTAATCTGTAGGGCGTCAATAGGCGATAGCCGTATTGCGCCGCATGCCGGGTTTTATTCATTCGGCGCAATGCCCGTTGGTTATTGCGCCCTACGCGGGCTAAGGGGCGCGCCGCTTGGCTGACTTTAACGAAGCCTGCGCACCCTGGTAAAAAACAAAACTTCAAAACGGCTAGCGGGCGGCGCGTCCCTTTGAGCGCTGGGTTAGGTTGCGGACCCATTGTGAGCACCAATATGTTTTGCTCCGACCTTGAAAAGGAGCCAGGCTGAAACGGGCACTGTAACGAACGATAAGAGTTGACACCAAAAGAGACCAACTCCGAGCCAGGGCAACAACTCGACTGTACCAGCAGAGCACTGTGCAAGGTTTTTGAGATTGCCTTGGCATTCGAAGTATTCATACGCCCAAACGGCTAACTGCCAACCGCCGAGTGTTACAGCAGCGGGTAATAATGCAAACATGTATCGAAGAAACCATGACATACAAGCAACCTAACAATTGATTAGTAGGCAAATCTGCCTGATAAGTTGATATTGAGCGTATTTTCAGGCACTTTCACCCCGATATTCCACATACATTGTGTAAATTTTTCTCGATAAGCATCGCATGCGCGACTAAGCCAATGTCAATTCTTAATCCCAACACCCTTGTTCAACAACCACAAACTGAACACACTCAAAAACACAATAAACCCCACTGTCATTGCAAACGCCAGCACGACATCGACATCGGTCACGCCGATCAGGCCATAGCGGAAGGTATTGATCATGTACAAAATCGGGTTGCAGCGGGCAATGCCTTGCCATAGCGGCGGCAGCATCGCCAACGAGTAAAACACCCCGCCCAAATAACTCAATGGCGTCAACACGAAGTTGGGGACGATGGAAATATCGTCGAAACTGTCGGCGAACACCGCATTGATAAAGCCGGCCAAGGCAAATATCGTTGCCGTCAACAACAGCATGGCACCGGCGATTCCCCAGTGGGTGACGCTAACCTGGGTAAACAGCATGGAAATAGCCGCCACCACCGCGCCGACCATCACGCCCCTGGCGATACCGCCGCAGACATAACCGGTCAATATTACCCAGTTGGGTACCGGCGCCACCAACAGTTCCTCGATATGATGCTGAAACTTGGTGGAATAAAACGACGACACTACGTTGGAATATGAATGACTGATCACCGACATCAATACCACTCCCGGCACGATGTAATCCATGTAACTGACGCCATGCACGCTGCCGATGCGCGCGCCGATCAGCCTGCCGAAAATCAAAAAATACAAGGCGGTGGTGACGGCCGGCGGCAACAGCGTTTGCGGCCAGATGCGGGTAAACCGGCGAATTTCCTTGAACAGGATGGTGCGAAAGGCGACGGAATACATCATTGCACCAGATCGATAAACAGTTGTTCCAGACGATTGGATTTGTTCTTCAGACTCAATACCTCGATCCGCAATGCCGACAACTGCTGAAACAGGCGATTGAGCCCCAGGCTTTTCGGCACCGCCACATTCAACACCCGGCTATCGGCTAATTCGATGTCATAGCCGTCGATCACCGGCGCTTGCTCCAGGCTTTGCCCAATATCCAAGACAAAATGATCGGTATGTATCCGGTTCAACAGACTGTTCATGGCCGATTTTTCGACGATTTCGCCATTATTGATAATGGCGATATTGCGGCACAGGCTTTCGGCTTCTTCCAGATAATGGGTGGTTAAAATGATGGTGGTGCCCTCGCGGTTGACCTCTTGCATCATCTGCCACATCGAGCGGCGGATTTCGATGTCCACCCCGGCGGTCGGCTCGTCCAGAATCAGCAGACGCGGTTTGTGTACCATGGCTCTGGCTATCATCAAACGTCGCTTCATGCCGCCCGACAAGCGCCGGGATACCGTATTGCGCCTGTCCCATAAATCCATTTGTTTCAAACATTGTTCAGTTTGCGCCAGCGCCTGTTTGCGCGGAATCCCATAATAACCGGCCTGATACAACACCACGTTTTTGACGGTTTCGAACTGGTTGAAATTGACTTCCTGCGGCACCAAGCCGATGCTGCTCTTGGCTTGTTCATTATCCTTGTTCAAATCATGACCGAACACTTGCACCACGCCGCTGGTTTTAGTGACCAGCGAACTGATAATACCGATCAAGGTCGATTTGCCGGCGCCGTTGGGGCCGAGCAACGCAAAAAAATCGCCGCTATCCACCTCGAGATCCACGCCTTTCAAAGCCTGGAAACCGTTCTTATAGGTCTTTTTTAGATTCTGAATGGATAAAGCCTTCATGGGGTAGTTTATAATGCGACAACTAGAACAGGCGCGAGACCAATGGACAACGCCTAACGCCGGGAATTTTAACAAAATTCCCGATGCCGCCTCAGCCTAAATCAGGAACATAACCGTGCCTACTCCCATACCCACCAGTGTTGCCGCCGTCGATCTGGGTTCCAACAGCTTTCATATGATCATTTGCAGCCTGAAGGACGGCAAATTGCAAATCATAGACCGCTTGAAGGAAATGGTACGCTTGGCGGCCGGCTTGAGCGAAGACAAATATCTCGACCAACCCACTCAGGAAAAAGCCCTGGCCTGCTTGGAGCGTTTCGGGCAACGCATCAATAACTTCGCCCCCAACAGCGTGCGCATCGTCGGCACCAACACCTTGCGCCTGGCTAAAAATTCCCAACAATTCATCCGCAAGGCGGAAAAGGCTCTAGGCCATCCCATCCACATCATTTCCGGCATCGAAGAAGCCCGCTTGATCTATCAAGGCGTCGCGCATAGCCTGTCCAGTAACGCCAACAATCGCTTCGTGATGGATATAGGCGGCAGCAGCACCGAATATATCATCGGCCAACACGATACGGCCCACACCAAGGAAAGCTTGAACATGGGTTGCGTTACAGTCAGCCAAAGTTTTTTCAAGAACGGCGCCATTTCCAAAAAAGCCTTTAAAAAAGCCACATTATTCGCCGAACACCATTTGGAGCCGTTTCAGGACACGTTCAACAGCAGAAACTTCGACGAAGCCATCGGCGCTTCCGGCAGCTTGAAAGCCATCAGCAATGTGCTGGAAACCTCCGGCTTCAGCAACAACGGCATTACGCTGGACGGCCTGGAACAACTGGTCGCGCATTTACTGACACTACAACACATCGATCAAATCAACTTTCCGGCGCTAAGCTTGGAACGGCGTCCGGTGTTCATCGGCGCGGTGGCCATTGTCCATGCGACGTTCAAAACATTGAACATCCAACAAATGACCGTGTCCGACGGCGCCTTGCGCGAAGGCCTGGTGTATGACTTATTGGGACGGATTTACGATCACGACATCCGCTCGCAAACCAGCCGGACCATCGCCGAACGCTATCACACCGACATCCGCCATTCGGAACAGCTCAAGGAAACCCTGCGTTACATGGTGGCGCAACTGGAACATCATCCTTGCTTTGACGACAATTCGGCCAGTCTGCAATTCCTGGAATGGGCGGCGGATTTACACGAAATCGGCTTTGAAATTGCCCACAGCCAATATCATAAGCATAGCGCCTATATCATTGAAAACGGCGACCTGGCAGGCTTCTCCAAACAAGATCAGCAAATTCTGTCCCGGTTGGTACGCAGTCACCGTAAAAAACTCAGCCAGACCAGATTCGAAGACCTGCCTAGCCCCTGGGACCGGCACGCACCGATCATGACCATTCTGTTCAGGCTGGCGACGGTATTGCACCGCAACCGCCACAGCCAGCGTCCAGACTTTCAGATCAACATCGACGATAGAAACATACAACTGACCTTCCCCGAGCAATGGTTGGAACAAGCGCCGTTGACCCAGGCCGACCTCGGCCAGGAAGTACAATACCTGAAAGAAGCCAGGTTCAATCTGGCCTTTTGATCGATGTTCAAATCGTTAAATATCCCCAAACCGGTCAGAATTCTGCTTTATGCCGGCCTGATATTCATCCTGCTGTTCAATTTGTTATTGTTGTTCGCGATTGACGACACACCCTTGTTGAAAATGCACCAGGGCCTGAATCGCGACGACATCCAACGCGCCAAGCAAATCCTGCATCTGACACCGGAAGAACGGGACCAAATCAAGACCATCGTCCTGAATCAAAAAGACATCAACATCGCCGTCAATTACCTGCTGAATCACTTCTTCGAAAATACGGTTCAGATTCAGGTGGGGGAGCAAATCATTTTTGCCCAAATCGCGGTGTTCGTGCCCAAGACCATTTGGGGGCAATATCTGGATTTCAGCTTCAAATTGCTTCAAACCGATACCGGCGTCAAAATCAAATCCTTTAAAATCGGCGAAATATCGGTTCCCGACCCGGCGGCGAATTATCTGATTCCGGCCATTGCGCATACCACTCCGCTACGCAAATACTGGCAACTGGCCGATAACTACGTCAAGGACATCCGCTTCACGCCGGACGGCCTCCAAATCAGTTATCTGGGTTCCATGGTGCAAGCGGCCAAGCAACTGGCGATTCAAAAACACCGCGAATATCCTAACCTGCATTTGTACCAACAACAGATCAACGACATCGTCAGCCAACATGATCCTGCCTGGCGCCTATCCCTGATGGAGTTGTTGCAACCCTTGTTTTCATCCGCCTATCAGCGCTCGACGGATGACAACGCGATTCAAGAAAACCGCGCGGTGATCATCGCGGTGGGCAGTTACATCTACAAACACGAATTACGCCGTTATTTACCGCTGGGCCTGGTTTACAGCAAGGAATACCAGGTGTTTGCCTATAAACGCATCGACATTCCGCAACACTTTATCGCATCGGCCCTGTTGGCGGCGGTGGACGCCTCGTTGTTGAGCGAGCAATTGGCCGTAGACAAGGAACTGGGCGACGCCGAACAAGGCAGCGGCTTTAGCTTCATCGATTTGACCGCGGACCGGGCCGGCACCCGCTTCGGCCAGCTTGCGATCGCTTCTCCGAAACAAGCCCGTGAGCTGCAGCGCCAGCTATCGGAAGCCAAGGATTACACCGCCATCATTCCGAATATCCAGGGCTTGCCGGAGCAAATGGACGAACCGACATTCAACAGCCGATTCGGCAATACCGGCAGCCAGCCCTATCGGGATATGATTGCGGAAATCGATAAACGCATCGCGGACTTACCGTTGTATCAAGCACGTTAATTTTGAATAGCCCTCGGTTCCGCTGAATTGAGTCGGCTCAACCCTGCCCTACTCAATCACAATCGATAGTCACTAGCGAAATGTCGTCATGCGGAGCCACCCCATCCAGAAAAGTCGTCAAACCCAGCCCGACCTGAACCAGTCGATCATCCGCCGCCGCATCGCCCAGTATTTTCGTTAACCGGACTTCGCCGAACACCTCGCCGTCAGCCGCCGTCGCCTCGACCAAGCCATCGGTAAACATAATGACTTGGCCCGGCATGGTCCAGGTCATGGTTTCTATCGATGCATCGAATTCGTTGTCTTTAAGAATACCCAGGGCAAGATGCCTGGAATGCCAGTCGCGGACAACGTCCCCCCCGGCAGTCATGAACAATGCGGGCGGCAGCCCGCCGTTCCATACCTGAATCGTACTCAGGTCGGGATCTATCGCGACTAAAATGGCCGCGACGAAATATCCTGGCGGCAGGATGCGATTCAAGCGGCTGTTTATGCCCCGGCATAGAATTTCCAGCGATGCATTGCTCTCGGCGAATTCAAAGAATGCTTCAACCAACGGAATGGCATTCAACGCCGACGACAAGCCATGACCGGTCACATCGGCCAACAGCAGATACTGCCGTCCCGTTTCAGTCCGCACCACCGACACTACATCGCCGCTGAAGGCGCCCGCCGGCATATTCAGGTGCCCTATGCCCTGATCGGCCAAATCTTGATTGCGAGTCAGTTGTCGCATCATGTACTGAGCCAAACCGATCTCTTTTTCGGTTTTGTCTTGGTGCTGTTTCAGTGTTTGCAGCGCCTCGAACAAGGCATTTTGCATGGCCGCAATGCGTTGCATCGCTTGAATCTTGTATCTCAGGATGGACAAGTTGATGGGCTTGACGATGTAATCGTCCCCGCCTGCCTGCAAGCCCTCGATCTGATCCTCCGGACTGTCAAGCCCGCTGGTCATGATCACCGGGATCCAACGCTCCTTGGATAACTCCCTGAACTGTCTTGTAACTTCGTGACCGCTCATTCCCGGCATCATGACATCCATGATCACCAGATCCGGCGTTTTATCCCTAAAGAGCCGAATGGCTTCCTCGCCGTTTCCAGCCGACCTGGCCTGATGTCCGGTATTTTTTAAAAAGCGTTCCAACAAAATCCGGTTGGCGGGTTCATCGTCCACGATCAGAATCTTCAGGGAGGTGGAATTCATTTCACATTAGCGCTTACGTGGATTACCGGCCATGATGACCATTCAACTATCCAGAAATCCGAGGAATGTCTCGCCGGCCTCGCCTTTCAGCGCCGAGCAAACAGCCTTAATGTCATCCAGGGAAAAGTAAAAAGGTTGATTGCCGAGCGGACCGTTCGAGCAATCGCTCATAGCAAACCCCATTGCCCAGGTTGCAAAACATCTTTTCGGGCTATCCGTCTCAAGCACCACCGTGACGTCGGTATGGCGCGAGTCGCGCCGAATATTGGCAAATAAATTTTTTATATCGGCTTCATCGCCTTCAATCATCTGCATGATCTTTCCTGCGTGATACACCAGCAATCCGGAAATCCTATGTTGATAATTTGCGCTTTGAGCCTTATTTAAAATATTCAACAAATCGGTTTCCACAAATTCAAATGCGGAACGGCTGGTATAAATCAATTGATGACAAGCCATGTAGATAGATTCACGCAAAATGTCGGTTATGAGTGGAGAGTTTGACATACCGATTAGGGCGTGTCACCAATCATTACGAGGCGGGAATCGACAGAGAAATTACGGAACGCATTGCCGAACGCGGCATAAAAAAGGGGCTTTTCAGCCCCTTTTAGTTTCCGGCGGATTAGTTGAATGTACTGCCGGGCGTGCCTGGCAGGGTCGGCATGGTTTGTTTCGGGAATTCGCCGGTCAATGCATTCAGGAATGCCACGATGTCTGCGGTATCGTCGTCGGATAAATCCTTATCCAACTGCAATTTGGCCATCAGTTTGACGGCTTTATCCAAGGTTTTGACAGAACCGTTATGGAAATACGGCGCGGTCAAAGCGATATTACGCAGGGTCGGCACCTTGAACATATGCTCGTCGCTTTCTTTCTTGGTGACTTCCGCCAGACCTTTATCCTTGCCAATGTGATACTGCGCTTCGAAATAGCCGCTAGAATGAACCGGGAATTTTTGGAACGCCCCGGGACCATTGAAAGCCGGTCCGCTATGGCAACTAGTACAACCCAATTCCACCGCTTTTTGCATGCCGCGCACCTGCTGGGCCGTCATGGCATCTTTATCGCCTTCGACATATTTGTCGTAAGGGCTGTTGGGGGTAATCAGAGTTCTTTCGTAAGCGGCAATGGCTTTGGTGGCATTGTCCTTGGTGATGGTCTCGCTGTCGCTGCCGAAGGCCAGATCGAACGCCTGACGGTAACCCTTGATGGTTTTCAAACGAGCGACTACGTCATCCCAGCTTTTCATACCCATTTCGATCGGGTTGGTGACGGGACCGGCGGCTTGTTCTTCCAGACTGCCGGCGCGGCCGTCCCAGAACTGGACTTTATTGAAAGCGGCGTTCCAGACGGTAGGCGCGCTACGACCGCCGGTTTGGCCATTTACGCCCATCGAGTTGGGGCGATTATCTTCGCCGCCCAACATGGTGTTATGGCAGGACGCGCAAGCCACGGTACCGGTCGAAGACAAGCGGGGATCGTGATACAGCATCTTACCCAACTCCACTTTTTCCGGCGTGGTGGGATTATCGGCCGGAGCCGGTGCAGTGGTTGGCAAGGCTTCCGCCGCCATCACGGAAAGTGAACCGGTCAATGCTATCGCAGCGACCAGCATACGCAATTTAAACATGTCATCCTCCGAAGTTGTTATTATTAGTAACGAGCTTGAATTGTAAGGTAAAGCTAGTCGTCAGGTAAATTTTATTACGCGGGAACTAATTCGTTTACCTAGCATCCACCGTTAGCATTTTTTTGATGCACTCATAAAAAGCACAACCGATTCCGGCGCTGATATGGCCGGACGAGTTGCGAAAAGGCATTTGCGGCCTGTCCCACCATGCGTCGAATCCTACCTATCGTTTCAACCCAGGGGGAGTCATGAACAAGCTAACACTTTTAACCGGTAGCCTATTATTATTGTTCGGCAGTGCCGTATTGGCCGAACCGCATGCGGACGCTGCCTTGACTCATGCCAAGGAAGCCGTGGAACACGGTAAGGCCGGTCACTCGGTGGTACTGGTGGAACACGCGGAAACCGCGCTGGATCACGCTCAAAAAGCCGCCGAAGCTGCCAAGGGCGACGCCAAGCACCATATGCACGAAGCAGTCACTTCGCTGAAGGAAGCCATCGAACACGGTAAGCTGGAACATGCCGACAAGGCTACTCATTCGGCCGAAGACGCGGTAGAGCACCTGAAAGCAGGCAATAAATAATTGTCTAATTAACAAAAACGGGCTGAGGCTTGGTTAAGCATCAGCCCGTTTTTGCACCATCTCGCCCAAGGCCACGGCTAATCGGGCATCGGATTAGGATCTCGCTACAAATAGCGCCCCCTTCTACGGCTTGCCAAGCGCCAACCTTGCATAACTCCAACCATAGTATGCAATATAGACATAACATAACGCCGGGATAAAGAAGGCATGCTGTATGCCTAAACGGTCGGCAAATGCGCCTTGTATCACGGGCAAAACCGCTCCTCCGACAATGGCCGCGCACAAAATACCCGAGCCTTGGCCGGTATGCCGGCCCAGACCACCGACCGCCAGCGAAAAAATGGTGGGGAACATGATCGAATTGCATAAACCGACCGCCAGTATGCTCCACATAGCCAGCTGGCCGCTGCCGAGCATGGTCAGCACCACCAACGATGCCGCGCTAACGGCGTTAAACGCCAAGGCCTTTGCCGGGCGAACCTTTTGCATCACCAGCGAACCGGCGAATCGGCCCAGCATGGCTCCGCCCCAATAAAACGACACATATTTGCCGGCATCCTGCTCGGCCAGTCCGGCGATGGCCGGCTCGCCGAGGAAATTGACCAAAAAACTGCCGATGGATACTTCACCACCGACATAGACAAAAATCGCCACCGCACCCAGTACCAGATGCGGATAATGCCAAGCGCTGCCTCTATCCTGTTCGGCATTTATTGCGGTTTCCCGCGTTTCCGGATTGATTTTCGGCAGTTTCAGCAGCGCAAACACCGCCGCCATCAAAAACAACACCGCCGCCAAAAACAAATAGGGATTCTGCACCGCCGCCGCTTCCGCCGCCTGATATGCCGACAATGCTTCGGGATTCAGCAGCTTGAGTTCATCTACACTTTTCACCGCCGTGGACAGTATCAACAGCGCCCCGAAATACGGCGCCAGCGTGGTGCCCAGCGAATTGAAGGCCTGGGTCAGCGTCAACCGGCTGGATGCGGTTTCCGGGGCGCCGAGTACGGTCACATAGGGATTGGCGGCTACCTGTAATAGAGTAATGCCGGAAGCCAGCACGAAAAACGCCGTCAGAAACAGCGGATAGGAATGTAGGCCAGCAGACGGATAAAACAGCAGGCAGCCGCAACCCGCTATCGCCAAACCAACGACAATACCGCCCTTGTAACCAATCTTCTCGACCAGATAGCCGCTGGGTAGCGACACCACGAAATAGGCGGTGAAGAAACAAAATTGAATCAACATCGCCTGGGTATAGCTCAAGGTAAATACCGCTTTCAGATGCGGAATCAAAATGTCGTTCAGACAGGTGATAAAACCCCAGATGAAAAACAGCGAGGTAAGAATGGTCAACGAGCCCAAGTAATACTGTTGACCGGCATCATTTCGATAAACCATAACTTACCTCGCAATCGGTTTAATTTGGCATGACATTGAAAGGAACGCTCTCGTTACCCACCATCACCTTGAACTCGCCCGGCTCCACGATACGCTTCATGTCCAGCCCGATGAACGACATGTCTTGCGCCGTCAACGTGAAGTGCAGAGTTTCCTGTTGACCGGGTTTAAGTTCAACCTTCTTAAAGGCCTTCAGTTGCTTGACCGGACGTGTCACCGAGGCGGCCACATCGTTCAAATACACCAGCACGGCTTCCTTGCCGGTTAAAGTCCCGCTATTTTTGAGGTTGACGCTGACTTCGACGGATTCGCCCAAGGCGATTTTGTCCTTATTCAAACGTAAACCGCTGGTTTCGAATGACGTGTAACTCAAGCCGTGGCCGAACGTATATAAGGGCCGATATTGATTGCTTTCAAAAGCCTCGATCGGTTTATGGTCGTACAGGGTCACATCGTTGCTGTTGCGCGGATAGGAAATCGGCAATTTGCCGCTGGGATTGACGTCGCCGAACAAAATGTCCGCCATCGCTAAACCGCCTTCCATGCCCGGCAAAAAGCCCAACACCACCGCATTAGCCTTGTCGGCGATTTCGGTGATGATGCGTGGCCGACCGCCGAAAGTGACCAGCACCACCGGTTTGCCGATCTCGAATAGCGCTCTGGCCAATTGCAGTTGGACCGGGTCAAGATTCAGTGACTCGATATTGCCCATGGTTTCGGTATAGGGTTTTTCGCCCAAGGCCAAAACCACCAGGTCGTGGTTGCGGGCTTCCGTTACCGCCTGTTCGATGTTGATTTCTTCGTTAAAGGATTTTCCACCGACATAAGTCACCTTGCCGCTGGTTTTTTGCCGGATGGCGTCCAGCAAGGTCAATTTGTCTTTTGGATACAACTGTTCGCTGTCGCCCTGCCAGGTAATAGTCCAACCGCCATTCATCACGTTTAGGGTATTGGCGACCGGCCCGGTCACCAGGATGCTGGCTTTTTTGCTTAACGGCAGGATGCGATTATCGTTCTTGGCCAACACGATCGCCTCGCGCGCCGCCTGTTTATTGACCTCGACCGCGGCCTCGGTAACGAAATTACCGGCTACCGGCAAGTCCGGCTCGCGGCGTTCAAACAAACCGCTCTGATATTTGACCCGTAGAATCCGAGCCACCGCCTCGTCGATCCGCGTCATCGGCACTTCGCCGCTTTTGACCAAATCCAACAGTAGATCGTAAAACGAAAAATTAAACGGCACCATGCTCATATCGACGCCGGCCATCACCGCGATTTTTACCGCCTCGCGCGGCGATGCGGCCAATTTATCGCGGCTATACAGGCGGATGATGTCTTCCCAATCCGATACCGTAAAGCCCCTGAATCCCATTTCTCCACGCAGGATTTCGGTCAGGTAGTGATAATTGGCATGACCGGGAATGCCGTCGACTTCGGCGGAATTGATCATCACCGTCGGCGCGCCGGCCATGACACCGGCCTCAAAGCTAGGCAAAAAATACTCACGCAGCGCCCGCTCGCCGATCCAGGCCGGGGTACGGTCCTTACCGTTCAACGGATAGCTGTAGCCGACATAATGTTTCAGGCAAGTCGGTGCCTTGTCGGCGGCGGAAAAATCGCCGCCCTGATGGCCTTGAATATAGGCACTGCCCATCGCGCTAGCCAAATGCACGTCCTCGCCGTAAGTTTCCCACAGTCGCGGCCACAGCGGTTGGCGACCGATGTCCATCACCGGCGAGAAATTCCAATCCAAGCCGGAGGCTTTGACTTCGCGGGCGGTGATTTCGCCTTCCTTAAACGACAACTCGGTATTGAAGGTCGCCGCCATGCTGATCGCTTGCGGAAACAACACCGAATTTTGGGTATAAGTCGCGCCGTGAATCGCATCGATACCGTATATCACCGGGATTTTCAGCCGGCTTTTGGCGGCCGTTTCGCGGACCGCTTGCGTCATCCGCCGCCATTTTTCAATCGGCTGGGCCTTGTTGTTGGGCGTGGTCGGTGTGTTAAGTATCGAGCCGACATGATGATTTAGTATCGCATCGTCCAGCTTGGCCGAGTCGATCGGATTTTCCGCATCCTGGCCGTTTTCAACTGAAATCACGCTAAAGTCGATCTGGGTCATCTGCCCGATTTTTTCCTCCAGCGTCATTTGCGCCAGCAGAGACTGGACTTGGTTTTCAATGGTCTGGTTTGCTTCTAGTGCACTCACGGCAGACTCCGACATCATAAACAGGGAAAGGATTAGAAAATGAGCTTTTGTGTTCAAGGCGTTTGGCTTAGGTATAAAAGTAGTGCCGATCCCCCGATTTGTAAGCGGCGCTCCGATGAATCGGGGGATAATTGGTAGTTAAGAGTAACTGGTTTTCGATTCGGATCGCCGTAATTTTTGCGCGGCCCAGAATCTACTCAAAAGCCGCGACGAGCACCGCCGGATGATTAGGGCAAAGCCTGAAGTGTAACCAAGCGAATCGGTACGGCCAAAATTCGCTTGCTGTTAGACATCAACCGGGAAGGCAGTTCTCAAAACTGGGCATCATGAAATACGTTTTGCACATCATCCAATTCGTTCAACAAATCCAAGAACTTTTCAAACAGCACCACATCTTCGCCGCTAATCTGGGTAGCGCTTTTCGGCAAAAATTGAATCTCGTCCACCTCGAAGTCGATCTCGCCCAATAAATCGTTCAAGGCTTGCTTAGCCTTGAAATAATCGGCCTGCGGCGTGAACACGGTGATTTTACCGTCTTCGCTTTCGACGTCACTGACATCCACATCCGCCGCCAATAAGGCTTCAAGCACGGCGTCCTCGTCATCATGCTTGAACGCCAGAATAGCGGAATGATCGAACATGTGACTGACGGTACCCTGTGTGCCGATTTTGCATTTGGTTTTGGTGAAACACAGGCGCACATCGCCGAAAGTCCGGTTCGGATTGTCGGTCAGGCAATCGACGATCACCATGCAACCGCCGGGGCCGAAGCCCTCATAGCGGGCCGGGGCAAAATCTTCGCCGCCGCCGCCCTTGGCCTTATCGATGGCTTTTTCGATCACATGGGAGGGCACCTGGTCCTTCTTGGCTCGATCGATCAATCCCCGTAATGCCAGGTTTCCGGATGGGTCTATCCCCCCGGCTTTGGCAGCCATATAGATCTCACGGCCATACTTGCTGTAAACCTTGGTTTTAGCATCGGCCGTTTTGGCCATGGACACTTTACGGTTTTGATAGGCTCTACCCATGGGTTTGTTGCTCCATTAACAACGAAGAAAAATCGGGAAATTCTACAGATAAGTTTTTTTAGAGGGAATCACAAGTTGCGTTATTAAGTCCATTGTTAGAAGCCTTTACCCTGCACATTTAAAAAAATTAAACCATTTTGATAAAACCATGGTAATCCGTCACCTGAATAGGGGGACAAACCAACCGCTACTTTTGTGGTTAATGGTTATTCGAACCGTTCACCAAGTTGGCTAAACCTAGCATCGGCACAATCCATTCCGACCCAGGCACCGTCAGGTGGCCGCCGTCCTTATAAATAGAAATCCCATTCGCCAGCAAAGTTTGACAGCGTCCATTGCTACAGATAATGTCATCAAACCAAACGACATCTACATTGGTGCGGTTGCGTACCTCATTTAGTCCATCGATAATTCCACGTTGGTACGTGCGATACTCTTCAGTCTGAAAATTACAATCGGATCGTCCCATAACGATTAATCCCGCATTTTTTCGCTCCCAACACTCCCCAATATTGAAACCGGCTTTGGGCGGTGGTGCAATCAAGATAGGACGTTTGCCGTTGTCCTTCAGTCGATTTATCGTCGTTATCATTTGTTCTACGGCAATTGACCTGTCTCCGGTCATTTTTTTGCCGTCGTAGAATAGTGTCAGTTCACCATAATTCAAATAACCCGAGTAGGGTGAACCCATGATGACATATTTGATGGAGTTACTATTTATAATAAAGTTAACAGCGTTTTCATTAAATTCCAAACACCCTTTTGCCCAAGTTTCGTTATAATTCGAATCTATAGATGCAACCCCCAAGATGGGCGCGCAAGCTGCTTTCGTAATCTGAATTATTGAATTACCTATTTCTTTTTGCTGCTTAAGACCTGGAATTAAATGCATGGTGTAACTATCGCCCCAGGCAGCATAAACCGGATGCTCCGTGGTTTTGCATTCATCTTGATTGATAAAGACTTTTCCTTCAGCGCAAAACTGCTTAAGCCCATAATTTGGCATATTCAGATAATCGAAATTTACTGAATCATTTAAACCTCTGATAACCGTTGCCGATATTGGAGCAATAACCACAACGAGAGATGCCGCTACAAGCCACTTAAATGTTTTAACTTTATTTGCATGCCAGCCATATCGAAAGCGTTGCTCGATATATTCATATTGCAAATATGCCAATAAAATAGACACGAACACTAATAAAAACTTAACATTTTCCGGAGTTTCGCCTAAATAAGCATTTCTTGCCAATGCAAAAATAGGCCAATGAATCAAATAAAGCGAATACGACCAGTCTCCAATTTTTTCAACCGTTTTAGTTAGCCTGTTTTGAGGAAGCCACCCACTGTTTCCCGCTATCATGACTGCGGTAGCGAAGACTACCAAAATCGCATTTTCTCTAGGATGAACGGTATCCATCGGAAATACGCATAAATAACACACCAAAATAAAAGCCAAATACTTGGCAACATTTGGAGCTCTAAAATTGGCGATATTGATAACAAACCAAGCTAACGCCGAGCCTACTAACAACTCCCAAGCGCGAGTAGGTAACAGAAAGAATGCGGCCGTTTGCGAGTCTATCGTTGGGAATCTCCAATAGGTAAAAGGATAACTAACGAACCCAATACAGATTAATAGGCTAAACAAAATACCAATAGCAAGTGCGGGTAAATGCCATCGAGGCCGAATCAAATAAAGTACCAGCGGTATGCATAAATAATATTGCTCTTCAACAGATAAAGACCAAGCATGGAGCAGGGGCTTACCTTCCGCAGTGGTTTCAAAATAACCGGTTTGAAAAGGCAAGACGATGTTGGCCGTAAACGTAACAGTGCCAATCAACTGTTTGATAAAGTCATCCCACTGCGCATCAGTAAGTATTTTAAAACCGAGAACTGTCGAAAAAATTAATGTGCAATAAGCTGCCGGCAAGAGCCGCTTGGCCCTTCTAGAATAGAACTGAACAAAATAAAATCGATTGTCGTAAATATCTCTTAGTATGATAGAAGTTATTAGGTAACCGGAAATAACAAAAAATACATCTACTCCTAAATATCCGCCCGAAAAGGGAATGATTTCGGCGTGATAAATCAGGACTGCAAGTATTGCAATACCTCGAAGAAACTGAATATCTGGACGCATCGCGGTGTGTTTCATGTCTACCGTGCCTTATATAAACAATGTTTTCGATGAAATTTCAGTCAATTTAGCTGGATAAGTCACGGTTCGCGATAGTGTTACGCACAATTGGCTTCGGGACGCCACATAACCGTTATCGTGGCGACATAATCTCCAATGTTAATCACGGAAACCAGACAATCGCGCTGTGATTCCGACAAGAGTTGGGGCTAAAATTTGGTGACAAACAAAGCGCCCCCCCCTGTTTACCCCTGCAAAGCATCCAACTCATCCCAGCGCCGATAAGCCTCGGCCAATTGGTCTTCGGCGGCTTTCAGCTCTGCCAATGTTGCCGCGACGGCTTCCTGGGACTGCTTGTAAAACTCGGTGCTTCCGATTTTCGCGGTCAAATCGGCTTGCAGGGTTTCCAATTGTTCGATGCATTCCGGCAGTTGCTCCAGTTCGCGTTGATCCTTAAAGCTGAGTTTTTTGGGCGCGGCCGTTTTCGGTTTGTCTTTTTTGGCCGCTTGTTCGGCTATTTTGACGGCGTCGGCTTCGGCTTTTTTGGTTTGCTCCGACAGAGCCAACCAGTCGGCGTAGCCGCCGATGTACTCACCAACCCTACCTTCGCCTTCGAATACCAGCACGCTGGTAACGACGTTATCCAGAAACTCGCGGTCATGGCTGACCAACAATAAAGTGCCTTGATAATCGACCAGTTTTTCCTCCAGGATTTCCAGGGTTTCCAGATCCAGATCGTTGGTCGGTTCGTCCATCACGATCAGATTGGCGGGCTTGGTGAACAAACGCGCCAGCAGCAAGCGATTTTTCTCGCCGCCGGACAAACTTTTGACCGGCGAACGGGCACGAGCCGGCGCAAACAAGAAGTCGGCCAGATAGCTCATCACGTGCCGCCGGCCGCCGGGCAGATCGATGAACTCGCCGCCGTCCAACACACTGTCGGCCACCGTGATGTCGGGGTCGAGCTGCTCGCGCAATTGATCGAAATAGGCAATTTGCAGATTGGTGCCCAATTCGATAGTACCGCTGGTCGGTTGCAACTGGCCCAGCAGTAGCTTCAGCAAGGTGGATTTGCCGGCGCCGTTATTGCCGATCAAACCAATCTTGTCGCCGCGATCGATGCGGATCGAGAAATCACGGACGATGGTTTTGTCGCCGTAACTGAAATTGACATCGACCGCCTCGACCACTTTCTTGCCGGAGATGTCGCCCTTGTTCAGGCTGAGTTTGGCGGTGCCTTGGGTATTGCGGCGTTCGGCCCGTTCGGCTCGCAGTTTTTTCAGCGCCCGCACTCGGCCTTCATTGCGGGTACGGCGGGCCTTGATGCCTTGTCTGATCCAGACCTCTTCCTTGGCCAATTTCTTATCGAATTCGGCATTTTGGTTGGCTTCGTCTTCCAGCGCCGCCGCCTTGCGGGTTAAATAATCCTGATAATTACCAGCCCAAGAAGTCAATTGGCCTCTATCCAGATCGACGATGCGGGTCGCCAGTTTTTGCAAAAAGGCCCGATCGTGAGTGACGAACAACACCGCGCCTTGAAATGCCAGGATTTGCTCTTCCAGCCAACTGATGCTTTCAAAATCCAGATGGTTAGTCGGCTCGTCCAGCAGCAACACTTCCGGATCGATCACCAAGGCTCGCGCCAAGGCTACCCGCCGTTTCCAACCGCCGGACAAACTGCCGACCTTGATGTCGGCCGGCAGCTGTAATTTGCTCAACACTGCCTCGACTCGGGTCTGAAACGCCCAGCCGTTGCCGGCTTCCAGTTTATGCTGCACATCGCCCAAGGCTTGCAGCGATTGTTCGCTGCCGTCCATGTGGGTCAGCAACTCGTGATAGCGGGCGATCAGATGCCCCAAGTCCCCCAGGCCGCCGGCCACCGCCTCATAAATCGTGTCGTTTTCATCCAGATTGGGCGATTGCTCCAGCCAGGCCAGACGCAACTCCGGCTGTCTCCAGATTTCGCCGTGATCGGCATGAATGTCGCCGGCGATGATTTTCATCAAGGTGGACTTGCCCTCGCCGTTGCGGCCCAGCAGGCCCACCCTTTCACCGGCATCGAGTTGAAAATCGGCGTTATCGAGCAAGGCATGAGTGCCGAAGGCGATGGAAACATTAGTTAAGCGGATTAAAGGCATCTGTTTTGTAGTCTGCGTCTGAGTAAGTCCAGGCTCAACAAAGCGGCCTGGTTTTGTTTGGTTTGAGCGGCTCCGGCCAAAGTCTGTTGGCTTTGATAGCTGCCGGTGCCGGTTTGCAGACAATTATAAAGGACTATGCGGCCGTCCTTGCGCCGATAATCGTCTTGCGAACCGACATAAAGCTGTACCAGCGCCAAATCGGTGTTTTGTCGCTGTTTTAATTGGGTTGCCAGAGTTTGAGCGATGGCGGACGGATCGTCTCCGGCGTCGATCTGTAATTGCTGGATGGCATCGGCCATATCCTTGGCGATATAAGCTGTTTCCAGCCAGTCCCGGCCCTGGCATTTGGCCGCCAGCAAGCCGCCGCTGGCCGTTTCCAGCACAGCCAGGCGATAGTTTTTTGCACTGACCAGCCTATCGGTCACGGCCAATAAATCACCGCCCGCCCGGCCTTCCAGACCATCAATGCCGAACACGTAATCGCCGATCAGCTCCTGCGCTTGCCTGGCACAGGCAGCCATTTCGATTGGATCAAAGCCAGCCGGAAACAACAACTTGGTTTGTACTTCATCGACGGCCGCTCGAAAACCCAGCCGCACCCCTTCCGGCAGTTGCAAATCGTCCAGGGATTGCTGGATAGCCGATTCGCCGATGCCGATGCTGCGCAATGTCACCAATTTGCCGGGCTGCAAACTAAAACGCGCCGGCAGTTGTTCGCGCACGCTGCCGAACATGGTTTTCATTTCCGACGGCACGCCGGGCAAAAACACGAACCAGCAGCGTTGGATTAACATTGCAAACCCCGGCGCGGTGCCGCCCGGATTATCGATACGCACGGATTGATCCGGGAAATAAGCTTGTTTGCGATTGATCGCCGGCATCGGCCGTTGCCGCTTGGCGAAATAGGCTTCGATCCGCTCCATGGCATCCGCGTCGAATGTCAGCGGCTGGCCGGCTGCGATAGCGGCAGCCTCGGCGGTCAAGTCGTCGATGGTCGGCCCCAAGCCGCCGCTGCAAATGCAACAATCGGCGCGAACGGCGATTTCCGCTATCAAGCCCACCAGATCGTCGAGCCGGTCGCCGACCGCCGTATGCCGGCTGACCGTAAACCCCAAGTCGGTCAACTGCCCGGACAACCAGGCCGCGTTGCTGTCGACGATCTGCCCGCTGACCACCTCGTCGCCCTGGGAAAAAATTTCCGCGATGATTTTCATAAAACGCCAAACCAGAATGGCAGGCTCAACAAACTCAGCGCGGTAGTCACGGTCACGGCCGTTGCATACAAGGAACTATCCAGGCGGTAGCGATCGCACAACACCACGCCCAGCACCATGCTGGGCATGGCCAGATCCATCACGGCCGCCGCTTTAAATTGGCCTTGCAATTGCACCGCATCGGCAAGATGCAGCGCCAGCCATGGCAACAATAACAGTTTCAGCACAATCACCGGCACGATGTAAGGCAGATTACGGAACCGGATCGCCCGCCAACTCAAGGCCAATCCCAGCGAAAAAATCATCAGCGGCGCCACCGCCGCCGAGAGTTTTTGCAGTAAACCCGCCAGCCAGACCGGTGCCGGAATATGGTTCAGATTTAGCAGCACCGCCAGAAAAGCCGCCCAAAACGGCGGCGCGTTAAAAAAACCCAACCAGGATTTGGGCTTTTCTTCCTGGTCGACGCCATAATAACGAGCCAGCGCGATGCCGACGGTAAACACCATCGGCGCCGCGGCAAACAAATCGATCTGTATCACCACCGACCGCGCCCAGCCGCCAAACGCTTGTTCCAACACCGGCAAGCCCAGATAAGTCACATTGGGGAATGCCGCCGCCAATATCACGGCACCGGTCTGCGAATTCTTGAAGCGTAGCAACTTGGCCAGCAGCCAGCTGAAGAGAATGCCCAATGCAATGGTGGCACATCCCAGCGCGCTATATTGCAAGGATTGCCAGCCGATGTCGGCTTTCCACAGCACATCCAGCACCATGGCCGGCAGAAAAAAGTAGTACACCACGCTGGTCAAAGCCAGCCGGGTCTGATCGGCGGACAGACCTTGCAGCGAAAACAAGCGCCAACCGGCTCCGCACAACATCAGCACGGTCATCTGAATTAGAGTGGTATTCATTTAATTGGCGAAATGCGGTTGATTGGGTAGACGGAATTATACGTTGAGTCGGGTTGGCAACGGATGGTTTTGATGCCGGATTGGCTAGTGGCGACTCGAATAGGGATGCCGAGCGCAATGACTTATCGCTTCGAGCCTATATCGCCCAGTCTAAAGCGCTAGAGACAACGCTGCGCAACATAGGCAAACCAATTACATCCGCATCCTTAACTACTGCCGAAAACCTCCGGTTTGCTATATGATGCCGTCATCAATTAACGAACCATGGGGGCATTATGGATAAGCTACGGGCATTGGGTCTTGGGTCGGAACATCAGGATCAGCATGGCATCAGGCAGCAACTGCATCTCTATATCAACCTGAAGCTGGCGTCCTGCGGCCAACCGACTTGCATCGACACCGAATCCGCCGTGTTCATGGATACCGCGCAGGATTTGCTGAACAGTTATCTGGAAAAAAACCGCCAACTAGCCAGTTCCTCGTTGTACCCGGCCGACCGCAGGATTCAAAATTTCCTGGACCGCTATCTGGCCGATCTGGGCTTGGCAAAAATCCCCACCCTGCCCACCATGACTTTCGAATTGGACAGACACGGCGTCGCCCGCGAGCTGTCACTACCGCTGGGCGCCAACGAGTTCCGTTCCGAAATCGTTTCCAGCTTCCGCGTCAAACAAGGTGTACTGCATAATCCGGCCAGCGACCGGCGCACCACCGAAGGCTCGTTTCATATTGCCGATGGCGGGCTACCGGTACCCGGCGACAAAAAGCAGGTTCCCAAACTGACCTTCGCCAAAATGCTGGAGCAGGCCCTGAAGCCGCCGGCCGACATGATGATCGTGCCGTTTACCGCCAATCAACCGCAACCGGCCCGGATGTTTGCCTCCCTGTTGTTACGGCCTATCGTCTGCCCGGAAATCCCCGGCATCGAAGCCGAAAAATCCATGGAAATCCGTTTTTTTGCACCCGGCAATCTGGTCAGCAACCTGGATTTCGTCGAGAGTATTTTCGGCAACGGCGGCAACCCGGCCCTGCCGGAATGCGACGCCGCTCTGGATGTCGATCACTGGAGCGGCCATAGCGGCTGCGTGATCTTGGCCCCGCATCTGACCAAACTGACAAAAGTCGAGGTAGGCCTGCCGCACTGGAACGATGCGAGCGAACGGCAACGGGCGGACGGCATGTGCTGGCAACAGGAGGACGAACTCTACAATAACGGCCAGGCCTTTAAACTCTGCGCCCGCGATGCGTCGGGCGTGATCATCACGTTGCTGGCCGACAATTATTACGGTTATTGTAAAAAAGAAGTCAAAACCCAAATCAGCTACGCCGCCAACTTGTTCGGTCTGGCCGAAGAGGAACACGCCGGCGGTGCCCTGGCCTTTAGACGCTTCAATCACGGCGACGAATTCGGCGTCGGCAGCCTGACCCGCGAACCCGGCTACGATTTCGACGAAATGGCCTATCACTACGGCCAAATCATGACCGTACAGCCTGAAGGCTACGCTATCGACAACCGTTTTCCGGAAATCGTCTATGTCCCGCAAGACTTGCGGATGAATCTGAACACCCAGAAAATCACCTGGGTCAAAAACGGCCAAAGCCACGGCATCCGCTTGCAACCGGGCAAAATCTATATTCAGCCCAACGGCTATAAAATCGAAATGTGCAAACATCCGGGCGCGCCCTCCTGGCGCCTGGTCGGCACGATGGCCGAAGGCACGTTTTGCCATAAACCTTGCACGGTTTCCGGCGGCGGCAAATCGGAGATTTCCAAGTCGATCGAGGATGCGGTGATTTATGGCCCGCTGTTTGTCGACGATTTGCAACGCGACCTGGATCGGGTGCAAGCCATTTTCGACAAAGACTATACCGACCGTTTCCTGACCCAGCATACCACCGGCACAAGCCGCACCTTGTTGAGCGCCGAACGCAGCCTGGGATCGGTGATCAAGCTGCTGACCCCTTCACCGACTTACAAGCCCGAATTCAACCAATGGCTCAAATCGATTCCGCCCAACATCCTGGCCTTGGTGTTCTTGATCAAACGGTTTTACCGTAGCGAATGGGGCGACCAATGGCGCGACCACTTATCGGTCGACATCATTGACGGCGCGCCGGGGCATGAGCTCAAGCTACATCATCGCAAAATCGTCGCCACCTATTTACGGGTGGGCTTCGATCTGGACGGCGGCTGGCGCACGTTTAAAGTGCGCCAGGATTATCTGGCCTGCGAGAAGGTACAGATGGAAGACGACATTACCGCCTCGGTGGTGGTACCTGCCGCCGCGATAAGGCCTTGGCTGGCCGACAACAGCCATCCGCACAGCGTCAAACTGGTCAGCAACTGCGAATACCGCCTGTTTCAACGGCCCGATGACGCCATCATCCCCGGTTACGACAAACAAACCGAAGCCAACATGGCCGCGCCCGGCAATTTCATGGCCAACTTCGAACCCTTGGACCACGAAAAACTGTCCGACATCGTCGAGGATGTGCTGACGTTTTCCAAGTTCAGCCAACCGATGCATCAGTTGCTGGACCGGGCTTATCGGCAAGGTGAACCTTATGTCGTGTCCTCGGCCCATCCGCGCCTGGTAAACGGCAAACCGTCGAAAAACCCGCGTTACCTGGAAACACGCGTCGACATGGTCAAACCCTTGCGCAAATATGTAGCCGAAATCGGCGCGCGCTTGCATCGAAAAATTCCGTTAAACGATCCGCTGTGCCATCCGGTCGACGCCGTGCTGACCGGCCGCCGCAACAACCCGCCCGACGGCAAAATCCGGGCGCTGGCGGTCTACAATCCAATCCATTATCAGGAGCTGCCGGAACTGTTCATGGACTTTGTCTGCTCATTGACCGGTAAATCGCCTTCGACCACCGGCGCCGGCAGCGAAGGCGCGCTGACCAAGGGACCGTTCAACGCCCTGCGTCCGACCGCCGACCTCAACAACGCCTTGGTATCGTTTATCCTGACCGGTTATCCCGGTTTTTCCAGCTCGGCGGGTTACATCGGCCCCGACATTCGTATCGATCACGATGTCAGCCTGCTGATTCCGGAAATCTGGGCGCGTTTATCTCCTCAAGAACGCCAGCCGGAATTCCTGTTGAAACAAGGCTATCTGGAACCTTTGGCCGACTTTGAACATAACGGCGAAATCGTGTTGGCCAGCCGTCTGGGCTACCGCATCACCAGCCATTTTGTACATGGTTTGATGGGAAAAATCTTCGACAATCCCTATGCGGTGTTTACCGACGAAATTTTGCAGCCGGAGCGGCAAAACCTGGATGTGTTCGTCGACGGCGTCAATAACATCGTCGAAACCCAACAACGGGTAGCCCAACAATATTTGGACGACGGCAGCATAAACGATGCCTGTCCACCGCTGTATGCACTGCTGCATATCATGGCCCAGGGCCATTATCGGGGCATGGACGCGCACCATACTGAAATTCGGGCCATGTTCACCCGCGATTACCTGCTGAGTTCCGATTGGTACCGCGAGCGGCTCGCCATCAAACAACAGCGCGACCTAGCCTTGTGGCAACAGCATCTGGATTATTTGGACAGCCTGTTGCAAGACAGCCGCCATACCACCCGTATCGCCAATATGGACCTACAAAAACGCCGGCAACAAGCCATGCACAAACTGAACAAATTGAAAACGGACGACTATTTAGAATCCTTGGCCGGCACGCTGGGCGCCGATCCGCTGGGACCCTATCAGTCCGTGCGGCAATAAAGATGATGGTAATTGGAACTAACCGCTAAAATGAAAATCACCAGTATGTTGATAGGTTTCTCTGCTCTGCGTGGCGCCGGCGAAGGAACTCCGTGCCGCTTTTCGACTTTCACGCCAACTTTTTAATCAACCCCGCGAGGCTGGATCATGGCTATCGATATTCAAGGTGACAAGAAGTTTGAAGTGGGTCATCCCCGCCTAGACCACGACCATCATATTTTTCTGGATTTGATCAGAAATGTCTCGCAAGCCTCCGAGCGGCAAGAGCCGAAAGAATGGTGCATGCGCTTGCTAAGGGAAGTGAAAAAATTCGCCGACTTTCACTTCTTCAGCGAAGAGAACATCATGCTCAGAACCGGTTATCCCGATTACGCCGAACACCAGCAAAAGCATGTGGAACTGTTAGTCCGACTCGAAGACCGCATGGATGCCTATGCCAGCGACCGCATCAATCTGGATGCGGTGGTGGTATTCATGTTCGACTGGTTTGCCATGCATACTACCCAATCCGATAAAAAGCTGGGCAAATACCTGGAAAAGGAAATGTCCTAGTTTTTTGTCAACTATCCGCGAGCGCATCATATCCGCCGAAAAGCGGGTATCCAAGATCATGGATGGGCAAGCTTAGAGGTCATCCGGCAATCCTGGACCGCAATACCAACATAACTTCACCTTACGACTCGGCGGGATAAGCCTGTCTTCGCATCGAAACCCCATTGCGCGGCGCTTACCCTATGTGGCCTACCGTACATACTTCCACGCGCAACAACAGGATACTATCCACTTTGTTTCGGCACTAGGCGACAACATGTCTGAAAGCCATGCTCATTCCGGTATCGACATACTCCGCGGACGCTGAAATCGACTTATTTCGAACCGGTACTCTAGCACCCCGGCCATCCACCCTGTAATGGGCCAGACGTTATCCAGTCGGCTTAGACAATGGCGGACATTCGCCGACAATGCATTGGATCAGCCGCGCGACGCCTGTATCAATGCCCACTTTTAGAGGACGACAATGAAACCGGCTCAATCTTCCCTAGCCAAGTCACCAGCCAAAGCGCCGAGCGGAATCTCCGGCTTCGACGACATCACCGGCGGAGGCCTGCCGCATGGACGCACGACGCTGCTGGTCGGCGGCCCCGGCTCGGGCAAGACTATCTTCGCGCTGCAATTTTTAGAGCATGGGGCACAGGATTGCCGGGAACCAGGCATCTTTGTGGCTTTCGAGGAGTCATCTCAGCGCATCGTCGCCAATGCCGAAAGCTTCGGCTGGCAGCTGGATGAGTTGCAGAAAAAAAGCCTGTTTTTCGTGGATGCCCAGCCTTCGCCCGACTTGGTCCAGTCGGGCGATTTCGATCTGGGCGGCATGTTGGCGGCATTGGAAGTCCGGATCGGCGAAATGGGCGCGCGGCGCATCGTCTTCGATGCGCTGGATATTTTGTTGGTGCTGCTACCCGATCCGGCGGCCATCAGGCGGGAAATCTACCGCTTACATGAATGGTTATTGGCGCACGAAATGACCGGCCTGATCACCTTGAAGGCCGACGGCGATCAGAGCAGTAGCATAAACCAGCAGCCGTTCGGCTTCATGCAGTTCATGGTGGATTGCGCGGTGATACTCAGCCACAACGTTGAGCTGGGGGTGTCGCAACGTAGTCTGCGGGTGCAGAAATATCGCGGCTCCAGCTTCGATGAAAACGAATCGCCGTTCCTGATCGGCAAAAAAGGTTTCGAGGTGGCCGTCGCCCGCACTCTGGATAGGATGGATGCCAATGTCACCAACGAACGGGTGTCCAGCGGCGTGATACGGCTCGATACCATGTTGGGCGGCGGCTACTACCGTGGCGCCAGCGTGCTGATTACCGGTTTCTCCGGCACCGCCAAAACCACCTTGAGCGGCGCCTTCGCCGAGGCAGCCTGCCGGCGTGGCGAGCGCACGCTGTTCGTCAGTTTCGACTCGGATGGTCCGGAGGTGATCCGCAATCTAGCCTCGGTCGGCATCCGCTTGGACGATTACGTCAAAAACGGCAGTTTGCGGATGGTCTCGGCCCGCGCCATCACCGGCAGTGCCGAAACCTATCTGGTGCGCATCAAAACCCTGGCGCAGGAACATGAGGCGGTTTGCCTGGTCATCGACCCGGTATCCACCTGGTCCAAGTCCGGCAATGACTTGAGCGTGCAAAGCGTGGCGGAACGCCTGATCGACTGGTCGAAGGCCGAAGGCACCACGCTGGTCTGCACCCGCTTGCTCGACGAGATGTCCAGCCTGGTGGAGGCGGGTTCGCCTTTACAGATCTCGTCCATCGTCGACACCTGGATTCACCTTAACTATCTGGTGCAAGCCGGAGAACGCAACCGCGGCTTGTCCATCGTCAAGTCGCGCGGCATGGCGCATTCGAACCAGGTGCGCGAGTTAATTCTCAGCGATGCCGGGGTGACCCTGGCCGACACCTACACCGCCGGCGGCGAGGTGTTGATGGGAACCTTGCGCTGGGAAAAGGAAAGTGCCGAGCGCATTGCCCACGAGGCCCACGACGCCGCCGTCAAGCTGAAGCGCGTCAAACTGGATGCCGAGGAAGCCGATCTTGAGGTGCGCTTGAAGTCTCTACAGGCCGAACTGACGGCAAAACAGACCGAAAAAGCCTTGTTGGTCCGCGCCAACCTCAGTCACGAGGGCGAGTTATCGCAAAGCCGCACCCGGATGCAAGAATTGCGCGGCGCCGATGGCGAAACCGTAACGGGAGTAAAACCGCAATGAGCCAACACCTTATCTTCAATTTCCGGCTCTATGTCGCCGGCGACGCGCTCAACTCCGCACAGGCACTGGCCAACCTGACCAGCCTTTGCCGGGCCCGCCTGCCGGATCGGCACCGGATCGAAGTCGTTGATGTGTATCAGGAGCCGAAACGGGCGCTGGCGGATGGTATTTTCATGACACCGACCCTAATCAAACTCACACCCACCCCTACCCGAAAGATCGTCGGCAGCCTTAACCGGATGCAACCCTTGTTGCTGATTTTGGGACTGGAAACCCCTGCCGCATGAACAGCGGACCTCCAGCGGAGGACGCCAATGAAGAAATTATCGCCTTAATCGAATCGCTACACCGCACAGGCCAACGTCTGGAGGAACTGACCGCGGGCGAGGTGGATACGGTGTCGGACAGTACGGGCCGGACCTTCTTGCTGCAAAGCGCCCAGGAGCACTTGCGACTCAGCGAGGCCGCCAAGCAGGCCGCCATCCTCAATGCATTGCCGGCGAATATCGCTTTGCTCAACACCCAGGGCATTATCATCTCGGTAAACCAAGCCTGGCGGCAATTTGCCAGCCAGAACGCCTTCCCATACATCGGCTTTGGCATCGGCCTCAATTATCTGCAAATTTGCGACAGTGCTCGGGATGACGGCGCGTCCGAGGCTCATCAGGCGGCCGATGCGATTCGCTCGGTGTTGAGTGGCAGCATAAAACAGCTATCGATGGAATATCCTTGTCATTCGCCCACGGAACAACGCTGGTTTCTGATGACGGTGACGCCGATGGGCGACGATCATCCCCTGGGCGCGGTGGTGATGCATTTGGATGTGACGGCACAACGGCAGATCAAGGAAGAGCTGCGTGCCAGCGAATTGCGCTTTCGCCAGATGGCGGAAAACATCGGCGACGCCTTCTTTCTACTGGATGTCGATGTCGGCCGCATGCTGTACGTCAGCCCGGCTTATGAAACAATCTGGGGGCGTAGCTGCGAAAGTCTATATCAAAATCCGCAATCATGGACCGAAGCCGTTCACCCGGACGACCGGGCAGCGACTTACAAGACTTATCGGAAAGCACTGGTGGCGGGCGATGCCGATTTTCAATTCCGAATCGTGCGCCAAGACGGCTCGATTCGCTGGATCGAAGTGAAAGGTTATCCGGTCCGCGACGAGGCAGGCAAGCTGGTTCGCATCGCCGGCCTGGCCAAGGACATCACCCGACGCATGCGGGCCGCGCAAGACTTGCGGGAAAGCGAGCGACGCTTCAGAGACCTGCTGGAAAATGTAGAGCTGGTTTCAATGATGCTAGGCCGAGACGGCTGCATCACCTACTGCAACGACTACCTGCTGCGCCTGAGCGGCTGGCATCGCGACGAACTGCTTGGCCGAAACTGGTTCGAGACATTTATACCGCCCGAGCTTAGCGAGCTAAAAGGTGCCTTTTTTTCGGCTCTGCTCGCCAACCTACCGGAAACCTGGCATCACGAAAACGAGATTCTGACCCGTGCCGGCCAGCGTCGTTTGATTCGCTGGAACAATTCGGTGTTGCGCTCCGGCACCGGCGAGGTGATCGGCACGGCCAGCATCGGCGAAGACATTACCGAACGCAAGGCAGCCGAAGCCAGGGTCGCTTACCTGAACCGGGTCTATGCCATGCTCAGCAGCATCAATATGCTGATTGTGCGGGTGCATGACCGCGACGAACTGTTCCAGGAAGCCTGCCGGATTGCGGTCGAGGTAGGCGGATTCCGCAAGTCTTTGCTGGTCCTCGTGGATCGGGATCTGATGCAGTTTATCCCGGTTGCCTCGGCGGGTGGCGATCAAGCACTCCTGTCCGCCATCAAAAGCATTTTGTCATCGCCGGAGCATGCCCGAAATAGTATGGTGGCGCGGGCGATCCGCGAAAAGGCCGCCGTCGTCTCCAACGACTCGCAAAACGATCCCAAGGTACTGTTGGGCGGGAAGTACGCGGAACTCGGCGTCCGCTCGATGGCTATCCTTCCGTTACTGGTTGCTGGCGAAGCAGTCGGCGTGCTCACGCTGTACGCCAATGAAATTGCCTTCTTCCGGGAAGAAGAGATGACGCTGTTAACGGAACTGGTCGGCGATATCGCCTTCGCCATCGATCACATCGCCAAGCGGGAACGGCTGGATTATCTGGCCTACTACGATGAACTCACGGGGCTGGCGAACCGCAGGCTATTTCTGGAGCGGGTGGCTCAGTACATGAGTAGCGCCGTCAGCGGCGAACACAAACTGGCCGTGCTGCTGATCGATCTTGAGCGCTTCAAGAACATCAACGACAGTCTGGGCCAGTTGGGCGGCGATGAGCTGTTGAAGCAGGTGGCGGCGTGGCTGACCCAAAACGCCGGCGAGGCCAACCTGATTGCCCGGATGGGTGCGGATCACTTTGCGGTGGTGTTGCCTAAAGTGACGCAGGAAGTCGATGTAGCCCGGCTGATCGAGAAAACCATGGCAACCTTTCTGGAGCATCCGTTCCACCTGCATGAGGCCAGTTTCCGGATTGCCATCAAGATTGGCGCGACCTTATTCCCGGACGACGGCGCCAATGCCGACACCTTACTGAGGAACGCCGAGGCCGCGCTGAAAAAAGCCCAGGCCAGCGGCGAACGCTACTTGTTTTACACCCAGAAAATGACCGAGGCCATGGCCCATAAGCTGTCGCTGGAGAATCAGCTGCGCCAGGCACTGGACAACGAAGAATTCGTGCTGCATTACCAACCCAAGGTGAATCTGGCCAGCGGCAAGCTGACCAGTGCCGAGGCGCTAATACGCTGGAACGATCCGCGCACCGGCCTGGTGCCGCCGGCCCGGTTTATCCCTATCCTAGAAGAAACCGGATTGATCAACGAAGTCGGCCGCTGGGCGCTCCACAAAGCCATCGACGACTATCTGCGCTGGCACAACGCGGGGCTGGCCGCCGTGCGCGTCGCGGTCAACGTCTCGCCGTTGCAACTGCGCGATCGCGGTTTTAGCGGTCAAATCCTGCGAGCCATCGACATTCATGCACAGGCCCCGTCCGGCCTGGAACTGGAGATTACCGAAAGCCTGATCATGGCCGATGTCAAACACAGTATCGCCAGCCTGCAAACCATACGCGCCATGGGCATCAGTATCGCCATCGACGACTTCGGCACCGGCTTTTCGTCGCTCAGTTACCTGTCCAAATTACCGGTGGATACCCTGAAAATCGACCGCTCGTTCGTGATCGAGATGACCGAATCGAGCGAGGGACTGTCGCTGGTATCGACCATTATCAATCTGGCGCATTCAATGAAGCTCAAGGTGGTGGCGGAAGGCGTCGAAACCGAAGAGCAGGCCAATCTACTGCGGACGCTGAACTGCGACGAGATGCAGGGCTATTTATTCAGTAAACCGGTGCCTGGCGAGATTTTCGAAACAAGATACCTGTCGCCACTAATGCCGGCTTATCGGGGAGCATGATCATGTTCAAACTGGATGAAGCAAAGTTACAAGCGGTACTGAAGCAATTGCATCAGGCGATTTATAATCATGAGCGTTGGCATAACGACCTGATTCGCACCATCATCTGTCAGCAACCCCACGACCATCACGACATGGCCAAGGATGCCCATCGCCGATGCCGCTTCGGTCAATGGTATTACAACGACGTGCCAACGGAAGTTCGCGATCATCAGGCTTTTCTGGCGATACGCACCGAGCACAAGCACATGCATCAACTAGCCACTCAATTGCTGGCAACCGCGGCGACGAAAGCGGCTATAGCTCCGCACGATTATGATGCCTTCGCCAACGCCCTCGACCGCTTGCGTCTGGAAATACAGACGCTGTCACGCGAGATCGAGGAATCGCTGTATAACCACGACCCGCTGACCGGCGCCTTAAACCGGATCGGCATGTTGACCTCGCTACGCGCGCTGCACGAACTGGTCAAACGCCAGGTTCAACAATGTTGCATCGCCATCATGGATTTGGACCACTTCAAGGTTATCAACGACAGCTATGGCCATGCCGTTGGGGACAAAGTGCTTTCCGCTTCGGTACGCTACCTGATGGATCACCTGCGCCCCTACGACAAGGTGTTTCGCTACGGTGGCGAAGAATTTCTGATCTCGTTGCCGAGTACCGACCTAAAGGCGGGTCACACAATGATCGAGCGCATCCGCGAAGAACTAGGCAAACCCCCTCTGGCTTTCCACGGCAGCAAGCCAATTCCGCTCACCGTATCGTTCGGGCTGGCCATGCTCGATCCAGAGGTTAACGTTGAAGAGACCATCCGTCGAGCCGATAAGGCGTTGTATGCGGCCAAGAGCGCCGGGCGCAACTGTTCCCGGAAATGGGATGCCGTCAATTCCACTCCCTTGGCATAGGATAATCTCGGATAAGCTTGGGTGCGCTAGCGAACAGACCGGAAAGCGATTCGGCGCATCTTTCCGGTAAAGCTCTCAGTCACGAACGGGTCGCATCGCATACCAATTGTCCAACGCCAAACAAGTTCGACCGTATCGATATAAGGTACGCGATGCGTACCCTACCTGGCTGATGATTCAATGTTGAAGCAGACACGGGACGTGTGGTTTCATTATCCGCCAACAGCCATTCCCGATAACCATCAAAATCATGAACGCCTCCCCTCTTGTACTCGAAGCAAAAAACTTGGTCGTCAACTATAAACAACATCGCGCCATCGATTCATTGAATCTCAGTGTGCCCAAAGGCTGTGTCTACGCCTTATTGGGCGGAAATGGCGCCGGCAAATCCACCACCATCAGTACCTTTTTAACCTTTAACCGGCCGAGTGGTGGACAAGTGTTGATAGAAGGTCAATCACCGCATGATCATCCCGATCTGGTGCGTGCCAAAGTCGCTTATCTACCGGAAAACGTGGCGCTGTATGAATTGATGAGCGGCCTGGAAAATTTAAACTTTTTTTGTACGCTGGCCGGCATTCATATTAGTCGCGCCCAAGCCGGCCAATTATTATCCGATAGCGGCCTGCAAGCCGACGCCCACGGCAAACGGGTTGCCACCTATTCCAAGGGTATGCGCCAAAAAGTCGGTTTGGCGATTGCGTCGGCTAAACATGCCACGGCCATGCTGCTGGACGAACCTACTTCGGGCCTGGACCCCAGCGCCGCCAATGACTTCGCTCAACGTATCCGCGCCGCAGCCGACTCCGGCATAGCGGTATTGATGGCCACCCACGACTTGTTTAACGCCAAGCAAGTAGCCGACCGCATAGGCATCATGAAGAATGGGCGTCTGGTGGAGGAATTCGATGCACATACGGTGCAGCATGATGAGCTCGAACAAAAATATCTGGCCCACGCGCGGGGGTTGGCATGATAACGGCCATTATCCGGAAGGAATTCATTTCAACCTTGCGCGATGGCAGGCTGTTGACCCTCGGGGTTTCGGTATTGGCAATCTTTATCGGTTTTTTCCTGACCTCAACCCACGAACTACAACAATTGCGTCTGGAAAAACATAGCGTCGGCATCACCGCCAAGGAGCAATGGAATAGTCAAAGCGTCAAAAATCCGCATTCGGCCGCTCACTACGGCATTTATGTGTTCAAACCCGATTCGCCTGCCGCCGCTTTAGATCCCGGATTAAGGCCTTTTATCGGCCAATCGCTGTGGCTGGAACCGCACAAACGTAATCTGACGCGTTTCAACCCCAGCGCCGATCAAATCGTCGCCAACCGTTTCGGACAGGCCAGCACCAGTTTTGTGCTATACGCTTTGCTGCCTTTAATGATCGTGGCATTAAGCTTTACCTCGATCAGCCAGGAACGGGAGCGCGGAACCTTGCGCATGCTGCATAGCTTGGGAATTGCCGCCAGACAGCTGGTATTCGGAAAGCTGTTGGGGTTGCTCGGCGCATTCATGCTGGTGTTGTCGCCCGCTCTGCTGGTGGCTGTGCCGCTGTTGGGCCAAAATTTCAGCCTCGGCTTGGACGATGTGTTGCGACTGTTCGCATTGTTGCTGCTGTTTTTGATTTATTACGCAATCTTCGCGGCCTTGGCCATCGCCGCTTCGGCCTATTTTCGAACCAGCCGCATCACCCTGTTCTGCCTGTTGGCGTTTTGGCTGGCCAGTGTGTTTGTGGCGCCGCGACTAGGCGCGGTAACCGCCGAAGCGCTCTCCCCCAATCCATCCGCCGGTCAATTTTGGCAAGCGATCAAAACCGATATTGACCAAGGTCTCGAAGGCGACGGCAACCATGAGCAACGTGCCCAGGCTTTTGAAGCAAAAATCCTGGCTCAATATGGTGTCAGCCGTAAGGAAGATTTACCGGTCGGTTTTGTCTCGCTCAACCGCCAGCATAACGATAGCTACTCGGTCCGTGTGCATGCGCTGCATTTTGATCGCCTGCGCGACAATTTTGCTAGGCAGCAGCGTTTGACTCACATTGCCTCGTGGCTGGGCCCCAGTCTTTCCATCCGTTCCTTGTCGATGGCGCTGGCCGGCATGGATTTGGCTCATCAACGAAATTTTGAAGATGCCGCCGAAGATTACCGCCATTACTTTATAGATTTAACCGAAGATTGGGACCGCGAGCGTAGCCACGGTACGGAACGCAGCGCCAAGGGCAAAGAAAGCGATTGGCGTAGTGTCAAGGCCTTTGAATATCAGGCGCCAGACATTGTGTTTGCCTTGAAATCGGCGCGACTCGATTTTATCGTGCTGATGGGCTGGCTGGCTTTCGCGCTCGCTCTATTAACACTTTCGGCAAAGAGATTAAACCCATGATGAAACTGCTGTCCGTTGAATGGATCCGTTTTAGCCGCAACCCGCTGAATATCCGGATCATCGGTTTGTTTTTCTTGTTGATGACTATCAGCGCCGTTTGGTCGGGGCTTGCCGCTCGCGAATTCAGGGCCATGGCCGGAGCGCCGGCAACCCGGCAACCGACGACTAATAAGGCGGAAATGCATGATGCTGCCAAGCCCCCGGAAACCGCCGACAATGCCACGGCATTCTCCGCCAGTTTCGCAGCGCAACCGTTACGCTTACCCGCTTTGGGCGGATTGGCGCTGAATGTCAGCCGGATGGATTTATTGAGTACCGCCATCAAAATCTCGATCCGTAGTCGCCATACCGACGGCCGCGCCGGCGACCAGTTGTTCAATCCCTTGATGCATGAATTGGGTTTGCTGGATTTTGCCACCGTGCTGGCGTTGTTAACGCCGCTGGTTATCATCGCCTTGACCTACGGTCTAGTCCAAGAAGATCGAGAGTCGGGCGTATGGCGGCTGGTTTGCACGCAAACATCCCGGCCGTGGCGATTGGTACACACCGCATTGAGCCTGCGTTATGGATTGTTGCTACTGATCGTAATCATGACATCCCTGCTCGCTTTCGCGCTCGATCCGGGCTCCAGCGCTAGCGCAATCTGGCAATGGTTGCTGATAATATCCCTCTACAACTTGGTATGGTTCAGTATTGCCGGCTTGTTCATGCTGTTGCCGATTTCCTCGGGCGCGGCGGCGATCGCGATGCTCGGCACCTGGCTGGTGATTACTTTTGCAGTCCCCGCCGGCATTAGTTGGGCGGCCGACCGGACCTCGCATATGCCGTCACGCATGAGCGCCATTATCGATATCCGCCAGTTTCAGGAGCAAACCAATCAACAACGTGAAGCCTTGCTTGCCGACTGGTATCAGGCTCATCCCGAGGTCAAACCGGCCGCGCCGCTAAAAAGTCTGCCTCGGGAAATCAATGGCCTACCGGCTACTTTGCAACTCGACAGCCGTGTCCGGCCGCTGATGGTTCAATTCGACGAAGCGCGTAAAAAACAGTTTGAGTTTATGGAACGCTGGTCGGGCTTGTCGCCGGCATTAGGATTGATTCTTATGGCGGATCGACTGGCTGGTATCGATGCGCCACGTTATGCGAATTTTATCCAAACGGTTAATCAATTCGAAGATCAATGGCGTGGTTATTTTGTGCCACTGATCATGGGCAACGCCCCTTGGTCTGAAGAACAGCAAAAATCCGTACCTCAGTTTAATTTTGCCGCGTCCGACAATCCATCAGCATGCTTACGCTTATCGATGACGCAAGCGGCAGCCGCGGTGATTTTACTGGCACTGCTGTTTGCCTTGCGCCGCCGCTTCGCCAAAACGTAATGCCGAAATCCGCATATTCAACCAACTTGCAATACCTTGGCGCCACGAATTTTGCCAGCTTTCAGTTCCAGCAAGGCTTGATTAGCCTGTTCCAATGCAAATACCTGCACGTTAGGCATTAGCCGCATCTCCGCCGCCAACGCCAAAAAATCAATCACGTCGCATCGGGTAATGTTGGCTACGCTCTTTAATTCCTTTTCCAGCCATAGATGCAGAGGATAGTCCAAATCCAGCAGGCAGCTTCGGTCGCTTTGCTTGCGGATGGCGTTGATCACCAGCCTGCCGCCGGCTTCCAGATTGGCCAAGGCTTCGACCACGGGTTCCCAGGCCGGCGTGGTATCGATGATGCAGTCCAATTTGCGCGGTGCCCTGGCCACGGTTTCCCCCGCCCACACCGCGCCCAGTTCCATCGCAAACGCCCTTTCCTCGGCGCTACGGGCAAACACATAAATTTCACTGTCCGGAAATCGGTGCCGCGCCATTTTCAACACCAGATGCGCCGATGCGCCGAAACCGGTCAATCCCAGCCTTTGGCCATTTTGCAGGCCAGTCAGGCGCAGTGAACGGTAACCGATGGCTCCGGCGCATAGCAATGGCGCTGCCTGCACATCGGAAAAAACCTCGGGTATCGCGTAGACGAAATCCGCTCTAACCGTCATGTATTCGGCATAACCGCCATGCGCGTCACGGCCCGTCGCTTGGAAAGCCGGACACAGGTTTTCATGTCCGGCCAGACAAAATTTGCATGTCCCGCAAGCCGCAAAAATCCAGGCCACGCCTACCCTGTCGCCGATTCGCAACGTATCGACTCGGCTACCGATGGCTTCGATACGGCCTATGACCTGATGCCCAAGTATGACCGGCAAATGTGGCGGCGGCGTTCGGCCCTCGATTTCATCCAGCTCGGTATGGCAAACCCCGCAAGCGGATACTTTCAACAACACCTGATTTTCCGCCGGCACCGGCACCGGTAATGCCATCGGCGTCAACGGCGACGGGTTTTCCTGTAGATTACAAAGCCTTTCCAATACCATTGCCTTCATTGCATCCACCTGTTTGGGTTAGCGCTATACTGATTTCGATGAGCCGTTCGGGAAAACTTTTCATAAATCATGAATGGCTCGGAGTCAATCCGCTAGCCAACATTTATCGAGCTTAAACCATGAACGATACGGACAGCATGATAAAGGACATTGAAAACGAAACCCGGTTGACCCGCGATTTTATCGGCAAGGATACTCTGGATGCACGAGTCATGGCGGCGATGAAACAAGTGCCTCGCCATGAATTTTTGCCGGAGGACTTGCGTTACCGGGCCTACCAAAACGGCCCCGCCCCCATCGGTTCCGGGCAAACTATTTCCCAGCCCTATATCGTGGCCTTGATGACAGACTTGCTGCAGACCAAGCCCACGGATGTGGTGCTGGAAATCGGCACCGGTTCTGGCTATCAGTCGGCTATCTTAGCGCAATTGGTTAGCCAGGTTTATTCGATCGAAATCATTGAATGTCTGGCGCTCAATGCCGGCAAGCGCCTCGCCGGCCTTGGCTATCGCAATATCGAGGTTCGTTATGGCAACGGCTGTTTCGGCTGGCCGGAACATGCGCCCTTTGACGGCATCATCGTCACGGCCGCCGCGCCGCATATCCCGCAAGCCTTGATCGATCAACTGCGCGTCGGCGCCCGCTTGGTGATACCGGTCGGCTTACCCTATTGCTATCAGGAACTGATGCTGCTGGAAAAACAGGCCGACGGCCAAATCGATAGCAGCACCATTCTCGGGGTCAGTTTTGTGCCGCTGACCGGCATCCACAACAAACCTCAAACCTGAATCACATGCTATGCTGCTTGCATGAAAATCCATATTGCAACGGAGCAAGCCATGCGTAGACTCACCAGCGTTTTTTTTCTATTGGCCACCCTGCTTTTGCCGGGTTGCGGCTATAACACCTTTCAAAGCCAGGACGAGCAGATCAACGCCGCCTGGGCCGAAGTGCTGAACCAATATCAGCGCCGCGCCGATCTGGTGCCGAATCTGGTCAATACCGTCAAAGGCTATGCCGGACACGAAAAAGAAGTGCTGGAAGCCGTGACCGCTTCCCGCGCCCGAGTCGGCGGGATTCAGGCCACGCCGGAACTGGTCAACGACGAACAGGCTTTCGCCAAATTTCAAGCCGCCCAGGGCGATTTGACTTCGTCCTTGTCGCGCTTGCTGGTGGTAGCGGAAAATTATCCGCAACTGAAGGCCGATGCCAATTTCCGCGATTTACAGGCGCAATTGGAAGGCACCGAGAACCGTATCACCGTGGCTCGCAACCGCTATATCGCCGCCGTAAAAGATTACAACATTACAGTACGTACCTTCCCCAGCAACCTGACCGCGATGCTGTTTAGCTACACGACCAAACCGTCGTTCACCGTCGAGAATGAAAAGGCCATTTCGACCGCGCCCGTGGTCGACTTCGGGAAATAACATGCCGGCTCAACGCCTTAGCTACCGTGGATTGCCGGCCGCATTGTTCATCGTTCTTTTTTGGGGCATGGCCGCGTTTGCCCAGGTGCCGATACCCCAGCTTGAACGGCGCGTCACCGACCTGACCGCCACCTTGAGCAGCGATCAACTGAACGCGTTGGAACAGCGCCTGGCCGCATTCGAGCAACAAAAAGGCAGCCAGATCGCGGTGTTACTGGTACCAACCACTCAACCCGAGGACATCGCTCAATATTCGATTCGAGTGGTTGAACAATGGAAACTGGGCCGCAAGAATGTCGATGACGGCGTGCTATTGCTGCTGGCCAAAAATGACCGCGCCACCCGCATCGAAGTGGGTTATGGGCTAGAAGGCGCCATTACCGACGCGCAGTCCAAACGCATCATCGAGGACATCATGATCCCGTATTTTCGCCAGAGCGACTTTGCCGGCGGGATTAACGCCGGCGTCGATAGCTTGATCGGCCTGATTCAGGGCGAACCGTTACCTGAAGCCGAACCCTCCGCAATCGGTTCCCTACCGGATCAATATTTTTCGTTGCTGCTGTTCCTGGCTGTTATCAGCGGCGGCATTTTGCGCGCGCTGTTGGGCAAATTTCTGGGCGGCTTGGTCACAGGCGGCCTGGTCGGGATAGTGGTTTGGCTATTGGGTGGCGGCTTGATTTTCGCGATTTTTCTAGCGTTAATGGCCTTTGTGATCGCTCAAGGCAATAGCCGTGGCTACCGGGGAGGTGGCGGAGGCGGTTTCGGTGGCGGCGGATTCAGCAGCGGCGGCGGTTTTTCCGGCGGCGGTGGTGGATTTGGCGGCGGCGGCGCGTCAGGGAGATGGTAAGACATGCAAATCGCTAGATACTTCAAACATATCTTCAGCGGCCCCTGGCGAGTCCGGCGGTTTTTTCCCAAGAGTAGCCTGAAAGCCATCGAAGCCGCGATTGCCGCCGGCGAGCGCACCCATCTGGGTGAATTACTGTTTGTCGTGGAAAGCTCCTTGGACATTGGCGATGTCTGGCGCGGAATCGCGCCACGGCAACGCGCGGTCGAGGTATTTTCGCAAAGCCGGGTCTGGGACACCGAACATAATTCCGGCGTACTGATTTATCTGTTATTGGCCGAGCGCCGGGTGGAAATCCTCGCCGATCGTGGCATACATGCCAAAGTCGGCAATGCGGCCTGGGCCGATATTTGCCGCGACATGGAAACCCGATTTCGGGCCGGTGAATTCGAGCGCGGCGCCATCGAAGGTATTACTGCCATCAACCAATTGTTGCAACGGCACTTCCCGGCCCGAAACCGCGAAAACCTCAACGAAATAGCCGACGCGCCCATCATGCGGTAGCACTGGACCCGCCGAAACCGATGAGGCCGGAGACTTTAACCGCCCGGTTTTAACAACATCTTGCGTACATCGCCGACATGAGTTTCCTCCAAGGCGCACATGCGCCGCGCATATTCCTCCAGTAATACGTTGCGGCCGTTCACCAGTTCCAGCAAACGGTAATATTCGGCCAGCGCTTGGGTTTCATGTTCCAGGGACTCGCGCAAAATATCGCCAATATCGTGGCGATGAGTTTCCAGCAAGGGGCCGATCCCCAGCGATGGATGGCCGCCCAGATGAGTGATCATTTCCCCGGCCTGGTTGGCGTGCTGCAAGGACTCGTTGGCTTGGGCGCGCATCCAGGACACGATGGGAATCCGATTGTAACCAAACACCATCAACGCATAGTGAGTGTAACGAACAACGCCGGCCAGTTCGGCTTCCAAAATATTATTCAAAACCGTGATGACCGCATCATGATCTATCTCGTTATTAGCCATGACAGCCTCCTGTTTCAGAATGAAGGGAAGCCCACTATAGGCCTTTTAGCATATCAAGCAAACCGATTGAATCGCTCCAACACATAAAGTCGGCGGCCTGCTTGTTTTCGACACCCAGCCAAAGCCGCCGCCAGCCGGCCGGCAATGCCCACTAAAGTAAATACATCCGATTTATCACGTATTTACGAACAAGCCGCCATGATCAAACACGGTATAATCCGACCCAAATCAAATTTACATAACCAAAGCTGTCAACCATGCAAACCGCCAGAATTCCGCTCTTCGCCATTTTGATCATCATCGTCCATGGCGCGCTCGGATGGTTTGCCAACCAACCTCGGGATGTCGGTGCCGATGTACCCGCCGGGAAATTGAACAGCCTGTCATTTGCGCCCTATCGGGAAGGATTCAGCCCGATCCTGCAAAAATTTCCGCTGCCGGAGCATATCGACCAAGACCTGGGACTGCTGGCGGACAAAACCCACAGCATCCGAACCTATTCCATACTTGGCGGCATGCAACCCACGCCCGATTTCGCCCGTAAACATGGGGTGGATATAATCATGGGCGGCTGGCTGGGCAACGGCCACCAGCAAAACAAAATTGAAGTCGAAGCCTTGATCCAGGCCGCTAATGCCAACCAGGATCAGGTGAAACGGGTGATCGTCGGCAACGAGGTATTGCTGCGCAAGGATATGGATGTCGACAGCCTTATCGGCTATATCCGCCAAGTCAAACAGGCTATCAAACAGCCAGTTACCTACGCCGATGTTTGGTCCAGCTATATCAAATACCCGCAACTCTTCAATGAAGTGGATTTTATTACCATCCACATTTTGCCTTACTGGGAAGACGAGCCGGTTGCGATCGAACACGCCGCCGAGCATGTCGAGAAAATCATACGGCAAATCGAAGACAAGGCCCGCGGCATGGGGGTCAACAAACCGATTCTAATCGGCGAGTCCGGCTGGCCGGCCGCCGGCCGTCAACGCGGCTTGGCGGTGCCGAGCGTCATCAATGAAGCCCGTTACATCCGCGACCTGATCCAGGTCGCCAATCGGCACGGCCTTGATTACAACATCGTCGAAGCCTTCAATCAGCCCTGGAAAAGTAACCACGAAGGCGTGGTGGGCGCCAACTGGGGGCTGCTGACCATAGACCGTCAACCGGTTTTCCCGCTGACCGGCCCCGTCAGCGAAAATCCCGACTGGCCGTTACATTTTGGCTGGGCAACGCTGTTGTACCTATTAGTGACCGCCTGTTATTTCAACAAACTGCGATCGCTTTCAGCACTGCGTATGTTGCTGTTTTTATCACTGTCGCAAGCGCTCTGTGTTTGCCTGATTACGCTGGCGGATTTTCAGTGGCACACCAGTTATAGCCCATGGCAGCAAGCCTATACGGTGATAATAGTCATCGCCAATGCCGTACTGGGCGGCTTGCTGATCCAGCGTTTTTACACGGTGTTAGCCGACAAAGCCACGGCGCCGGCACTGGCAAACCGGCTAAAACGGGCTTACCAGTTTTTTATGCTGCTGGCGGTTTATAAAACCTATCAGCTGGCCTACGATGGCCGTTACTTGAGCTTTCCGAATGAGCAATTCGCCATTCCGGCGCTGGGGGTATTGGGCCTGATCCTCTGTCTGATAGTCAGTCGGCACGGGATCAATCGGCAAACCTTATCTTTCGACCGGCCAATCGACGGCAAACCACAGGCCGGTCGCGCTAGGTTTATCGCTTACCTGTTAAGCCTTGGCCTGCTGGCATTGGTGTCGGCCGAAACCTATTCCTTTCTGACGGCCTATGATTTTATTCAGGCTCATCCCAGCTTGAGCGAAGGCCTACCCATCGCCTTGAGCTATACCCTGAAAAACCAGCAATTGACCACCTGGCTAATTTCCATACAGATTTTAGCCTTGCCATTCTGGCGCCGCCCTCCTGCCTACAACGGGAAGACCTAAAAGCTCGGAATTCCGTCAACAATAAGTTCCTAATATCGAATGGCGTTGGCGTCCAGAGTATTTTGGCAACTAGCATCCGATCCAAGCACTTACACCTCTTTGGGCAATAGTTTGCGTTCCGGATCGGCTGTTCCAGGCGTTACAGTCAAAAGATGTGATGCCGCTCATGATCGATTGCGACACTTTCGGGGATTACCAGTCGGTTGTTCGTGCTAGACTTTTGTCCTGACATTCATTATTTCGTCAGGATCGCACTATGGCAGCCGCGCGGACCAGCCACACACACCCTCTTCAGATCGCGGAAGTCCGTGCCAGCCCATCACAGGGACGGATCGGAATCACCTTCTGCCCAGGCAAGCATGACCATTTTGCGCACACGGGCGCCTGGGAGCGCGACCTCGGTATCGATTTGGACGCCATCGCCGCCTGGGGCGCCAAGCTGGTGCTGACACTGGTAGAACCCGCGGAGCTCAAGGCACTCAAGGTACCGCTGCTAGGGCATGAAATTCGCGGACGGGGCATAGCGTGGCTTCATCTGCCCATCGCCGACTATTCCGTTCCTACTCAGGCTTTCGAACAGCAGTGGGCCACGCAAGGCCGCGAGATCCGCGAGATGTTGCGCAATGGTGATGATGTGCTGGTGCATTGCAAAGGTGGCCTGGGTCGGGCCGGCATGATCGCGGCGCGGCTACTGGTGGAATTGGGCATGAATCCCGATGAGGCGATCCATGCCGTTCGCCGCGTGCGCAAGGGCGCCATCGAAACGCCAGGGCAACTGGCGCTGGTGCGTCGAACCAAGCCCATTGCCTAAGCAAACCGATGAACGCTGACAGGCCTCTGATCGATACCAGCACTATGCAGCGAGTTGGCGGGCAATTGGGCACCAACCCGGCGGGCATTTTTCAGGACAACAACGGACGGCGCTACTACGTGAAGACGCTGGAGTCTCCGGCCCATGCACGCAATGAAATGATCGCGGCCAAGCTCTATCATCTGGCCGGCGCGCCGACTTTGACCTATGTGAGCACAACAGCGCCTGACCAGATCGCGACCGAGTGGATCGAACTCGACAAGAAGTGTATTGCACATCTCAACGAAAGCGAACGTAAAAAGGCTCAGCGCTGGTTCGGTGTTCATGCCTGGACGGCCAACTGGGACGCCGCCGGCTACAATGGCGACAATCAGGGCGTCGTCAACGGCAAAGTGCTGACGCTCGACGTGGGTGGGGCGCTGGCATTCCGGGCTCAGGGTGACCCCAAGGGCAAAGCGTTCGGCACTCGGGTGGACGAACTCGATGTGCTGCGAACTGACGAAGGCAACCCTCACGCAGTCAGGCTCTTCAGTGACATGAGTCCAGACGAAATCGAACAGGCCATCATGGTGGTGCTACGGATTGCCGACCAACAGATTCACCAGGTCATCATTGACAGCGGCGGCGGTGACGCCCTGGCCGAGAAGATGATTGCACGCAAAGCCGATATGGCTAGGCGCTAGAAGCAATTTAGGTTCTATTTCGCCTTAGGAGCTGGCAGCGACCTTGACATCGTTAAAGCTAAACAGAATTGAACTTCAGCTATCGAGAACGACATTTTAAAATATGCTAATTTACAGTTTCGGCCAGAAGCGGACTGCTGGGTTACATTGTGAATGGCAATATTTGAAGGTATACCTGTCTGTCGCTCTTGCTAAATGCTTGATTGCAAAAACTGAACACAGTGATGGATGAGACTATATCGTACTCAGAAAAGGTCGCTTTCGCTTATACTGTTGACTTTTCTGGCAAAGTCTCAAGCAACTTTTCCGTTTGCTTGATCGATGTTTCCTTATCTTGAACAGACACCATTGCCGACAATCTGTAGTCCGCTACGATTCTAAGCCCTTTTAGCTGCTGAAGAATGAAACCGATTTTTCTATCGTTAACGTCGGTGCTTTTTGTCAGACCGGAAATCAGCTTTGCATGAACGCCGCCCTCGGCGGAACCGTCCATTTTGTAGACTTCAAGGCAAGCATGATAAGCCGCGTAATACGCTCTGCTTACAGAGTTTCGTATTTGAATTTCGGTATCTTCTGGCAACGATTTTGCGAATTGCAAAAACGCTTGTTGGTCGACAGGCATTAGTGTTGGCAGGCCCTGAAAGCAACGGTCATATTACCGAGATCGATATCGGGCTGGCTGGCTAGTATTTCGCACAATTCCATATTCATCTCGACCGTAATATCGACGTTCGATGTTGTCTCGATCCAATTGAACAATTCTTGTGTTTCTTCCGTCGGAATCAACGATAGATTGATCGTTTTTATATCGGCGCCATGCTTTAAACGAATGGACTCTAAAATATCGGACAACTGATGCAAACTGGGCTCCGGAATACCCAAACTTAAAACGATCTTGGCGTTTTGAACAAAACCTTCCGCTTTTTCGTCAATAACAGCCAATTGCAGAGGAATCAGTGCTTGATAGTGCTCAACGACTTTATCGAACAATCCCAAAAAATAAGCCGATTTAACTGCCGACACAAGAAGAACCGGCGCATGCGGGAACACATTTAAACCTTTTTTAGCCCATTTATAGGCATCCTTAATATGGCCCAGATTATAAAGAGACGTGCAATACGAATCGTAAAGCTCGACCGAACCTTCCAAACGAATTGCTAACTCATGCTGCTTTTTACATTCCGCTACGTCGTTATCTAGACATGCAATCATCCCCAAGATGGCAGCATAAACGGCACGGTTACCGTTTTTCAGTTTGGCCGCTTCCCGTTTTAGTTTGGCAACTTCGAATTGCGAAGGAGCCCTATCCTCGGAGATATAGCGGCAAATCTCCTCAATCAGCTGGTTTTCGATTGTATTGGGCTTTAACGTCATCTAAATGGTCCGAAAAACAGCATAAAGCAAACAATGACAAAAAGGTTTGCAAGTATTATTTTACTAGAAAGTGTAACCATTATTTACCGGCAAGTAAAACAAACCTTGTGGTAAATTGAGCCTGTACGTCGACCATAAGTTCCTACATTACAGGGATGATCAGGCTTGCAATCCAGAGCAACAGACAGGTATACCTTCAAATATTGCCATTCACAATGCAACCCAGCAGTCCGCTTTGGGTCGATTTTGCTCCGTTAGTTCCGGCAGAGCAATCGAACCGGTAAGCCAAGGTAGGCGAGCGTTTTCTGACAACTCGGAAGCTGCTGCTTCGTGGTTGCCACGTAACCGCATTGCGGCAATCCGTTCCGGAAAAACAGACGCCGGCTGCGAATTGACATTACCGCCCCGCTTCGGACAGAAACGAAAGGCTCATGACGCGTATCCCCCGCCGCTGACGATAACCGATCACAGGCACGATGCCCAGCGACAACAAGTTATTTGCCTGGGATTCGCTCAATACAACTTGGGTTCCGGGCTGTAAAACCTGCTCGCCATTCTGCTCGAAGCTGAAAGCCGGAATTTCGCCGAAGAAAAATTGATCGTCCGCGCCGGTTGTTTGACCGGTTCTGACCAGAGCACGGGCGAAGATAAAGGCCGGATTGCCCCACAGTAATTCTTCCGCCAATGGCATAGCCGAGCATTCTTCAAACGCCAAGGACTCGATCGGATCACGGTTGGCTCCGTACGGCAGCCTGAGTAAATATCGCGGATAGGCCAGCATCACCCTGTCCGCCTGGATTTGCTTCAGGTATTGCCGCCAGTTTTCGGCCTGTTCGGGAGCACCGATGATATTTTCGACCCATGCCTGCTCGACGCCGCCCAGAAAACTTGCGCCGCAAGCTTGCGCCAACCGGCCGCAACAGGCCAGCAATTCCTTGTCGTCCGTACCGCCGGAAAAACCGTAATCGCCGATCAACAGCACATCCTGTTCGCCGTCACCGGGCTGGATATGCTGCAGCAATTTTTGTTCGAATGCGCAGCTGCCGTTTCCGAGTTCGGCCAATAATTCGGCTTGAGCGATGTCCACCAGAAAAAAGTTTTGCTGGTCGGCCGCTTCTTCCCGCACCAGTAATTCGGTTGCCCGCCAAAGCGCTTCCAGAGTCTGAAACTCCGTGCAATGCAACAGGGTGCGCAAAAACTGGCTAATGGTCGAGTCGATCAGCTTGATCAAATCCCGATGTTGGGGTTCTATAGCCTTGGTCACATGCGGCGAGACTATATGATCAATCAATTTATTGACACTATCGGCCGTGCCGACTGGCGTATCAGGTTTTTTACCCAGCAGCCGTTCCAACAGTTCGTCCTGGCTTTCGGCTTCGGCCTGGACCGGAACGGCCGTGTCGGCTTGAGCCTCGACTTGAAAATAAGTCTGAATTTTAGCCGCTGCCTGCGCCGCGGTATTCGGGTTGCTTAACTCTTGTTTTAATTTTTGTAAATCCGCCAATATCCCGACTTTTTCCAGCCAGTTGTCGGGATGAAAGTCTTCCAAACTTTCGAACCGCAAACTTAGGCCGGACTCGAATTCAAGCGTCGGCCGGATTTGGCTCATCACCTGCTCGAAGTTGTCCATATCGAGTCTGCTGATTTTTCGCTGTTCCCATGGCAATCGGGCTAAACCGGAAAAATTTCCCAGGATATAAATCCGATAACCGGCATCGCCATCACGCTGATGAGCCGCTCCGTGAGTATTAAAACCCATCGTAAAATCAATTCTGCCCGGCATAAAGCCTCCCCTTGCCATTGAAGTTTTTTGAAACAGTAGCAGACCCCACCCGGTCCAACAAGCGCCAAATTACCGAGCGGAGCCGAAATCAAAGCCGGCCTGGGCTCCACTCCGTCAGTGATCATTTTGCCGATTGGCTCGAGGCCAATATACAATCGGACTTGTTTGCTCAAACCACTAACCGGGTGACTAAAATGAGTAACACCAACCGATTGCACCAGCTTCGCGCCATGATCAACCTGGCATTTATCAAGCCGGAATCAGCGCTACTGGCTGACCTGGAACGGCATATCGGCGACTACGACCGGCGCTGGATCAGCGACTTTGCCAGTCAATTAATTTTGGCGGTCCGCAACCAGCCAAGCCGAAAAGCCCCGTTCGAGGCGTTTTTACAGGAATATAGCCTAAACAGCGAGGAAGGTATCGTGTTGATGGGCATGGCCGAAGCCTTGTTGCGCATCCCGGATATCCCCACCCAAAACCGCTTCTTGCGCGAAAGACTGGCCGATGCCGATTGGTATAGCCACCTGCTGCATAGCGATTCGTTGCTGGTCAACCTGGCGAGTAGTGCACTGCTGTTGAGCGGAAAAATTGAAGACAGAGTTCGGCACCGATTGCATATTTTCGATGATCTGCTGGCGCGTTACGGAGAGCCCTTGATTCGCCAAGCCCTGATACAGGCCATGCGGCAACTGGCCAAACATTTTGTGATCGCCGAAGACATCGGCCAAGCCCTGGAACATGCGGCCCAAAACCCGGCCTACCGTTATTCTTTCGATATGCTGGGCGAGGCCGCCTTGACCGGGGACGATGCCGAGCGTTATTTTGCGGCCTACTTGCAAGCCATCGACACGCTGGCGGCCTCGGCCGGCCAAGACCTGTTCGCCAATCCGGGCATTTCCATCAAATTATCGGCGCTGTATCCGCGCTACGAACCCTTACAGCGGCGTCTCGCGGTTGAGGCCTTGGCTGAAAAACTATCGGCCCTGGCCAGACGCGCTCGCGCCGCCAATATCGGCATGACCATTGATGCCGAGGAAGCCGAACGCCTGGACATGTCGCTGGATATTTTTGCCAAGGTATCCGGCGATCCGGCCTTGAGCAACTGGCCGGGCCTGGGTGTGGCGGTGCAAGCCTATCAAAAGCGCGCCATTCCGCTGATCCATTGGCTGGCGGCGCTAGCCGAGTCTCGACAACGCAGGATCCCTATTCGATTGGTCAAAGGCGCCTACTGGGACAGCGAGATCAAGCGCGCCCAGGAAAACGGCTGGGACGATTACCCGGTCTTTACCCGCAAAGCCGCCACCGATGTGTCCTATCTAGCTTGTGCTCGGCTGATATTGTCGCACCCACGGGCGTTTTATCCGCAATTCGCCACCCATAATGCGCATAGCGTGGCCGCCATTTGCAACTTTGCCCAAAATCATCCCGGCTTCGAGTTCCAGCGTTTGTATGGTATGGGCGCGGCCTTGTACGACGATCTACTTTCGCGCGATCCGGAAAGATTCCATTGCCGCGTGTATGCGCCGGTTGGCGGCTATCGGGACTTATTACCCTATCTGGTCAGACGTTTATTGGAAAACGGCGCCAACAGCTCGTTTATTCATCAAATCGAAAACCCGGCGATCGGCGTGGAAATACTGAGCCGTGATCCATTGGCGGAATTGCAACAAAACCAGTGCCACCCTATCGCACCGCCGCCGGATTTATTCGGCAAACAGCGCAGAAATTCCCACGGAATCAATTTTAGCGATCCGGATTTGCTTAACCAGGCAATGCGAGAGCTGGACCGGCTTTCCACTCGAATCTGGCAGGCATCACCGCTGGTCTCCGGCCAAGCCTTCTTGGGCGAAGCGCAGCCGGTCTACAGCCCGTTCGACCGAAACGCGTTAGTCGGCGAGCTGGTTTCCAGTCAACCTGACTCGATAGCGCAAGCATTGGAACAAGCTTCCCTAGCTTTTTCCGGCTGGCGATTATGCCCGGTACAAACCCGAGCAAAGTGTTTGCAAAACGCGGCCGACTTGCTGGAGCGCCAGCGCCTGGAGTTGGTGTCGCTATGCATGCGCGAGGGCGGCCGCTGCTTACGCGACGCCTTCGCGGAAGTTCGCGAGGCGGTCGATTTGTGCCGCTACTACGCCGCCGGAGCAATAGAGCTGTTCGGCAAGCCGCAATCCTTGCCGGGACCAACCGGCGAGCACAATCAATTATTTCATTATGGGCGCGGAGTATTCGTCTGCATCAGTCCCTGGAATTTCCCGATTGCGATTTTCATCGGGCAAATCGCCGCCGCGCTGGTATCCGGCAACACGGTGATCGCCAAACCAGCCCTGCAAACTTCGTTGACGGCCATGGCCTGCGTGCGCCTGCTGCATCAAGCCGGTATACCGGATAACGTGTTGCATTTCTTACCGGGCGACGGCGCCGAAATCGGCCGCCTGTTATTGAGCGATCCCCGCGTGGCCGGGGTCGCATTTACCGGCTCCAGCGCCACCGCGCAAGTCATCAACCGGCAAATGGCCAGCCGCCCAGGCGCCATCGCGGCGCTAATCGCCGAAACCGGCGGCCAAAACGTGATGATCGCCGACAGCTCGGCTCACCAGGAACAACTGATAGTCGATGTATTGCAATCGGCCTTCAACAGCGCCGGCCAGCGCTGCTCGGCTTTGCGTGTGCTGTTTTTACAAGCGGAAATCGCCGATGACATCATCGCTCGCTTGATCGGCGCGATGCGGTTGCTGCGCGTGGGCGATCCGAGCGACCTCACCAGCGACATCGGACCGGTGATCGATCAACCGGCCGCCGACTCGCTATCCCTTCACGTCGAATTTCTGAAAAGCCATGCCAAGCTGCTCTATCAATCAGCGTTGGAACAAAGTCCGTCGAACAACGGTTTGTTTCCGCCCACCTTGGCGGAAATCCCCAGCATATCGCTGCTGGAACGGGAGGTGTTCGGCCCCATCCTGCATATCGTCCGCTATGCGTCCGACGAACTGGCAAACGTAGTCGATGCGATCAACGCCACCGGTTACGGCTTGACGCTGGGCCTGCACACTCGAATCAACGCGACCATGCACTATGTAAGACAGCATGCCCGCGTCGGCAACATCTACATCAACCGTAACATGATAGGCGCCGTGGTCGGCGTACAGCCGTTCGGCGGCATGGGACTGTCGGGCACCGGACCGAAAGCGGGCGGCCCTAATTATTTACATCGGTTTACCACCGAGCAAACCGTGACTACGAATATCGCGGCCATGGGCGGCAATCCGGAATTATTGTCCGAAAATAGGTGTTAAATTGTGCTGGAATGAAATTTCCGTAATTTATTTAACTGGACCGCTCCGACCTGAATGCATTTAACCTACTAATTTACCTAGACAATTTATATCATTCCAAATTATTTTAGTAATTAGTCAGGATTAAATTGACAAACCGATTAATAGGCCTAGAATGGCTAACAGCTAGAAAATATGTGTTACCCTTTGTTTACCGATTCGACGTCTCTTCTGTAGCTCTTCGTCCTGTTTATCATTTAGTAATCTCCGCATTTACCAGCTATATCCGCCTTAATTTAAGGCTTTATCTAAAAATTTTTATAGGACTTATCATGTCTACTACAATGACTACCGGCATCGTCAAATGGTTTAACGCAGACAAAGGCTTTGGCTTTATCGAACAAAAATCAGGCCCCGATGTTTTCGTACATTTCAGAAACATCCTCAGCACCAACAATAACTACAAAACACTGGATGAAGGCCAACACGTTCAATTCAAACTTGGCCGCGGCCCTAAAGGCCCGCAAGCCGAAGAAGTGACCATCGTTTAAGTTTTCGACCAGCGACGGCCATCAACTGGTGGCCGTCGCTGATAGATCAGGCGCAACCACCGACTGCCTGGCAACCCATAAATTTAGTTAGCCATATTCCGGTAATTACGCCAAATCCAGCCAGTCGCTTCTCGACTCGCTTATGTAGCATAAGTTTACTTCCCCACATTGATCATCAGCCGGCTTAAATAATAAGCCGAATTACTCAAATGTGGAGTCTCTCAAACCCAATCCAATAACCGACATGAAACATTCAATGACTACCCCCCGCACACCGCCGCCACCTCGCATAGGCTGGCACTACGACACATACTTTCTCGAGCAGTTGGCCAAACTCAAAATAAAAGTCAATACTCACTAAGATATTGATCCGGTCGATAGCCGTAAACTAGCCAAAAAGCGTTAAACGGCCAAACGATAAATCTTCCGTGATCGCATCATGTTGCACTGCCTATGGCCGTAACAGGATTTTTCTAACACCGGCTTGAGCCGCATGCTCAACAGCGGCAAGTCCGTCTTTCAACGAATAAACAGCGTTTATCATCGTTTCCACCGGTACGGTTTTTTGCCGCAAAATCGTCAAAGCCTCGGCAAATGGTCCGCAACGGGAACCCAAAATAGTAACCTCGCGAACAACCACTTGGGCTAAGTCGATGGGCTTGGTCGCGGTAAAGGTGCTCTTCAGAACCAGAAAGCCTCGCGGCTTAACGATACGCAAGGCTTGTTCAAAGCCAGAAGCCTGACCGCTGGCATCCACCACGCAGTCATACGGCGCATCCGGAACACCATCAATCAAGGCCGTCTCAAGCTTCCATTGTTCAGGTAAATCCAGCGATGTTTCCGACCGCCCCAGAACCACGACCCGATAGCCGGCCAAAACCAAAACCTTGGCAATCAAAAGCCCCAGACGCCCTGGGCCGACCACCGCCACGCGGTTAACCGGTAAATCTTGCAATTGCCTGACCACCCGCATCGCGGCCGCCAAGGGTTCGGCAAACACTGCCGCCCGATCCGAAACGGAATCCGGAACCGCATACAAATTGGCAACCGGAAGGGAAAAGTAATCGGCAAAGACGCCGTTTTTTGCCCTAATCCCCAACACCTTGCGATTGCGGCAATGCTCCGGCCCGTCATGACGGCAAGTCTCGCAATGATTGCAGCCGATATTAATGGAGCCAACCACCCGCCGGCCGAGCCAAGGCTGATGTTCCGGGTTGGCAACGGACTCGACCACGCCGACGAATTCATGCCCGATCACACCGGAAAATCCGGCATAACCCTTGAGCAACTCCAAATCCGTCGCGCAAATTCCGGCCAAACCCAGCCTGATCAAGGCCTCGTCGGTGGCCAATACCGGTTCGGGCACATCCTGGCGATAGCTTAATTGGCCGTCTAATACTAAGGCTTGCATGATCGGTGATGGAGTAAATGTTTAAAATTAGCTAGGCCAGCGGCTTGTCGAAGCAGGCCGAAACGATGCAGAATGCATCTTCCCCGTTCGTTTTGTCTACATAAAATAGTTACATCCTTACGCCATATTGTCAGGAAGAATGCCATGTCCAACGCGCTTGTTGTTCCACCGTCCACAGCCATTTTCGAGCATTTTACCGCCACGCCGTTGGACACTGTGTTAGCGGAGCACCGGGCCATCGACCCGAAACTCAAGTATCTTTCCTTGTTTCAGCGCTGCGCCGAGGAAGTGCCCGCCTATCGCCGTTTTCTGCAATCACGCCGGATTAATCCGGCCGAAATTACCAGTTATCAAGCCTTTCAACAATTACCGTTGATGGGGAAAGCCGATTACATGCAGGCTTATCCGCTGCCGGAACGTTGCTTCGGCGGCAGCCTGAGCGGGGCCGACAGAGTGGCGGTATCGTCCGGCTCCACCGGCCAACCGACCTTCTGGCCTCGCTCCGCCGGCTATGAACTGGATGTTGCGCTACGCTTCGAACAAGTATTCCGCGATAGTTTTCTAGCCCATCAACGCAACACCCTGGCCATAGTCTGCTTTGCACTGGGAAACTGGGTGGGCGGTTTATTCACCACTTCCTGCTGCTGGCATCTGGCCCGCAAGGGTTATCCGCTGATGGTGGCGACACCGGGTAACAACAAGGCCGAAATCTTCCGCGTCGTGCGCGAATTGGCGCCGCATTTCGAACAAACGGTGCTATTGGGCTATCCGCCGTTCATTAAAGACGTGATCGATGCCGGTAGTGCCGAAGGCATAAGCTGGGCCGATTATAAGCTCAAGCTGGTGTTTGCCGGCGAGGTATTTAGCGAGGAATGGCGCGGCCTGATCGGGCAGCGTATAGGCTCAACAGCACCCTGTTTCGACTCGGCATCGTTATATGGCACGGCGGACGGCGGAGTATTGGGCAATGAAACTCCATTCAGCATCGCGATTCGGCGCTGGTTGGCGAACCACCCCGATGCCGCCCGCGACCTGTTCGGCGAATCTCGGTTGCCGACACTGGTGCAATACGATCCCATCAGCCGCTTCTTCGAAATGCATGAAGACACTCTGGTCGTATCCGGCGAGAACACGGTTCCCCTGCTGCGCTATCACATCGCCGACAAGGGCGGCCTGATCAGCTTCGATCAAATGTGGGATTTCCTCGGACGTTATGGCGTGAAGTCTGCCTGCGATCTGGGATTAAAGGATGATTTCAGGCTGCGTGATTTGCCGTTTGTCTATGTCTTTGGCCGGGCCGATTTCACCGTATCCTATTATGGCGCCAATATTTACCCGGAAAACGTCGCGGTCGGTCTGGAACAACCGGACGTCAGCGCCTGGGTCACAGGTAAATTCGTGCTGGAAACCCAAGAAAACGAAGACGGCGACAAATATTTGCAAATTGCCGTGGAACTGGCGCCCGGCGTCGCGGCCGATGACGTCAGGAAGCCAGTGATAGCCACTTCCATTCGATCTCAGTTGCTGCGTTTGAATAGCGAATTTGCCAACTACACACCCGTAGAGCGGCAAACGCCCCTGATTACTCTGCATAATTTTGCCAGCCCGGATTATTTCCCGGCCGGTGTCAAACACCGTTATACCCGTAAATGATCCCCCCTCCTTCCAACGCCAAGTAATTGGTAGCGCTCGGTCTGCCGCAACTATGTTTGTAATCGCTTTACCGTTATCCTATTGGCCCATACCCATACCCTTGTAGTCGACATGAAATCAAAATTAACACACAAAAAATCGCCGGCATTGCCAGCAAGCCTACTTTTGGCGCTAAATCTTCTGTGTTCGTTCAACCAGGGCGTGGCCGACGACAATCTGGCGGGAAACTATTACGAGGAAGCCTTGGCCGCCTATAGAAAACACGATAACGCCGACGCCATCATCCATCTGAAAAACGCCATTCAGCAAAATCAAAACTTCGTTGCAGCCCATATTTTGTTGGGCGAAATTTATCTGCAACAAAAATCGCTGTCCGAAGCGGAAGTCCAACTGGGCCTAGCCAATCAGATGGGCGCCGACAAATCTCTGACCATAAAATCCCTGGCCCAGCTTTATCTATACCAGATCAAATACGAGCAACTACTGAAAGATATCGATCCCGGCCAATATGACCGCCAACTACAACCTGAATTGTATATCTTTCGGGGCCATGCTTATCTGCAACTAAACCAAGTCGACGAAGCACTCAATGCATACGAGATGGCCGCGAAGATCGACCCAGGCAGAGTCGATGCGCTTATCGGCCGGGCCAATGCTTTATTGAGACGCAGCGACTTGGCCGGCGCCGACCAAGCCGCCGACCAAGCGCTGCAAATGCAGCCCGACAATGCCGGCACCTGGTATGTCAAAGGCTCAATTAAGCATACACAAGCGCAACTGGAAGAGGCGATTAAAGACTACGACAAGGCACTAGAGTTAATGCCGGATCATCAAGATGCCCGCATCTCCAGAGCCGGCTTATTGATGGACTTGCATCGAAACGAACAAGCCATGCAAGACCTTGAATATTTGCGGCAAAATTATCCGTTCGATCCCAAGGCGGCTTATCTGCACGCGGTTTTATTGGGGCGCATCGGTCAACAGGAAGCCTCGATCAAGGAACTGGAAGCCGCGGCCGACATCATCGTTTCGGTTAAACCCGAATATTTGACCCAACACAGTCAAACCCTGATGCTGTCCGGCTTGATCAACTACAGCCTGAAACGCTTCGATCCGGCCGCCGAATACCTACGCCTTTACATTAAAAAATATCCTGAACAAACCGGCCCCTACAAATTGCTGGCTTCGATCTTGTTATCGAAAAACGAACCCGAGCAAGTAATCTCTTTGCTCAGGCCGCTCATGAGCAGTAATCCGCATGACCGCCGCTTAATGTTTTTGCTCGGAACCGCCTATATGAACGCCGGCAAGCATGACCAGGCCAACACCCTATTGGAAAAGGCCTCGGTGCAGGAAACGGGCGGGGAAAATATTCAAACCGAAATCGGCCTAACCCGCCTTTCAATGGGACAAGAACAACTCGCTATTCAGGAACTGGAATCCGCGATCCAAGCCAATCCGGGAAATAGCCAAGCCGGCATTCCGCTGGTGGCCATTTATGTCAACAACGGCGAAGCCAAAAAAGCTTTGCGGGTCGCCGAAGGCTTGTATAACAAGGCGTCGAAAAATCTTACACTTTTAAACTTGCTCGGCACGGCTCAAGTCGCCACTCAAGATCTGAAACAAGCCCGGCGTAGTTTCGAAAAAGCCGTCGAGCTTGATCCGGCCTTTATCACGGCCCATATCAACCTGAGCAAACTGGATGTTGCCGAGAAAAAAATCGATTCGGCCCAACAACGCCTACAAAAGCTCAATCAACAGTTCCCGGAAAATATTGCCGTACTGCTCGAACTATCAACTGTGGAGCAGGCCAAGGGCGATAACGGCGCCGCCACTCGATGGCTGGAAAAAGCCCGTGGCATCGATCAAAAATCGATGCAGGTTTTACTGGCCCAAATCGAACTCAAGCTAAAAATGGGCCAGGCAATCGATGCGCTCAACATAGCTCAAGCCGCCGAATTAATCGACAAATACGACCCGCAACTAATGGAAGCCCTGGCACGTTGCTATTTGGCTACAGACAGCCGGGGTAAAGCGCTCGATGTGTATCGGCGCATGGCCGAGCAAGCCCGATTGAATGTCAAAAAACTTTACAGGGTGGCCGGTTACCAAATGGCCGTGCAAGATTATTCGGAAGCCATCAACACATTGAAAAAAGCGGTGCTGACCGACGGAAAGCATATCCCATCCCAAATCGCACTGACGGAACTGGAGCTGAACTACGGAAAACCAGTTTTTGCCATGAGCCGCGCCAATAATCTACTGAAAGACTATCCGAAAAGCGCATTTCCACATCAATTGCTGGGCGATATTGCCGTACATGAGAAAAACGCCAGCTTGGCGGCTAGTCATTACCAAAATGCTTTTGACCTGGAACCGAATACACAGCTATTAATGAAACTGTATCAAAGCCTTAAGCAAACCGAGCAACACGACAAGGCCTTTGAATTACTGCAACAATGGGTCAAAAAACACCCCAAGGACAGCGTGCCGCTAGCCGCATTGGCCGAGGAGCAACTACAAAAAGGTAAAATTGCCGAAGCGCAGAAGTATTATGAGTTTTTACTCTCGCAATATCCCAACGAACCGCTGTTTTTGAACAACTTGGCCTATATCTACTTCAACAACGGTAACGGCAAGGCACTGGCTTATGCCGAAAAAGCTCAGAAACTGGCACCGGATCAGGCATCCGGCAACGATACACTGGGCTGGATTCTGGTCAACAACGGCAAAGCCGAGGAAGGCCTACATTATCTACGCAACGCCCACTCCAGAATGTCCCAGAATCCGGAAATCCGCTATCACATCGCCGTCGCGTTGGATCAACTGCAACGCAAGGAAGAAGCCAGACAGGAATTGGAACAAGCCTTAAAACTGAATATCCCGTTTACAGGAATTGAACAAGCCAGAGCGTTGCTGGAAAAGCTGAGAAATTAATGTAATGCGAGACTGTCGGATTATTTTACAAAGTGAACAATTGAGAACTTTTATATAGACAAAAGATTAACGCAACATTAACAATCCGAACAACTAATGATAACAGGCATAAGAAATGCTTTTAGAATTCCAATCCGTGTTGATGTAAGCTTAGGACTGCAATTAAGTAATCGCTCTGCACTTCCGTACAATGGCGATTTATTGTCAGACTGCGAAAATACGGTCAGTTATTAATGACTTACCCTGAAATTCTAAGAGGGACTCTTCATGTTTAAATTTTACATGTTATTACCAGCATTAGTGCTAGCCCCCTTGCCGGCGCAAGCAACACTTAACTGGAGTTTCACAACAGCATCTCAAACCAATTATGGAACCCAAGGAACCTTTCAAGGCTCTCCCGGTTCAGGCTCAGTGATCGTAAAAGCTTATTCAACCACTGACGATGCTACCAATCCCGATAGATTTGAAACCGGCACACTGGGGTCTTGGAGCGGCGGCATAGGCGTAACCAGCCTCGAAGACGGAGACTTTGGCAGCGCACCTAATCACGCCTTTGACAACGACGGCAATTCAACTGACGAGAAGCCCGCGGGTGATGTCGATGCGGCGGTATTTGCCTTTAACCAGAGCATAACCTTAACATCTCTATCGATCGGCTGGAAATACACCGATGCCGACATTTCAGTACTGGCTTATACCGGTCAAAATGGCAGCATGACTACCCCTGATAACATTACTGGCAAATCGATTACCGACCTACTAAGCAGCGGCTGGCAATTTATCGGTCACTATATGGACTTAAACACAACAGCCAACCCAAGCATTTCACCTTCTGCGCTGATCAATCCGACAAACGTATCGTCCAGCTATTGGTTAGTCAGTGCTTACACTAGCTGCGCTTCATCTTGTAATTCCTACGACGGTAATTTCGGTAATGATTACTTCAAAATCTCCGGCTTGACCGGCAAAACAGCCCCTCCCCCACCTAGCGGCAGTGTCCCAGAACCCTCCAGCCTAATACTATTGACTGGCGGCCTACTAGGCTGGCGGATAACTCGCAAAAACCAACTTGTCGAGTCTGATTGCAAAATCAGCGCTTAATTCGGTTCTGTCCAAATCCAAAACCGCCTACCCGGAAAACCGGAAGGCGGTTTTTTTATCCCTACACCTTACAAAAACCTCATCCATCACTCGCCCAATAGAACAAGACGACGAATCATGGGCTATCCACCACCTTGGTCGCCAACGCAATTTCGCGAAGAAAGCACAATAATCCGCATATCAATGCCAGCATCGCAGCGATAAACAATAAGGACACCACACTGGATAAATCGACACCCAGCTGCACGGCCACAAACAGCGAGGCTATCGACAGACAAACACATAACGCGGACAGCGTGCACAAACTGATGGCACGCCGAATCCAGCGCGTCCGCTTCGACAAAGTCCGAATTTCCTCATGACTGCTTGTCCGCATCCGTTCCGCCGTCATTTCGTTCAAGCGCCTACCGCGATCAATCGCACGCCCCAAACGACTGGTAAGTACCCCCAGAATGGAACCAATGCCGGTCAATAGAAACACTGGCGCCACGGCCTGTTGTATCGCCAGTGAAACGGTTGGAATATCGGTGATAGGAGTCATGATCAGATGAGTTTACGGGGATATGGCTATCATTACGGTATCGATACCGCGCGGAGTATTTTAAGCCAAGCATGCCAGGATTTTTGACTACCCCAGGTCTTTTAGCTCGCCAACCTGCGCGCCGAAAATTATCTGGGAATCAGAGACTTGCGGGATAACTCCATCAACCCGATAAGCGGTTTTTATTCCCAAGAAGCGGAGCCCACAAATACAGGATTATTTTTTGATGCGCTTCAGCTTGATGGAAACCAAGCCACCGCCCTGAATCAGAGTATCGTTATCTTCGATCTTCCATGCTTCTTCGGTATCATCGTCCTTTTTAAAAACCAGATATTTCTGGCTACCCGACTCACGGACAAAAATATCCTTGAAGTCGGTGCGGATGCCGTCCGCATCAATGTAATCGGGGCCTATGAACAGAGTTCTGCCGCCCGCCACTTGGGCAAAAGCGTTCAAAATTTCAACGGATGAACCAACCTGTTCATTGTATTCACCCTCGAAGCCATGCCCGCAACCGGCCAAAACCAGCGCAAGCCCCAATAACCACGTTTTTTTCAGTTTCATAGCCACTCCTTTATTTGGGATTCTCGTCAATTCCGGCTGGAAGCGCAATGCCTAATCGATTGCGCGGATGCCGACAAGTAGAAAACGGTGCGCAAAATACCCGAGACAGCAAACACATATCTGCGCACATTTCCCTTTACGGCCTCGGTATGCGGCTTGGAAGCTTTAATTTCCAGCCTGGAGAGATTGGGAGCCAGTATAAATATGCGTGACTCACAATGTTCAGGCCGCTAAAAAGGCTTTTACCACTTGTTTGACATAATCGCGAACCGGCGTGCCACGGTTTTGAAACTCGTTGAACATCCGATGAATATCGACCGGATTCAAGTAAACATAGGCGCCGCAACCGGTGCGGGCAATAAATTCACCGCTCAATGCATCCAAAAATGCGGCGTGAACGATTTGATTTTCATGTCTATGATTTGAGGTTTTCATGGCGGCTCTCCTCGTTCCATGTTCTATATGCTTTCGAACATGATCAAGCAAGCGGCATGCATAAGTTGTTTTTCTATTTTAATTCATACAGTTACCCCCTAAAAGCAGTTGGGCGATATTTTTTTGACGGGGAGTTGTGAGTTGTCGCCATGGCGACAACTCTGTAAAGCCGGTTCTCGCACCGGCGGGCTAGTAACTTGTCTTCGTTGGCCAAAACACGATGCATCCCTGCATCGCCCCTGTCGAGCTAAACCGTGCAAAAGCTCCGGTGCTCGGTGCGGCATAACGGGAGAAAAACCATCGCAAATTCAAAAACATTCTAAAAACGTAGGTCCGATTAGCGAAGCGTAATCGGACGGATGTTTAGTATTCCAAACAGTTCGATAAACACCACCCCACAATATTTCCTCTCCGAAATTTCGGAAATAGAGATTCTATTAATTCAATTCATTCGTCCGATTACGCTTCGCTAATCGGACCTACGCGAGCTGCATCGCCCCTGTCGGGCTAAACCGTTCAAAGACTCCGGTGCTCGGTGCGGCATTACGGGAGAAAAACCATCGCAAATTCAAAAACATTCTAAAAACGTAGGTCCGATTAGCGAAGCGTAATCGGACGGATGTTTAGTATTCCAAACAGTTCGATAAACACCACCCCACAATATTTCCTCTCCGAAATTTCGGAAATAGAGATTCTATTAATTCAATTCATTCGTCCGATTACGCTTCGCTAATCGGACCTACGCGGCTATATTAACGGATTGAAATGAGCGGGGTAGATGGGGTTTATGGATCGCTTACGTCGAGACTTTGAATTAGGTATGCGATGCATACCCTACATGACTTCCCGGCCCCGTCGTCAACGCGATACATCCCTGCATCGCCCCTGCCGGGCTGAACCGTTCAAAAGCTCCGGTGCTCAGCGCGACATACGGGAGAAAACCATCCCGAAATTCGTGGTGAATCGATGTAGGGTACGCATCGCGTACCTTGTTGAAATTATTATATTGTCGAGGCTTGGAATTATGTATGCGATGCATACTCTACCTGGCTGATTTTTATACAGAGCAAGATTAAAATGCTTTGCCTTGAGATATTTCTAGATAATATCGATATAAAAATGGAATCTTATATAGTTTTTCTGTTTTTGCAGGTTTGAGTTCAAAGAATCCTATTTCAGATAAAGCATTAGCGATTTCTTCGCACTTTTTTTCATCAATGCTCCATATGCTCGATAATGTTTGTATATTATGCTCAGCTTTAGAGTTTTCCAAAGCCATAACATAACCTCTTAATTCTGGATGTTCCGCGAATATGGTCTGTTCTGTCCGTACTTTTGAAACTTCATTAGTTGCATTCTTGATAGCCTGTCGGCTTATTAGATTAGGCGCCTCTACGTAATGATTTCCTATATTCTGCTCCTTTCTCTCATTTGCTATAGCTTCGTTATAAAAGTGAATTAGCTCGCGAGGAGCCACATTATTCAAACCATCTTTAACTCTGCTCTTAATCCAGTTAAATGTATCTGATTGTCTCTCTCCGGTATCAACTTGCCTAGGAAATAGTTTGTAATAGAATTCTTCCTGTTGATTGTAGTCGCTTAATATTTCGTTTCTATCAACCTTGTAATATTCTAATATTTTATTATTATCTAAGCTTCGAGAAATAATAAGGTTTTTTAAGTTCCTATCTGACCATGAAATTGTGGTTGTTCTAGTGATGTGGCTAGCCTCACGAAAACCCTCATTAGTAATTCTTTTCCATATGTCATCTCGTAGAAATATTTTGAGCCTAATATTTGTATGCTCTTCAACGTCTCTATATGCTTTAAATAATGCTCTTAGTGCATTTTTTTCAAGATCTAACGACTGATCAAAGGCAACGTCAAGCCTGTCAAATAAAATCCATGTATTTAGTTGAACCTTTTTAAGGTAGTGGTTTAGCTTCTCTATAAGTTCGTCAACTGAGGCGTAGCCTTTCTTCTCAAGTTCATCCGAGGGGGTGCGAAAAGTAATTTTTCCAGTAAGGCCTTCTGTGTTTGCTCCTCCTTCAATCGATTCTATATCTAAAAGTCGTTTTGCGAAACGTAAGGCTTTGTTAACCAATTTTTGTAAAGTATTTTGATCGTCAATGAGTCCGGCTTCCCTTAGTTTATCTGCAACATATTTGGCTTCATCGGTGCACAGATTTTTTTCAAGTAATTTGCTAGTGATTAACTGGCAGATGTAAATTTTCCAAAGAGTTACAAACTCATTTTCACTGGTCGGAGGTTCGCTCGTTATGTCTGAAAAAACTGGTTTTCCAGTTGGTTTTTCAGCAGAAATTAAAATAATATTTTGATCAGGGAACAAGTTATCTTGATTTAAAAGTAAAGTATAAAGCGCACTTTTCCCAGAACCTTTAGGGCCAAATACCACATCTACTTCACCATTCTTTAGCGACTCCCATTGTTCTGTTTTTACAAAGTAAGTAGATAATTTATCTGCTTCATTTTCAGCAACGCGGTCACCAAAAGATATTCCTTGTAAATCCATTATTGCCCCTTAAAAATCTTATGAATAGTAATGAATGCTGTATGGTACGGTAATATGCTTTATGTTGTAAAACGATCAATCACAAAAAATGTGGTCAATAACTTTGTGTTCCTACAAGCAAGCGCAATTCGTCTGTTTTACAATTAAACCAGTTTCAAATCCGGGATGGTTTTTGTCCCGTTTGCCGCGCCGAGCACCGGAGCTTTTGTAGAGAATAGCCCGCAGGGGTGCGGAATGGATGCCGCACGTCGGCAGAGGGGCAGGGAGCCCCTTCTGTCGACCCTTTACAAAAGCGAGGAGCGCAGGGAATAAGCGGCATCCGGGTGTCTTTTCTTTTGGATACTTTTCTTTGGACAAGCAAAGAAAAGTATCTCGCCTGTCGGTGCGAGAACCGACTTCAATATAGCCGATTCCAATTTTTCTAATTTATCTCTCGCAGCAGGCTCGGTAGGATGTACTGAACGGAGTGAAACGCATCAATCGCGACCGATGCGCCTCCTTACGTCGGCTGCATCCTATAGGCAAGCATGATTCGTCCAATTTACAACTAAACCAGTTTTAACTCCGGGACAGTTTGGGTCCCGTTTGCCGCGCCGAGCATCGGAGCTCTTGCGCCCTGTGGGTATTCGACGGGACAAATCGGCAGGATTGCCGATTTGCATGCGCTGCACCCTCAGTACGAAAAACAAGGATGTTTTTCGTGAAACCGACTTAAAAAATCAATCCGTCGCGATAGCGACACAAGTTAAGCCGCCTCCGACCCAGCATGCAATCTACCTTGTTCTTGCAATTTCCTGCAAAGACTGCCCGGACTCAACTCCAAACCGTTTTTCCAGCACAGAGCGCCCAATTCCAGAAAAAACTGCGAAAAATATGTATTGTCCTGTAGCGGGATGACCAATTCGGTTCGTTTGTCGATCAAGGGCTGAAGATCGTAATCGCCCCAGGAATGATCTGAAAATTGCAGACGTATGATTTTGTTACCAATATGTTCGGCGTGAACGATTTTAATCATTGTCGGCTCCGGCGATGCGTTGCAAGGTTTTAGCTGGACTGCAAGTTGCCAATCGTTCATGAGTTCCTGTTGGTGCTCCTTAACCCAATCTCGAACCAGTTTAACGGCCTTGTTTGGCAGACTGCCTTCCGTTTTCGATACCAATCAGCGCTTCGTGGCCCTGATATTCGACATGGAAATGTGGTGGATTATGATCGTCATGATGTAAATGCCGAAAAAATACGAGATTACAGGCATGATCGGCAAATTTAGACAGACCGGAAAAACGTAGGTTTATCGGTCACAATCATTACCCCTTCACCTTCTCAATCAGCATCTTATTCACTTCCCCAGGATTGGCCTTGCCTTGGGTTTCCTTCATGACTTGGCCGACCAGCGCCATCAGCGCCTTGTCTTTACCTGCCCGATATTGCTCGACCGGACCAGGGTTTGCGGCAATCACTTTGTCGACGATGGCTTCGATCGCGCCGGTGTCGGTGATTTGCTTCAGGCCTTCCTGCTCGATGATTTCATCCGCGGTTGCCGTGCCGTTCCACAGTTTTTCAAACACCTGCTTGGCGATCTTGCCGGAGATGGTGTTGTCGGCGATGCGTTTTAACAGGCCTGCCAAACGTTCGGCGCTGACCGGGCAATCGGCGATTTCAAGGCTTGCTTTGTTCAAAGCGCCCAGCACGTCCCCGGTTAGCCAGTTGCCTGCCAATTTGGCTTCGCCGCCGGATTGTTCCACTACGGCTTCGTAAAAGTCAGCCAGTTCGCGCGACGAAGTCAGCGTGGAGGCGCTTTCGTTGTCCAGGCCGTATTGATCGAGAAAACGCTGTTTCTTGGCGGCCGGCAATTCCGGCAGCGTGGCGCGGATTTCGGTTTTCAAGGATTCTTCGATCAATACCGGCAACAGGTCGGGATCGGGGAAGTAGCGGTAGTCGTTGGCTTCTTCCTTGCTGCGCATGGAGCGGGTTTCGTCCTTGTTGGCATCGTAAAGCCGGGTTTCCTGGACAACTTTGCCGCCGCCCTCGATCAAGTCGATTTGGCGTTCGATTTCGTAGTTGATGGCTTTTTCGACGAAACGGAAGGAGTTGATGTTCTTGATTTCGGCGCGGGTACCGAATTCTTTTTGGCCTTTGGGGCGCACCGAGACGTTGGCGTCGCAGCGGAACGAGCCTTCCTGCATGTTGCCGTCGCAGATTTCCAGATAACGTACCAGTTCGTGCAGCTTGCGCATGTAGGCCACGGCTTCCTTGGCGGAACGCATATCCGGTTCGGAGACGATTTCCAGCAGCGGCGTGCCGGCGCGGTTGAGGTCGATACCGGTCAGGCCATGGAAGTCTTCGTGCAAGGATTTGCCGGCGTCCTCTTCCAAGTGAGCGCGGGTGATGCCGATGCGTTTAGTCTCGCCGTCGACGTCGATGTCCAGATGGCCGTTGCCGACGATGGGCAATTCGAACTGGCTGATCTGGTAGCCTTTCGGTAAATCCGGGTAGAAGTAGTTTTTACGGGCAAACACCGAGTGCGGGGCGATTTCGGCGTCGATGGCCAGGCCGAAGGTCACGGCCTTGCGCACTGCATCTTTATTCAACACCGGCAATACGCCGGGCAAACCCAGATCGACCGCGCAAGCTTGGGTGTTGGGTTCGGCGCCGTAAGTGGTAGCGGCGCCGGAGAAGATTTTGGATTTGGTGGAGAGTTGGGTGTGGATTTCCAGGCCGATGACGGCTTCCCATTGTGAGTTCATTCTTGGTTTCCTTTATAGCTTATTCGGCAAAAACGTCGTTCAGGTCGATTTGCAGGTCGGGGAATAAATGCGGAATGGCGATTTCGTTGCCGGGGTACAGTGCGCGCAATTGGTATTTACCGTGCTCGTCCAGCACGAATTGCTGCACGATTTGTTCGTAGGGAAATACCAACCAATATTCACTGACGCCGCTTTCTTCGTATAAATCGAATTTCAGGCGGACTTCTTTGCGGCTATTGCCGGGCGACAAGACTTCGATGATCCAGTCCGGCGCGCCATCGCAGCCTTGTTCAGTCAGTTTGTCCTTGTCGCAGATCACGCACAGATCGGGCTGCACGACGCTAAAGGCTTCGCCATTTTTCAGTAGCGATTTGCGGCGGTCGTAAAGTTTGACGTCGAAGGGGGCAATAAAGACTTCACAGCTTTTGCGCAAGAAGTAGTTGTCAATCGGCCGCAGTAACTTAAGCGCGATCCTTTGATGCTTGACATTTGGTGCCGGCGACATCGCCATGATCTTGCCCTTGATCAGCTCGACCGATTCTTCGAGCTGCCAAGTCAAATAATCGGCATAGCTGTAGGTACCGTTGGGGTCGAGTTGCGATAATTGCGTGATAGGCGCCATGTTGCCTCCCGTGCTATTCGTAGCCTTTTGGTATTTGCAGGTGCCAGCCGGTGACTTGCTGATAGCGGTGCCCGATATTCAACAACTTGGCTTCACTGAAGTAGTTGCCGATCACATGCAAACCCACCGGTTTGCCGTCGACGAATCCGGCCGGAATCGACATCGCCGGCAAACCGGCCAGATTGATGGCGATGGTGTAAATATCCTCCAAATACATCTGGACGGGGTCGCTGGTCTTTTCGCCGATACGGAACGCGGTGCCGGGCGAAACCGGCCCCATCAGCACATCGACTTCCGACAAAGCGCGTTTGAAATCGTCGCTGATCAGGCGGCGCACTTGTTGCGCCTTTAAATAATAGGCATCGTAATAACCGGCGGACAGCGCATAGGTGCCCATCAGAATCCGCCGTTTGACTTCGGCGCCGAAAGCTTCGCCGCGCGAACGGGTGTAGAGGTCGGTCAAATCTTCCGGATTTTGGCAGCGGTAGCCGAAGCGCACGCCGTCGTAACGCGACAGATTGGAGGAACATTCAGCCGAGGCGATCACGTAATAAGCCGGAATCGCCAGATTCAGGTTAGGCATGTCCACTTCTTTAACTTCGGCGCCCAGTTTACGGTATTCGTCCACTGCGGCGTGAATCGCCGCCGCCATTTGGCTGTCGAGTTCGGCGCTGAAAAACTGTTTCGGCAAGCCAATTTTCAAGCCTTGCAGGCTGTCGTTCAGGCCGGCGCTGTAATCCGGCACCGGCTGGTCGACGCTGGTGGAATCCTTGGGGTCGAAGCCGGCCATGACTTGCATCAACAAGGCGGCGTCTTCGGCGCTACGCGCCATCGGCCCGCCTTGATCCAGACTGGATGCATAAGCGATCATGCCGTAACGCGATACCCGGCCGTAAGTCGGTTTCAAGCCGGTGATACCGCAAAAAGCCGCCGGCTGACGAATGGAACCACCGGTATCGGTACCGGTTGCCGCCGGCGCCAAACGCGCGGCGATAGCCGCCGCCGAACCGCCCGAAGAACCACCGGGTACGCAGTCGGTGTCCCAGGGGTTGCGCACCGGGCCGTAGAAGCTGTTCTCGTTGGATGAGCCCATCGCAAACTCGTCCATGTTCAATTTGCCCAGCATCACCGCACCGGTTTGGTTGAAATGATCAACCACGGTCGCGTCGTAAGGGGCAATGAAGTTATCCAGCATTTTAGAGCCGCAGCTGGTTTTAGCACCTAGAGTACAAAAAATATCTTTTTGGGCGACAGGAATTCCGGTTAATGCCGCGCCACTACCGGCGGCCAATAATTGATCGGCCGCCCGCGCCTGTTGCAATGAGCTGTCTTCACAAACCGTGATAAAGGCGTTCAAGGTTTCGTGCTGTTTAATTCGGCTCAAAAAACTTTGCGTCAACTCCACGCTGGAAAATTGTTTGCCGCGCAGTCCGGCGGCCAATTCGGCAAGGGTCTTGTTATACATGGCTGTCCTTATTCAATAACTTTGGGAACCAGATACAGTCCGGCCTCGGTTTGCGGGGCGATTTTTTGAAAGTGTTCCCGTTGATCGGCTTCGGTAACAACATCCTCGCGCAAGCGCTGCATCTGATCCAAGGGATGCGCCATCGGCGACACAGCGTCGGTATTCAATTGCCCCATTTGGGTCATTAAATCCAGAATACTGGATAAGTCCTTGGCATAGCTATCTATCTGGTGTTCTTCAATGCCCAACCTGGCAAGGTGGGCGATTTTTTTCACGTCACTGGCCGTCAACGACATCATCAAAGCTCCATGTTAAGTAATGCAAACTATGATACTTTATATCTTGCCCAACTGCCCGCTTGATTGATAAAGTAGCGGGATTTTCTGTGCGCTCTGGTGTAATCATGTTCAAACGAATTCGCGGCCTTTTTTCTAACGATTTATCCATCGATTTGGGTACGGCAAACACCCTAATATACGTACCAGGCCAAGGAATCGTCCTCAACGAACCATCCGTCGTAGCTATCAAGGAAGACAAGGTGCGCGGCCAAAAAACCATCGCGGCCATCGGCGCCGACGCCAAGAGCATGCTGGGCCGCACCCCCGGCAACATCACCGCGATTCGTCCGTTGAAAGACGGCGTAATTGCCGATTTCGCCGTCACCGAACGCATGCTGCGATTTTTTATCAAAAAAGTGCATGAAAACAAACTGCTGCGCCCCAGCCCTCGCATTCTGATCTGCGTACCTTGCGGGTCTACCCAAGTGGAACGCCGCGCCATTCGTGAGTCCGCAGCCATGGCCGGCGCGCGCGAAGTGTATTTAATCGAAGAACCGATGTCCGCCGCCGTCGGCGCCGGCTTGCCGGTCGATACCGCGCACGGTTCGATGGTGCTGGACATCGGCGGCGGCACCTCGGAAGTGGCGGTAATTTCGTTGAACGGTATCGTCTATTCGGCTTCGGTACGGATCGGCGGCGACCGCTTCGATGACGCCATCATCAGTTATGTGCGCCGCAACTACGGCACGCTGATCGGCGAAGCCACCGCCGAAAAAATCAAACACCAAATCGGCGCCGCCTATCCCGGCAGCGAAGTGCGCGAGATGCAAGTCACCGGCCGTAATCTGGCCGAGGGCGTGCCGCGCAGCTTTTCGCTAAACAGCAACGAAATCCTGGAAGCCTTGCAGGAACCGTTATCAGGCATCGTCAGCGCGGTCAAGGTCGCACTGGAGCAAACCCCGCCGGAACTGGGCGCCGACGTCGCCAGTCGAGGCATCGTCTTGACCGGTGGCGGTGCCTTGCTGAAAGACATCGACCGCCTGATTGCCGAAGAAACCGGGCTGCCGGTTTACATCGCCGATGATCCGTTAACCTGCGTCGCCAGGGGCGGCGGCATGGTACTGGAAATGTTGGATAAAAAAGGCGCATCGGCCTTTTCATTGGAATAGCCCTCCGACTCCAACCCTACTGACGCTTATCAAGAACAGCTCGGTTTCCGGGCTGTTTTTCAATATTTACCACCCCAATCGATTGGCAACAGCATCCACTCAATTTGTTGCTATGGTAGTATTTAGCCCCATTCATAGACACGCACTTTTATAGCCGTGATTGTCATTCCATTGTTCCTAGAGGTCTTGCCATAAAACTCTTATTTGCCCAAGGCCCTTCACTTAATACACGCCTGTTAGTCGCGGTATTGGCCTCGATCGCACTATTGGTGACCGATCATAGGACACAACGCCTTAACCCGCTTCGTTCCGTGCTGTCACTAGCTACCTATCCGTTACAAGTATTGGCCAGCCTGCCGGTCGATAGCCTTAAATCGCTGTCGGACACGGTGATTTCCTATGTTGAACTGCAAAAAGAAAATCAGCGTCTAAAGCAAAACCAACTGATCAACGACGCCAAACTACTGAAACTGGAAACGCTGGAAAAGGAAAATATTCGCCTGCGAGTCTTATTGGAAAACTCCTTCCAACTGGGCGAGCAAGTTTTGATCGCCGAATTGCTCTCGGTAAAATTGGCGCCCTACGAACATACGGTAGTCGTCAACAAAGGCTCGCGCTTTGGCGTCCACCCCGAACAACCGGTACTGGATGCCAACGGCATCGTCGGCCAGGTGATTCGCGCCCTACCTTCCAGCTCGGAAGTCATGCTGATTACCGACCCCGACCACGCCATTCCGGTGGAAGTCAACCGTAACGGCTTGCGAACCATTGCTTTCGGCACCGGCCAACCGAATCGGCTGCATTTGCCGTTTTTAGCCAATAACGCCGACATCGTTCCCGGCGATTTGCTGGTGACGTCCGGTTTGGGCGGCGTATTTCCAGCCGGTTATCCCGTTGCCGTGGTCGACAAATTCGAAACCCGCCCGGATAAATCGTTCGCCAATATTTACGCCACCCCCAAGGCCAGACTGGACACCAGCCGCGAGTTTCTAATCGTCTGGAGTGATTCCACGCCGGTGGTATTGGGCGAACCCAAAACCATTCCCCAGGCAGAACAGCCGGAAGCCGAGCATGCCAGCCCATAACCCTTTCGCCGCCATTTATTTTATTCTGACCTTGGCTGCCGCCATGATGCTAAGGGTCATGTCCCTTTTCCCCGGCATGGATGAATTTAATCCGGACTGGATCGTACTGGTCTTGATTTACTGGTCCATTGCCTTGCCCGAGCGCGTTGGCGTGTTTACCGCATTTTGGGTTGGCTTGCTGACCGATGTGCTGACCGGTCATTTGCTGGGCCAACACGCGTTGATCTACGCCTTGATTAGCTTTTTAAGCATCAAGGAGCATCGGCGATTACGTCAGTTTCCGCTGCCGCAACAATGTCTGTTCGTACTTTTCTGTTTAGTATGCGGACAAAGCTTGATCTTTGGCATGGAAAGCATGCAAGCGCCCAATCGGCTACCGTTATCATTTTGGTACCCAGTCATCACCGGCACCCTGGCATGGCCACTGGTTTTCCTGGTACTACGCGCGGTCAGAGTGCTGGCGCGTATCAGCGGATAACCATGGATAGAAGATTCGCGATTAAAGACACACTGGCGGAAAACCGGGTATTCCTCAGTCGCATAGTGGCGGCTTTCATGCTGATTATCGTCATGATTGCCGGGCTGGTAGCTAGACTGGTGTATTTACAGGTAGTCGGGCATGAGCATTACGCCACGCTGTCCAAGGACAATCGCATCAAGGTTGCGCCATTACCACCGACCCGTGGCGTGATCTATGACCGCCACGGCCGTATGCTGGCGGAAAACGTGCCCACCTACAGCCTGGAACTGATTCCGGAACAGATTAATAATCTCGACGAAACCCTGGCCAAATTACAAAAACTGCTAGCCATCCCCGACGAAAAAATCGAGCAGTTCCAAAAACAAAGAAAACGCAATAAATCCTTTACCAGCACACCGTTATTGCAAAATCTATCGGATGAGGAGGTGGCCAAATTTGCCGTGGTCAGACCTTATTTTCCCGGCGTCGATGTCTACGCCCGCCTGGTTCGGCATTATCCCTACGGTGAACTGGCCGCTCATGTGGTGGGCTACGTCGGCCGCATCAACGAACAGGAGTTAAAAACCCTACCATCCGAGGAATATCGCGGCACCGACATCATCGGTAAAAACGGCATCGAAAAATCCTATGAATCGCATCTGCTCGGCACCGCCGGCTACGAGGAAATCGAAACCAATGCCCAGGCCAGAGCGGTCAATACCGTATCCACGGTAGAACCCATCGCCGGCTCCAATATTTACCTAACCCTGGATATCGATTTGCAGAAAATCGCCTATGATGCCTTGGGTGAATATAATGGCGCCGCCGTGGCAATCGACATTAAAACCGGCGGCGTACTGGTTTTTGCCAGCCGCCCAGGATTTGACCCCAACCCGTTCGTGACCGGCATATCGGGCAAGGAATACAAAACCTTGCAAGACTCGCCGGATCAACCACTTTATAATCGAGCCCTACGCGGCCTATATCCGCCCGGCTCCACCGTCAAACCCTTTTTGGCCTTGGCGGGTTTGGAATACGGCGTCATCGATTTCGGCCACCACCTGTATTGTCCCGGTTACTACCGTCTACCGAACGTCGATCATAAATACCGTGACTGGAAAAAAACCGGGCATGGCATGGTAGACATGAACGATGCCATTACCCAATCCTGCGATGTGTATTTTTATGATCTGGCGCTGACTTTGGGCATCGATAGGTTGTCGGCATTCATGCACAAATTCGGCTTTGGCGAAAAGAGCGGTATCGATTTGGCCGGCGAAGTCAGCGGTTTGATGCCATCCAAGGAATGGAAAAAATCTCATCGAAACAAGGCCTGGTACCCAGGCGAAACACTGATTACCGGTATCGGCCAGGGATATACTCAAGTCACGCCATTACAACTGGCCAGAGCCACCGCGATACTAGCCAACTACGGCAAGGTAGTCACGCCTCATCTGGTGCAGGAAATCATTACCCCGGATTACGCCACCCCACCGGAATTGATACCGGACAGCAAAATTCCACTGAACAAACAACACGTCGATAACATCACGTACGCCATGACCAACGTCGTGCATGGCTCGCGCGGCACCGCCAAGCTGTTGGCCAAGAACATCAACTATCAAATCGCCGGCAAAACCGGCACGGCGCAGGTATTTAGTATCAAACAGGGAGAAAAATACAACGAGGATGCCATTGATTTCAAAATGCGCGATCACGCCCTATTCATCGCTTTCGCGCCGGCGCACGATCCGAAAATCGCCGTGGCAATCGTAGCCGAGCACGGTGGCCATGGCGGCTCGCTGGCGGCGCCCATGGCGGGTGAAATCATCAATGCCTATCTGAATCCAAAAAAGGATACGCCCCATGAAAACTGAAATGCGTATGGAGCAGTTTCAATCGCCGTCACTGCTCGGCAATCTGCTGAGAACGCTGCATATCGATATTCCGCTGTTTCTCGGCCTTTTAATGATTTGCGCCTTAAGTTTCCTGATTCTATACAGCGCCGGCAGCCAGGATGTCGCATTATTGATGCGCCACGCCAGTCGCATGGGCTTGGCGATGCTGTTGATGATCGTGCTGGCACATATCAATCCCCGCCAGTTTCAAAGTTTTTCCGTTGTCCTATTTTCCATCTGCGTCCTGCTGCTACTGGCGGTCGCGGTGATGGGTCAAATCAGCATGGGCGCGCAACGTTGGCTGGATCTGGGATTTTTCCGGTTTCAGCCATCCGAATTTACCAAAATCAGCGCGCCGATGATGGTAGCCTGGTATTTATCCGAGCACTCGTTGCCGCCGAAACCGAAAAATGTCCTGGCTGCCGGCTTATTGCTGGCCGTTCCGGTGCTGCTGATCGCCAAACAACCGGATCTGGGCACCTCGCTACTGGTGGCCAGTTCCGGGGCGGCCGTGCTGTTCTTTGCCGGTTTATCCTGGTGGTTCATGCTCGGCACGACGGTGGTCCTGGCTGCATTGACGCCGGTGTTATGGCATTTTATGCGCGAGTACCAACGTAACCGGGTGCTGACCTTTATTAACCCCGAAGCCGACCCGATGGGCACCGGTTACCATATCATCCAGTCCAAAATTGCCATCGGTTCCGGCGGCATCAACGGGAAGGGCTGGCTCGGCAGCACGCAAGCTAAACTGGATTTCTTGCCGGAGAGCTCCACCGACTTCATCTTTGCGGTGTTCGCGGAAGAGTTCGGCTTGTTCGGCTGCGTCGGCTTGCTGTTGATGTACCTGCTGGTAATCAGCCGCTGTTTTTACATCGCCGTGCAGGCTCAGGATACCTATTCCCGCTTGCTGGCCGGCAGTCTGGCCTTTACCTTTTTCGTTTATGTATTCGTCAACATCGGCATGGTGATTGGCATATTACCGGTGGTTGGGGTACCCTTGCCGCTAGTCAGTTATGGCGGCACCTCAATGGTGACGCTGATGGCTGGTTTCGGTATTCTGATGTCGATACACACGCACCGCAAACTTTTACCCGTTTAGTCAAGCCCATGAAAATCAAAGCCGCTTTAACCATTGCCCTGCTCGGCGCCAGCCTACTTGGCTCAAACCAGGTAATGGCCGAACTAGCCAACACCGACTCGCTGAATCGTTTTATTAGTCAGATGGTCAAACAACACCATTTCAACGAAGCCGAATTGAGGCAATTGTTCCAATCCGTCAACATTCAGCAACCGATTCTGGATGCGATGGCAAAACCGGCGGAAGCCAAACCCTGGTATCAATACCGTGACATATTCATGACCGATGCCCGCATTGATGGCGGCGTGCAATTCTGGCGCGACAACGAATCCGCTTTGAAAGCCGTCGAGTTGCAATACGGAGTGCCGGCCGAGATCATCATCGCCATCATCGGCGTCGAAACCAAATACGGTGCTCACACCGGCAAATACCGGGTCATCGATGCGCTGGCTACACTGGGCTTTGCCTACCCGTCTCGGAGCGAATTTTTCCTGAAGGAACTGGAAAATTTTCTGCTATTGAGCCGCGAGGAACACGTAGACCCCTTACAACCCATGGGCTCTTATGCCGGCGCCATGGGCTTGTCGCAATTCATGCCTAGCAGTTATCGAGCCTATGCCAAGGACTTCGATCAAGACCACAAGCGTGATATTTGGCATAACAGCGGCGATGCTATCGCCAGCGTCGCCAATTATTTTGTCGCCAATCAGTGGCGGCGCGGCGGCCCCATTGCCTTTCAAGTTACCGCCGTCGGCGATGCCTACAAACAAGCGCTGAACAAAGGAGTGAAACCGGATATGCCGGTCGGACAGCTGCGCAAGCTAGGCATCGGCATCCCCGCGCAATTGGCCGATAGCGAGCATGCCAAATTACTGAGCTACCCCATGCTTGACCACGAACAACTGTGGCTAGGCTTGCATAATTTTTACGTGATCACCCGCTACAATCACAGCCCGTTGTATGCCATGGCAGTACATCAATTAAGCCATGCCATTCGCGAGAAAATGCTTCGGAGTTAACCGGCGAGACCCCAGCGTTCTATCACCCGATATTCCACCCCTGCTGGAGTAGAATAGGATTCCACCAGGCAAAAACCATCCGCTTGCCAGTCGATGGGCGTGAATTCGGTCTCCGGTAACGCGCGGGCTTTTCGTAGCAAGGTGACATGGGGAGCATAAGGGCGCGGATCAACCTCGATCCGGTTCCGCACAGCGGCGGCAGTAAGTTGCTCGACCAAGCTCGAGAGTACCGGCTCGAATTGCTCGGCAGTTAAACAGACCACGGCCGGTTTTTTCCAATAGCTCAACCGATTGAAAATCAGATGCATAGGCTGAACAATAATAGCCGATGCAGCTTGTGTGACGGCAATTTGCGTGCTTTCATCCACGCCTCCTAAAAAAACCAGAGTGACATGCAGATTATGCACCGCCACCGGCTTGCCCTGGCTTCGCGTCATCCGAATGATTTTCCCGCATTGTTGCCGGGTATTTTGATCCGGCCACAAGGCAAAAAACAGCCGCTTCACGCCGGTACGGGGTCGGCAATCAACTGCCGAACCAGACTTTCCAGTTCCGGAAAAGCTCCAAACCGGCAGGCAAGTAATATACCCTGTTTATCGACCAGGACATGGGAGGGTGTGCCTTGTAAATCGAAGCGTTCGAATGTTTCGGCGCGGAACTCCAGCGATTGCAAATAGTTCAAGACTCGCCGTCTGATTTGTTGCCGATAATCGGATGAATGGGCGGCAATGTCCGGTAATTTTTGCTGGATAAATTGTTCGACTGCTTGGTCCGTAACAGGCTTTTCCATCTTGACCAACCTATCCATAGCTACCGGGAATGGTAGACGATACCGCCAGCGGCCATTCCGTGTTTGCCCCTGCTCGGTCAGCACGCGTAAAGTCTCGCCAATCAATTGACCGGTTTCGGTCAGACTCACCAAGTTTTGCAGCGTATTTTTATCGAAATCCTCGAATGCGGTGGCTACGGCCAATACCGCCAACCCCTGATCGGCATAGCGTTGATGCAAATCGATTGCTTGCGGCAACGAGTATAAAAAACAACCAGGGCAATTGACCTGAAACATTTCCACCAACACTACCCGGCCAGCCAATTTCTCAAAATTGGTAGCTTCACCTTGCACCCAGCCAGACACCGATAAATCGGGGGGCAAACAACCTATTTTCGCCTTGCTCACAGGATTCATCGAACCAATGCATCTCGGAAGACTAAGCTCCCTAAACCCTTAATGATTTACAAATAATTGAACAACGAAAGATTTTGCACCTTGGTAAACGTTTGTTGCGCGGCTTTCAAGGCTACATCCTGCAGGTTGAAATTACTGATGGCCTCGGCATAATCCAGATCGCCGATTTCGGAAACGATGGCCTTGTGATCGATGATAAAATCCTCGTTCAGGCTTTCCTGCACATCCAGCGTATTCAGTCTAGCTCCAACCGATACCTGAGCATTACTCATCAGATTCAGGGCGTTATCCAAATCGGTCAATGAAGCATTTTGGGGAGCGTTGTTTCTCAAATCGGTGGTTAATTGATCGATGGCCTGAAAAATATTAGAGATATTACCGGCTGCTGGCGAAGACGTATCCACCACGCCAAAAACCGATTCTCCGATATCGCCATCAGTCATGGTTCGCGCCGGACCTATGGCTAGACTGCGCTGCGCGGCACCCGTAGGAGGCGTATAAGTCGGACTAGGGCCGAAAGCCGGCTTGTCGCTAGCATAGCCGGAAAAAATATACTCGCCGTTAGGATTTTGCGTATTGGCGATTGACAGCAATTGATCCTTTAATTGTTCAATCTCACCAGCAATTTGCTCTCTGTTGGTTCCTTGATTGAGGTCATTAAAACTCTGCAGCGCCAAATCCCGAATTTGCATAACAACATCCAGGCCAGCATCGATAGCACTATTTTCTTGTTCCAACCGTTGCCGAACCACACCAATGTTGTCCTGATGTTGCTGATAAACTTTGATCCGTTGATTGAAATCGATCAGACTGGCAGCCGCCTGTGGATTTTCCGACGGCGTCAGATACTTTTTCCCGGTAGCCATTTTCAATTGCGTGTCCGTCAACTTACTTTGCTGATTCTGCATCTGAGTGACGCCCACATGAAATTGCCATGAAGTTGAAATGCGCATAAGTCCTCCTAGCGGACCGCACTAATCAAGGTATCAAACAGTGATCGCGCCACTGAAACAGACTGCGCGGCTGCCTGATACGAGTTTTGAAATTTAATTAAGTTTGCCGCTTCTTCGTCAAGATTGACACCCGATAGGTTTTCCCTGGCAGAGGTTGCTTGTTCCAAAAGCACTTCTTGAGCCGAGCGACTAACTAGCGCGGTATTGGTCATGCCCCCGACCTCGGTAACCAATTGCCCATAGACTTGGGTAAATGTATTTTTACCATTCTGCAACACTGCCTGAGATTCGAGATTTGCCAGTGCCAAGGCGTTGCGATTGTCGCCTGGAATAGCGGCAGGATCCTGGGCCGCAGCAATTTTCCTGGGATCGGTGATTTCGGTTTTAAGACTTTGCGCTGCATAAAAAGCTGGACGGATTAAATATTTTTCGCCGGCGACAGCAGCGCTGGTATCAATATCAAACCCTTCGTCGGCCGCATTCACCGCCGCGTTATCGCTCAACCGAGTCAATATGCCGGTGTCCGCGTCATACGAATAGTCACTGGCTTGCAAACTTTCTCCAGCCGCGGGCGCTCGATAAGTCGCGGTCACAGTACCGCTTGAACCGCCGGAAACCGAAATACTGCTTCCAACATCCAAGTTAAACAATGCTACACCTTGCGTACCGTTTAAATCATATCCTTGTTTATGCAAATCGTTAAACTGTAGCGACAACCCAGCCGCCAATGCGCCCAGTTGCCGCCGAGCCGGATCGAGCACTTCATCACGAAAACGCAAGTTGCCGGAGATTTCGCCACCGGAAAGTCTTGAGGAAATATTCTGCCCGTTAATCATAATTTCCTGACGCAAAGGGTCAGTCGTGGAAGCTTGCGCCACCAATGTCGAGGCATAGTTGCCTTGCACCAAAGGCTGCCCTTGACCGATGAAAACGCTAACCGAACCGTCGGCTTGGCCAACCACCGACACATCAACTTTTTCGGCGATTTTTCTGAGCAATTCATCGCGCTGATCCAGCAACTCGTTCGGCATCTGCTTGCCGCCGGCACGGCCAATGTCATCAACAATTTGCACATTCAGCTTGGCAATGGAGGCTGCATAATTGTTCAAGTCCTTGACGCCCAACTCCAGATTGTTGCTGACCTGCTTTTCAATCTCCTCCAGACGCGCACCCAAGGTATTGAACTGGTTAGCGATCGCATCGGACTCGCTCAACAGAATATTTCTGATTGGAATCGAACTGGGGTCGTTAGCGACATCATTGACGGCGTTGAAAAATGTCTTCATGGAAGATGACAGGCCTGTCGATTCATTGGCAAGCATATTATCGATTTCCGAAGCGAGTGAATGATAGCTATCCACTTCCGAAAATGCCGAGGTGCTGGCACGGACTTGCCCCGTTATGAACTGATCATAGCTGCGGGTAATATTGACCACACTTACGCCGGTGCCCACATAACCGCTACCGGTATATTGTTCCGGACGGGTAGCCAACTCCGCTCTTTGCCGGCTATAACCTTCGGTGTTAACGTTGCTGATGTTATTGCTGGTGGTTTCCAGGGAGCGCTGAAACGCCGCCAGTCCGGATAATGCTGTATTTAATAGACCGATTGACATAATCGTTCTCCTAGCCTACGTTAGCCTGCGCCCGAGCGCCGACCTGACTGCGATAGATGCTCATGACTTTCTCCGCATAGCGCGGGTCGGTGGCATAACCGGCTTGTTGTAATTCGCGCATATAATGGGCGGCGTTGCCGGCTTTTTTCAATGCTTCGCTATAGCGGGGATTGGATTTGATGAAGTTAACATAATCATCGAAGCTGTGCTTATAGGATTCATATGATCTGAACCCGGCCATCTCTTTTTTCGCCACTCCTCCATCATACTCCAGAGTGGACACCCGCGCTTGTTTGCCTTGCCAGCTTTTATCGGCCTTGATGTTGAAAAGATTAAAACTACTTTCGCCTTGACCGTTTTTGATCACCGCTTGCCCCCAACCGGTTTCCAAGGCGGCTTGCGCCAACAACACGTTGGCATCGACGCCCAATTCATTGGCCGCCTGCCGGGCATGCGGCATCAATTGATTCATAAACACCTGTTTGGATTGGCTTATCTCGCAAGTTTCCATAGTCGACCGCCAATCGGCATCGGCGGCTTGTAAAGACTGTTCTGTTGCCTGCTGACTTTTTTCCAACCGTTCCAGGCTTTCCTGCAAACGATTCAAACCCGAGTCATCCAGAGGTTGTAGGCTTGCCGAAGCGTTTGCTGGAATTTGCACCGGCCGTGCGATTTGTTGACCCTCGGCGCCTAACGCACGATTCAAATAATCGCCGACTTGCATCTTGTCCGCATCTTCGGTCTTTTGTTTCGGACCAAGCTGTTTGGCAATAAGTTCAGCCAAACCGGTTCCAGGCTTTCCCGCCAGTTGAACCGACATTTGCTGGTCATACATGTCCTGATAAAACTCGCTTTGTTTGTTATCCAGAACGCCATCGCCCAACTTAGCCTGGCGCATGCTTTTCATCACCATGTTCAGAAACAGCGACTCAAACTGCTTGGCGACCTCCTTAATCGCTTCGGGAGTTTGCTCGCGCGCACCTTCCTTCAACTTGGACAAACCGTTAAAGTCGGTATAAATTCTGGCATTTTCAACGTTCAACATGGAAATCTCCTAAGCGGGTTACAACATTCGGCATCCGTTGCCTACCTAAATCACCATCAGTTCCGCGCGCAATGCCCCAGCCGATTTTAACGCTTCCAGAATTGCCACTAGGTCACTCGGCGCGGCGCCGACGTTATTAACGGCCTGGACAATTTCATCCAGCGATACACCTGGGTTGAACACGAACATGTGATTCTTTTCTTCCTTCACCTCAACATTGGATTGTGGTGTCACTACTGTTTCACCAGCAGAAAGTGGGCCAGGTTGGCTGACCTGTGGATTTTCACTAATCGTCACCGTCAAACTACCGTGAGATACTGCCGCCGGCTGAACCTTAACCTTGCTGTTGATGATCACCGTACCGGTGCGTGAATTGATAATAACCTTGGCCGGAGCATCATCGGGTATTACCTCGAGATTTTCCAGCACCGACGCGAAATTGACTTTCTGATTCAGGTCGGCCGGCGCCCTGACACTGACCGAAGTCGCATCCCTTGCCATTGCGGTACCGGCTCCCAGAGTCTTATTAATCGACTCCACCATCCGATTAGCCGTGGTGAAATCGGCGGTATTCAAGTTGAACACCAACTCATTACCTTGCTCGAACGGTGTCGGCACGCTCTGCTCGACAGTCGCACCATTGGGGATCCTGCCCACCAACGGATTATTGACGGTGATTTTCGAACCATCCTGACCGCCGGCACTCAAGCCATTTACCACCAAATTGCCTTGCGCAACTGCATAAACCTTGCCGTCGGCACCGCGCAGAGGGCTCATCAGCAGCGAGCCACCGCGCAGACTCTTGGCGTCACCGATCGATGACACGGTAACGTCAATTTTTTGACCCGGCTTGGCAAAGGCCGGCAAATCGGCATGCACGCTAACCGCCGCTATATTTTTAGCTTTGGGATCTTCTCCCGGCGGCAAGGTCAGGCCGTACTTACCCATCAAATTTCGCAAGGTTTGTCCGGTAAATTCAGTTTTATCGCCTGACTTGTCCAACCCCACCACCAGACCGTAACCAACCAATTGGTTAGTACGCACACCGTTGATCGAGGCAATATCCTTGATACGCTCGGCTTGCGCCGGCCAACTGATCAACAGCAGTAATCCTATAAGTAACTTGTTCATGATGCCTTCCTCAATCGATAAAACCGCTCAAAATCAAAACGGAAACCACGGACTCAATAAAATACGCCCTATCCAGCCCACCTTGTTGGTGTCGGCTATTCCTCCTTCACCGGTATACATGATGGTGGCATCAGCCAACTTCGCTGACGACAGGCTATTGTTGGCGTCGATATCTATCGGGCGGACAATACCGGAAACCCGAATAAATTCGTCGCCATCGGTCAAGGTCACCCGTTTTTCGCCCCGCACCTTCAAGTTATTGTTCGGCAAGACCTCCACCACGGTCACGCTGATGTCGCCGACCAAACTATTGCTTTGTTGCGCATCACCCTGTCCTTGAAAGGTTCGGTTAGCATTGATTTCGGTCTCCGGACTGTGCCCGAAAATCGTTGATGCGGCCACGCCGAACAGAGTCGGCGCGGTGATTGAAACATCGGCTTCCTTGGTCTCGCTGCTATCGGCTTTTTTGCGGGCGGTGGTAATTTCTTTCAGTTTGATGGTCAGAATATCACCGACCCTGCGGGCGGCATGATCCTCAAATAGGCGCATGTCATAACCCGCCTGATAGATAGCGCCATTACTCTGTGGCGGCGGCCGTAAATCGGCGGGCTGCACCGGCGCAAAATCCGGATCGCGTTTGGGTAAGGTTTCGCAGCCCAATAACGAGCCCGCCAACACCCCTATCAAGATAATTTTATTCATGATCGACTCCTACAGCTGCTGGGTGACAAACGACAGCATTTCGTCGGTGGTGGAAATCGCCTTGGAATTCATCTCATAAGCGCGCTGGGTTTCTATCATATTGACCAGCTCTTCGACCACGTTGACATTCGAGGTTTCCAGCGAACCTTGAAAGGTTGAACCCAGTTCATTGTCGCCGGGATTGCCGATCACCGGCTCGCCACTGGCAACTGTTTGCCGGAACAAATTTTCGCCGATCGGTTCCAGACCGGCGGGATTGATAAAATCGGCCAACTGAATCTGTCCGAGCTGAATCGCCGTCGGACTGCCCGGTTGCATCACGCTAATCGTGCCATCCCGGCCTATGGTCAAACTCATGGCATCCGGCGGCACGGTTATGGAGGGCTCCAGCGGCAAACCGCCGGCCGTGACCATCTGTCCGTTGGAATCGAGTTTGAATGAACCATCGCGGGTATAGTTGATGTCGCCGTTGGGCATCAGGATCTGCATGTAACCGCGGCCACTAATTGCCACATCCAACGAGTTTTCGGTTTGCTGAATATTCCCTTGGGTGTGCAGCTTTTCGGTAGCGACGGTTCTGACACCCGTACCTAGCTGCAAACCACTCGGCAACTGAGTGTTCTGCGTTGATTGCGCACCGGCCTGACGGATATTTTGATAAATCAGGTCTTCGAAAATAGGGCGGCCTTTTTTGAAGCCGGTGGTATTGACGTTGGCAAGGTTATTAGAGATAACCGCCATTCGGGTTTGTTGGGCATCGAGGCCGGATTTGGCCACCCATAATGCACGCTCTGTCATAACTGCCTCCTGACTGACATTTTTTTGTCTTACCAGGAGTTAAGCATACTTTATGCCATTTGCATCAACTTGGCGCTAAGCCCGGCATTGTCATCGACATTTTTCATCACTTTAGTTTGCAATTCAAAGCTGCGCGCCAGCTCGATCATTTCCACCATCGCCGACATGGCGTTAACGTTACTGCCTTCCAATGCGCCTTGCATCAGGTTGATATTGGCATCCGCCTGCACTGGCGGGCCTCCCGTTTGCTTCCTATGCATCAATCCGTCTTCACGCTTTTCCAGATTGCCATTACCCGGATTAGCCAACTTGATCCGATCGATTAATACCATGGTTGTCGCATTAGACCCTTCCGGAATGATACTGATGGTACCGTCGCGGCCGATTTCAATTTTTTGCGCCGGCGGTATCGTGATCGGCAATCCGGTTTCGCCGACCAATTTCCGACCGGCACCGTTTTCCAACAAACGCTGCGGAGTGATGCGTAGTTCGCCGGCACGGGTATAAGCTTCGCTACCATCTTGCGCCTGTACCGCAAGCCAACCTTCGCCATTGATGGCGATATCCAGATCGCGTCCGGTGGTTTGTATACCGCCCGACGACAAATCGCTGCCGGGCCGCTCCGTCATCGCATAAACGCGCGACGGATAACCCGGACCGAATGCCGGCATGGCCCGAAATTGCTCTAAATCCGACTTAAACCCGACGGTTTGGGTGTTAGCCATATTATTGGCATTGGCGGATTGCGCCAGCAGCGTTTGCTTGGCGCCATTCATTGCAATGTATAGACTACGGTCCATGGCGGCTTTTCCTCGGCTAGATATTGAGTATGGCTTGCATGATGGTATTTTCGGTGGTAATGGTCTGTGCGTTGGCCTGATAGTGCTGTTGAGCAACGATCAGATTAACCAATTGCGCGGCCAAGTCTACGTTGGAACTTTCCAACGCTCCGGATTGAATCCCGCCAAAGTTGTTGGAGCCCGCTTCGCCGCGAATAGGCTCGCCCGAGTTGGCGCTCTGCCCCCAGGAAGTATCCCCTAGCTTCGCCAAGCCATTGACATTCGGGAACCGAGTCAAAGCCACCTTACCCACGGTTTGCGAACCGCCGTTGCTGAAACGAGCGAAAATAACCCCTTCATCGTCGATATCGATACCCGTCAAGCGTCCCGCCGGCAAACCGTTCTGTCTCATCGAGTTAACGCTGAATTTTTGTTGTACTTGGGTAGAACCGAAGTAATTCATGTCGCCAATCGCAATATCCGCCGCGCCGGTTGCCGGAGTAATAGTGTAATTGTTTAGGGTAAAAGTACCGTTGGCGGGCGTGATCAATTTACCGCCGGAATCGAATACCATCGTGCCCGATCCGACCGCATTGGCGGCGTCAGTGCCATCTATGTAATGATTCACGGTCCAATCGGTAGTAGCCGCGGTGGATGCGCCTTTCACGAAATAAGTCGTCAAAGTATGTGGCGATCCCAACGAGTCGTAAATAGTGACCGATGTTTGACTGTTGTATGAATTATTATCCGTGGGATCGAAGGCTGCCGTAGGTATGGTGTCGTTGGCATTTACGTTAACGACAAGCTCGACGGTATCGGTTGCCGCTGGCAAGCCGGTCAAGGTGTTGATTTGTACCGGCTGAGTCACGCCCACGCTAAATCCATCGGAAACGGCCGTACCATTGGGTTTATAGACCAGTAATGCATTGCCTTGGTTATTCACCATATAACCGTCTTTATCCAGCTTGAATTCGCCCGCGCGGGTATACGACAAATCATTGACTTCAGTTGGGCTTTTTGCCAAGGTAAAAAAACCTTCGCCGCTAATGGCTAAATCCAGATTATTGTCGGTAAACGACAAATTACCCTGATTAAACTGCTGAGCAACGTTGGCCACCCTTACCCCAGCTCCGGGAGTGGTATTACTAACACCTCCCAAGCTGGTAGCATAAACATCGGCAAACTCCGAACGCGATTTTTTAAATCCGACGGTGTTGGCGTTGGCAATGTTATTGCCGGTAACCGCCAGATTGTTGGATGCGGCATTCAAGCCGCTGAGTGCTGTGGTAAAGGCCATGACGCTCTCCTACTAAAGAATTTGTTTGATTTGATTAAATTTCACTGAACCCAAGCCGGTTAGATTGACTTGCAACCCGGTACTACCGCTACCCATGGTTACGCTGCCAACCTTCGACTTAATATTGGTTGCCAATACCGTATTTTTGCCATCGAGCCAGGCGCTCGCCTCCACTTTGTAAACACCCGGATCCGCAAAATTACCGTCTTTATCCTTACCGTCCCATTCGAAGGCAGTCGTGCCCGCTGCTTGCGTGCCCAGATCGAGCTCTCTCACGGTTTCACCGGTTTTCGAATTTATGATTTTCAGGCTGACATTGGTCGAACTGCTAGGCAACTCAAAATCGCCGGACACGTTGCCGCCGGCCCCCAACAAGGCTTCCTGGCTGGGGGCCGACACATAACGTCCGACCAATCCCGCCGCTTGCAGGGCTTGATCGGAATTCATGGAGGTTGCAAAGTCCTTGAATGAGGCTTGTAATTCCTGAATACCGGACACAGTGCTGAATTGAGCCATCTGCCCCAGAAAATCACCGTTTTCCATCGGCTTCATCGGATCCTGGTGTGTCAACTGCGTGGTCAGCAACTTCAAAAACTCCTCTTGCCCCAGAGATTGCTTCTCGGCTTTTGTCGAACTGCCGGAACTGGTCGTGGCCAATCCCAAGCTATTAAAAGTATCCGTTATGCTGCTAGTCATGGCTTATCCCTCACTGTCCCATTCTTAATGTTTGTAACATCAAATTCTTGGCGGTATTCAACACCTCGACATTGTTTTCGTAAGAACGCGAGGCGGACATCATATTGGCCATTTCTTCAACCGTATTCACATTGGGCTTATAGATGTAGCCCAACTCATCCGCCATCGGATGATTCGGTGCATATTCCATCACCGGTGGCGCCTGACTCTCGACCACACCCAAAACATTGACACCAGCCGCCGCATTATTCTTCTCCATGATGTTTTTCAACTCGGCCGCGAACACCGGATGCCTTGACTTGTAGACTTCATCGATGCTGCTGCTGATACTGTTGGCGTTGGAGATATTGCTGGCCACTAGATTCAAGCGGAGGTTTTGCGCATTCATGCCGCTACCGGCGATATTAAAAATGTTCATGGAAGACATGATTATTCTCCGCGTATGGCTGACATCAGCCCAGAAAATTTGTTATTGATGAAATTCAAACTGGCCTGATACTGCACCGCGTTTTCCGCATATTTGGCTTGTTCTATATGCGCTTCGACCGTGTTGCCGTCCAAAGAGGCCTGCTGGGGATTTCGATATAACAAATCCGCGCCAAGCAAGGTTTGCGGACTTGTGATATGGCCTTCGCGAGTTCGCTGCAACCCGTTCTCCGGTCCCATGGTTTGCGACAGCACCGCTTTAAAGTCTAAATCGCGCGCCTTGTAATCCGGAGTGTCGGCATTAGCCAAGTTAGCGGCGAGAATTTCGCCACGCTTTTCACGCAATGCCAATGCTTGTGGATGAATGCCTAAGGCATTATTAAAATTGATAGCCATGTTTGCCACCTCCTGTTTCCCAACAACAAGCAGCACCCATGCCAGAATAATTTAGTATTTAAATATCATAAAGATGATGATTTCGTGCCACCGAACAAAAGTCAAAAATGCTTGCTTCGGCTAAGGCGGCAAAAAATTTCCGCCTAGGGGAGTCGTCAAGATTCTGACGAATTGATGCAATAACACAATTGTGCATACCCGGTTATTTTGAACTGACGCCCACGAAAAACGACCCGGGAAATCTAGCGACAAATCGATCGAGTCTCTAATTATCGCCAGAACACACAATTGCGTACGCTAGGGTTAGAGTGCGTGGTGAGATCTGAGCTGTTTTTGAATCGCGGCCAAGAGAGAGTCGGGATCAAACTTGGCCAAAAACTCATTGGCCCCGACTTTTTGCACCATCGCCGTATTAAAAACACCGCTTAACGAGGTATGCAAAATCAGGTAAATATCACGCATGGCCGGATCAGCCTTAATTTTGGTGGCCAAGGTATAGCCATCCATACGCGGCATTTCCACATCCGAAATGATCATGGCATAGCGTTCCTGAATTTTAATGCCATCCGCAACCAACTGAGACAAATGCTCCCAGGCCTCCAGCCCGTCTTTTAATACCGTGCATTCGATACCGATCTGTTCGCAAACCCGTTTGACCTGATTACGCGCCACCGAGGAATCATCCACCACTAAAACATGATCATTTTTACCGGATACTTCTTGATCAATCGTTTCAGCCGCCGCTTCTTCCCGACCACCAATAACTTCTTTCATGACCTTTTCTACGTCGATCACCTCGATCAACTCGCCTTCCACCTCGGTAACCGCTGTAAGATAACTTTCCCTGCCGGCGCCGGTAGGGGGCGCTTTGACTTGTTCCCAACCAATATTAATGATGCGATCCACCGACCCCACTAAAAAACCCTGAATGGAACGGTTATATTCGGTGACGATGACGTAACACCCCTCTTCCCGCGACAACGGCCTCATGCCAATTGCCATCGAAAGATCAAGCACGGGTATGGTCTTACCCCGCAGGTGCGCCACCCCACAAATAACTGAATGGGAATTAGGGATTTGAGTCAACGGCGGACATTGAATCACTTCTTGCACCTTAAAAACATTTATACCAAATCGTTGACGGCTCGCTAGTTTAAACAACAGCAATTCAAAGCGATTGTGGCCCGCCAACTTAGTCCGCTGATCTACGCCCTCTAAGACTCCAGCCATAAGCCCCCCTTAAAAAATATTAAAATAATTATAGCGGCTTTACTCAGGCTTACTTTATTAATTTTCTGGTACGTTTACTGCTTTATTCAGTAGGAAGTCAATAAACCGGCACCCGCCATGAAAACGATCAACTTATATTTATGCTTGCTGCTATTACTAGATCAGGCCTGCCTTGCAAGTCCCGTGCAATCCTTACAAGCCATTCAGGATGCGGTAAATAATTTCGCGCAAACGGCGCTTGAACCGGGTGGGAATTATCAAATCAATACATTACAAATCGATCCCCGTTTACAACTCCCGGCTTGCGAACAAAATCTGGACATTTTTGCTCAGTCTGGGGAACTAAAACCTGGCCGCAACACGATCGGGATTCGCTGCTCCGGCAGCAGTAACTGGACTATTTACAGCACGGTGTTAATCAAGTCGTTTAAAGAAGTTTTAGTGCTGACAAAACCACTGAATAAAAATGAAACGATCAACCCTGAACAGTTAAAAATCGAAACTCGAGACACCGCCACGTTACAACAAGGCTACATCAGCAACCTTGAAGAAGTCATTAACAAACAAACTACCCGATTCATCCCGGCCGGTAGCGTGCTGACCAGAATGCATTATGCCGAACCCACCCTGATTAGACGTGGCGAGCGAGTCAATATCCAGTCGGGAAAAGCAGGATTAATGATCACAACAGCGGGCATAGCCATGGCGGATGGCATTAAAGGTCAGCAAATCAGTATCAAAAACGCCTCGTCGAAACGCATCATACAAGCCACGGTTATTAACCCTGGCTTAGTTTCGGTCTCTTTTTAAATCGGATTAAAGGATTGCCCTATGTTGCCGCTATCAAAAGCAAGCAAAATCTTTACAGGAATTCCGTCATGGCTATTCAATCCATTAATCCAAGCAATGTCACTAATACGACACTGCAAATCAAGTCGGCGAACAAGGGCGCGGTTGATTCTAAAAATCAGCCCATTAATACCGTTGCTAGTGACGACACCGTCAACATCACAAGCACTGCGCAAGACATCAAAAACGCCTCTGACGCAAGTTCTTCCGCCACCGTGAATGAAACACGCGTTGCCGAAATAAAGGCTGCATTACAAGCTGGCGACTATCAGATTGACCCGGACCGAGTTGCGGACAAAATGATGCAACTTGATAAAATACTACCGAACACCACTTAACGCCATGATAGAAAAAACCTTTCCAATCACAGAAAAATTGTTGGCAAATGGCCTTAAATCGACCCAAAAGTTGTTTGAGCTGCTGAGTGCGGAATACGAGCATCTGAAACAAAAAATCGATCCTGTTGTGTTGACCTCTCTTGCCACCAATAAAAAAGACACAGTTTTTCAGCTGGAGCAGTTTTCCAAACAACTGGGTCAAGTTCTTGCCACCGAAAAATTACTCATCAACCATGACGGGGTAATCAGTTATTTTTCAAAAGCAACGACTGTAGGTATCAATGTATCGAAATCATCTCAGTGCTGGCAGGAAATCACCACGCTATTAAAAAAGTGTCAATTATTAAACGAACAAAACGGCGCCAGCATTGATTTACTCAGCCGCCACACCCAACGCTCATTGCAAATCCTAAGAGGCAGATCACAACTGACCACCACTTATGGACCCGACGGAACCACTAGAAGCGAGCTGTTTTCACATACGCTTATTTCAGTGTAGACTGAGCTCAGTTCAAAATATTCAGACCGGTTCAGCATGTTTAATAAGCTTAAGAGATTGTTTGCCAAAGAGGAAACAGTTCAGACTACGGAAGATCAGGTTGATCTATCCCCTTTCGAAAATCCCAATTTCATTACCGATCCAGAGAAAATCGTAAATTTACTAACGGAAATTGAGGCCGTCTCGCCTCTCTGTACGATACAGATCAATGATGTAGCTGATTACAACTCGTCTATTCTCGGCATCAAGGCCGACAAAAACCTAATCATTCTTGACGAACTAATACCCAAGGAAGGTAATGCCGAGTTACAAAAAACCAAATCGCTAAAATTATCCACGTTTCACAAAGGCATCCATTTGTCATTCAATCTGTCTGAAATTGAAATGGGTTATTCACGTGGCATCACTTATTACAAAGCGGCTCTACCCGATCGAATCTTTTATCCACAACGCAGACGTTCTCCCCGCATAGAAATCAGTTCCATCGACATCGCCTTCAGCGGTGTTTCCGAGCGTACAGGTATATCCGTTACTGGGTATTTATTCGACTTATCCCGTGGTGGAGCCGGTATCGATCTACCAGTGAATCGCGCCAGAATTCAACGCGGTGACAAAATCAAAAACTGCAAAATTAGCTTTGATGATTACCAAATGGATTTTGATTTATCGGTACGTTTCGTCAAGCCTGCTTCGATCAATTCTTCGAAAGTACAGATGGGGGGGTTTTTTGAAAATCTCTCTAGTAAGAGCCAGTCCAAACTTTCTTATTTCATAACGTCCTTAGAACGGGTGGAAATCAGAAAACAAAAAACCTAGCCAAATCAAAACTCACAGATTGCGGGCAACACTTACCAAATCGATTCAGCTCTAAGCAATTGATGTATGAACACTATTCTCAGCACATAGTTACGCAGCGTTAAGCTGTAAACTCGAAGTCGCGCGCAACAAATAACCATTGGTCGAACAACGTTCTGTGAATGAACACTTTGATAAGTTCCTGTATCACGCCAGAAGGCGAAATACGAAGCCCTTTCCATTGCATAAATATAATTCAACAAAAAACTCTTCGTTTCCTAGTCGATTCACCCATTAACTCTGAATATCGACGAAAATCCTTTTTATAATCATTAAGCCATAAAGGATTGGCCAAAATATTATCGACGCCCATGCGACAGGGAATTCGAAGCCCTCTGTGGTGACAAGGAGCGCCTATCTGATACATATCAACCCCTTGCTTACGGATATAACTGGCTAATGCGGGGGCAACAATGAAATACCAGTGCTTAATGTTCTGCTGTGCAGAATACACAACAGCCGCCCGAAAAAGCCCCCACATGATACTTCGACTGTGGTTGTTGTAATTGAAAATAGACTTAACATTACCACTTTCATCTGAGAGCTCTTGGTCCTGCAAATCAAACAAAGTAGATCGTTTTGCGACAAATCGCCTTGCTTCTCTAGTAATGCACAACCTGGATATTTCAACCGAAAATTGACGTTCCGTCCTAACTATTTTTTGATCCAAACTGCTCAACTCTTCAAACGGAAACGTAGGATTATTGGACAGAACAAGCCGCAAGCCGCCCAACCAATGCCCTGACGCTTTATGCCTGACCAAAAAGTGAACTGCATCATGATCCCATTCATCAATTTCCATTCGGTCTGGAAATTTATCTTTATCTTCAAACCCCATCTCGTCGCAATAGACTTGGTATCTAAGATTATAATGTATTCGTCTACTTTCAGGACTATCAGCTAAAACAACTTCGAAGTTGCCATCAAAAAAAAACTTTTCTGGAATCAAGTTAGAACCCCACATTGTCGTTACTTAAATTATTAACCATATTCCAAGTATTGCCTATTCTTAAATTTTAAACAAACCTACGCCCTCCAAAACAATCAATGGACATCCCATTAGCTTCGTGTGCCTTATAGCTAACTCATAAGCCACAATGATTTATCATGAAGTATAGAGAAGACGACATGAAAATACGGGCCAGTTTGATTAAAATTGGATTAATTTCCGAAATTAGACCTAGCCTTAGTCGACAAGCCAAACCTAACAGAGCAAAAACTGTAAAGCAAATTTTTTAGGCCAATCCATCGTACCGAAGACCAAATCGAGGCAAGAAGCTATAAAATCACACATCAAGGGCTTTTCATAAAAACAACTTAGAATCCAAAGTACAGGACAAAAAACACAACACATTGATAAATAGATACAACGTGGGTATTTTTGCTGTCTATGCCCCCCCCCTGATGTTAGTGGCTAGACAAAAACAGATTCCCACTACAAACGGTTGCAACGCTTTTTCCATTCCTTCGACCTGAACTACGACTACCTTACTCAGCTCTTGGTGCTCTTGCCACACCCATCGCTGCTTCACACTTCGCCAGCCGCCGCCATCTACGGACTTTCCCACCGGCAGCTGGACGACTTTTCCTTGGCTTAAAGGTCTGTCACCTCGCACGCACCACCGTTTTCAGCGGGTAGGCCAGTAATGTGCGTATCTGCCGTTCACCCCAGCAAATTATTCAGTTTGCTCGCATGGCATTTGCCTGGACTTATCACACCGGTGAGCAACTCGACACTCACCAGCCCATCCATTTTAAAAAACCATTCAGCAACCTCTCAAGTCAGTATTCCGGCATGGTCTCGACTTCCTCCGCAGTTAATTGTTGAATTTGTCCGCACGATTCGACGATTTCATTCCGTCTCTGCTTAATACCATAGATTACATCAAACAACCGGACTCTCCCCCCCCCTAACTTGGAAAAAACTTCAAGTATTAAATAGTCGTCCGATATAATATTTCATGCCATTTGGGTTCAATTATCCCTCCTTCCGGCTTTCTATACGCAAAAAACCGACAAGACATCTTTTCAGTTATAGTGTTGATGGTGATAATATTAACCGAAAAATAGATGCTTCCGTCGGTATTTGACATATGCCCGATAGAGCTTCCGCAGCCGATAACCGGAATATTTTGTTCATTCACGCTAAAACAAGGAATGTGATGATGCCCATGCAACACCATGCAAACAGAGTTTTTTTGCAGAAATCCCAGAAATAGATCTGCATCTTCCAATGGCATGGTCGGTTTAAAATCTGTTCCAATAATTTGAGCGTAAAACAGATCAGTTTGTGGATGGATTTTCTGGTGAGGGATAGGATGATGATGCAAAATTGCGATTAACTTGAAATCCTTGGCATTTTTCTTTCGCGCTAATTCATATTCAATCTCGTCTAACTGCGATCGATTGACAGAGCCATTTGTCAAGTTACCCTGCACGACGGAGTTAACGCAGATCAAGCCTATCTTTTCTGCGTCGTACCATATGACTTTAGCCATTGGAAATCCAATCGCTGTCAGGTAGTTCTCGTTTATGTTACCGTCTTTTCTGACATCACTACTACCCAAAACCAACAAGGGTTCTTCGACTCCCAGTTGAGCCAAAAAAGTCCAAAACGACCGAACAGCATTCATATGTTGCTCGCCGGGACCTTCCATAAGATTCCCAGTTACCACCGGTACGGTTTTAGCGTTTTCACCTAGTTCTTCAATTAATGACCGTAAAAAATCTTGAACTCTCTGCGTTCTAAAGTTAGCGCTTTTACTGCCAATATTAAAATCACTTAAATGGAGGATATTAATACAAGCACTTTCATGCTCAAAAACTTCGGGAAATTCGGCGCGGTATGCTATTTTCAATTTTCCCATATGGATGTCGGGTTCGCCATTTAGCCGCGAGAACAACCAAATCAATCTTGCATCAATATCAAGTTCCATACCTCCAGGTGAACTCAAAGGAAAAAAAACAGAATCGCCTCCGGGTACTCCTACCAATATCCCTGGCCAGCTGATTGCTTCATTCAGTGCGGTTCTTAATGTCGGATGAATATTGAGGATAGCAGTAGTCTCTTGAGGGGCTTCATCTAGTGCAATGACAACCCCCCGATGATTGAGGCCAGATTTTAAAAGATATTCCAACAAATGTGGATCACACAGAACTTTGTCCGTCTCGACATCGATTCCGGAAGGAATAATGACTGCCAGCCATTGCTTTTGACCTATCATTGCTCTTAATTTAGAGTAAAACTCATCGTCAACTGGACTCTCCCCGTCCAAGTCCAATTCTAATAAATGCTTGGAAAAGTCTTCAGTGACATAATTTGAGTTAGGTATGGCAATGAACTTATTTAATAAAAGCGCTGCCATATTCCTAGCACTCGCCCCCCGATCAAGCGTAGCGACATTGAACATAGGATCAATAATTTGGGCAAGCCAATTAGCAAAGGCTAAGCTGGATGATGTTTGCATTATTTTTGCGATTTTTCTTGTCGAGCTTGCGTTAAATCCCACAGTACCGGAACTACAAATAATGTCAATAAGGTTGAAACACCTAAACCCGTGACAAAAGTCGAAGCCATGGTACCCCAAACTATTGAATAACTAGGAATTCCGAGCGCCATCGGCAAAAGTCCTAAAACCGTAGTCACGGTAGTCAAAATAATAGGTTGTAAACGAACTTTAACCGCCCTATCTATAGATTCTCTACGGGATAAGCCAGAACGGTAGCTACTGTTAATAAAATCGATCAGCACCAAGGCATCATTAACTACTACACCGACCACACCGATGACCGCAATCAAACTGTTGACGGTAAATAAGGATTGCGTCAGAAACTTGCCGATAACAATTCCGATAAAAGCAAACACGATACTGGATAAAATAATGGCGGGTTGTAAATACGATTGAAATTGCGCCGCCAACACCAAGTAGATAATCATCACCGCGACAAAAAAGGCAAAAATCAACGACTGATATGAGCGCTGAGTATTCTCATATTCTCCACTAAATAAAACAGTAGCCCCCGGATATTCGTTTCTAATGTTATCGTAATATTTTGCCACGTCAGCGATAACACTCGCAGACGAAATGGGCGCGCCACTTTTGATATCCGCTTTAATGCTAATGGTGCGTTGCCCCCTGTATCTATTAAGAACACCAGGTTCATCATAACTGCGTAGCTGGGTTAAATCATTCAATAAAATTGGGCTTACGGCATTTTCGATAAAAGGCGTTAATAAAATCTGCCGAGGGTCATCAACGGCCTTGGGGTCCATTAACAGTTTAAGATCTATTTCTTCATCATTGGCTCTGAATTTTCCAATATAACGTCCATCCAAAACACTGCCCGTCATCCTTGTCACGTCACTGCTACTAAGATTGTATTCCTTGACGCGATCATGACGAATATCGAAACGGTAAACCTTTTTTGGCACACCACGATCATCTTCCAACTCCACTAAATAGGGTGCTATATGTTTTTGACTGGTTAAAAAACTCTGCAAATTGTCAGCCAGCTCCGAAACAGCCTGGATATTGCTACCCATTACCTTTATATTAATCGCTTTTCCCGAAGGAGGCCCCTCTTTCATCGGGTGAACGTATATTTGAAAGTTGTCTTTTTCAAATTGTTTTTTCAACTTTGCCCGCATGCTCTCCAAATGACTCATGGGATCGCCAATTTCCTGCTCCTGTTTAGGCGGCAACGTCACCAAAACCACACCATAATTATTGCCGAATACCAGCTCATAATCCTCGTTCATATAAACTCCCGCCAAACCCGAGGCTGATTGAGCTTTGCCAGGACCATCCGCCATAATCGTTCTGGAAACATCTCGGGTTATTCGATCTATTTGCTCCATTGATGTATTAGGCGCCCCCTTAATATCAACGAAATAAATGGCATAATCGTCAGGAAAAAACTGAGTTTTGACAAGCGGTGCAATACCCGTCATCGACACATACATAACGCCGATTGAAACCACAAACAGTCCTCCTACTATTAACATCGTCAAGGCGCGGAACTTCAAGGTCCAATCCAGTATCCTTTCGGTGATACCGCGGAAAAAGGACATAATAAAATTATCTTGTTCCAGCCGTTGGGTTAATTCGATGGATTTTTGCGGCCCGAAATCCAAATAGTGAATAGGCAAGGTAAATAGACACTCAAACAACGAGGCTAATAATGCAAAACTGACCGCAGCTGGAATTTGCGCAAAAAACTCCCCCGTCGTACCGGTCATAAGCAGTAAGGGCAAGAACGCCGCTATAGTAGTAACTGCCGAAGAAATGACCGGAATAGCGACTTCCGCAGTACCTTCTATGATGGCTTGATAGGTTTGACGACCTTCCTTAATATGCCTGTAGATATTATCGGTAACCACAATCGCATCATCGACAATAATGCCGGAAACCAAAACAAATGCGAACAATGTAATTTCGTTGAAGCTATATCCAGCCACATACATAATCAGCATCGTGATCAAAAATGAAAAAGGGATGCCTATCGTAATAAGACCGGCATTTCTAAAGCCTACGAAATACCAAGTAATGCCCGCAACCAACACCATCCCTACCGCTAAATTCCAGCCTAAGGTCGACAAGCCATCGTTTATTTTGATGGATGAATCTTGGGTTAGCGAGACCTCCACTTGTTCGCGATCGAATAAAGGCTTGAATTGATCCAATACCCGTAGAACATTTTCTTTTATGGACAGAGCATTGCCTTCGGGTGTTTTGATCACATGAAGGGATACGGCATTTTTGCCATTGACGGAAGAAATTATACTAGGTCGACGATAATCAAAATCGGCCCGTGTAATCAGATCTTTTAAGCGAACAAAGCCACCGTCTCCATCTCGACGGATAATAGTATTGACTACCTGACTTCGATCATAGAATTTTTCATCTACTTTAATTTGGTACTCTTTTCCTTGCGCGTTAAAGTTCCCTGCAGTGATCGACAAATTACTGTCCTGTAACGCCTTAGCCACTTCATCGAAACTGACGCCTAAGCCTCTTAGCCTCTGAGGGTTCAGGTAAATATGAAACTCCCGCATAAACTCGCCGGCAAGAACAATTTTTTTAACCCCTTCGATTCTTTGCAGCGAAGCTTTAACTTGATCCGCCATTAAAGACAAAGCCCGATTGTCATGCTCCCCCCCCAGATTGACTTGAACCACGGGTAGCAAAACTCCCATAGTCACGTTTTCCATAGTCGGAGGCTCAGTTTCAATAGGAAGATCTGATTTGGCGTTTAGTATCCTTAAGCGAATTTCGTTATAGAGCTTGTCATAATTACTATCATCTATTAGTTTAATCCGAATATAGGATCGTTCGGGTTGCGACGAAGAAGAAATCCACTCAATATTTTCAATATTTTCAATTGCCTCTTCCAACTTACGCGTAACCAGCGTTTCAACATCAGTCGCCGAAGCCCCCGGATAATCGGTCGTGATATTCACGATCGCCATATTAATATCCGGGTAACGCTCGGTGGGCAATGCGAACATCGCATAAAAACCCGCCACAGCAAGCAAGATAAAAATCAGGTTAAAAAAGATTTTTTGTTCCAAAGTAAAGCGGACGAATGCTTGCATAGTTATTTTCGGTTCAGTCTAAATTGATCGCCCAATTTAATTTCCGGTGAGTTTATTTTGACTTTCCCATCTTTCTGTTCGCCCAACAAATTCACCCGAATCGATTTACCATCCTTACTTTGCAGCCAGTATTCTTCATACCGCTGATCCAAGGCCTTTTCAGAAATTGAGAAAACATGATCTTCACTGGGAATCGCTAATGTCAACTCAACCCTAATTCCTCCGCGATATTCGGGCAATTGATCTTGAATTGCTAATTCAACTAAAATTTTACGGGTGTTTTCATCAAATTCGGGGGAAATATGCTCTATAACTGCCGGCACTTTTAAATGATGCTCAGTCAGTAGAACATCGAACCTACCTTTCTGCTTCAAAGCGGCCAATTCATGCTCGGTCAGCATGAGAGGTACTATTAACTTTGAATAATCACCAATATGTGCAACAACCTCGCCTTCACGAATCCATTGGCCTATCTCTATCGCTCTATCAATAACCAACCATCCAATTGGGGCCTTGATACAATGGCGCCGCTTGAGTTCATCAAACCGCTGTTTGCTGATGTGTGCGGCTTGCATTTCACGTTGTGAATTAACCAGTTCGCGAGTTAAATTGTCTAAAACATTGACGGCCGCCGACTGCTTGGCAACTAGTTGCTCATGCCGTGAAACTTCTTTTTGGTAATAGCTCATCTGATTAGTATGCTGAGCAATTTGGTTACTAGCGGCTTGGATATCAAACTGAACAAATACATCGTCTAAGCATGCTAATTTTCCATGCTCGGGAATTGATTCGCCAATATCAGCAAAAATTTCTTTTACTTTTCCAGCAACTTCTGTCGCTAGGGGAATAGTCGCATGCGCCCTAGTAAAACCAACAATAGAAATTTCATGCGTTGCAGACTCAGCAACCGCCCAGAGCTCGTTCGATTCTGCATGAGTAGATTGAGCCCAAACAAATTGAAAGCATATTAGTAAAATGGCAAAGTTGATTTGCATAATCGATTAGCAAAATAGTTAACGTGTGTTGTAAACCAAAACCAGTGGCAATTTTATGAATCCCTCGCGAAGGTCAGCATAGTGTAAAGCTTGTAATGCGGCGATTCATGTTTCTTTTATGCTGGAAGTAGGTCCTGCCTTGAACTATAGGGTGAAAAGAGGCAAGCGAGAAAGCCGATTTCAACAGTGATGTCACAGTCGTTTCCACGACACTATCGGTTTCCTACTTATAAACTGCATGAGGATAACCACCTCGTTAATCATGCTTCTTTAACCGACAAACTACATCCACGTATACTGTAAAGCGCTTAGCAATAAATCAACATGTGTTTTTTTTTGAAATCCGGCTTCGAGCCGATTGGCTTTAACAGCAATCAGTACATGCGAACTTTTGGCCAGGCACTTATCCGCTTGGTCTCGATCATAAGGAATCTATTAAGCCAGTGATTTTATCAATAGCCAAGATTGGTTTATCTTCAAGAGGCAAGGGCTTTTCAGACAAAGCCACGCCTACAGCTTCTGCAATTAAGTTGGGCTTAGCCAATCCCGCCCGAATCAATTGCCCTCTGCCGGCTTTTTGAAGTGCCGCCATCATAAGATATTGATCCAAATTACTTGGAATGCCAATAATTGCTTTGCTCTCAATTAAGGTTTGATACACCATTGGACTCCCCCCGTTGCAAATCACAATATCAGCTTTTTTTACAGCTTGTTCCGCTGGCACGAATTCAGCGGTAAAGCAATTTTGATAAGTATGTAAGAGCTTGGCTTTATCCGCGGTAACGCACATCACTGTCACCGGCATGGTACTCAAGGTTTTGAGAATCATAGGCAATAACGAGCTCTCCCCGGAACTGCCTAAGGTAACGAAAACTATAGGGTTTTCCTTGGGTATTGCATTCCACCATACCGGCAAGGGGGCTCGAGTCGACCACAACACCGGCCCAATAAAAATATGATTGTTAGGCAGAGGCTTCATGGGGATAAGTGACTGAACGTCTGCATAAAGCGTGAAATCGGCATGTGTATAGGTTTCACGCATGTCGCTAGCAAACGAAGCTATACCAAAATGCTTGCATGCCCGTCTGAAAGCCACTGCATGAAGTTTAAAAGCCCAAGGTTGAATAAACTGGAAAATAATGTCAGAAATTTTTACACCTAACAGATCAACAAGAGGATTCTCCGGCACTGGGTAACGCATATCAAGATATGGACTCCAATATGCATTGGTAACAGTGGCATAAGGAATTTTTTTAAGCGTACAGCTCAGAGCGAGAGACAACCGAAAATCCCCTATCACAAAATCCGGCTTAAAAGCCTCAATAGCAGCAATGTCATCATTCACATAACGAACCAGGGTATCGAGCGAATACATAGGCTGCCCCGTGGCGAGCTTTCTTAGGAAAAAATCACTCGATATGGAAAATAAAGGCATTCTTTGCCATGGAACAGCGCCTATCAAATGATCGTAACGAGCATCAGCCGCCATTCCGACCGCGTACTTACCTGTTTTGGTTAATTCCTCGGCCAGCTTGACGCTGCGGGCCACATGCGCCAGCGTAACGGCTTCCGCGAATAATAAGACGCGTTTTCGAGTTTGATTGTTCATAAACCAGCTCTACCCCCTTTTAGATTTCGACAAGATTTTTCACATCTCACAAACACTGTAGATCATAAAGCAGAACATGTGGTGAGTATCAATATGTTGTATCTCGCTTTCATTACCCCCCAATACATCAAGAGTGTCGGTTTTTTTTACACCCACCCAATCACCAGCGGCACACACGCCACCAACAAACACACAAATCATTGTAAAATAATGATAAAAAACATATGGCATGCTTATAGCTTTATACAGAGCGGAAGTATTAATTTCTTTTTTGAATCTTTTTCGGAGTCTATTATGAACATTAAAAACGCAATTAAATTATTGGGTGGCTCGGCATTACTAGGATTAGGCGCAACCGCCAACGCCGCACCGGTACCGATTGACCTGTTTAGTACTCACCAATTTGTCCAAGACCAAACCCCAGGTAATGGTGGCGTTAGCAGCTCTATCGGCGGTGGTGCAGATACTTCCATCCTGGGCGGTGAACGTGACGTATTGGTTAATCAGTTATCCAATAGCGGAGATCCCGGTGCTAGCAGCCAAATTTCTATCTTCCATGATAATGTTTTTGGAAATGATGTATTAAGTTTTAGCAATACATCTGGCGCAGTAGGTTTTGGTCAAGTTCAGTGGGACGGCCTTGACGGCACATCAGCGTTAAACGCTAGCGGCCTGGGTGGATTAGACATCACCGACGGCGGCGTTAACAATGCTTTCTTATACACCATTGTAGAAGCCGACTTGAACTTCCAGTTCAAAATTTCAGCTTATACTGACGCATTGAACTTCGCGGTCATAACCATCAATCAAAACTTTGCTGTAAACTCACCTCTATCGCAAAGCATTGCGCTTGCGGCATTTGGCGCTTGCGGCTTTAATAACGGCGTAATTAGCGTGGCCTGTACCGGTACCGGCGCCGACTTTGCTAATTTAGGCGCTTTCGAAATTGCCTTTAATACCGCAGCGGTAGGCGCCGCTAATATCGACCTTCGGATCGGCAGCATCCAAGCCGTTCCTGAACCAGCGACTATTGCACTGCTGGGCGCTGGCTTGTTAGCTACCGGCTTTACAGCAAGACGCCAAAAACAAAAATTGGCCGCATAAATAGCGCCCTATTAGCGAGTTGAGCTAATATCATAACCGACAGCCTAGCCTCATTTATGGGTCTAGGCTGTTCTTGTTTTCAGACCTGCACAATAAAAGTCTTTTTGATATGCGTAAAATCAGCCCCGCTCAAATTTTGACCTTTGTAGCATTATTCGGCGCCTCACTGATATTAGGCATAACGACAGCCAACCTGCTCTTTGGCCAATTTGCGCTTGGCGATTTCCGCGGTATTGTTTTAGTATTCGCCAGCATCTGCTGTCTATATCTTTACGCAATAACGTTTTACCGCTTATTTCTGGTCTTATATCCGTTTCCCGCCGGAGAAATTGCCAAAAATTCACGCGCAGAATTCAGTTATCATGTTTATTTGCTGTTTTATTTGATTTTATTTTATCCGATAATGCGCAGTGGTTTTGTGCCGATTAGTTTCATGCGCTTATTCTATCAAGCACTTGGCGCAAGATTAGGAGAAAACACCTACAGCTCGGGCATTATCCTTGACCCGCCATTTATTGAAATTGGCGATAACTCTCTGGTCGGACAATTTGCGTTACTTGTACCTCATGCTATCGAAAACGACAAGCTGGCTCATTATCCCATTCGCATTGGGCATAACGTCACTATAGGCGCCCATAGCGTTGTATTAGCCGGTTGCACTATTGAAGACGGAGCTTTGGTGGCGACAGGCGCAGTCGTAAAAAAAGGCACGCACATTGGCCCTGGTGAAGTTTGGGGCGGCGTACCCGCAAAGCTAATTCGTAAATCATCGGATCAAGCCCCCACCACTAACGCCTAAGCCTTTTACTACTCCCACAGGGAGAACAGGGAGCCCCCCCTAAAAAATTTGTTTTCAGGGAATTCAGCCACCCGCCTATTGCGGATAACGCCCAGGTGACAATATTCCGTTCTCATCCAGCGCGTTTTTAATTTTTGCCATGCAATTCGTATATGCACTTTCGGGATACGGCAATTTTCCCATGGACTGAACACCCAACCTATAAGGAAAATAGCCTTTATCTGTCAGCTTTTTTAACAGTTCGTCATGACATCGCATAGCCTTCTCATCTTCGCCCGGAATGTCTCGATCATAGCTTATGCTAATAATTGAATCCATCGCCCGCTCAGTTAACAATGTGATTGAGATAGCCGGCTCGTAACCGTAGTATTGGAAAACATCTTGGGTTATTTCCCAAATTTCCCTAGCATACTGACCATTAATCGGCGCGATGGGGGCTACCCACATCAATCCACATTTATCACGCTCGGGATCCGGAATTTTTGGTGCGCCGTCAGGTTTGCGCCAATACAAACTCGGGACAATATCGTCCGTTGGAATGCCTTTGGTCAAATTGTAAACCGGCTTGAGTACCTTGAGCATTTCAGGCATATTTAAACGTAGAACCCAACCCAGTGGCTTCTGCAGCTTTATAGCAATTTTAAGCATTGTATCGTCCAAAAATTGCAGCTTTTTGATAGGCGCCTTACGTAATTGTTTTTTTATTTTACGTTTGGCCAATGCGATTTCTTCCCGCGTACCGTAAAGGGCACCAGCCGCGCTCCAAGCACCAAAATCCCAAGTTTTACCCAAATCATGCAAGACCTTAACTGGAAGTGGAGTTTGCCCATTGGTTTTATCCCAAGGATAGCGCTGAAACGAAGACAAGACTTTGTGATCATTAGCTATGTGCATTGCACTTTTTATTGTGCCATCCAAAAACAAAGGGCGTAATGTGTCAATCGTAACGGCTAAGTCCTCGTACTTGGCGATACTGAAATAAAAATTTTGAAAGTAGGATGGAGCTGGCATCAACCAGATAGTTAACTGGGTAATGATTCCCAAATTAGATTGCGTAAAAAGCCCATCGATAAAAGGTCCAAGCCCCCATCGATAAATTGGCGTGGCTTTAGCCCCAGCAAATCGGCCTTGCCCGGTGTGAATACAATCACCATTCGGCAATACGACCTCCATCCCTGACACATGCCCAAAATGGTCGCCATAGGGAGTATGCCCAAAACCTCGTTCGGCAATATTGCCGATAATACTATGGTCCATTGGAGCGCCAGTAGCATCCATCCAAAACTTGCCGCCCTGTTGTTGTAGAAACTGATAGAGCACTCGTTGCGTGACTCCTGGCTGTAACGTTACATAGCCAAGCTCATTGTTATATTCGACGATTTTATCTAACCGACTTAACTCCATGACAACACAATTATCAGCTGTGGGCACCCGAGCACCATAACCTATGTTCTTACCTGTGCTTATAGGGTAAATCGGGATGTGATAACGATTTGCAATGCGTAAGCATTCCTGCACTTGATCTCGGTCCAGAGGACAAATAACAGCGGGAATAGAATTTGTTGTAGCAAAAGTTGTTGTTTGATAGGTTAGTCGCAGTTCTTTATCAGTCTTGACATAGCCGCTGCCCAGCAAACTTCTAAACTCAGTTAAAGCACTTTCATAATCAAGATTCATGTCTAGGCCCTTTTAAATATTAAAGATAAAATCTTACACTTTCAAATCTCTAATGCGGGCGACAAAGCCTAATATAATTAATACTTGTAAAAATACAGCATCTGTAACATTAACTTCACGCCCCGGCATTGGCATATCTCTAGCCTAATTTGCCATCTTAAGCATAAAAAACAACAACGCCCTGGAATGTCAACCCGACCTAATCTTTGGCAAAAAACCAGGTTATGACAACTACGAACCTCAATAGACTAGTCCTATCGCAATAAGTTACCTCGCCCCTTTCCCCCACAACACCACCTCCACTGTACTCATCATAATAGTCATATCCAGAAATAGGCTATAGTTTTTAACGTAATACAAATCGTACTGCAGTTTCTGCCAAGTATCGTGCTCACTGGCACCGTAGGGGTAGCATAGCTGCGCCCAACCGGTAATACCCGGCTTAACTCTATGACGCTCTTTGTAATAAGGTATGCTTTCTTCAAACCCCTTGACAAACTCAGGCCGCTCCGGACGTGGACCAACGAAGCTCATGTCGCCATTTAATACGTTAAACAATTGCGGTAATTCATCAATGCGGAATTTGCGGATCACTCTGCCGACTCGCGTCACCCTATCGTCGGTCTGACTAGCCCATTGCGCCCCGTTCTTTTCGGCATCGATACGCATACTGCGAAACTTGATCACCTTGAACGGCTGATTACGATAGCCGACCCGAGTCTGACGATACAAGACCGGGGCACCAAAACCGCTTTCCAGATAAATAGCTAGCGCCGTTAGCAACATCAACCACCAACTGACACTCAGCAACAAAATACTGGCGACCATGTCAAAAGACCGCTTGATGATAGGCCGAGCACCATCGTTGACAAATCCATCGGAAAACACCAACCAGCTGGGACTCAAGGTTTCCAAAAACACCAGACGCTGCTCCCTTTCGTAAAAAGTTTGTAAATCCATCACGATGACGCCCGACATTTTGATATCCAACAATTCGTCAACCGGCAGTTTTTTCCGCCTGTCGTCCACCGCGATCACCACTTCGTCCACATGCTCTGTATCGATCACATTAGCCAAGGTAAGGCTTTCGCTGAGCGTGATGGCATGATTTACCGCAACCGGCTCGTCATCCAAGGCAATATAGCCCACGATTTCAAAGCCACGATAAACGAAGGAGGAATTCACCACCTCAAGCTCGCTAGCCCTCTGCCCGCAACCGATGACCAAAACCCGGCGTTTTAATTTATCCAAATTAATAAAGCGATAAAACAAATAACGCGTCAGCAGCATACCGATAAAGGAAAACAGGATAGCGGAGATCAATACACTCCGCGCCAGCATCAATTCCGGAATGACGTAATACACCAACACCAGGCTAAAAATGGCTACGACAAAACTGTAATTAATTCTTTCCAGCAGATTGTATTCTTCCCTGTCCAGGGTTTTTCGATACAAGCCCAAAAAGGAGCAGCACAGAGTAAACACACAAGAAAAGACTAATGACGCCAAAATCATTTCATCCCGTGAATACCAGGACGCCGTGTATAAAAATCTGACAGTCGCCCCCCAGTGCATGGCGAGATAAAACACCAACCATTCCACTAACATTAACCATAAATAGGCGGTCGAAATATAGTGCCGAAAAATTCTGATCATCGTAGGGTCCGTATCAATCTGTTTGAATGAATTATTTTATGCCTTTTTGGGCTAAAAGCCGGGTGATATGTTCGGAAGGTATCGCATAAGAAATGCCGCTGGGATTTGTCAACGCATTTTCCTTGCTACCTTGAACAAAAACTTTATTGATGATGCCCATGACCTTACCGGTTTCTATATCATATAAGGGACTGCCGCTATTGCCCGGATATGCGGTCGCGTCCAACTGAAACACATCATAAGGCGTTTCCAGTTTTTTCAGCATCTTGACATTAAGTTGCCGGGTAGCGATGACCGGAATGGCATTCGGTGAAATAGCGGAAATAATGCTGCGGTGAGTGACCGGGTACAAACCTAGTACCATGCCTATCGGGTAACCGGTAAATGCATAGAGCTCACCTTCCCTGACCCGACCGGAATCGCCGATTTCGAGCGCGGGTAGTCTGCCGTCCGCCAAATTCAGCATCGAAAGATCATGTTCCTCGTCAGTTGCCGTTAATTCCGCCAGTTGCATGTGTTCTTGGCTGTCCTGACGATAAAACACCGCAAAACGTTCGAGATGCGCCACATCCAAATCCTTGCTGGTCACATGTGCATTGGTAATCACCCGCCGCCCATCGGCAACGGCAAAGCCCGTCCCCAAAAATACCGCGCGCGGATTGCGGGTAGGCATAAAAGTGCCGACCGCCACTACACTGGGCTTAACCCGCGCGAGGACATCCGGTAATCCGGCGTCGATTGAGCGGGCCCACCCATTGCCGGCCAAAAGGAATATCCCTAGAAAAAGCAATGACCTGGGTTTCATTATTAATAAACCTTTAAAAAAAAGCATGTCACCCGTAATCAACATGAAAAAACGGCGGCCAGGCACAATCATCGCTTGGCGACAATCATAAACTTTCAACATAGTGCGGCTTTATTAAGTCATCGTTCTTGGCGGATGAAAAAATTAAATGCCTTTGCCAAAGACACGGCAGCCATTACCGATACCATCAAATACAAAAAATTGGCGATTGTCAGGTATTTCAATATAAATAGAAATGCGTTCTGACTCTCGGAGTCGCTAACCAGCATGGGCTCGGCATAACCCGGCATTGATCGTCTCGATTCCAGATTTACCACGTTGGTTGACCCTTTCCCAGCCAGTACCGGCCCGTCGGAACCCTTTAAGCCCAGGAAAACCAATTCCGCCGTCAATTGCTGATTCAAGCCTGAAACAGCCTTTGCTCCGGCTTGTGACTGATCGGCAAGTAAGTCGTATTGACTCATGCTCGAGTAGATCCAGTTGTCCAATTCCTTTATATCGGAATAGGTCCAAACCATTTTTGCATATATCTCTTCACCTACCATCAAGCGTGCTTCATCATGCAGTTGATCAAACAGGGCATTGGCAAATGGGCTTTGCCCAGCCTGATGGCCGGCGGCGTGAAACCCCAGCTCGGGATCACCGACCATCACTCCCCTGGCGGGGTCGTTGGCACTAGACCGCATCAATTGCGGCATATTTTGGCCCGACACGAATTGGCCTCCCGCGGAGGGCGCGGGAAGTGTTCCGGTTTTATTAGCCTTTGCGCCGGATTCAGGCACATCCGGTTGTGTTGAGGTAATTTCCGAATCGAAAGACCGAGCGCCCGTGCTGTTATCGGCGTTTGCTTCGGATGGAGTCACAGGCTTTCCTATTTTTTGCCCGGCCGGACTATTCACCAATCCATTTGCCGGCGCATTATCTTTAACCGGATCCCTGGCGATATCCGGCTTAAAATCCTCGGCCCATGTACTTTTGATAAGGCAGATGAAAACAAACAGGCTAAGGTAAAGTCTCATGCATCATCCGCCTTGAGCATTGAAGGTTAACTGTGAACAATCGGTGAAATACCCACCGCCTCTCGAAGCACCCGTATAAATGGCTTACTGATTTCACGGGCTTTTTCCGCCCCAAGCAGCAACTGCTGCTCAATATGTTCGGGCGCCTGCAATAATGCCTCATAGCGCTCACGGGCGGGGGCGATTTCGTCATTGATTTTCTCGAACAGCACTTGTTTCATTTCGCCCCAGCCTATGCCTTCGGCATAACGCTGACGAATAGCCTCGACTTCGTGCCCATTGGCAAACGCCTGATAAATGCCGAATAAGGTGCATCCTTCAGGATCTTTAGGCTCGCCGGGTTCCAGAGAATTGGTTTTGATTTTGTTGATCAATTTACGCAACTTCTTTTCCGGTTCGAATAGCGGAATCGTATTGTTGTAACTTTTGCTCATCTTGCGCCCATCCAACCCCAGCAAGGTAGCCGCATTATCGTCCAGTACCGCTTCCGGCAGCACGAAATGTTCGCCGTAAATATGATTGAAGCGGTTGGCAATATCCCGAGCCATTTCGATGTGCTGAATCTGATCCTTACCCACCGGCACCTTGTTGGCGTTGAACATCAAAATATCCGCGGCCATCAACACCGGATAGCTGAATAAGCCCATGGAAATACCCTTATCGGGATCACCGCCTTCGACTTCCTCGTTCTCCGCCACGGCGGCTTTGTAAGCATGCGCGCGATTCATCAAGCCCTTGGCGGTCACACAGGTCAACATCCAGGTCAACTCCAGAATTTCCGGCACATCCGATTGCCGGTAAAACACCGCATTAGATGTGTCCAGCCCCAGCGCCAGCCAGGTAGCGGCAATCTCCAAGCTGGATTGCTTAACCCTAGCCGGTTCACTGCATTTAATCAAGGCATGATAATCGGCTAAAAAATAAAACGGCCTGACCTGTTCATCCTTGCTGGCATTGATCGCCGGCCGAATGGCCCCAGCGTAATTCCCCAAATGCGGCGTACCCGTCGTGGTAATACCGGTCAGAACGATGGATTTGCTCATACTGCTACCCGTGGCCTCTTATCATCACTTAAATTTTAAGATTCTACACAATTCAAAGCCGATAGTCAGACAATAAAGTAAGCGAATTAGCGCTTGTCGGCTGACGAAATTGTCGGCCATTGCCTACTATCCGATTGGCTAACCTAGCCTTACCTTTTTATAGTAAACTTGCCGGCGTTCGATTTTCCGTCCACAACCTAATTTCTTAGTCGGAGGAACCTGATGCTGACTCATGATGAAAAGCGCGATTACATTCGTATGGATGTCGACTGCGATATTACCTATAAATTGGCCGACTCCAACGACATCAAAACCGGTAGATGCACCACATTGAGCGGTGCAGGCGTATCCTTCATTGCCGATCAAGCCTTCGACACCGGTTTGGCTATGGAAGTCAGTATCATCCCGAAAACCTCCATCACTCCGCCGATGACGGCCTATATCGAAGTGGTTCGCAGTTCAAAGCGGGATAACGATCAGTATGAAATTGCCGCATCCATCAAAAGCATCAAAGGCAGTTAAACTTCTCCACCCGATCACAGGGATGCGTTAAACGTATGTACATCATCACCAAAGAAGTTTATTTCTGTTACGGACACCGGCTGATGAATCATCCGGGCAAATGCCGCAATCTGCACGGCCATAGCGTCAAAGCCAGCATTTCCATCAAAAGCACCGAATTAAACCAACAGGGCATGGTCTGCGACTTTGCCGATGTGCGCGACGCGGTCGAATCCTTCGTCGACCAACATCTCGATCATAATTTCCTGCTGCACAAGGACGACCCCATCATTCCGGCCCTGATCGCCAATAATGAACGTTTCCTGGCGATTGATGAACATCCGACCGCCGAAGTGCTAAGCAAAATGATTTACCAGCATTTAAAGCGGGAAGGCTTGAACGTGGATCAGGTAGTGCTGTGGGAAACCGCCAGTGCCCACGCCTGTTACCGGGAAGATTGAGATGAGCCAGCTCAGGCCGGTCAACACCTCCTTGTGTCTGGAGAAAATCTGCGAATCCAATTACCAGAAACTGTTTCGCTTGATTCCCAACTTACGTTTGCTGGACAAAGCCGCGATAGGCCGCGGCCCAAACAAGCCTGCCCTGCATCTGGAGATACTGGAACGCAATCCCTATACCTTGACGATAGAGTTGAGCCATTTTTTTGAACAACCGTTATCGAAACTGATAGCGCCGGCGGTTAAAATCCGGATTTATCTGGATGCGCAACTGGCGGAAGTGATACGCGACAACGACCGTCCGGCCGTGGATAGGGTTTATCAAAATCCGGGGCGGGCGCTGGAAATTCAGGAGTACAAATGGCGCCTGAATTACTTTCTGCAAAAATGGCTGGATCATTGTTTGAAAACCGAATATCACTTCTCCAGCACGGCCGATTGCCTTATTTAATCCTACGCTGCAATGCCGCCCTGACGCAACGCAGCAGGCCATAGCTGTAAGCTCCACCCAATTGTTCATAAACCGGTTTTAGCGCATTGCGCTGTTGCTCCGGCATCGCCAACAGCACGGCTTCGATGTCGGCGATTTCTCGCGCCGATAACGCCAATACATCCTCGAACCGCACGCTACCTGCTTCCAGGCCCTTGGCCAAGTGCGTATAAACCGTATCTTCCTTCAAGCCGCGCCGCTGAGCGACTTGCTCGACGCTATACCCCAAACCGAACAAATCCAGCGTTTCGGTGACGTTATCGGTTGCCGATGAATGCCCCTCGTCGTCAAATTCGGCCAGAACCGCCAAAAATTCATCGCCATACAACGCCAGCTTGCGCTCGCCGACACCGGAAATCATGGCCAATTGCCGATGATCGCGCGGCCGAACATCCACCATCGCCATCAAGGTGGCATCGTGGAAAATCACATACGGCGGCACATCCTGCTCATCGGCCAACTGCTTGCGTTTAGCCCGTAGCGCATTCCATAGCGCGCTGTCGGCACTGTTGCCGGGCTGGCGTTTTTCGGATTTTTCCCGTCCGGATTTAGGCATCTGCACATCCTTGCGCAACATCAAGGTTTGTTCGCCGCGCAATACCGGCCGGCAGGCATCGGTCAACTTCAAACTACCGTGCCCTTCATAATCGATTTCCACCAGCGACTTAGCCACCAACTGTCGAAATACCGAGCGCCATTGCTTCTCGTCCAGCGCCTTGCCGATACCGAAAGTCGATTGCTTGTCATGGCCAAACTGTTTGATACGCTCATCGCTTTTACCCAGCAACACATCGACCAGATAGGTCACACCGAAACGCTGGCCGGTGCGGTAAATACAGGACAAGGCCTGTTGCGCGGCGAGACTGCCATCCCAGGTCGCGACCGGCTCCAGACAGGTGTCGCAATTGCCGCAACCCTGTTCCAACACATCGCCAAAATAAGCCAGCAAAGCCTGACGCCGGCAGCTGACCATCTCGCATAAAGCCAGCATCGCATCCAGTTTGTGATATTCGATGCGTTTGTGGGTCTCGTCGGCATTGGACGTAGCCAGCATCTGCCGCAAAGTCAGCACGTCCTGCAAACCATAGGCCATCCAGGCATTGGCCGGCAGCCCATCGCGCCCGGCTCGACCGGTTTCTTGATAATAGGCTTCGACGCTTTTGGGCAAATCCAGATGCGCCACGAAGCGCACATTGGGTTTGTCGATGCCCATGCCGAAAGCGATGGTGGCGACGATGATCAAGCCATCTTCCATCAAAAACTGGTGCTGATTTTTCTGACGCTGTTCGTTGCTCATGCCGGCGTGGTAAGGCAAGGCGCGCAGGCCTTTCTGATTCAGCCAGTCGGCGGTGTCTTCCACTTTCTTGCGCGACAGGCAATAGACGATACCGGTATCTCCGGCATGTTCACTACGGATGAAACCGAGCAATTGTTGGCGGGCATTGTCTTTTTGCACGATGCGGTAGCGGATGTTGGGCCTGTCGAATCCGCTGACAAACACCTGGGCATTTTCCAACGCCAGGCGCGCGATGATTTCCTGCCGGGTGCGTTCGTCGGCGGTCGCGGTCAAGGCGATACGCGGCACCCGCGGGAACTGCTCGTGCAAGACCGATAACAGCAGATAATCCGCCCTGAAATCGTGCCCCCACTGCGACACGCAATGCGCCTCGTCGATCGCAAACAGGGCAATTTTGCAGCGGCCGAACAAGGCCTGGGTGCGGCTGTTGCTGAGCCGCTCCGGCGCGATATAGAGCAAATCCAGCTCGCCGTTCAGTAACTGTCGTTCGGTCTCCCTGACCTGCTCCAGCGACAAAGTCGAATTCAGAAATGCGGCCTTCACCCCTAACTGATGTAAGGCGCTAACCTGATCCTGCATCAACGCGATCAACGGCGAAATGACGATACCGACGCCGTCCATCACCAACGCCGGAATCTGATAGCACAAGGACTTGCCGCCGCCGGTCGGCATCAACACCAGCACATCGCGGCAACCGATCAATTGCTCGATAATCGCTTGCTGTTGTCCGCGAAAACTGGCATAGCCGAACACCGTGCGTAAAACCCTTAGCGCGGCGGCATCATCGGCGATAGTTGGATATTGTTTCTGCAATGGTGTATGACCCTATATAATGCGGCAATTATATCAGCACTCGCGTGCCGCTCTTGCCTCATCCATGTCTCATTCATGAACAGTCAAAACAACGCCTTACCGAAACGTCTGCAATATCTGATCGACAACAACCTGCACCACCTGCTGCAGTTGGGCCTAAAGGGCATCGAAAAAGAAAGCCTACGCATCAACCGCCGCGGCGTGATTTCGCAAACCCCTCATCCCAAAGCCCTGGGCTCGGCGCTGACCCACCCCTATATCACCACCGACTATTCGGAAGCGCTGCTGGAATTCATCACGCCGCCATTTGCCGACGTCAAACAAACCCTGGGTTACATGCACCGGATTCATCAATTCGTCTATCCGCGACTGGGCGACGAAATGCTGCTGGCCACCAGTATGCCCTGCGGCATTGATGGCGATTTGAGCGTGCCGATCGCCGAATACGGCAGTTCCAACGTCGGCAAAATGAAGCATGTTTACCGCAAAGGTCTCTGGCATCGCTACGGCCGTACCATGCAAGCCATCGCCGGCATCCATTTCAATTACTCGGTGCCGCAGGCTTTATGGCCCATGCTGCACCGGCAAGCTGGCAATCAGGGCTCGCTGCAAAGCTTTATCGCCGACGGTTATTTCGGCTTGATCCGCAACTTCCAGCGCCAAGGCTGGTTGATGCTCTATCTGTTCGGCGCCTCGCCGGCGATTTGCAAAAGCTTTTTCAAAAGCCGCCCGCGGTTGATGGACGAATTCGAGGAATTCGACGCCCATACTCTGTTTCACCCCTACGCCACCTCGTTGCGGATGAGCGACATCGGCTACAAAAGCAAAAACCAGGCGGGACTGAAAATCGATTACAACTCGCTGGAAGGCTATGTCGAAAGCCTTGGCGCCGCGATCAATACGCCATATCCGGACTACGAAAAAATCGGCGTCAAGGTCGATGGTGAATATCAGCAACTGAATGCCAACATTCTACAAATCGAAAACGAGTTTTACAGCACCATGCGCCCCAAACAAATCGCCGAATCGGGCGAAAAGCCGACGCTGGCCTTGAAACGGCGGGGCGTGATGTATGTGGAAATGCGTTCGCTGGACTTGAACCTGTTTAACCCGATCGGCATCGAGGAAAGTACCGCCCGCTTCATCGAAGCGTTTTTATTGAGTTGTTTATTGCACGACAGCCCGCCGCAGGCCGAGGAAGAATTCCAAATCAACAACAGCAATCAGTTACTGGTTGCCAATCAGGGCCGCAAGCCGGGATTGATGCTCAGTAAAAACGGCCAGACCATCAGCCTTAGAGACTGGGCCCACCAAATACTGGATAGCATGCAACCGATTTGCGCGCTATTGGATCAAGGCAGCGTGGACAAACCCTATCAACTGGCCTTGCAACAGCAACAGGCCATGATCGACAATCCGGCTTTAACGCCGTCGGCCCATATCCTGGCCTGCATGACGCACAACACTCAGGAATTCGGTTGTTTCGCCAGCAATACTTCCGCTCTGCATAAAAATTATTTTCTGGCTCAACCACTGGACTCGCAAGTGCAACAACAATTCACCGATATGGCCGATGCGTCCTTGCGCAAACAGACCGAGATCGAAGCCGCCGACACCCTGACTTTTGACGATTTTCTGACCCGTTACTTTTCACAATCATGACCGCATTCGACCTCGCCAACGCACAAAAAGAACTGCAAGGCAAAAATCCCCGCACCATCCTGAAAACCGCCCTGGCCAATTTCGACAACATCGCCATCTCGTTCAGCGGCGCCGAAGACGTGGTGCTGATCGACATGGCGATGCAAATCCGCAAGGACATCCAAGTCTTCTCGCTGGATACCGGCCGCCTACACCCCGAGACCTACCGATTCATCGAACAAGTGCGCAAGCATTACCAAATCGACATCGACATCTTGAGCCCGGACCGCGAAGTCTTGGATGCCTTCGTCAAACGGAAAGGTTTATTCAGCTTTTACCAAGACGGCCATCAAGAATGCTGCGGCATCCGCAAGGTCGAGCCATTGCGCCGCAAGCTGGCGACATTGGACGCCTGGATCACCGGTCAACGCAAGGACCAAAGCCTGGATACCAGGGCCGACATTCCGGTAGTACAGTTGGATGCAGGTTTTTCTGGCCCCGACAAACAGCTGATCAAATTTAACCCGCTACTGAACTGGTCGTCCTCTCAGGTGTGGGACTACATCGAAGCCTACCAAGTGCCATTTAACGAATTACACCACCGCGGCTATATCAGCATAGGCTGCGAACCTTGCACCCGACCCGTGCTGCCGAATCAGCATGAACGATCCGGACGTTGGTGGTGGGAGGATGCGGCGAAGAAGGAATGCGGCTTGCATGCCGGGAATGTCAAAAAGTAGCCTCGGTACAACGCAGTAGAATCGAGGCTACTTGTCTAGTATTCAACCGAAGCTTTGGAATTGAACGGCATGGCACCTTGCTGGCCACTAATGATCGCCGCCCGTAATGCCTCGCGCCGGGCGTTCAATTGCTGAAAACTGCCGGTCAGGCTATCGATTTGCTCCTGCAATATTTTCTCATCGTCCGCTAGCGCCGCCAAGGATTCGGCGGTTGATTCCAGCAATAAATCGCTCTGCCCCTGATATGGGCGTTTAAAACGGCTTTGAAACGCCTGCCCCAAAGAGTCCAACAATTGCTGAAAATCTTCTTCGCTAAAGTCGTATTTGCCTATGCTGTCCAGCACCTCCTGCCTTGCATCGACCGGGTCAATCTGAAACGATTGCCGACAAGCTGTCCGTAACTGCTTGATCAAGTCCCGCAAATCGGCTTCCGAACCCCGGCATTGAGCCACTAAACGCGCCGCGCTATCCTCAAGGCTGTGCATAGGCTGCTGATACCGGGTCAGATACAAGGATTCCAACGTTCCCATTAATTCCAGCAACCGCGGCGCCTCATAATTTTCCGCTTCCAGCCACCGAAACAGTAACTGGCGAAAAATGTGCGGAAAGTTTCCGAATTGATCCACAAAGGCCGAGGTAAAATCAGCGACAAAGCTTTCCAATGCGTCCCTATCGGCTGATTCGGTTTTAATGGCCGCCAACAGTTGGCGGCTTAGCGCATCGATCGGTAGCGGAACAGTGCTCCTATCGATTACAGCCAACCGGGAATCAAGGACCAAAGCTTCGGCATTTTCACTCTCGTCCGACTGATCCGCCGGACTTTCTTGTAAAAAATTTCTCCAGTAATCCGCCAGTCCGATTTCAGTTTCGCTGTTGCCTATATACTTCAACATGTTATCGGCCAAGGCGAAAAGGCAGCGGCTGGCGGGCGCGTTGCCGGCCAAATCGACCACCGGAATTTGCCGCGTGACCGATTGGAGCACCGTGTCATCGCGAGCAACAAATCCGCCATACTCGACCTTCAATTCCAGGTATTTATCGACGGCGGCGGCAAAGCGCCGATAGGTTTCCGTCGCATTCGGATAGTCCGCCGCCATGTTCACCACCACTCGCAAGCGGCCGTTATAATTTCGGGCATTTAGCAGCTTCAACAACGAAAAACCGTCAGTCAGCGAAGTCGGTTCCGGCGTAATCAGTAAAAACGTATAGGGCGCCGCATCGATAAACTGCAACACGCTATCGGCCACGCCGGCGGCGGTATCTATCAAAAAATAATCGTACTCGGCTTCCAGCTCGACCAATGCCTCGCACAATCTTTTTACTTTATCGGCGCTCATATTGGCCAGTTCGGCCACGCCGGAAGCGCCGGGCACCACCGAAATACCTTGACTGGTTTTAATTACGATGTCTTGTATGGTTTTTTCACCATTCAGCACCTGTTCCAAGGTATGTTCCGGGCGTAATCCCAATAGAATATTGATGTTTGCCAAACCGGTATCGGCGTCGAAAATACATACCCTCGCCCCGCGCTGCGCCAAGGCAGCCGCCACATTAGTGGTTACGCAGGTTTTACCGACGCCGCCCTTGCCGCTGGTGAACACCAACACATGGGAGCGATTGGCCTCGGTCGGCAAGGATTGCCGTGCAAAATTCAGGTTTTCCATAGTCATCTGTGTTTAAACCATTGGGTTCGGATCTTTGGGTTTATTCCGAGGCTGATTGTAAAAATGCCTGCATGTCTTCGTTGGCCACCCTGGCGTAGATGGCCTCGACCGGCAAGTATAAATCCACCGCCGCCAAATAGACCTGATCGCCTAGGTAATAATGTTCGGATTGCCAGTGGTTGTCACGCCGGCAAACCTCGACATCGACAAACTCTTGCTCGATCAGCACATACTCCCGCAGGCTGGGTAGACTTTGGTACGACAAGCGTTTCAAGGTTTGATCGAGCTTACGGGTTGATTTTGACAATACCTCGACGACGATCAGCGGCGACTCGGTGAAATAGGCATCGCCATGTTTGCGTTCGCAATCGACAAGCAGATCGGGGTAAAAGAAGTTGTTTTGAGCCTTGACTTTGACGTCGGACGTAAAAACCTCACAAGGCATATTGGCTAAATGCGTGCGTAAGCCTGCAAATAGGTTACCAATGATACGATTATGATTCAGACTGGCGCCCGTCATTGCATAAACATCGCCATCGACATATTCGTGCTTGACCTGGCTGATCAATTCGCCCGCCAAATACTCTTCCTGACTAATCCAATCCTGTTTAGACCGATGTAAAGCCATTGCGCCTCCACGCCGAATGTTGAGCCGGCTCGGTTATAATGCCCCATCCTTCGCTCAACCCTTAAAATCATGAAACCACCGCGTCTTGCCTGGGCCATCACGGGCTCCGGACATTATATCGAAGAATGTCTCGAATTCATGCTCGGCCTGGATAATGTCGACTTGTATCTGAGCCAGGCCGGTGAAGAGGTGCTAAAAATGTATGGCGTCAATCTAAACGACATCAAGAACAAACTGCCGGTATACCGCGACAAGGCCGCTTCGGCGCCGCCGGTGGGCTTGTTTTACAAGGGCTATTACCACACCTTCGTGATGGCGCCGACTACCTCCAACACCATCGCCAAATGCGTGCTGGGCATCGCCGACTCGCTGGTTACCAACCTGTATTCGCAAGCCGGCAAATGCCGTGTGCCTAGCATCGTCTATCCGTGCGACATCGCTCCCGAAATGGAAACCACGGCCCCCGGCCATAAAAAAGTTATGGTCTATCCGCGCCCGATCGATTTGGAAGCCACCGCCAAAATCAAAAGCTTCCCTTACACTCAGGTGGTGGAAAGCGTAACCGAATTGAAAGCCGCGGTCAGCCATCGCCTGGCTTCGTTATCATGAACGAAGAACGCATCCTGTTTTTGACCGGCAAACTGGCTGAAAAACAACTCCGCCAGATTCTGGCGGCGATGGAGCCGGATTTTTATTACAAGGTCAAGGAAATGGGCGTCAAGGTCGCCGCCTTGATGACCACCGACATGATAGGCCGCCGCCTGAAAGATACCGAAGGCGCCACCCGCATCGTGATTCCGGGGCGCTGCCGGGGCGACATCGAAGCCTTGTCCGAGCAACTGGGCGTGCCGGTGGAACGTGGCCCGGAAGAGGTCAAGGACCTACCGCAATATTTCGGCAAGGATGCGCATCATTACGATCTCAGCCAGTACCAAACCAAAATCTTCGCCGAAATCGTCGACGCCCCCAATATCGGCGTCGACGAAATCATGCGGCGGGCTTATTACTACAAAGCCAATGGAGCCGATGTGATCGACATCGGCTGCCTGCCGGGTACGCCGTTTCCGCATCTGGCCGACTGTATCCGCGCGCTGAAACAGGAAGGCTTCACGGTCAGCATCGATTCATTGGAAGACAGCGATTTGTTGGCCGGCGGCAAGGCCGGCGCCGACTACATGCTCAGTCTGACCTCGAATAGTCTGTGGATAGCGGACGAGGTGGCGGCAACGCCGATTATCATCCCGCAAGCGCATGGCGACTTGAGCTGCCTGGATAGCGTCATCGAGACTTTGCAACGCAAAAATAAAGCCTTCATCGTCGACCCGATCCTCGATCCCATTCATTTCGGTTTCACCGAATCCATCGTTCGCAATTACCAGTTCCGTCAGCGCTATCCCGAGGTAGAGATGATGACGGGCGTAGGCAACCTCACCGAACTGACCCATGCCGACACATCCGGCATGAATGCGTTATTGCTGGGGATTTGTTCCGAACTGAACATCAATCACATCCTGGCCACCGAAGTCAGCCAACATGCTTGCCGCGCGATCAAGGAAGCCGACCGCGCCCGCCGCATCATGTACGCCGCCAAGCAAGCCAATTGTCTGCCCAAGCATATCTCGGCCGATTTGCTCACCGTGCATGACACCGCGCCGTTCCCGTATCGGCTCGACGAAATCGAAGCCATCGCCGCCGAAATCCGCGACCCCAGCTACCGGATTCAGACCAGCAGCGAAGGTTTGCATGTCTTCAACCGCGACGGCTTCCATAGCGCGCAAGACCCGTTCGATTTGTACCCGAAACTGGGCGTCGAAACCGACGGCGGCCATGCCTTTTATCTGGGCGTGGAGCTAGCCAGGGCACAAATTGCCTGGCAACTGGGCAAGCGATTCACCCAGGACCAACAACTCAATTGGGGCTGCGCCGCGCAAGGCGTGGAAACGGAAGCGGATTTGCATACCTTCAAGCCAGCCGGCAGCACGCTGAAAAAGCGTCATGAGGATGAAAACGGAGATTAATGAAAACGGAAAATTTGCCCGGCGTTTTCTGGCCTTTCATGATCCCCATGCTCCACGCTGCTGGTTAGACATGGTCTCTTAATCGTCATCTGGTAGGGATTGCCGAATTTTAGCGTCATGGTTGATTTTGACTCCAACATCCATGGTATTGGCGAGCGTGGGAGTGCTGTGCAAAATACCGTTCCAGCAAGCCATCTTTGCCTAGCGGCTCACGTTGCAGGAGCCTAAGAACTGCCATGGACCATGAACAAAATATCGATGGGTTGACCAGCAAAAAACGACCCAAAACTGACTTACCCGCCATATTGCGAAATGGCAAATGCTTCCCATAAAGCCGACCTATATGTCATCATTCTATGTGCTGTCATGCAGGAAATTATGTACCACGCGGCGCAAGTGATTCGCAACGCCCGTCAATGGTGGCTGGATTTAGGGCAAGGATCGGCAGTCGCGAAGGTTTTTGAATGTTTGCAGCGACGGTGGCGCCACAACCGCGATAAACGCTACGGGACAAGTTGATAGACCGGGTTGTTGCTCACCACCCAAGAACTGAGTGTTAGCGACACGGCTTTTGTGATCTAAAAACAAGTGCTCCCGCACTCAGATCTCAAAAAATGTCCAAATTAGGAACCGGGATATGTATCGGCAGGTGTGAACACGGATTCAGGGAGAAGATAAAAATTTACGCAAAACGTTACGTCATTTAGCACCTCTTATTACAATTTGACCGGCGCAGAAAATGAGAAATTTTCTTGAACAATACAAAAACCTAAAGTCAACCAGCATAGTCGCTATATGTATATTTGGAACAGGAACAAGCGCGGCTATGTTCTTACTTCTGCCATGGGTTTTATCTTTCTTCCTAGCTCCTCCGGTTGCTGACTTCGCGAAACAAACAGCTTCAACTCAACCTATCGGTTATGCAGCATCTCCTGATGATCTCTGTGAAGCCACGCAGATAGGTCGAGACGCAATTTACAAGTTAGATTTCCAACGTAAAATTAAAGCATCTGACAGTCCCCGCCTAGTTTTTAGTATCCTGTTGGATCCAGAGCTTAAGGTAATGTGCCATTTTAATTCGAGTTCACCCCGACTGATAAAGGCTAATGCTGAGCTAAGATCAGTAGCTTTTGATATCGAACCCCAAGGTAAAATTCAAAAAGAGGGAGAAACTATTGAATGGGTATGGACTGTGAAACCAAAAAGCGCAGGAACGCAATCCCTTCAGCTAGTTGTCGAAGGCAGCGACGTGTTTTCGGCAAACCTTTCTCGATTACAATCGCTTTTGAAAATCGGACAGCAGTCAAAAACTGAAATAGGGATGGATGTGGACGTTCGGACCGACCTCGGACTGACTCCAACGCAGGATGCCCTATTCAAACTTATTGGCGCGGTGATTGGTTTGCTCGGAACGATTCTTGGCTTTCCATTTTTCAAGGCCGCATTGGAAAATAAGGAACATAAGCCTAAAAAGAAAAGTACAGCTTCTAACAAAGCTAATGGCCGTAGCATGCGCTGAGCAATAGCATAATACGACGAAGGATCTAAAAGATCAGCCCACAAGATACGTGGTGCGCACCCTACTCTCGATTTTGAAGCAAACCCTTAGATTGTCGGCAATGGGCCAGATTGAAGTCGGTGACAGAAGATCCTTCTACGACAGGTATGGCCGACAGAGGACCGATGTACTAACTCAACTCCCCGAGCAATCGTTGCCAACCAGATTTTCGCACATAGCCGCTACCTGATTGGCCGCCAACCGGCGGGACACGCTTTTTTCCGCCCCACTTTTCGGCGACACGCGGCAAAACTTGTTTAACCTCATCCGAGGGCGCTCGGCGCTTACCCTCGGATTTCGCCGCTATTACTCTCCAGCCTTGTCCGCGTCAACCGTAAAAATAGGATTATTTTTGTCTTCCTCGGTCAATTTGGCTTTTTCTTCCGGATAGATATGCCAGAAGGATTGGTCGATCGCACCGTCGTTATAGCTATTTTTGCGGCTATGGCCGAACGGGCACCACCAGTTTTCCACGACTTTCACCATGTAAGCGTGCCACTCGAATAGGCCGACGCTGTATGGGCAATACCAGGTGCAATTCAATATCCAGAACAGTTTCGATTGCGCCATGCTCAGTTTGAACGAACCGCCCATCACGATTTGATTTTTCATGCTGTAACGGTGGCTGGCCCTATCCGGCAGAAAATCGCTCCATTTTTTGACGTTTTGCGCCCCTACCAGCTTCAGACTGAAATAAGTCAAGTAAGCGCTGGTGATCACAAACGGCAGGGTCAGAATCGGTAAATAGATAAACAACAGACCAACCGCTCGGGACCAAACCGGCATCTGTTGATGATGACAACCGATATTGACACGCTCGGCGCAGGATTCGCAGGCTTTCATGAAATGTTCTCCGTTGAAGAGTGGGTGGAATTTTGCTCGGGATTGAGCAATTGATAAATACTGACACAACCCGCGCAGCAAAATTTTTTCGGGCCGCCGGGAATGTCCAGCTCAAAGCCGGAGACTTTCACTGGCTGACCGCATAGATCGCAGGGGTATTGTTCTTTTTTCATCGTGCTGGCTAGATCCTGCCGGATACCGCGCAAAAAAAGGTTTTCAAATATTCCGTTTCCGGCATGGCCGGCAACACCGGATGATCCGGGCCTTGGCCGCCGCCGGCGAAAAACACCAGATGCCGGTCGATATGCCGAGCCGAAGAACGCAAAATTTCGTGTAAATCATCGCGGCTCAAATGATGCGAACAGGAGGCCGACACCAGCATGCCTTCAGCCGATAACACTTGCAGCGCCAGGTGGTTCAGGCGGCGATAGGCTTCGAAACCGGCTTTATAGTCTTTCTTGCGTTTGATCAAGGCCGGCGGATCCAACACGATGGCATCGAAATGCAGGTTTTGTTCCCTAGCCTGTTTCAGATATTCGAATACATCGCTACGCACGAACTGCATTTTCTCCCGCACGCCATTCAACGCCGCGCTTTCGGCCGCCAATCCCAAGGCGCTTTCCGAGCTGTCCACACAGGTGACTTCCGCCGCGCCGGCCACTGCCGCAGTAATACCCCAGGCACCGGCATAACTGAATAAATCCAGCACTTTCAATCCGCGCGACCAACCGGCAAATTGGGCTCGGCTGCAACGATGGTCATAAAACCAGCCGGTTTTCTGGCCTTCGGCCACATTGATCAAGAAGCGAGTATTGTTTTCTTCGATCAGCAATCGTTCCGGCATCTCGCCATAAGCCAATTCCGGCTCCAACGAAAGTTTTTCCAGTTGGCGCTGGCTGTTGTCGTTTTTTAACAGTATCGCACTGGGTTGCAATAAATCAGTCAGAACATTGACCAGCAATTGCTTGTGCTTTTCCATGCCGGCGGTGGTGATTTGCACCGACAACACCGAATCGTAGCGGTCGATCACCAAGCCCGGCAATCCATCGCTTTCACCAAACACCAGCCGGTAATAAGGCTTATCGAACAGACGTTGACGCAGGATCAAAGCTTGAGTCAAACGGGTTTTGAAAAACTTTTCGCCTATGCTGCTGTTGGGTTTGCGGGTCAGCAGGCGGGCACAAATCAGCGCGTAGGGATTGATATAAGCCACGCCCAAGGCCTTGCCGCCGCTGTCGTTGACGATTACCAGATCGCCGGCGGCGAATTGTTCCAACGGGCTGCGCTTAATGTCGATTTCATTGCTGAACACCCACAAATGCCCTTGGCGCAGGCGTTTGTCTTCGTGTTTTTTCAGGAACAGCTCGGGATAATTCATAGATTCAGCAAGGTAAGGGAAAAACCGCCGACTTCCGCGGACAGGATAATCGGCAAATGGATTTGGGCGGTTTGGTTCGGCCCCAACTCCGCATCCGCCGCATACTGGCACGGCGTAAACACCCGTTGTGCCAAGGGCCGGCCGTTGAAATCCGTCAGTGCCAGTTTTAATTGCGGAAAAGCCTGGGCAAATTCGGCCTGATTGGTCAAGGCAGCCGTCAATAGATAACGCCGATCCAGGTGCGGCTGCAAATCGGTATGCGATAGCGACCATGCATCCGGATTTTCATAGGCCGGCGCCCGGCAGCCCAAAGTCTGACAGACTTTTGTTAAAGCCGCGTGAATTCGAGGCTGCCGGTTCAGTCGCTCGCCTTCGAAATACACCACCTGCCCCAGCAAAACCAGCAGCGCCGCCAAGCTCGCCAAGCGCCAACGCCAACCGGATTCGGTTGTATAGGATTTTTGCGATGGCAACTCGATGCTGTCGTGCCGAACCGGCGCCTCGTCGGCCTGTTCCGACAACGACGGCAAGGCATCAAAAGTTTGACCACAGCCGGTGCAGCTCAACAATCCGCGACTGTCACGCAACTGCCGGGTAGTCACGGCCTGTTGCGCATCGCAGTGTGGGCAGCGGCTAAACATGATTATGCCGGCTTCCAGGCATCCAGCCGGCACCAGTCTTCCTGACTCACGGGCTCGGCCACTTGCAGACCCCATGCCCGGTAGGCATCGGCCACCGATTGGGCTTGTTCGTTCAAGATGCCGGATAAAATCAAGTATCCGCCCGGCTTGACCAGGGCCGAAATGGTTGAGGCCAGTTCGATCAGCGGTTTGGCCAGAATGTTGGCAACCACAATATCGGCGCCGGCCAAGGAAAACTGTTCCGGCAAGTAATAGCTGATGCGATCCAGCACCCGGTTTTTTTCGGCGTTGTATTGGGTGGCGGTCAAGGCCTGCGGATCGATATCGACGCCATGAGCATGATCAGCGCCGAGCAACAAGGCCGCCACCGCCAAAATCCCGGAGCCGCAGCCATAATCGATCATCACCTTATTGTGTAAATCATGGCCGGCCAGCCATTCCAGGCACAGGGCCGTGGTGGGATGGGTGCCGGTGCCGAACGCCAGACCGGGATCCAGCGTCATGCAGACCTGATCCGGCTCGTCGACTTCCTGTCCGCTGGGGCAGACCCACAACTTGCCGGCAAATTGCATCGGATGAAAATGCTCCATCCAGGCCCGTTCCCAAGCCTGATCCTGGATCACTTCGGTCAACCATAGCCGTAACGGGCTGCCGATAAACTGGTTAACCACCAGGGTTTGCACCACATCGGGATCGGCATCCAGCTCGAATAACGCGGTTACTCTGGTGTTGCTCCAAATCTGGGTTTGATCAATGGCCGGCTCGTAAACCGGTTCATCTTCCGCGTCGCTATAAGTCACGGAAACCGCCCCCAGTTCGCTAAAAAAATCCGACAACTCCGGAGCGGTATGCTCGTCAGTTACCACCGAAAGCTGATGCCATGCCATAGTTAGACTTTGAAATGAAAGGGGAATCCTCGGTCTGCCTGACGCGGATTCCCCCTACGTTTTAGTGGATACCCAGTTTCTTTTCCAGGTAATGAATGTTCTGACCACCTTGGGCAAACGCCGAATCGGCCATGATGCTTTGTTGCAGCGGAATGTTGGTTTTAATGCCGTCGATCACCATTTCGCTGAGCGCGGTTTTCATCCTGGCGATAGCGCTATCCCTGTCGTCGCCGTGCGCGATCAACTTGCCTATCATCGAATCGTAATAGGGCGGCACCTTATAACCGTTATAGATATGTGTTTCGCAACGGATACCCGGACCGCCCGGCATGTGAAACTGCTCGATCAAACCGGGGCTGGGCATGAAGGTTTTCGGATCCTCGGCGTTAAGGCGGCATTCGACCGCATGACCGGTAAATCTGACCTGTTCCTGGGTGATCGACAGCGGCAAACCGGCGGCTATGCGCAATTGTTCCTTGACGATATCAAAGCCGGTAATCATTTCGGTGACGGGATGTTCGACCTGCACCCGGGTATTCATTTCGATGAAAAAGAACTGGCCTTTTTCGTACAAAAACTCGAAGGTACCGGCGCCCAGATAACCGATTTCCTTGCAGGCCAGCGCGCAACGTTCGCCCATTTGCTTGCGCTGTTCTTCGGTGATGCCCGGAGCAGGTGCTTCTTCCACCACTTTCTGGTGCCGGCGCTGCATCGAACAGTCGCGTTCGCCCAAATGAATAGCATTACCGTGCGAATCGGCCAACACCTGAAACTCGATATGGCGCGGATCTTCCAGGAACTTTTCCATGTAGACGGTGGCGTTGCCGAATGCGGCGCTGGCTTCGCCCTTGGTCAAACTGATCGAACTGATCAAGGCCGCCTCGGTATGCACGGTGCGCATGCCGCGTCCGCCGCCGCCGCCGGCCGCCTTGATAATAACCGGGTAACCGATTTCCCGCGCCAGCTTCAGATTGGCATGGTCATCATCGCCCAACGGATCGCCGTTACCGGGAACACAGGGAATACCGGCTGCTATCATGGCCTTTTTCGCGGCAATCTTGTCGCCCATCATCCGGATGGTTTCCGGGCGGGGACCGATGAACACGAAACCGCTTTGGCTGACTTTCTCGGAAAAATCGGCGTTTTCGGACAAAAACCCGTAGCCGGGATGTATCGCCTGGGCGTCGGTCACTTCCGCCGCGCTGATGATGGCTGGAATATTCAAATAGCTGTGCGCCGACGCGGCCGGCCCAATGCAAACGGCCTCATCGGCCAGGCGCACGTGTTTTAAATCCCGGTCCGCTTCGGAAAACACCGCAACGGTTTTAATGCCCAATTCGCGGCAGGCGCGCAACACGCGTAGCGCAATCTCGCCCCGATTGGCTATGACAATTTTTTCGAACATGATAGTCCCCTTGTCGATTATTCGATAATGAACAAAGGCTGACCGTATTCAACCGGATGGGCATTTTCAACCAGAATTTGTTTGATTTTGCCGCTTTTGTCGGCTTCTATTTGGTTAAGAATTTTCATCGCTTCGATAATGCACAAGGTTTGACCGGCCGATACCGATTGGCCGACTTCCACGAATGCGGCGGAACCGGGCGATGCCGAACGATAAAACGTGCCTACCATCGGCGATTTGACGACATGGCCGCTGATTTTTTCTTCGGCGGGAGCCGCGGCGGGCACGGGCGCTGCGGCGGGAGCCATGACGGCAGGGGCCGCATGTTGCACGGGCGCCGACGAAGAATAACGGCTGATTCTGACCGACTCTTCCCCCTCTTTGATTTCTATCTCAGCAATATCGGATTCCTCGATAAGATCGATGAGTTTTTTTATTTTTCTAATATCCATTGTTCTGAGTTCTCTCTTGTAAAATCTGATGAGCGGCTTGTAAAGCCAGTTCGTAACCGCTAGCCCCCAGACCACAGATAACGCCGACGGCTATATCCGAAAAATAGGAGTGTCGCCTGAAAGCTTCGCGGGCATGCACATTGGACAAATGTACTTCAATGAATGCAATTTTGGTCGCCAGCAAGGCGTCGCGTATCGCCACGCTGGTATGGGTAAACGCCGCCGGATTGATAATAATAAAATCCACGCCTTGGCTATAAGCCTGATGAATTTGTTCGATTATCGCGTGCTCGGCATTGCTTTGAAAAAATTCCAACCGGTGGCCGAGTTTGAGCGCCAGTTGCTCGAGACTGTTTTGAATATCCCGCAAGGTTTTATTGCCGTATAAACCCGGCTCCCGCACGCCTAAAAGATTCAAATTGGGGCCGTTCAGAACGGTAATAGTCGCCATCGGGATGCAAAACAGTCAAGATTTTTGAAGGTGCGAATTCTGCCTAATTTGTAGGTTTTTGTCCAGATAAACCGCCATTTAAAGCAATTTGGCGAGTATTTAGCCTGTTGTCCCCAACAGCGGCCGCACAACTTTTAGAAACTGGTCGCGGCTCAACTCACCGGGCTGACGATAAACGATCTGCCCCCGCTGATTGACCAGCACGGTAAACGGTACCGCATTGATGATGTTCCCCAGTTGTCTTGCCAGCATGCCGCCGGCATCGCCGGCTATCAGGATCGGATAATTGATATTGATGCCTCGCAGATAATCGGCGACCGCTGCCTGATCATCTATCGCAATCCCGACAAATTGCAAATTGCTAGCCTGATATTCCCGTTGCCATTGAATGAATTCCGGAATTTCCTTCAAACATGGCCCGCACCAGGTCGCCCAGAAATTAATCAACAAAATCTTGCCGCGCCATTGCCGGACATTTTGCATCCGGCCATCGACATCGGGAAAACTGAACTCCAGTTGCGCGTTGGTTTGCTCAACCGGACCGGCGGTTCGAGCTTTCAGTTGCAGCCACACCCCGGCCGACATCGCCACAATTGCCGCCAATACGATGATCAATTTGGTTTTCATAATTGCTTGAGCAAGTTGACGAAGGTGGCGGCATCTTGATAGCCGATCACGCGCTTGTTAGCGCGTTCTTGCCCAGCGGGGTCGAAAAAGATGATGCCGGGCGGGCCAACCAGATTGAACCGCCGCAGCAAGGCTTTGTCGTCGTCATTGTTTTCGGTCACATCGGCCTGTATCAGCACAAAGCCATTTAACTGCTGCTTAACCCGAGAATCAGTGAAGGTGTAAACCTCCATTTCCTTGCAGGACACGCACCAATCGGCGTAAAAATCCAACATCACCCACTGATGGCTGGCTCTGGCCTGTTGCAGTTTTTGCTCCAGCTCGGCCATCGTCCGTACCCGTTGAAAGCGGATGCCGGACTGAGTCGGTGCCTCGCCCGCCGCGGCCAAGCCCGCCAGCGGTTGCAACGGATTGGTGTTGCCAGCGCTCAGCCCGATCAACTGCATCACGCCAAACACCAGCATCATCAAGCCGACGCCTTTCCATAACTTGTTCCAGCCGCTTGCGGGATGCGGCAAGGGTTCGATGGCATTCAGGTAAATCGCCGGAATGATCAGCAACATCGCCGACAACAGCATGGTGATCGCGGGCGGCAAGATACGCGACAACATCCAGACCGCCACCGCCAGCATGATCACGCCGAACACGGCCTTGGTCGCATTCATCCAACCACCGGCCTTGGGCAACAACTTGCCGGCGGAAGCACCGACGACTAATAACGGCACTCCCATGCCCAAGCCCATCACGAACAAGGCCGACCCGCCCAACACCACATCGCCGGTCTGGCCGATGTAAATCAGGGCCGCCGCCAGTGGCGCCGCCACGCAAGGCCCGACGATCAATGACGACAAAGCGCCCATGATGCCGGCTCCCCAATAAGAACCGTCCCGATGTTTATCGCTGGAATGATGCAATTTCGATTGCAAGGCCGACGGCAACTGCAACTCGAAGAAACCGAACATCGACAGCGACAACAACACGAACAGGCCGGCGAAGGTGGCAACCACCCACGGTTCCTGTAAAGTGGCTTGCAGATTAGCGCCAAACAGCGCGGCCAATATGCCGAAAACTGTGTACATCAAGGCCGAAGCGAACACGAAACTGGCCGACAATAGAAAGGCTTTGCGAGTACTGATCTGGTGGCCATGGCCGACGATGATGCCGGACAGTATCGGTATCATCGGAAACACGCAAGGCGTATGCGCCAACAGCAAGCCGAAACCGAAGAAACTCAGCAAAGTCAAAGCCAGACTGTCCTGCTTCAACGCATCGACGATTCGGTCCTGCTCCGATGCCGTTGCAACCGGTTCGGACTCGGCAAGCGGCGCGATAACTTGAGTTTCGGCTAATTCCAAAACCACCTTGCTAGTCATCGGCGGATAACAGACCCCGCGATCGGCGCAGCCCTGAAACTTGGCGCTCAACTCCAGCGTTTCCGCCGCCGTCGATTGCCGCGACAACGGCAGATCAAAACTCAATTCATTGCGGTAGACTTCAACTTGCCCAAACTCTTCGTCAAGATGAGTCTCGCCAACCGGCAACGGCAGTTTAGCCAAACGGGTCTGGCTGGATTCATCCAGCTTCAGACCGAGTTTATCCTTATATAAATAATAACCTTCCGCGATCAGCCAACTGACATGCACGGTATGATCGTCCTTTAACGTGGCGAAAAATTGAAAAGCCTGTTCGGGCGGCAATAATTCGTCTTCGAGCAAGCCGGTCGTCAATTTTTTCAGACCTCCGAAAAATTGATTGATTGATTGGGGCGGCTCGACAGCCGGAGCTTCCGGCAGATTGACCTCCACCACAACTTTTTGCGGCGGATAGCAAACACCGATGTCGGCACAGCCTTGGTATTTAATCAGCAGTTTGGCTTGAGCCAGATTGTTTGGGTTGATTAACGGCAAGCTGATTTTGACAGAGTCACGATAAACACTGACGTCGCCGAATACCGCATCATGTTCCTGCAAACCATCCGGCAGTTGAAAATCGCCCGCTTTAACCCCGTCGGTCTGAGATTCGATCTTGATTTTATCGCGATACAGGTGATAGCCAGGCTCGATCCGCCATTCAAGCTCGACCAGTTGCCGCGACTTTCCGACTACCGCCATTTGAAAAGCCTGTTCGGGCCGTAATATATCCTCGCTGGTTAAGGCCTCGGCCGGACGCAAAAAAATCGTTAACAAACAAAATAAAATCAGTCGGTAGACAGGCATGAGTCGATCCATTTCAAATATTCGGCCGAGCCGCGCTCTATCGCGACGGCAATAATTTCAGGGAGTTGATAAGGGTGCGCGGCTTTAATCGCCGCTTCGATGGCGTCATAACGGCTTTGCGGACTTTTGATCAGCAACAAATGTTCCCGTGCGGTTTCGATTTGGCCCCGCCATTGATAAACCGAATCCACGCCCGGCAAAATATTGACGCAGGCGGCCAGATTCTCGCCGACCAATTGTTTGGCAATGGCTTCGGCGGTTTCCAGGTTGGGACAGGTGCAATAAATCAAATGATACATGACGCTATTATCCTGCATTTTGGTTTAAAGATGTTTCGGCTAATCTCGACCGCGAATGTCAATAAAGAGGCTTTCGGACATTTTTCGGCGCTTAAATCGGTTAAACTGCACCGATATTTATCCTATAAAAATTTTCCGAGTCATCCATGAAAGCCATTCAACTATTGTTTCTCTTCTTCCTGGCCGTACCGTTTGTGGAAATTTACGTGCTGCTGCAGGTAGGCGGGCTGATCGGAGCATTTCCGACCATTTTTTTAGTCGTTTTCACGGCGGCTTTGGGCGCTTGGCTGCTACGCCGTCAGGGTTTCGCCACCTGGCAACGCTTTCAGGCCAACCTGGCCCAAGGCAACATCCCTGCTTATGAAATGATAGAAGGACCGATTTTGCTGGTGGGTGGGGCATTGCTGCTGACACCGGGCTTTTTCACCGACATACTGGGCTTCGCCTGCCTGATTCCGGCCTTACGCCGCAAGATTGCCCAATACATCATCGAAAACCATCTTCTGGTCAGCGAAGCCGGCGGCGTGTTTCGGCAAACCAAATCCCAAGACCCCAACATCATTGAAGGCGAATATCGAAAAGATGATACAAACGTGTAAAACCATCCGAATCCGCGCATCAGCGTGGATTCGGATGGCCCATGATTACTGGCTGTCGGTATCGGTATCCGCCGCTGAAGGCGCATCCGAAGCCGCCACGGCATCCGCTTCCAGAGTAGTTTTACCGAAGCCCGAATAGGCGGGGCACCAGCCGAAGTAACTGGTAGCCACCAGCACCAAACCGACCAGCAACATCAGAATACTTGCGGTAAATAATGACGCAACCAATAAGACTATGCCGGATACCAACCGGACTTTCTTATCTTTCGCGCCAACGTTGTGTTCAAATTTAATCAAGCGTTTATAATCAAAACTCATTTCCAACCCTCTCTGTGTAATATTTTTATTATCCCGACGGTAAGGCTTTCCCTTGAAGAGCAAGCAAATATACACAGCTCATTGAAATCTGCAAACAAAAAATGGAACCCTCCACAATTATCGCTTCATTAAACGATGCTCAGCGCCTGGCGGTTTCCGCACCGATGCAGGCCATGCTGGTATTGGCCGGCGCCGGTAGCGGCAAGACCCGGGTATTGGTGCACCGCATCGCCTGGCATATCAAAATCAACCACATTTCCCCCCAGCATATTCTGGCGGTAACTTTTACCAACAAAGCCGCCAATGAAATGCGGGCACGGGTTGAAGACTTGCTGCAAATCTCGGCCCGCACGATGTGGATAGGCACTTTTCATGGTCTGGCCCATCGTTTGCTGCGCCAACACGCCAAACAAGCCAAATTACCGGATAATTTTCAGGTGATGGACAGCGATGATCAGCTGCGCATCGTCAAGCGCCTGCTGAAAGCCATGAATATCGACGACAGCAAATGGCCGCCGAAACAGGTGCAATGGTTCATCAACGCCCAAAAGGAAGAAGGCATCCGCGCCCGCCACATGGCCGACAACGGCGACTTTTATCAGCGGCAAATGCTGCAGGTTTACAAGGCTTACGAAGAACTCTGCGACCGCTCCGGCCTGGTGGATTTCGCCGAACTGCTGCTGCGCGCGCATGAATTGCTGCGCGATAACGAAGATTTGCTGAGCTTTTACCGGCAACGCTTCCAACAGGTGCATGTCGACGAATTCCAGGACACCAACACCATCCAGTATGCCTGGCTGCGCCTGTTGACCGAAGGCAATAACAATCTGTTCGTGGTCGGCGACGACGATCAGTCGATTTACGGCTGGCGCGGCGCCAAAATCGAAAATATCTTCAATTTCCAGAAGCACTATCCCGGCCATCAAGTCGTGCGCCTGGAGCAAAACTACCGCTCCACCGGCCACATCCTGAAAGCCGCCAACACCTTGATCGCCAACAACGACAGCCGGATGGGCAAGGAACTGTGGACCGACGCCGGCGAAGGCCATCATATCTCGTTGTACTCGGCCTTCAACGAACAGGACGAAGCCTACTTCGTGGTGGAAAAAATCCGCCAATGGGTCAAGGACGGCGGTTTACGCAGCGACGCGGCAATTTTATATCGCTCCAATGCCCAATCGCGCCAATTCGAGGAACGCCTGATGACCACAGGCACCCCGTACCGAGTCTATGGCGGTTTGCGTTTTTTCGAACGCATGGAAATCAAAAACGCCCTGGCTTATCTGCGCCTGGCCAGCCATCACGATGACGATGCCTCGTTCGAACGGGTGGTCAATACGCCGACTCGCGGCATCGGCGCCAAAACCGTCGACGACATGCGGGTGCTGGCCCGCGAACAAAACCTGTCCCTGTGGCATGCGGCCGAGCACATGCTGAACGAAAACCGTTTGTCCGCCCGCGCCGCGAATGCCTTGAAAGGTTTCATCAACTTGATTTTACAGCTCGGCGCCGAAACCGGCGGCTTGGCGCTGTACGAAACCGTCAAACTGGTGGTCGAGAAAAGCGGCCTGATCGAACTGTATAAGAAAGAAAAACAGGACAAGGGCGAAACCAGGGTGGAAAACCTGGAGGAGTTGGTCAATGCCGCCCGCCTGTTCGACTATGACAGCCAAAACGACGAAAACCTGAGCGAACTGGACATGTTCCTGACCCACGCCGCGCTGGAAGCCGGCGAGATGCAAGGCAACGTCGATGAAGATTGCGTGCAATTGATGACCCTGCACTCGGCCAAGGGCCTGGAGTTCAAACTGGTGTTCATGGTGGGACTGGAAGAAGGCCTGTTCCCGTCGCAACAAGCCACCGACGACATCGGCCGCCTGCAGGAAGAACGCCGCCTGTGTTATGTCGGCATCACCCGCGCCATGGAACAACTGTATCTAACCCACGCCGAATCCCGTCGCCTGTACGGCAAGGATAGCTACCCCAGCCCGTCGCGGTTTTTGCGCGAGCTTCCGCCGGAATCGATGCAGGAAATCAGGATGCGCGCCAATGTCAACCGACCGATTACCAGCGCCAGCAGCGGCAATGTCGGTGGTTTCAGCGGAAAAACCGGCAAATACCGGCTCGGCCAGAACGTCAGACATGAGAAATTTGGCGAGGGCGTGGTACTGCAAACCGAAGGCGACGGCGATCAGGAAAGAGTACAAATCAACTTCCGCAATGCCGGGATTAAATGGCTGATGTTAGCTTATGCCAAGTTGGAGACGGTATAGCCTGGTAATAGCTACGAGTCCAAAATGTGGCCTGACCCTGAGGTATCCCGGTGCTTGGTAATGACCGGTTTAACGGGGAAGTTGAACGTTTGACTGGTCAGCGAGCAGCAGCAAAAGGCGGGTAGCCTGATCGACTGACGGAAAGACAAAGTGAATGTAATTTAACCAAACTGAATTTACCCTGGCCCCAGTTATTCCTATCCCCGTATTCCCGTACTTCCATAGCGGGATATAACCTGTTTAGTAAGCCAAATGCCTCAATAAAGTATATGGTCAAATCTATGTGGTTGATTTTTTAAGCGCCGGAATATGGTCTTAAAATTGCTTTTGCAATGGATGGAAAGATCGCATTGCTTGCCAATTTCTTTCCATCGCGCTTACCTAAATTTTAAATTAACAGGGAACTTTGCTAATGAAACTGAAGAACATATCGCTGGCGATTGGGGCCTTTGGAGTGCTTGCGCTCGCTAACACAACAGCTGAGGCAGCTGTTTATACGATAGACAACCAGGCATCCGGATACGTAAGCGATGGAGGCAACTTTACCGGGATTCGCCCTAATACCAACTACCTGGTTGGCCTCTGTAATGCTAGTAACTGCCTAAGTGCTCCGGGCGAATACCGCGATTTCTTCTATTTCGTCATTCCGAAGCTGGACGGTCCGATTGCATCCGCGATTCTATCCATTCCTACTCGCGGTGTAACGCTTAACCAGTCAACGACAACGACTTACCAAGTGACATCACTCGACATCGAACAAGCCGATCTTGGGCCATTGAGTTTTGCCGGCTTGGGCACCGGAACCTTCTACGGCAGTCGCGAATACACCGTTGCAGACGCGAGCACAACACAGACCATTGACTTGTCAGCTGCCGCGCTCGCGGCTTTAGGTGACGGCAGTTTAACCTTTGCCCTGGGCGGACGCTTATCTTCACCAACCGATTTCACCACTACCGCGCCTGACCAACTCTTGTTTGGCCGGAGCCAAAATCAAATCTCTCAATTAATTATCACAACTGTTCCACTTCCCGCAACGATGCCGATGATGCTGTTCGGCTTGTCCGGACTAAGCCTGTCTGGCTACCGCAGCAGCAAAAAACGCAAAGAGCTGGCCGCGTCCTGAGGTATTAGGTGAATTGCATCCCGTCGTAAGCGGGGATGATTGCAGTCACGACCGCTCTGCAGTCCCGTGCGACACCCTCTCAAACAGGTTTTCCCAATCCCATCAACGAAGGCATAGCAGCATGAAAATTTTGACTAAAGCCGTACGTTTAGCACTTGCCGGCAGCGTTCTGGCGCTAGGCGCATCCACCGCCGAAGCGGCCATCACGATGTATAACACGTACACCACTACAGACCAGAACGCAACCGACGGATGGACGCATGCCAATGGCAGCACAAACAGCGGGCAGCTTCAGCCTTGGGTCGGCATTCCGAATGCGACCGACCAGCCATTAGGGTTCCACGGTGGTCACGCCTTAAGCTGGGCAATCCAGCTGACCAGCGCTGGCGATTCCGGTGTAATTTCGACGGCTGACTCGCAGCAGCGCTATGGTTTTGCCGCTGAAATCGATACCGCCCAAGGCGCGTGGCAGGATAATTCCGGTTCATCGTTAAATCCGCCGAATCCCCTTGCCGACACCGGCTGGCGTCACCAGACCGACTTCGGCATCATCAAGTCCGATGTGACGCAGACAGTCCGTATCAGCGCAAGCGTGGTTGACGGAGCGTTTCCTTCCCTGTTCGGCATTACGTTGTATCAAGGCATGGATACCAGCAACTTTGGTAGCTGGAGTCATCACGGAAACTGGAATGCCGGTTACGTTGCTGGTAGAACCACGACTGGAAATCTTTCGAAAGTCAACGGCAATAATGCGGTGGGTATTCCCGGACTGATCTTCCTTGACTTTATCGATAGTTCAGGCCTGGGACCGCACGGCGGAACCGTTCTGGAATTCACGGCGTTGGCAGGACAGGTCTACACGGTGGCGCTTGGTGGTCGCGCCGGAGGTAGCTGGAATGGTACGAAGGCGAGCTACGAACTGAATGTTGCGGCAGTACCGGTTCCGGCTACCGTCTGGCTGTTTGGCACCGCACTTGGCGCGGTCGGCTGGGCTGGAGGCGGCAGAAGGAGAATCGCCCGGAAAGACTGAACCCACGCAAAGTGGAACTCGCAGGTGTTCCGGCAACATGTGACGACACAAATTGGCGGATCGCCTTGATATTACACTGGCTGCAAAGCACTGCCTTTTCCAGAAAAGCCTGCCCTTGGCGGGTTCCCAAACTCCAGTTTGGGAACAACGCCTTGAAAGCTCCAACTTTCATTGATTTGTTCAGGAATCTGGGGCTTCCAAGATCAGGTAACCAAGCTGAAGCTTGGTTACCTGTCAATATGACTTATTGGGTCGTACACCCAAAACAAGCTACCGACGACATCGACCGCCTGCAAGAAGAACGCCGCCTGTGTTATATCGGCAACTTCAGTGGAAAAACCGGCAATATAGGCTTGGCTAAAGCATCAAACATGAAAAATTTGGCGAGGGCGTGGTACTGCAAACCGAAGGCGGCGGCGAGCAGGAAAGAGTACAGATCAACTTTCGCAATGTGGTTGATGTTGGCGTATGCCAAGTTGGAGACGGTTTGATTGGGGGCTTTAATCATCACCGTCATGTAACTGTAAACGCAGTAACGTAACCGACTAGCCTGCAATCTGGCTGTTAGATGCCGCCAGGTTTTGCAGTCTCGAACAAATATTGCTTGTGCGGGCAATTACGACGAAAATGCGAACAACGCTATAAAAATAATAATTTCCGGCTATCGTTACGGATCACGCAACCCAATTGTCGCGGCCTCCACCATAGCCACAAGGATCAGCGGCATGCGCATACCAAAAACCTTGCTCGACAGTATCACTACTAAATCGTTTTTCCTCGCACCGACCACAAATTACCTAGGCCGTGGTTTATTCAAACTAAATTTGCGGACGCTATTTGCTATCCCGTCTTTCGATGCCGAGACCGAACGCTTGTTCTGGCAAGAACGCTTTCTGGTTTTACTTACGCCATTAAAGTCCGCCCTGGTGTTGGGCGCCAGTGCCTTTCTGGCATACATCCTGTTGGACGTCTACACCGGTAACGAGGGTGTAAGAATTTTTGTGTAAACGGCCATTAGGCGGGAAACTGCCGATCCTTAAAGGAGCAAAAATGACCGTATTAAAATCCATCCCAACCGAATTGCTCGATACCTTGCTATCGGGTTATCAAAAACCCGAAGACCTGATTGGTGAAAATGGTCTGTTGAAGCAATTAACCAAGGCGCTGGTGGAACGTGCGTTGGAAGCCGAACTGACCGAACATCTGGGCCACGCCAAGCATGACCCCATCACCAATCCGAGTGGCAATGCCCGTAATGGCAAAAGCCGAAAAAACCTGAAAGGCGACTTCAGCGAATTACCGATTGAGATTCCGCGTGACCGTCATGGCAGCTTCGAGCCGCAAATCGTCGCCAAACATCAAACGCGCTGGACTGGCTTCGACGACAAGATCATTTCGCTGTATGCGCGTGGAATGACGGTCCGAGAAATTCAGAGTCATCTGGAAGAGCTGTATGGCACCGAGGTTTCGCCTTCGTTGATTTCCTCGGTCACCGATGCGGTAGCCGATGAAGTTAAAACCTGGCAATCGCGCCCGCTGGAACCGGTTTATCCCATTGTCTATCTCGACTGCATACACGTCAAAGTGCGCGATACCGGCGCTGTGCGGGTCAAAGCCGTCTATCTGGCGATTGGTATCAATCTGAATGGCGAGAAGAAAGTTCTGGGGTTATGGATCGCCCAAACCGAAGGGGCTAAGTTCTGGTTACAGGTGGTCACCGAACTGAAAAATCGCGGCGTGCAGGACATTTTTATCGCCTGTGTCGATGGGCTGAAAGGGTTTCCCGAAGCCATCGAAACCGTTTATCCGCAAACCGCCGTTCAGCTTTGCATCGTCCATCTGGTGCGTAACAGCCTGAACTATGTCAATTGGAAAATGCGCAAACGGATTGCCGATGACCTCAAGCGGATTTATCAATCGGCTACCGTTGCAGAAGCCGAGCAGCAATTGGCTGAGTTCGAGGCACAATGGAATGGCGATTATCCTTCGATTGCCCAGATATGGCGGCGTAACTGGAGTCGGGTCATCCCGTTTTTCGACTATCCGCCGGAAATACGCCGAATCATCTACACCACCAATGCCATTGAGTCGGTCAATATGAGCCTGAGGAAAATCACCAAAAATCGTGGCTCTTTCCCCAATGACGAGGCATTATCGAAACTGTTTTATCTGGCACTGATGAATATCAGTAAAAAATGGACCATGCCATTGCATGACTGGAAAGCGGCTTTAAATCGGTTTAGCATTCAGTTCGACGACCGGATGCCAAACCGTTAATTAAACCCGTTTACACAAAATTCAGGACACCTTCCAAAACGCCAATTAACTCGCCATATATCAATAACTTAAATGATTGGCTTTGCGTGACTTTGCATAACAAAGCATAACGAATCACAACTAAAATACGCAAAATTCACGCAATTCATCTTGATAGATTTACCGATTGGTATCGGCATTCGTTGCCATTCAATCCTGTAAATTCAATGTTGAGTTGTTGCTATCAGACATAGATGATAGCATTGATAGCAACTAATCTTCGGAGATTACCATGCCTAGTCTAGTTGTCAGAAACCTTGATGAATCCATCATCAACGCGCTTAAAGCGAGAGCAGTTGCACATCACCGTTCTACCGAGGCGGAGCACCGCGCGATTTTAGCGGAGTTTTTGTTAAGTCCCCAACGTAAAACCTTTGCGGAGGCATTAGCTAATATACCTTCTGTCGGTATAGATAGCGATTTTCAACGCGTGAATGACAATACTATGGCAACCAATGTATTTGATTGATACTAACGTCATCAGTGAGATCAGAAAAGGCGACAAAGCTAATCTAGGGGTTCGCCGTTTTTTTGATGCCGCAACCCAAAACAATCAAAAACTTTATATTTCTGTGGTCACGATTGGGGAGCTACGCAGAGGTGTCGATTTGATTTTTCATCGCGGTGACATCTCGCAAAGCAAGCTTTTAGAAACGTGGCTAAATTCGATTCTTGAACAATATCAAGAGAACATTCTCGGTATTGACTGCGAGATAGCTTTAATCTGGGGAAAAATGCGCGTTCCTAATCCACAGCATCCCATCGACAAACTGATTGCGGCAACTGCATTGATTTATGATTTGACTGTCGTAACTCGCAACACAGATGATTTCCAAAACACAGGCATTGCTCTACTAAATCCATTCTCTGAATAATTCTGTTGCAACATGGCGTCGCCAGTTCGGTGCCTGCCAATCAGGTCTGTCTTGACATCTTAAAAGTATCGAGTTTAATCAGATGGGATATTTACTAGGCAGGATTGCTAAGAGGTTCACTCTCCCAATTCCTAAAAAGCTGCTCGGTCCCAAGACTCTCCTGCGGTATCCAGTAATCCAAAGCCCAGAGCTCCAAAATACGATCGATCAACTTGTAATGGTCAACAAAAACCGGACAACACCAGTATCTTCCATTGCTCCATGCCGGGCCGCCCGGTTTGGCGGTTGGCTTTGCCTTGCCCGTTCGCACGGTCAGGTATCATCTCTTCCAGAATGGTAAATACCCGCTCACGCAAGCCGGGCTCGGTGTAGAGATGTTGCAGTCCACGCAGTAATTGGGGAATGTCATCGCGCGATTTGGGATCGAGGACGATGGCGGCAATATCGGTTTCACCGAATTTGAGTTGTGGCTGAATGACGGTACGCATACAATTTCGGGTAACGAAGATTTTGGTTTTTAGGCCGTTGCAGGCTGATTTTCGCCCAAAATAGGGCAAAACCGGTCTCAGAACAACACATCTTCGTGCTGCGAAATAATTATAATATATTGATAGTTATGGCTTTAATTGATTTCCGTTCAGGCACTATATAGCGCGATTGCCCTGGCAGTTGGTTAAAGATTTCGAATTATTCGCACATATAAACTGTCATTCATCCTTGCAGGTAGATTTTCAATACTGTTGGCATTTACGGCGCATTATTTGTTAGCATGAACACCCTGTTGACAAAGTATGTTAGGGCCAGAAAAAATCTTGTTTACTTCAACAAAATTGGAAACACGATGGAGCGCCAAGGCTGGCGTTATTGTAAGGATAGTTAGCTGTCAATAATGCTCTATAAGGGGTACGTATCATGACAAAAAATTTTCATGCAAATATTTCAGGCGCAATAATTGGTGTCTTCGCGCTATTTTGCGCCTCATTTAATTTACTAGCATCCCCTCCCGACAATAAGGGGAAGCCGGTAGACGGGTCATTTGTAGTTGATTTACCTGCCAATTCATTTATTAATTGTCCATTCGACATTCATATAGAAGTCATTGGTAATACAAAGACAACTACATTGCCAGGTAATCGATTTATTACGAATAACCCGAATATGCAGGCCGTTATAACAAACTCGTCCAATCCTACGAAAACAGTCAGTCTTAGCATAACAGGTGCCACCCATCAATCGACCAACAATAATGGCGACAAAGTGACTGTGGCAACGGGACGAAATTTAATGGGTGACCCTGTGGCGGGCTTGGTGCTATCTATTGGAACCTTTAGTTTCGTATTTGACGCATCCGGTAATAACCTCGTACAACCTCTCATGGGTCAAGGGCAACTTATTGATGTCTGCCAACTCATTTCCTAAGCGCGAATGCAAGAACAAAGTCCTCCGACTGGATTTACTAACTCAGTCGGAGAGTCTTTCATAAGACTCGAATAGCTAAATTGCTAGATTTCATGGACAGCTATAGCATTTTCAGCCGGACTGCTGGGTGACGTAAAACGCGATAAGGTGCGCTATAGGATGCTGTCGTTAGGCGCATCGTTCGCGACCGTTGCGCCTCGCATGGCTCGGCACAACTAATCTTTGACGGCGCACCTTATCGCATTGGGGGCAGAGTAAATATCAGGGATACCTCAGACTCTGCCCCCCAGTTATTCCGTATTTTCCGAGCCCTGCATAATCCCCTTTACTACACGCATGGCGGAATTCGCAGCGCCATTGGAATGCGTGTCTTCGGTAAAGTCGCCAGCAAAATAGACTCTGCCTTGAGGCTGCCGAAAGGCTTCGGATAGTTGATCGAAACGCGAGCGGCCGACCGGCCAGGAAGCGATGGCGCGCGGATGATAGCGGTAAAAAGTCATCTGTTTGACCAGAGGTCCGAAGCCCGGCCACAATCTTTCAAACGCTTCCAGCAGACTTTCCCTAATGTCGTCCGAACTGGCGATTCTGGCATTGAAGCGCTCGGCTTCGGCGCCGGACACCAACAAATTCAAGATCGCGTCGTGACCGACTTCGGAGTGGCCTTCGTAAATCACGCCCAACGGGCCATCGGTCAAAATCGGCAAAATGCTCTCATCATCTTGTTTCCAAAACTTGTCGGCTTTGCCATCCACCAAGACATGGGCGGTAAAGTAAGCGCCAGCCGATTGGCTTTGTATCGCTTGACGCCTATCCGGCGTTAAGGGCGGGGTGAATTGAATGTCGTTCAGCCTGAACAAGGGAATCGCGGCGATGACATAACGGGCACGGAATACCTGTTGCTGAAAACTGGCCTGATCGGTCACCGTGACTTCGACACTGCTGTGATCGGACTTGATGTGTGTAACCAGTTGATTGAGCCTAATGTTATCCCTGCCGACGAAATCGGCGATGGCTTCCGTGGCGCGTTGATTGCCGCCCACCACATGGCGGGGAGCGAGTCCTTCGCCAGAGAACAGATGCCATTCGGCTATACCGTCCAGCGCGCTGATTTTATGCCAGGAAGCCGCGTATTCCGGTTCGGTTTCGATTCGCACAAATTCCTGGGTTTTCGGCGACAAAGCGCTGGTGTTTTTGATCCAATCCGCAAAGGATATGTCTTTCAAGGCCATTATTTCCGCTGGCAGCGGTTGCTGGCCGAGTTGACGGTACAGCGCAGCCATTTTGCTGTCCCAAGCTTTGTAAGCCCGCATTTCATCGGAATCTATGAACGACTCTAAAAACTCCAGATTGCTGTCATGGCTAAATGGGTGAAGTTTGCCTTGATAGTAAAAACTGGAAAAACTGGTGTATGAGGTTTCCAACGGGATGTTGAGTTCCCGCAAAATCTCGATCGCGGGATTGTTTTCCCAAAATTCCTCCAGGCCCACTTCGGCATGCGCATTATTCGCATAAGCGGCGGTACGTATCCTCCCGCCAATGTGCGGACTCATTTCCAGAATGACACTGGATTTTCCGGCTTTTTTCAGATGATAGGCGGCACTCAAGCCGGAAAGTCCGGCACCGACAATCAATACATCGGTAACCTCCTGTTGCGCCCACACCCAGGCGGAGCGAAGACTAAAACAACACATCAACAAACTTAATATCAGCCGGCGGGATAATTTCCGGTTCATTGGGTTCACCTCGACAAAACGGAAGAGAAATAGACAACTAGGGATACAGACCACATTTTTTCTTCGGGTCGCCTTTTGTTTGGATACTTCTTTTTGGCAACGCATCAGGAAGTATCTCGCCCGTTGGTGCGAAAACCGACTTTAAATAAACAATCCCGATAGCGACACGACAAATGGATGCAACAACCAATTTCCGGGCCATCGTCCGTTTGTTAAATCCCGGACACAAAAAAGGAGGTGCCGCTCGCACGACACCTCCCTTTCAGATCGATGAGGCCGAGAGATTAATCTTTAGCCACATTGATGACTTTCAGCGAGTTGGTTCCGCCGCTACGGCCGGTCAAGTCGCCCTTGGTCAGGATCAGCGAATCACCGTTTTTCACGACCCCGCGCAACAACAATTTATCGATGACGAATTGGCTGGCTTGAGCCGTATTCATCTGCTCGTGAGTGAAATGAATCGGGAAAACACCTTTATACAAGGTTACCCGACCCAACGTCCGCTCATGGCTGCTGAACGCAAAAATGGGGATATTCGAGTTAATCCGCGACATCCATAACGGTGTCGAGCCAGACTCGGTCAACGAGACGATGCCGTTGAGGTGAGTGTGGTTTGCCATATACATGGCCGACATCGCGATGGCTTCGTCGACTCGCTCGAAATTGTCGGTCATCCGGTGCATGGATTTGATCACGCTCGGTTGCTTTTCGGTTTCAAGGCAGATCCGCACCATGGCTTGCACGGTTTTGACCGGATGCTTGCCGGATGCGGTTTCGGCGGACAGCATGATCGCATCGGTACCATCGACAATCGCGTTGGCCACGTCGAATACTTCGGCCCGAGTCGGAATCGGATTTTCTATCATCGATTCCATCATCTGGGTCGCGGTAATCACGGCACGGTTCAACTCGCGCGAACGGTTGATCAACAACTTTTGCGCGGCCGGTAAATTGGCATCGCCGATTTCCACGCCCAAGTCGCCGCGCGCCACCATGATTGCATCGGAGGCCAGGATGATCTCGTCGATCACTTCCATCGCTTCCGCGCGTTCAACCTTGGCGACCAAGCCGGCATAACAACCTTGCGCTTCCAACAAGCTCCGTGCTTCGTTCATGTCGGCCGCGGTACGCGGAAAGGAAATCGCCACGTAATCGGCCTGAATCACCGCGATGGTTTTGATGTCTTCCTTGTCTTTGTCGGTCAATGCCGCCGCCGACAAACCACCGCCCAACAAGTTAATGCCCTTGTTATTGGATAAATCGCCGCCGACAACCACCTTGGTATTCACACGCGTGTTGTTCTCGACATTGACTACGTCCAGAACTACCCGGCCATCGTCAAGCAATAAACGAGTCCCGGGTTTTACTTCACACGCTAGCGGTTTATAGCTGATACCGACTTGAGTGTTATCACCATCCAATTTACCCAGATTGATATCCAGGGAAAAATCCTGGCCTTCTTCCAGCCAGACTTTGTTTTCCTTGAAGCGTTCGATCCGGATTTTCGGGCCTTGCAAATCAGCCAGGATACCGACTCGGCGGCCGGTTTGCTTGCTAAGAGCGCGCACGCGGTTGGCGCGATCGATGTGATCCTGCGCCGAACCGTGTGAAAAATTCAACCTGACAACGTCAATACCGGCATGGAACAACTCCTCCAGTACGCCGGGTTTATCCGTGGCAGGTCCCAGCGTAGCCAGGATTTTTGTTCTTCGTAACAGCATGTAAATCCTTTATTTAGCGTTAAACAACGCAACAGTAGTGTCAAGCATACGGTTTGAGAAACCCCATTCGTTGTCGTACCAGGACAGAACTTTCACGAAGTTGCCGCCGGTGACTTTGGTCAAGGATGCTTCGTAGATTGACGAATGCGGGTTGTGGTTGAAATCGGAAGAAACCAATGGCTCGTCGTTGATGGCCAGAATACCTTTCAGGGAACCGGCGGCCGCTTCGCGCAAGATGCCGTCGATTTCTTCCTTGGTGGTGTTACGCGAGGCTTGGAAGCACAAATCCACCACGGAGACGTTGATGGTTGGCACGCGCATCGCGAAACCGTCCAGTTTGCCTTTCATTTCCGGCAACACTAAACCCACAGCCGCGGCCGCACCGGTTTTGGTCGGAATCATCGATTGAGTCGCGGAACGCGCGCGGTGCAAGTCGCTGTGATAGACGTCGGTCAACACTTGGTCGTTGGTGTACGAGTGGATGGTGGTCATCAAACCGTGGTCGACGCCGATGGTGTCCATCAACGGTTTAACCAGTGGCGCCAGGCAGTTGGTGGTGCAAGACGCGTTGGAAATAACGGTATCGGAGGCTTTCAAGCTGGTATGGTTGACGCCGTAAACCACGGTCGCATCGACATCGGCACCGCCGGGAGCGGAGATGATGACTTTTTTAGCGCCGGCGCTAATGTGCGCGGAAGCCTTGGCTTTGCTGGTGAAAAAACCGGTGCATTCGTGAACCACATCGATACCCAGCTCGGCCCAAGGCAGTTTTGCCGGATCTCTTTCGGCGAAAACGCGAATTTTGTCGCCGTTAATTACGATGTAATCACCGTCAACCGACACATCAAACGGGAATTTGCCGTGTACAGTGTCGTATTTGGTCAAATGTGCGTTGGTTTTGGAATCGCCCAGATCGTTGATAGCAACGACTTGAATTTCATTGGTTCTGCCTGATTCGTACAAAGCGCGCATGACATTGCGACCGATACGACCATAACCGTTAATTGCAACTTTAATTGCCATAGAGTGTTCTCCGGGATGAGTGTGAAAGACTTGGGTGAATAAATTGACACCGGCAGCGCCAAAAATAGTCCTGATTGTAGCAAAGTGAGCCGGAAAGCGTCCAGATTGCTAAAATTAAAATCTCAAACTACCGATTGAGCCAGAGCTTCTTTCCCAACCCTGCCCATTCCGATTCAAAGCCGTCAGTCAAAACGTTACAACCAGGCTATTCGTTCCAGCGCCGTTGCGGCGACTGGTAATCTACTTTGCTAACGCGACAACATCCCAGCCAGGAGTTTTCAGTGCGGAACATTCCGCCTCAAGCCAGCCTTCATTTATAATTCGGCTAATTTCTCGGCTATTTATCCATCACAGAGCATGTTCGAAAACATAAAAATTGCCGTCCTCATTCCCTGCCATAACGAAGAAGTATCCATAGCGAAAGTGGTAAGCGATTTTAAGCAGGCTTTGCCCGAGGCCGGTATTTATGTGTTCGACAACAATTCCAGCGATCATACGGTTCGGGAAGCGTTGTCGGCCGGTGCACAGGTACGGCGCGAAACCCAGCAAGGCAAGGGGCATGTTGTCCGCCGCATGTTTCGCGATATCGATGCCGATTTATATCTGATGGTCGACGGCGACGATACCTATGACGCCGGTTTGGCGCCGGATATGATCAAGCTGGCGATGAGCGGACCCTATGACTTGGTTAACTGTATTCGCCGCGAATCCGGCGATGCCGCTTATCGGGACGGACACCGCTTCGGCAACCGGCTGCTGACCGGCGTGGTAAGGCGAATTTTCGGCAACCGGATACTCGACATGCTCTCCGGTTACAAGGTATTTTCGAGGCGATTCGTAAAATCCTTTCCGGCGCTATCGACCGGGTTTGATATTGAAACCGAGTTGACCGTGCATACCCTGGAACTGTCGATGCCGGCAACGCATATCGAGGGTTCATATCGAGGCCGCGCGGAAGGCTCGGAAAGCAAGTTGCGTACTTACCACGACGGCTGGCGGATTTTGATGCTGATTATCAGACTGGTTAGACATGAGCGGCCCATGGTATTTTTCGGGACATTGGCCGGCCTGCTAGCTATAACGGCTTTGCTTTTGATCTGGCCGGTGATTGTGACTTATCTGGACACGGGCCTGGTGCCCAGATTCCCGACCGCCTTCCTCTCCATGGGCATCATGCTATTAGCGTCATTGAGCGTGTTTACCGGCACCATACTGGATACCGTGACGCGCGGCCGCAAGGAATTGCGTATGCTGACTTATTTGCAATATCCGCCACCGCTCTATGTGCCAAGCGAATGCGCCGAGTCATCCGCCATCAGGCCGGCCGACAAGGATTCTCTTCATACCAGAAATAACGATCTACTCGGACAGATGTGGCGTTTTGGACTGGTCGGGATCGTCGGCTATATCGTCAATGCCGGTTTAGTCGAGTCGCTAGTGCTGAACATGGGGCCGATCCGAGCGCAAATGTTGGCTTTCCCGGCGGCTGTCAGCGTAACCTGGTGGCTCAACCGGACCTTTACATTCGGCGCAAGCCAGCACGGCATCCATCAAGAATGGCTGCGTTACGTGCTGGCCAACATGTTGGGCTGGGCAGCCAATAACGGCGCTTACCTGTGGATGATTTTCAGCATCCCGATGGCTTACCGGCACCCGGCTTTGGCGGTTGCCGTCGGCTCCTTGGCCGGAATGGTTTTGAATTTTTCGGCTTCGCGCTTAATCGTGTTTAAAAAAATTCGTCAAATCCGATGACATTTGTTCCCAAAACAGCCACGCCACCAATCGAATCGGTTTTTATCGTTGGATTCTTGATCCATGTCGGCATCCTGTATCCAGGCTTCATGTGTTATGACGCGGTTAATCAAATCCTCGAAGCACGGGAAGGGGTGTTTTCCGATTGGCATCCGCCTTTGATGGCTATCTTCTGGCGCTTTACCGATAGTATCGTCCCCGGGCCGGCGGGCATGCTGTTGCCGCAACTCGGATTAGTGTGGTTCGGCACATATCTGGTCTTTCATGCCTTTTTTAAGCCTTACGGCGCTAAAGTGGCGGCGCCAATGCTTTGCGTTCTGTTATTTTTACCGCCGGTGTTCGGCATCAGCGGCGCCATCCTGAAAGACGTACTGATGTGGGGGGCTTTGTTGACCGCTTTCGGCCTTGCGGGGCATATAAAAAGTCACATCAACCAAAGTGCGCGCTTTACTTTGCTGTTATTCTCGCTAACGCTGCTAATGTCATGGCTTGCCATCCTGCTGAGACATAATGCATTTTTTGCCACAATGCCGATACTAGGCCTTGCCATCCATCGTTTATACCCAAAAACCGGCCTGTTGGGAATGATAAGGACCGCCGTTTCCGGCGCGGCGATTGCCATTGCCATGTTTGCCGCCACCGGAGTGATTAATGACCGGTTGGCCGATCGGCATACCCATCCCTGGGTTGCCAACGCCGCGTTCGACATCGCCGGCATTATCAAGCGGCTTGATGACAAAAATCAGCAACAGGTATTATTCGCTCAACTGGCGAGCGCCCTCAACTCGAGGGGTTCCGTCGAGCCCTTGCTCAAAGCCTATACCCCGATGTACTGGCGGGAAATTTTCAGAACCAAGCCGCCAACCCTGGAGCTGCCGACACATTCGATGGAGTCGCAAATACATGGGTTTGAAAGCTTATCCGACCAGCAACGGCAAGCGTTGCATACACTCTGGTTCCAATCCATCCTTGCGGAACCTGTTTTATGGCTGCGTCACCGTCTGGCGGTTTCAAAATATGTCTTGGGCTTGGTAGCGGAAGTCAACTGGAGCCCGGTCATGATGGCAAAAGAATTTCCCATCGATTTAGAGCCATTTTACGGCAAGCATCCGCAAGCAACTAAATTGCAAGAACAAATCGAGACAGGCATTTCCAGGCTGATCGATTACTGGTTTTTTCAGCCCTGGCCTTATTTTTTTAGCGCAATTTGCATTTTTTTTGCGGTAGTTTTTCGTCCGGTGGCCGCCAAGATCGAAATCATTTGCCTAATTTCAAGCGCAATCCTGCATGAATCCAGCTTGATACTGGCGGCGCCCTCACCCGATTATCGCTATTCGCACTATATGGTTTTTTGCACGTTGCTCAGCGTATTGATGTTGGCACGCCCTTGGATGAAAAGCCATCACTCTTAAACGCAAATCAAGGGCTAATGCGTAAAAAATTCCAAAAAAACATTGCGGCGGCCAATTTACCGAACACTTGAAGCATCTGATTCCGGGTTTGCGGAACCTTGTCGGCATCCGGGCGTTAGTAGGCTTTGCCACCTTTCACCATTGAGGATTAGAGTGGTGTTTTTCTCAACAAATAGTGTGCTGGGAGTTTCGGACTGGCTCTATTTAGCTCTTAATCGCATTTAACCAACCCAAGCCAAAATACCGGTGTCAGGCCTATTCGGGGTAATTTAGCTGTCGCTCAATAAGTGACTAAGATACAATTTGCAATTTCGAGCCAGTAGAATTTAGATGAATAAGGATCAAGTTTTTAAAGAAGAAATCCAAAAAATTTCGGATTTTAAATTCGGCACTGCCGTTGCCAGTGTATTTGATGATATGGTCAACCGGTCGGTGCCATTTTATGGCGAAATTCAGCGCATGATGGCGGAACAAGCGGCTGATTATGCCAAGACAGGCACTGATGTCTATGATTTTGGCTGCGCTACCGGCACGACTTTAATCGGCATGAACACCTCGATAGCGGAAGATATTCGCTTCGTCGGTATCGATGACTCGTCTGAAATGCTGGCCAAATGTCAAACCAAACTGGAAGAAGCCGGTTTGAACCGCCCGTTCGAACTACGCGTTGCCGACTTAAATCAAACCGTCGAAATTTCTAACGCTTCGGTGGCAATTTTGTGCCTGACACTGCAGTTTGTCCGCCCCATTAATCGAGAAAAGTTATTGAAATCTATTTTTAATGGCTTACACAGCGGCGGCGCATTAATTCTGGTGGAAAAAATACTGGCGGAAGACAACGTCTTTAATAGAGACTTTATTAAATATTATTATAATAACAAGCGGCGCAATCATTACAGCGAGATGGAAATATCGCAAAAGCGCGAAGCCCTGGAAAATATTCTTATCCCCTACAAGCTCAGTGAAAATATCACATTATTACTGGACGCCGGCTTTTCCCATTGTGAAGTGTTTTTCAAATGGTATAACTTTGCCGGACTGATTGCGGTGAAAAAATAATGATGGTTCAAATAGGCAATTTCTTTTTTAAATATCGAAACTGGGTATTTATTCCCCTGTATTTGGCACTATTTATCCCATCGTCCGAATTAGTGGGTATTGAACAGCATAAATGGGCAATCTGGACAGGTTTATTTATCACTATTTTAGGCCAAGGAATTCGATGCGCCACCATCGGTTTGGCATACATTGTTCGTGGCGGTAAGGATAAAAAAGTCCATGCCTCGCATTTGGTAACCGAAGGCGTTTTCAATCACTGTCGAAATCCCTTATATGTCGGAAATATACTCAAATTAGCCGGCATTGGCATACTGGCCAATTCGTTACTCTATGTCGCGATTTTTATCCCGGCATTTTTATTCATATACCAAGCCATTGTCCTGGCGGAAGAAAACTTTCTGCGGGCTAAATTCGGCCAGGAATTCGATAGTTATTGTCAACGCGCCAACCGCTGGGTTCCCAGACTTTCCGGCCTGGTTTCGACATTTAATGATATGAACTTCAGGTGGCAGCGTCCCGTGGTCAAGGAAAACTCATCCATCTATGTCTGGTTAATCGGCATTGTGTTGGTCTTATTATACAAATACCCGGAACTTACCGACCATGACCCGCAATTGCGCAACCAATTACTAATGGTTTTACTGCCGTTACTGACGGCCATTTATTTGACTATCCGTCATTTAAAAAAATCGGGAACATTGCAAGGCATGTAATGTCGGCACTTTGATTTTTTTTCAGAATCGGATAGACAGGCAGCAACCGCCGTTTTAAAACTCCGCGGGGGCAATAATTGACCTTTAGACCAACATCGCGCCTATAGCCCTTAATGCCTGTTGGGCTTCATGACTTGCCCTTAGTACCGATTTCCCGCAAAACCGGATAGAATTCTCCCATTAAGCTAAGTTTTAGGAGCAATAGGTGAGTATTTTAACGATTCTGGAATTTCCCGATAATAGGCTGCGCACCGTGGCCAAGGAAGTATCCCAAGTCGATGCCGAAATCAAAACCCTGGTCGACGACATGCTGGAAACCATGTACGCCGCCAAGGGCGTGGGCCTGGCCGCCACTCAGGTCAACGTGCATAAACGCGTGATCGTGATGGATGTCAGCGAAGACAAGGACGAACCGATTTGCCTGATCAACCCGGAAATCACCGAAAAGGACGGCGTGGAAGAGTCCGAGGAAGGCTGCTTGTCGGTGCCGGGCTTTTTCGAAAAAGTCAGCCGGGCCGAACATATCAAGATCAAAGCCCTAAATCGCGACGGCGAAAGCTTCGAGATGGAAGCGCGCGATTTGTTGGCGGTGTGTATTCAGCACGAAATGGATCATTTGCAAGGCAAACTGTTCGTGGATTATTTGTCGGCCTTCAAGCGTAACCGCATCAAGGCCAAGCTGGAAAAAATCCATAAGCAGCAAGGCCATTAAGGAGCAACATGAAAATCATTTTTGCCGGTACGCCGGATTTTGCCGTACCGACTTTGCGGGCATTAGTGAATTCCACTCACGACGTCTGCGCCGTTTACACCCAGCCGGACCGGCCGGCCGGCCGCGGCCGTAAACTGAGCGCCAGTCCGATCAAGCAACTGGCTCAAGCCCACGATATTCCGGTGTATCAACCGGAAAACTTCAAACAACCCGAGTCCCTGGCGCAACTAGCCTCGCTAAATGCCGACCTGATGGTAGTGATCGCCTACGGCCTGATTTTACCGCAAGCCGTGCTGGATAGCCCTCAGTTGGGCTGCATCAATGTCCACGGCTCACTGTTGCCGCGCTGGCGCGGCGCGGCTCCGATTCATCGAGCCTTGATGGCGGGCGACAGCAAAACCGGCATCACCATCATGAAGGTGGCGAAAAAACTCGATGCCGGCGACATGCTGCTGAAGATCGAATGCCCAATCGGCGCCAACGACACCTCCGGCAGCCTGCACGACATCCTGGCACAAATAGGCGCGGACGGCTTGATCCAAGTGGTCGAGCAGTTTCAACAAGGTTCCGTGACGGCCGAAGTACAGGACGAAAGCCTAGTGACCTATGCGCATAAACTGGAAAAACACGAAGCCGTGCTGGACTGGCAAGACTCCGCCATCGAGCTGGATCGCAAGATTCGCGGCCTGAATCCCTGGCCGGTCGCCCAAACCCTGTTCAAGGGTGAAGTGCTGCGGGTATGGAATTGCGTGTTGACCGATAAAACCAGCGACTTGCCGCCCGGCACGCTGAATTGCTCCGAGCACGCACTGGATGTCGCCACCGGCGCCGGCGTGGTTCGCTTGCTGGAAGTGCAACTACCCGGCGGCAAACGCATCGCCGGCAAGGATTTTCTGAATGCTTATCCGGCCGACGGCGCGAGGCTGGGAGTATGAATTTACGCGGCTGCGCGGCCCAAATCCTGTCGCACGTACTGAGTGACGGCCAGTCCTTGACGGCCGCGCTAGACAGCCACTTACCCAAAATTCATAACCCGCAAGACCGCGCTTTCGTGCAAGCCGTTTGCTACGGCGTCATCCGGCATTACTACGCCCTGGAATTTGTACTGCGGCAACTGCTCGGCAAACCGCTGAAACAAAAGGACGGCGATATAAAAGCCTTGTTGTTGGTCGGTCTGTATCAACTGCAATACATGCGGGTCAAACCGCACGCTGCGGTTTCGGAAACGGTGGCCGCCACCAAACACAAACCCTGGTCCAAATCCCTGGTCAACGCCATCCTCAGAAACTATCTGCGCGATGCCGAAATCTTGCAATCGGCCTGCGGTACCGACCGGCAGGCCGCCGCCAATCATCCGCTATGGATCATCGAACAAATCGAGCAATGCTGGCCCGAGCTAGCCGAGCAAATCCTGGCCGCCAACGACCAAGCGCCGCCGATGGCGCTGCGGGTCAATTTGTCGCAAGGCACGCGCGACGATTACCTCGACCTACTCACCCAGCAGGGCATAGCCGCTCAGGCTATCGAGTATTGCCCGTCCGCGCTGGTGTTGGACCAACCCTTGAACGTCGAACAATTACCCGGCTTTAGCGAAGGCCGGGTTTCGGTGCAGGATGTCGCCGCGCAACTGGCCGCCGGCTTGCTGAACGTACAACCGGGACACAGGGTGCTGGATTTATGCGCGGCCCCCGGCGGCAAAACCGCCGCCATCCTGGAACAACAACCGCAATTACAATCCCTGCTGGCGATTGATGTTGACGACAAGCGTCTGCAACGGGTAACGGACAATCTAAAGCGCCTGAACCTATATGCCGAGACGCTGGCGGCCGATGCCTGCGCGCCCGAAACCTGGGCCGCTGGCAGAGTATTCGACCGTATCCTGCTGGATGCGCCCTGCTCCGGCTTCGGCGTGATCCGCCGCCATCCCGACATCAAACTGTTGCGCAGGGAAAGCGATATTGCCGCATTGCGGGATTTGCAAGCCAAAATCCTCGACGCGGCCTGGTCACTGCTGGCGCCCGGCGGCATACTGCTATATGCCACCTGCTCGGTGTTAAAACAGGAAAACGAAGCCCAAATCGGCGCGTTTTTAAATCGGCATGCCGACGCTGAGGAATTACCGATAGAGGCCGATTGGGGTTTGGCCGCCAGTCATGGCCGGCAAATTCCGACCGGCAATTGTCAAATGGACGGTTTTTATTATGCCAAGCTGGGCAAGAGCGTTTAGCGGCGGTTTGTTGTTTTGCCTGATGCTCTGGCCGTTGTTGAGTGTTGCCGATCCGTTTGCCGCCAAAATCGACCACGCCGAGTTAGTCGATTCCGCCGCCGGCCCGCGCCTACAGGCCCAAATCGATTACCAGCTTAGCCCCACCGCCAAGGAAGCCTTGCATAAGGGCGTGCCGTTGACCTGGTTCATTCTGGTCAAAATATTGGAACCGGGCTGGCTGTGGGACAGCAGCGTCTACAGCCAAAAGCTGCCCTATCGGCTCCAGTTTCACGCCCTATTGAATCAATACGAAGTGCTGACCCCGGCCAAGCGTAGCGAAATGTTTTTAACCCTCAATGCGGCGTTGAGTTTTATGGCGGGCCTGCATGATACCCAACCGATTGCCGCCGAATTATTGCAATCCGGCCAGCCTTACCGACTGGCGATCAAATGCCAATTCGACCGGGAGTCGCTGCCGGTTCCGTTACGCCCTTTCGCTTATCTGGACTCTCAATGGTTGCTTTCCAGTGACTGGACATTATGGCCTATTCAAAAATAAAACTGCCGGCTAGCGCCTCCATCGCCATCCTGTTCGGCTTTATCCTGTTGTCGCTGCAATTGATGAGTAGTTCCACCCAGGAATCCTCCGAATTGAGCGAAATGCATTCCTGGCTGCTGGTCATCAACACCCTCGGTTCCATCATGCTGTTGGGACTGGTGGTGGTGAACGCGTATTCGCTGGTGCGGGAGCTGAAAAAGAAGGAAGCCGGCTCCAGGCTGACCACCCGGATGGTGTCGCTGTTCGTGCTGCTGGCCTTGGCGCCGGCCGCGATCGTATTTTATTTTTCCGTGCAGTTTTTGCATCAAGGCATCGACAGCTGGTTTAACGTCGAAATCGACCGGGCGATGGACGATGCGCTGGAACTGAGCCAGTCCTCGCTGGCGCAGCGCATGAACTGGCATATTAAGCAAACCCGGCAAATCGCCGAAAAATTGGAAGATAAATCCGACACCCTGATTGCGTTGGAAATCGGCTCGCTATGGGCCGATTCCGGAGCAATGGAAATCGCGGCCTTTTCCAACCAAGGCCGAATTTTGGCTTCCAGTAGCGCCAGTCCCAGCGAGATTCTACCGCATCTGCCCGACGAACAAATCTGGTTGCAACTGAAACAAAACAAGGAATACTTTGCCTTCGACCCCGGCGATAACGACGAAATGATGGTACGCGTGATTCTGCCGATCGACCGCGATCAGAGCCGGTTTTTACAGGTGCTGTACCCAATCCCGGTACGGGTGACCGACCTAGCCGACTCGATCGAATTCGCCTTTATCCGTTATCAGGAAATGACCTTCCTGCGCAACTCGCTAAAAACCAGCTTTTCGTTGATATTGCTGCTGGTGCTGTTGTTGAGTTTGCTGGCGGCGATCTGGGTGGCGTTTATCAGCATCCGCAACATCGTCGCCCCGGTCAAGGAGCTGGTGAAAGGCACTCAAGCCGTGGCCGACGGCGATTACAAACGGCAACTGCCGGTGATGAGTCAGGACGATTTGGGCTTTTTGGTGGAATCGTTCAACCAGATGACCAAGCGCATCGCCCGCTCCAGCGACGAAACCCGCGCCGCCGGCCTGGAAGTGGAAAACCAGCGTGCCTACCTGGAAACCATACTGGCCAACCTGACCGCCGGCGTCATCAGTTTCGACGCCTCGTTTCATATCCGCACCGCCAATCAAGCCGCCTACCGGATTTTGCATATCCCGGTCAGCCATTTTTTCGATCAAACCCTGCCGGAGTTGGCGCGCAAACACAACGAACTGGCCGACGTATTGATCGCCATTCAGAGCCTGCTGGAAAAAGCCGAAGACATCTGGGAACAGCGCATCGTCTTTCTCGGGCCCAGCGGCCGCCAGGAATTGCTGTGCCGAGGAACGCCGCTGTTTTTGCAGGACGGCAGCCGGATGGGCGCCGTGGTGGTATTTGACGATGTCACCGACTTGATTCAGGCCCAAAAAAACGCGGCCTGGGGCGAAGTGGCGCGGCGACTGGCGCACGAAATCAAAAACCCGCTGACGCCGATCCAACTATCCGCCGAACGCCTGCAACACAAACTATCCAAGGAACTCGACGACGGCCCGGCCGAATTTCTGCAACGCGGCACCCGCACCATCGTTCAACAAGTGGAAGCCATGAAACGGATGGTCGATGATTTTTCCGAATACGCCCGCCCCTCCAAGAAACAGGTGGACAGAATCAATCTGATCGATTTGATTCAGGAAGTGCTGGCCTTGTATCAACCTTCCGGCATTCTGTTCAGCTGTTGTTTCGCCTCGCGCCGGGTTCTCGTCGAAGCCGACCCGGTCAGCATACGCCAGGTTTTGCATAACCTGATCAAGAACGCCCAGGAAGCCACCACCTCACCCTGCCGTATCGAAATCAAAATCAATAAAGTCGTGCGCAATAACGCCGAATATGCCGAAATGGGCATCTACGACAACGGCAGCGGTTTACATACCGATCAAATCGAAACCATTTTCGAACCCTATGTCACCAGCAAAGCCAAGGGCACCGGCCTGGGGCTGGCGATCGTCAAAAAGATCGTCGAAGAACATGGCGGGGTGATTTGGGTGGATACGTCTTATAATGCCGGAGCTGGCTTTATCATCCAGCTACCGGTCTTTGAATTTGGAAACATTGAATGAACAAACAAGCGCCTTACATATTGGTGGTCGACGACGAACAGGACATTCGTCAACTGGTATCTGAAATTCTGGAAGACGAAGGTTATGACGTCGCGATGGCCGAAAATGCCGCCGAAGCAAAAAAACTGAAAAACCAACGTCCGCCACACCTGATCTTGCTCGACATCTGGATGCCCGATTGCGACGGCATCACCTTGCTGCGGGAATGGGTCGCCGAAGACGAAGCCCTTTGCCCCGTGATCATGATGTCCGGCCACGGCTCGGTGGAATCGGCCGTCGAAGCCACCCGTCTGGGCGCTTATGATTTTCTGGAAAAACCGCTGTCGCTGGCCAAGCTGTTGCTGATCGTCGAGCGCGCATTGGAAACCAGCTCATTGCAACGCGAAAACGCCGGCCTCAAGCAACAATTGATGATAGGCGTCGATCCGGTCGGCAAAAGCGCGGTGGTGGAACGCACCAAGGACAAGGTCAAACGCTTGGCGCAACACGACGCCCGCGTGCTGTTCGTCGGCGAAGCCGGGGTCGGCAAGGAAATGTTTGCCCGCTATCTGCATAACAACAGCCCTCGCCGGGACGGATCGTTCGTCGACGTCTCGGTCGGCAGCATTTCGCCGGAAAACGCGGCGGTGGAATTTTTCGGCCGCGAAGATAACGGCCGGGTTTACCGAGGCCTGCTGGAGCAGGCCCACCGAGGCACTTTATTCCTGGGCGAAATCGGCGGCATGGACCCCGAAACTCAGGCCCGCCTGCTCAGCGCGCTGGAATCCAGCTCCTTCCTGCGCGTGGGCGGCAGTCAGGCGGTACGCGTCGATGTACGCATCGTCGCATCGACCCGGATGGCGTTGGACGAGGAAGTCAATGGCGGCCGCTTCCGCCAAGATCTGTACTATTTATTGAATGAAGTCACGCTGGAAATTCAGCCCTTGCGAGAGCACAGCGAAGACGTGCCCGGTTTGCTGAATTTCTATGTCGATCATTTCGTCGTGCATGAAAAACTACCGTTCCGGCGCTTCTCGATGGCGGCGCAAAATTATCTGCGCAACTACAGTTGGCCCGGCAACGTGCGCGAACTGCGTAATTTGGTCCAGCGCCTGATGATACTCGGCGCCGGCGACGACATCGAACTGGACGAAGTCAAAACCGCGTTGGGTTCCATCGCCGAGCAACCCAAACTGGGCACGAACGTGCCTGAATTTTTTAACCTACCGTTGAAGGAAGCACGCGATCATTTCGAAAAATCCTATCTGGAATACCATTTCGAAAAAAACGGCGGCAGCGTGGCCAAGTTGGCCTCGGCCATCGGCATGGAACGCACCCATTTGTACCGCAAACTGCATTCGCTGAAAATCAAGCTTTGAGGATAAAAAACGGTGGTAATAACATTACCCCATCCCAAAAGTTGTCATTGCCTGAGCGCCAAAAAATCTGTCGTTGACTGAGCGGAGTTATCGTTCGCTGAGCGGAGCCGAAGCGAATAGTTGACTTCGGCTGCCTCGGCTTCGCTCAGCACAAGACCGCTCAATCAATTACTTCGCTCGGCGAGCGATAGTTTTGGTATCGGCAATGGTTTGGCGGCATCCTGCTGAAGTTGCAGCTCACGTTCCTCCAATTAGCGTAGCGTAATCGGAGGAACGTGTTCAACATGCGTCCGATTACGTTATCGCTAATCGGACCTACGACCCAGGATGTATTGGGAGTACTTACCAACACAAATATCCACCTGCTTTTCTAGAAAAATTAAGTAGTCATTACATAGATTAGAAATTGATTTTCTTGAGAAATTACTATTTTCGTCATCATCTTTTCTACGTAACATTATTGAAAAGCCATTTTCGTCGTGAGACTTGTTGTGAAATTCCTCATCATTTTCATCATATAAAGTAAGATGAACTACATCCCCTTCATTACATTCACTGAGAAAGTTTTCTACTGTTGGGTAATCATTTTCTTTCTCAACAACAAAAAGACCTTTTATCAAAAAAAAATCGGTTTTAATCCCTGTTTTCTTGGCGCTCAATATTCGAAAATCATTTATTTCTTTTAGTAAATTTTTTTCTTTATCTGAAATTTTGCAAGACTTAAACCAGTCTTCCCAGCCAACCACTTTATTGAACTCGTGTCTCATTATCCATGTCACGCTTCGAGCTGCATTTAGGTATGCACTTAAAATGTAGTCAAAGTACACAAAATCAGGTGTCAGCTGTTTAAGGAAATATTTAGCTTCTCCTAGTTTTCGTTCTGTGTTGGTCATTCATTTGGACCTATAACAAGTAATTAAAAAGTTCTGTATATCATCCCATGCCAGGCGATATACAGAATTTTTTATCACGCCGACCGCCCGTTCGCGGCATATTCCTATCGGTTAACATCGTTACCCTACTCGTCATCCTCAAACCCCGGCCTGTCGGCACTGTTTTCCAAATTATCGAAAGCCTGTTCCAACACTGCCATAAACCCTTGGCGGCTACCGCTCCAGTTGATGGCGGGAGCGATGAAGACATCGACGAAGAACGGCACCAGCACGAACTCGCCCTTGGGCAGGCACTTGCCCAGGCCGCTGAAAAATACCGGGGTGACCGGTACTTCCGGACGTTTGCTTAACAAATGGGCGATGCCGCTTTTGAATTTGCCGCGCCGTTCGGGCGCGCCACGGCTGCCTTCCGGAAACAGGATCAGAATCTTCCCCCGATCCAGCGCGGTTAACAGCGGCGCCAGGGTATCGCCGTCCCGAGCCGAAGGCCGGCGATCTATCGGGACGATGCCGACGATGTTCAAGGCAAACCACTTCAAACAGCGGTTGCGAAAAAAATAATCCGCCGCCGCCACGGGATGCAGGTCGGGAATCAGCGCCCGAGGAAACAGCGACATCAACACCAGGGTATCCAGGTGGCTGTTGTGATTGGCGACCACGATGGCCGGGCCGGAGCTCGGCAAATATTGCCGGCCGCGCACGTTCAGGCCGATCAAAAACAACACCAGGGGCTTGACCAGCAGCAGATAAAACAAGCGCCGCAACATGGCCATCAATAATGCAGGAAATAGGCGTAGTGGAAAAACAGCGGCGCGGTGTAGGTCAGGCTGTCCAGGCGGTCGAGAATGCCGCCGTGTCCGGGCAATAGCGTGCCGCTGTCCTTGACGCCCAGGTCGCGTTTAAGCGCCGAAATCGTCACGTCGCCGACGAAGCCGGCCACGCCGATCAACAGGCCTGCACCCAAGGCTTCGTAAACACTCAACGGCGTCAGCCACGGCGCCAAAGGCACCGCCAGCGCCGCCGTGCTGAACACCCCACCCAAGAAACCGGCGAAGGTCTTGTTGGGGCTGACTTTCGGCACGATTTTGCGTTTGCCCAAGCTTTTTCCCCAGACATACTGGGCAACGTCGTTGATTTCGGTGAGAAAGACCAGGTAAATCAACAAGCCCATCGCGCCACCGCCCGGATTGTTTTCCGCCGGCAGCACCAGCATGAAGGCCATGTGGCTGAGGCTGAATACGCAAATCATCAAGCCCCAGTGCAAGGTGCCGATGGCACGCAAAAAGCCCTGGGTTTCGCCGATCAATATCATCCGCATCGGCAGCCATAAAAACACATACACCGGAATGAAGATGATGAACAGCCCGTACCAACCCGCCCACACCCAATAATATTGCAGCGGAATCGCCAGATAAGCCCAAAACAATACCCGGTGATCGGCGCGCCGGGTCGGAATCAGCGATAGATATTCCTTGAAAGCCAAAAAGCTGATCAGACCCAGCACGATCACCGATGTAGTGCGATTGATCAACACCGCCACCGCAAACACCGCGACGATGATCCACCAGGTTTTGACGCGTTGGCGCAATTCGCTATAGTCGCGCTCCGGCCTGCTGCGTTGCAGCATAATCGAAATACCACTGGCGATACATAACAGCAAGGCGATGCCGGCGAAAGCGATCTGCACGCTGCTCGGTAAATCGACCGCCATCATGCCCGTATCTCGGCCAATGCTTTCCGACAGCGGTTAACGATGGTGACGGCCAGCAACAGCAAAACCACGCCGAACAGAACGTTGATCCAGGCGCCCTGCCAACCCAAACCAACGGCTAAGGCCAACGCGCCGAACACGAAGGCCCGGTCGCTCTTGCCCATCGGGCCATCGTAACGCCGGGAAGCGCCGATTTGCACGGCGACTACGCCGGCCATTTCGCTGATCACTGCGGCAATGACGATACCGACCACCAGCCACAAGTTTGCGCCCGGCAACAGCGCAAACGGCAAATACAAAGCGGTGTCTGCCAGCACGTCACACAGTTCGTTCAAGATGCCGCCCAGCGCGGACTGCATGCCGTGCTCGCGAGCCAGCATGCCGTCGATCGCATTCAAGGCCATGCGCACCAGCATCACCAGCGGAATCGCCCAATAAATGCCGGGTTGCCAGCCCGGATAAAGCAAGGTCGCGCCGACCAGCAGCGACAACAGCATGGCCGCCAGCGTGACTTGATTGGCGGTCACGCCCTGCCCCGCCAGCCAACGCACGCCGGGCCGCAACAGGTTTTGAAATGCCGGTTTGATGTCGTAGATGGAAGCCATAAGTACCTTTAGAAGTAGGTTGTCACAAATGCCGTTAGCCAAATATAATCGCTTTTGCCGATTTTGAATTCCCCTTTTTCGAGGGAAGAAGCGAATATGGCGTATAAATTAGGTCTATACCGGCAACTTCGCGGCGCGAGGGCGGCTCTTGGTTAAATCGTTTTCCGCGGCAGCACGAAACAACCCGCGTTTTTTAGTCAAATCCCAAATAAACTTGAAGTTGGAATCCCATTTCAGTAGAATGGGCGGTCTTTATATTTAGCCTCAACCGATTGAGAAGCAAAACGATGAAAACATTTAGTGCAAAGCCCGCAGAAGTTAAGCGCGATTGGTACGTGATTGATGCAGAAGGAAAGACGCTAGGTCGCCTTGCTACTGAGATTGCACGACGTCTTCGCGGCAAACATAAACCCGAATTTACACCGCACGTCGACACCGGCGATTACATCATCGTGATCAATGCCGAAAAAGTGGGCGTTACCGGCAACAAGGAAAAAGACAAAATGTATTACCGCCATACCGGTTATGTCGGCAACATGAAGTCCGCTTCCCTGGGAAAACTGAGACAAACTTTCCCGGATCGCATCATCACCACCGCCGTGCAAGGCATGTTGCCTAAAAACCCACTGGGCCGGGCGATGTTCAAAAAATTGAAAGTTTACGCAGGTTCTGAGCACAATCACCAGTCTCAACAACCTAAAGTTTTAGAATTTTAAGCAGGTAGATAGTTTATGGCAGCTCAATACTACGGAACAGGTCGTCGCAAAAGTGCGGTAGCCCGCGTCTACGCTACAGTCGGCACTGGAAAATTCACCATCAACAAACAACCTGTTGATCAATATTTCGGCCGCAAAACCGACGAAATGATCGCCAGACAGCCTCTGGAATTGCTGGCCAAAAGCGGCGATTTCGATGTCAACATCATCGTTACAGGCGGCGGCCCATCCGGCCAAGCCGGTGCGATCCGCCACGGCCTGACTCGCGCCCTGATGGTTTTCGATGAATCCTTGAGACCAACTTTGAGAAAAGCCGGTTACGTGACTCGCGACGCTCGCGAAGTTGAACGTAAAAAAATCGGCCTGCACGGCGCCAGAAAACGTCCTCAGTACTCGAAACGTTAAGCGTTTCCTACCGGGAACAACAAAAAAGCCGCTATCCAGCGGCTTTTTTGTGTCCGGTGTTTTCAACCCTCCCACCCAAATCAGGCCAACAAAACCCAATTGGCCACGTCTCTTCCCTACACAGCCGCCGCTCAGTAATCTATAAACCCCATGACTTCCCGCCACCACGGACGCCAAGGTTCCATCGGCAAGCTATTGTGGCCGGCTTGTTCGAAGCGCCAGAGTTTCTTTTGCCCCGCTAGCGCATCGAACAAAACCATGGAGCGCCGGTTCGGTATCACCTCATCCCGTTCGGCTAACAGCATCGCGTTAGACCCAGGAAATTCGCGTAGCCTTGCAACATTATCGTACTTATCTCGAAGCAGCCATCGAGCTAGAAAAAACCAATAATGGTGTTGCGCAACCTTGTCCATCGCATCAAACGGCGTTATCAGCAACAACCCCTTCACCGGCACTTCACCAGAGGCCACAATACCCGCAACAACACCGCTCCCCAGCGACTCGCCGCACAGAAACAAAGGCTGCTTAAATTCGTCCAAGGCCATTTTTGCCGTGGCAATGCCATCCTCGATCAGCGCCGCTTCGGAAGGCTTACCAGTGCGCGCGCCATAGCCCGGATATTCGGCGACAATGACTCGGTAACCCAAAGGCTGCAATCCGTCGATAAAATAGCTCCTATGCAAGGCGGAACCGGCATTGCCGTGAAACACCAACACCGTGCCTTTCGCATCCACCACCGGCATTCTACCGAGCATCCCCCTCGGCTCGCTTGCCGACGGCCAGGTTTGCAAATTTAAAGCCGCGCTCAATTCTTGCTGCCGTTCCGGAGTAAAGCGAGCCGGAAAATACATCATGTTGCGCTGCAACAGAAAGACCGCCAACAGAATCAGCAGATAGATCACTAGCAGAGTCATAACGCGCGGTAGAAAATAGCGTTGAATTTTGACCATGATGCACCACTCATTGCCAACCGCAGCATGCTGCCGAGGAATAGATAGGTCAAGACTATCGTTTGCGCGGGGAACGGAACGGCATCGCCAGCAACTGGATAAAGCCCAATTCGTCGGCTCGGCGAAAAGCGTCCAAACCAATGTTTATCTCTGTTTGCGGCAATGTTGGACTATGACAATAGGTCCTGAACAACCGATCCCAGCACGACAACGAAAAGCCGTAATTGCTGTCGGTTTCCGCTTGCCGGGCGGAATGATGAATCCGATGCATGTCGGGCGTCACCAATACATAGCGTAAATAGCGCTCGACCAACGGCGGCAGGCCGACGTTGCCATGGTTGAACAACGCGCAAGCGTTCAGAATCACCTCGAATGCAATCACCGCCGCTGGATCGGCGCCGAGCAGCAATACCAACACCGCCTTGTACAGCATCGACAACATGATTTCCAGCGGATGAAATCGCACCGCAGTGGTGGTATCAAAATCGAGATCGGTATGATGCACCTGATGCAGACGCCAGAACCAACGCCAGTGGTGGGCGGCAATGTGTTGCGCGTAGATAGCCAGATCAAGCAGTAACAGCGTCAACGCCAACGCCAGCCAGTACGGAACCGGCAACAAATTGAACAAGCCTATCCGCTGATCGGCGGCCCAAATCGCCGCCAACCAGGCCGCCGCGCCGATACTGGTCCGCATCAACGCGACATTCAAGGCCGCCAGACCGAGATTAATCGGCCAGCGCCGGCCGCGCCCATTGTTCAGCGGGCGCCTGGGGCGAACAAACTCCCAAACTACCATCAACAACAAGATAGCCAAAAACACACCAAAGCGAACCGTTGCTTCCATCAAGGTCTCCGGTAATATTGCACCGCCAGTTCGCCGGGATCGGCACCGAAAAAATAGGCCAAGCGCAAGCGCCACATCAACAAAATGGTGTTGAGTATGCCGTGCTTCCGCCAACGCCGGGCCGAGGTAATGACTTTATCGCGCGGACAACAAGGCTTGCCAAGTTTTTTAAGCCGGCGACTGATCGCAATATCCTCCATCAGCGCAATTTCCGGAAATCCACCCACGGCCTGAAACGCCGAGCGTGTGACGAACAGGGCTTGATCGCCGGTGGCGATGCCGGTCAGCCGCGAACGCCAGTTCATCATGAATGCAATCAATTTGAAAACAGGCCGAGGATCGTCAAACTCGACATCGAATCGCCCCCACTGGTAACCGTCGGCCACCGCCCGCAAGATACGCCGGACGGCCTCATCCGGCAAACGGGTGTCGGCATGCAGGAACAGCAACACCCGCGCTTGAGCCGCCATCGCTCCGACATTCATTTGCTTGGCTCGTCCGCATGGCGCTTGCAACACTTTATCGACCAGCACTTCGGCGACAATTCGACTGCCATCGTCGCTACCGCCATCGGCCAGCAATAGCTCGCAATCCGCCCGCAACGGTTGCAAGGCTCCCAGTTTGGCGGCGATTTGCCCGGCCTCGTTCAGCACCGGTATCACGACACTCAGCTTAGGTTGCATGAGTCGCTAGTGTCCAGCGCGCCGCCGCAATTGCTGCCTTGGGCTATTTAGGCTCAATGCTCGTGAAACGGAAAAGGCCTGGAGTATTCTCGGCTGACTTGCGGCAGGGTGGTAAAAGCTTCCCTAAGTTTTTCGTGCCAGATGCGGCGCAATTGAATCAGATATTCGTCGTCTTCCTGAAAACAGTAATATTCATCCAACATCAGGCTGTCCTTGCCGTAAATCAACAAATCCACCGGCGCACCGACGCTGGCGTTGCTGCGTATGGTGGAATCCATCGAAATCAAACAACAGCGCACGGCATCTTCCAGGGAGGTGTCAGTTTTTAGAAACCGATCCAGCACCGGCTTGCCGTATTTATTCTCGCCGATTTGCAGATAAGGTGTTTGGGTGGAAGTGGTAATGTAGTTACCTTCCGGATAGACCAGATAGGCACCGTGCGGCTCGCCGTCGATTTGGCCGGCCAGCAAGAAGGTGGCTGCGGGAAAAAAACCGTTTTGTCCGGCATTGGCGTGACGCTTTTGTTTCGCCAAACTGACTTGGCCGAGATATTCCGCAGCCTCGGACAAATAATGCACGGTGTTCAGATTGATTTTGCTGCCTTCCTTAATGTCGCGCCGCAATTGATCCAACACCGCCTGCGTGGTGGCAAGATTGCCGGCGCTTAACAATATGATTTTCCGGTCGTCAAAGGTAGGCATCACGTGCATTTTGCAATGCACGCTCACATTATCAATGCCCGCGTTGGTTCTGGAATCCGACGTCAGAACCAAGCCGCCCTTCACCGATACAGCAATACAATAAGTCATGGCCAATCTCTGCTTTAACTTTCAACCGATTAGTCAGTTTACTAAAATTAGCCCGCAATGACCACGCAACCGCCTCAAACAATTTTATTGGTTTGAGTCCGGCACTTAGCCAGCCTTATTACCTTGCCGCTCAACCCGCCAACCGCTTTTCCAATTCATGACGAACCAAGTTGTCGTAATGCCGGCGCAATACCGAATCACTAGGTCTAGCCGGCAGCCTGGCCTCGATTTCCGCTTGCAGCTGGCTGATGAAATGCCGTTTTAAAATAGAATCCTGCGGTATCGCCATTTTTGCCGTTTGCCGAACAGATGAAGGCCTTGTCTCGGCGACAACCGACGCCAGCTCTTCTCTCCCGATGGCCAGTTCGATGATGCTGGCTTTCGGCGCGGGCTTTGCCGATGCCGGCTGTTCCGCAACCATTTGCGCCACGGGCGCGGCGACCTCGCTCGCTACCGATGGCTCCAAGGCCAATTTATGCAAGGCGTCATAGTGGCGACGCAATACCGAATCGGTCGGATAGGGATTGGACAACGCTTGTTTTTTTGCCGCCAATTCGGCCTGGTAATGCCGGCGCAACACCGAGTCCCTCGGAATATCGCTCAGCGGAGCGCTTTCGGACGCGGGCGCATGATGTATTTCTGGCTGTTTGTCGGCCGGCCGCAAAATCTCCTCCGTTGTCGGGCGATTGTCCGCTTTTATTGGCGGAGTAACCGATTGATCCATGAAGCCGGATTGAGACTGCATTTTTGGCGCTTCAACCGCCGGATTGTGCCGATGCGGCTGTTTATTGACCGGCTGGCTCTGATCGGCTTCATCCCTGGAGGCACGCACAATCAACCAGGTCAGCAATAACCCTACCACTAGCAGGATCGCGGCGATTTGAGCCGCGCCCATTGAATTAAGAACACTCACCATGTTTTGTAGTGTTTCCATATCCCCTCCTGTTTTTTTCTTATATGTTGGATACAACAGGCCGACCGCATCCCCGTTAAGTTTCAAGCCGGACACGATCAAGCGCTTTGTTTTTACTACAAAAATATCGACAAAGATACCCCTGATTCAAATTTTGCTTCAGACAAATCGGCTCGACGGCATGCGCGGCTTTACCGGAATTGGCCCGGCAGTAGTAAAGTAAGCCGACAAACGGCATGATTCGATCAGAACTTGACCGCTATATCCAACCTTGTCCATTCAAAAGGAGTGTGCGCCATGCCCATCGAATCCTGCACCTATGTCATTTTTGGTGCGACCGGAAATCTGGCTCGGCTTAAGTTGATGCCCGGTTTTTACCACCTGGAAATGGAGAAAAAACTGCCGGAAGGCACTCGTATTGTCGCGATAGGCCGCCGTCCCTGGGACCGGGAAAAATGGCTGAGCGAAGTACGTGGCATGCTGGAAGAAAAAGCCGGCGACAAACTGGATGAAACCGTGTTTGCCCGCTTCAGCGAGCGCCTGTTTTACCACCGAGGCAATCTGGACGATGACCAATGCTACCAGGATCTGGCCGTCACTCTGAACGATGAAGCCCAACATTTTCCCAAGAACATCGCCTTTTATCTGGCGGTCGGTCCGGACGATTTTGGCCATGTGATCGAATCGCTGAGTCAGGTTCATCTATTAACGCAAGAATACGGCTGGCGGCGGGTGGTGATCGAAAAGCCCTTCGGTTACGATCTGGAAAGCGCTCAAGCCCTGCAAAAGCGCATCGAACGCTTTCTGACCGAGGAACAAATCTATCGGATCGATCACTACCTGGGCAAGGGCATGGTACAAAACGTGTTGGTATTCCGGTTTGCCAATGTGATGCTGGAACCGATATGGAACCGCAATTACATCGATCACATCCAGATCACCCACGCCGAGGATATGGGCATCAGCACGCGCGGCGAATATTACGACAGTGCCGGCGCGATGCGCGACATGCTGCAAAGCCATTTATTGCAATTACTGACTCTGGTGGCGATGGAACCGCCGGTGGCGATGGACGCCGAGGCCTTGCGCGATGAAAAAGTCAAAGTATTGAAATCGATCCGGCCTATCCCAAAATCGGCGGTGCATGCCCACGCCTTCCGCGGCCAATACGCCAAGGGCACGATCGATGGGCAAAAGGTCAAAGGTTATCTGGAAGAAGCCAACATCCCGGCCAACAGCACCACCGAAACCTATGCGGCGATGAAGCTAATGATCGACAACTGGCGTTGGCGCGGCGTGCCATTTTACCTCCGCACCGGCAAGCGCATGGCAAAAGGCCAGTCCAGCATCTCGATCTGCTTCCGCCACCCGCCGCTGCAATTTTTTCGCGACACGCATATCCATTGCATGAATCCCAACTGGGTCATCATGGGCATTCAGCCGGAAGAATGTATCCGGATCGAAATGACGATAAAAGAAGCCGGCCTGGAAATGCGCACCCACACCACCAGTCTGGATGCCAGCTTTCGCCAGCCGAACCAGCGCCATGTCGATGCTTACGAGGATTTACTGCTGGACGTGATACAAGGCGACCGCTCGTTGTTTTTGCGTTTCGACGAAGTGGAATACGCCTGGCGCATCGTCGACCCGATACTGCAGACTTGGGCTACCGAACGCGACTACATTGCCACTTATCCGGCCGGTTCCTGGGGGCCGACGGAAAGCCGCCGCTTGTTTGAAAAAGAAGGCCAATTCTGGCGCAGTTCCTTGCTGCCGGAATGCGGTCCCTGACGCGAAAAAGGGCGACGCCAGGCGTCGCCCCAAGCCTGAACGCTTAATCGGTGGAGTCTTCGCTACCCAAAAACTGGTAGACCAAGGCGCCCGCCACCGCGCCCACGATGGGCGCCAACCAAAACAGCCAAAGCTGAACCACGGCCCAATCGCCGACGAATATCGCCGTAGCCGTACTGCGGGCCGGATTGACCGAGGTATTGGTGACCGGAATGCTGATCAAGTGAATCAGGGTCAGGCATAAACCAATGGCGATCGGCGCAAAACCTTGCGGCGCTCTGGCATCGGTCGCACCCAGAATCACTAACAAAAACATCATGGCCATCACGACTTCGGTCACCAGCGCCGACAACAACGAATAACCACCCGGCGAGTGCTCGCCGTAACCATTGGAAGCAAACCCGGCCGACACGTCAAACCCGGCCTTACCGCTGGCAATCAGAAATAAAACGCCTCCGGCCACGATGCCGCCCAACACTTGCGCGGCAATATACGGCAGCAATTTATCGGCGGGGAAACGGCCGCCAACCCATAAACCGATCGATACCGCCGGATTCAAATGGCAACCGGAAATATGTCCGATTGCGAAGGCCATGGTCAACACGGTCAAACCAAACGCGCAGGACACGCCCAATAAACCGATACCGACATCCGGAAAAGCCGCAGCAAGCACCGCACTGCCGCAACCGCCCAGCACCAACCAAAATGTCCCAAAAAACTCCGCCGTATATTGTTTCATCTGCTTTCCCCGTTTTAATGTTGTATTTATTTGCTCAATCGGCCGGAACGACTCATGGCCGTCTCAACCTACTGTTTGCTAGATTATTTCAGGGGTTGAGCGATTCGCCGGTGTAAATGTCGAACCTGTTTGATCCGCAAGCCAAGGATCCAGCATGCCAAAAACGATTCCCCGCCACCATCTAACATATTGAGTCTAGTTACAAGTCAGACAAAGTCAATCAATCTTCTTTATAAGCAATAACTTACGAATCATTTTGCGTTGTTGCAAGGCAGCGCGGCATATCCCAACAACCCGCCGGCGTCCTTGCTGAACCTGGCGTTGCGGAAAGCCGATGGCAATGATGAATTTTTAATGCCAGCCGCCGTATTGGCTGGTCGGGTCGCCGCGAAAGCCGGCGGTGGTTTTGTTATTGTCCGGAACGGTGCCGAAGCTTTCCGCCGCCCTCACCCAATTTTTGTGGGTGTAGCCGCCTAGGGCCCGAGCTTGCTTGGCGATGCGGGTACTCAAGGGGTTGATGTCGTATTTGCTGGCGGCGGCATGGATTGCCACCGTAATCATGCGCTGTTCTTCGCCGGCGTCGGCTGTGGGATAGTAGGCCAGAATCACCGGCAACAAAGTACCGGCCGGCACGTCCACGCTATAACGCGGACTATCGGCCAACTCCACTCTGGACAGTTCCCGGCCTTGTTCGGTCAACACCTTGACCAAACCGGTTTTAGCCGGCCCCTGATCGTTGCTAACCAAGCCTTCCAAGGTCTTTAGCTTGTCGTATTTCTCCTGATTGGCTTGACTGACGACCGCTGGCTGCGGCTTGGAATCGCAACCGATCATGGCCCAGCCCGACATGATCAAGACGCCACTCAAACCCAAGACTGGTTTAAACGCTGATTTCATCGCTCTCTCCCCATTAATTAAGACTAAAATACTGCTGAACCAGTGTAACCCAATCGGCCCGGCAATGCCTTCCGCCAGATAGAGGTTGAATTCGGCGCGCATCACCTTTATAGTGATTCGCCTTTTTTCCACTTGCAAATCAATATCATGCCATCATTCGACATCGTTTCAGAACTTGATAACCACGAAGTGACCAACGCCGTTGATCAAGCGAACAAGGAAGTCTCCACCCGCTTTGATTTCAAAGGCAGCAACGCCTGTTTCGAGCAGCAGGACGATAGCATCGTCATGAAGGCCGAATCGACTTTTCAGCTCCAGCAAATGCTGCCTATCCTGTACGCCAAGATGGGCAAGCGCGGCATCGATATCGCCAGCATGGAAAGCGGTAAAATTCAGGATACCGGCAAAACCGCACAGCAATCCATTACCTTGAAACAAGGCATAGCCAGCGATTTGGCCAAAAAAATCGTCAAATTGATCAAGGATAAAAAGCTTAAGGTACAAGCCGCCATCAACGGCGATAAGGTGCGCGTGACCGGCAAAAAGCGCGACGATTTACAGGAAGTGATCCAGATGCTGCGCCAGGAGGATCTGGAACAACCGCTGCAATTCAACAACTTCCGCGATTAATTCGAAACCAAGACCCGCAAACCGCCGGATAGCGATCACAGGCATCGTTCCGGTTTATTCCTACTCATCCGGACATTCCGACGCTTCATGCATGACTGTTTTTGATCATAATCTGGGTATTCAACGCGCCGAACAACTGAATCGGGATTGCCATTGCGTGGCGTTGAACCGGCAGCTGCTGCGGCGCGAATTAGCCCATCAGCTCGATGGCGATCGGCTATACCGGATGATTACCGACGATAGACCACATCTGTTTTCCGATTCCGCGGTATTCGTGGCCGAATCCAGCCTGAACAAACAGCGCGACATCATCAATGCCTTGGAGCGCGTGATTGCCTTACCGACTTATCAGCAACGGGTGCTGGCCCATGCGCCCGAATCCGCCCAATTTACGCCCAAGGCGCGGGGAGTTTTCCTAGGCTATGATTTTCATCTGGACGCGGACGGGCCACGACTGATCGAAATCAACAGCAATGCCGGCGGCGCCTTGCTGAATGCATTGCTGGCGCGCGCTCACAGCCCTTGCGATAGCTGCCCATGCAAGTTGGCGCATCCATCCGCCCTGGCCCAGGAACAGATTTTTATCGACATGTTCCTGCGGGAATGGCGTCTGGAAGGCCATTCGCAACCCCTGTGCACACTGGCGATAGTCGACGACAGCCCTGGTCAACAGTACATGTTGCCCGAGTTCATGCTATTTAGAAACCTGTTCGCCGCTCATCAAATCGACACGATTATTTGTGACCCATCCGATCTGACCTACCGGGACGGCCGGCTCCGGCACGGCGATAGTCCCATCGATATGGTCTACAATCGCCTGACCGATTTCGGCTTGGAACACACTAACCATCAAGCCTTGCGCGATGCCTATCTGGCCGGTTCGGTCGTCGTCACGCCGCACCCCAGAAATCACGCCTTATACGCCGACAAGCGCAATCTAGCCTTGTTGACCGACGTCGATGCCCTGGAACAAATCGGCGTCGATGCCGCCACCCGCGCCATTTTGCTGCAAGGCATAGCCAAGACGGTACGGGTCGAGACTCAAGACCAGGAAAGCCTGTGGCAGCGGCGCAAGCAACTCTTCTTCAAACCGGCCAAGGGCTACGGCAGCAAGGCCGCCTATCGCGGCGATAAGCTGACGCGCCGAGTGTTCAGCGAAATTTTACAAGGCGATTACGTCGCCCAAAATCTGGTACAACCCAGCGAACGCCAGTTGCAGATCGCCGACCAGGCCGTGGAGTTGAAGCTGGATTTACGCAACTATGTCTATCAAGGCCAAATCCAAGCCACCTGCGCCCGGCTCTATCAAGGCCAAACCACCAATTTCCGCACGCCCGGCGGCGGCTTCGCCCAGGTAGTCGTGGTGCCGCAAGTCACCGAATCCGCGCAAGTGATTGCCGGCTAAAAAGAACCCGCCACGCCGGCTATCGGCGACTTTTTTCAACTTCATTAACGGATTTTAGTTTATGCTCCTTCCGCATGGCCGGCGAGCTACCTTTGTTATCTACCATTTTGTCGGAACGAAGATTAATTAATGCCTCTACGAAAACTCTGGCCGTTTCGGAAAAAGAAAAAAACACCTGTCAGTGCCGCCGTCGAATACAGCGTACCGCAACGCGTTTACACGCCGGTTAACCTGGTGGAAATCGGCATGTATGTGATCGAATTGGACCGCTCTTGGCTGGACAGCCCTTTTTTATTTCAAGGTTTTGAAGTGCAAACCCAGGATGAAATCCTGCAATTAAGAGGCTGTTGCGATTACGTTTATATCGATACCACCATCAAGCGTAAACGCCGATTCGGGAAGTTCGCCACCCATAACAAACCGCTGATCGAGACCGCTTCGGATTACGGTACCCCGCCTCCCAAACTCGGCAGCTTCGAAACTGAAATTGGCCGCGCGGAAGTCGTTTATCGACAGGTGAGTCAGTTCGTGGCGGAGACCATGCAACGCGTCAGTTATGGCGAGGCCATCGATACCAAATTGGCCAAAGCAGCGGTTGCGGAATGTGTCGCCAGCATTTTGCACTCCCCGGATGCTTTTTTATGGCTTATCCAGCTGAAAAATAGAGACGAATATACCGCTCAACACAGTTTGAACGTCTGCGTGCTGTCCATCGTGCTCGGGCGGCACATCAACCTGTCCGACACCAGTCTGCATAATGTCGGCTTATGCGGATTGATGCATGACATGGGCAAAATGCTGGTGCCGGACCAGATTTTGAACAAGCCCGGCAGGCTGGAGCCGGATGAAATGGAGATCATGCGCGGCCATACCACCAAGGGTTATGAATTGCTGCAATCCAGCGAGAACATGTATCCGGGCGCGATCAAAACTGCATTGTCGCATCATGAAATGTTGAATGGTAAAGGCTATCCAAACCAGCTAACCCATCGCCATATCCCCCTGTTTACCCGCATAGTGACCATCGCCGACATTTACGACGCCATGACCAGCGACAGGGTTTATCAAAAAGGCCGAACCCATCTGGAAGCAACCAGCATCATGGCTGACATGAGCGGTGAAAGTCTGGAGGAACGCCTGGTCACCAAATTTATCGAATCGCTGGGTGTTTACCCTCCCGGTTGCGTCGTCATGCTGACTAACGGCGCCATCGCGATTGTGGTAGAAGTCAACGAATTTGTTCGATTGCGCCCCAAAATCATTATTCTGCTGGATGCGGAAAAGCAGCCCCTGGCGGAGGAAGTGACCAATTTGGCGGATATGCCATTGGATGACCGAGGCAACCTGCTGACAATCAGGGGCATAGTCCGGGCGCAAGACTATGCTATCGATATTGGTAAATTTTATCGCGAAGGTGTTTTGCAAAAAGGCTTCGCGGCGAACCAATAGGGTTTCGCTAAGCGGCGCGGCAACAGTCAGCTGGGTGAGCGGTTTTCCGGCGCTGATATTGAGCCTGTTGCCCAAGATTGCCAGCATGAAAGCGCCTCGGTAAAAAACCGGGTAACCAGAGGCGCATTCGCGACAGGATGCCTCTGCGGCCGAAGCATGGTATGGTTGGTTACGTTCATTTGCTTTTAGGGAAATCGTTATGACAGAGCCGCTTTTTATCGCCCAATCCACTACCGGTACCTGTTGCATTTTACCGGCCATGGCCAATCGCCACGGCTTGATTGCCGGAGCCACCGGCACCGGCAAGACCATCACACTGCAAACCTTGGCCGAGGCATTTTCGAATATCGGCGTACCAGTGTTCATGGCCGACGTTAAAGGCGATTTATCCGGCATCTGTCTGACCGGCGGCGGCAACGGTAAAGTCGAAGCGCGGGTAAAGGAATTGGATTTACAAGATTTCGGCTATCGTTCAGCCCCTACGTTGTTCTGGGATGTATTAGGAAAAAAAGGCCATCCGTTGCGCTCCACCATTTCGGAAATGGGGCCGCTGTTGCTGTCCAGAATGTTGAACCTGAACGAAACCCAAGCCGGCGTGCTGACAGCCGTCTTCAAAATCACCGACGATAACGGCTGGCTGCTGCTGGATTTGAAAGACCTACGGGCACTGCTGCAATTTGCCGCCGACAACGCCTCGGAACTGCGCGGCGAATACGGTAGCATGTCGGCTGCCAGTATCGGCGCGATACAACGCGGCTTGCTGCAGCTGGAACACGAAGGCGGCGAAAATCTGTTCGGCGAACCGGTGCTGGATTTCAACGATTTGTTGCAAACCGATGGAGGCCGAGGCGTGATCAACATTCTGGCCGCCGACACGTTGTACAATTCGCCACGGGTTTACGCCACTTTGTTGCTGTGGCTATTGTCGGAACTGTTCGAAAATTTGCCGGAAGCCGGCGACCTGGACCAGCCCAAACTGGTGTTCTTTTTCGACGAGGCGCATTTGCTGTTCAACGACGCGCCGGCCGCCTTGCTGCAAAAAATCGAGCAAGTGGTGCGCTTGATACGTTCAAAAGGCGTGGGCGTGTATTTCGTCAGCCAGAATCCGCTGGATATTCCCGACGTAATCCTGGGCCAGCTCGGCAACCGGGTGCAACACGCCCTGCGCGCCTTTACACCGCGCGATCAAAAAGCCGTCAAAGCCGCCGCCGAAACCTTCAGAAGCAATCCCGGCCTGGATGTGGAAACCGCCATTACCGAACTAGGCGTCGGCGAAGCCCTGGTATCTTTTCTGGATGAAAAAGGCACACCACATCCCGTACAACGCGCGTTTATCAAACCACCCCAATCACGCATCGGCCCAGCCAATGACGAAGAGCGCCGGCAGACAATCGAAAATTCGGTGCTTTACGGTCATTACGAAAAACAGATCGACCGAGAGTCGGCCTATGAAATATTGAAAGGCCGAGCCGAACAGACAGCCGCAAGCGCGCAAAAGCCAACAGCGGGCAAACAATCGGATGCCGGTATCGGCTTGGCGGATATTTTGTTGGGCAGCACCGGCCCGCGAGGCGGCAGACGCCAAGGTGTGTTGGAATCGGCCGCCAAAAGCGCCGCCAGCACCATCGGCCGCGAAGTGGGCCGGCAACTGATACGCGGAGTATTGGGCTCGTTGCTGGGCGGTGGCCGCAGACGCTAGACCAATACTACATTTCCACATTTAATTACATTATTGATTTACCCAACAAAACCTTTATGACATCAATCAACATCCAACAAATGATGGCCGACAGCGGCGTGGCATTCGGCACCAGCGGTGCGCGCGGACTGGTCAGCCAAATGACCGACCAGGTTTGCGCCGCTTACACGTTGGCTTTTCTGCGGGGACTCAATCTGGCCAAACCGGGGCAAAAAATCGCCTTGGGCATGGATTTGCGCCCTTCAAGTCCCGCCATCGTCCGCGCCTGCGCCGCCGCTATTCGCCAGGCCGGTTGCGAGGTGGATTTCTGCGGCGCATTACCGACACCGGCCTTGGCTTACCATGGCTTAACCCAAGGCCTGCCGGCAATCATGGTAACCGGTAGTCATATCCCGTTCGACCGCAACGGCATCAAGTTTTATCGGGCCGAAGGCGAGATCAGCAAGGCCGACGAAGCGGCTATCACGCAGGCCACGGTCGAATTAGCGGACTTCAATGACGACGGCGTCATGCCTACCATCAACCCGGAAGCCTTGGATCATTACAAACAACGCTATACCGGCCTGTTTGCTCCCGATCTGTTGCAAGGCTGGCGCATCGGCATTTACGAACATTCCAGCGTAGCCCGGGATTGTTTGCGCGACATCCTGAGCGCATTGGGCGCCGAGGTGATCGGCCTGTCCCGTACCGATACCTTCGTGCCTATCGACACCGAAGCCGTCAGCGAAGAAGACCGCCAGCGCGGTCTGGCCTGGGCCAAGGCTCATCAATTGGACGCGATCATCTCCACCGACGGCGACGGTGACCGGCCACTAATTGCCGATGAAACCGGCACCTGGCTGCGCGGCGATATTGTAGGTTTGCTGTGTGCGCATTTTTTAGGCGCGGATACCGTGGTGACCCCGGTCAGCTGCAATACCGCGATCGAAGCCTCGGGCTTGTTCAAACAGGTACTGCGCACCCGTATCGGTTCGCCGTATGTGATTGCCGGCATGGAACAAGCCGAGGCCGGCGGCAAGGCTATAGCCGGCTTTGAAGCCAATGGCGGTTTTCTGGCCGGCAAGGGCTTGCGGGTAGCGGACCAAATAGTAGCGGCGTTACCCACCCGCGATGCGGTTTTACCGGCTCTGGCGCTGCTGGCAATGGCCAAACGGCAAGGCATCAAGCTATCCGAGTTGAGCGCCGGCTTACCCAAACGCTACACCGCTAGCAACCGTCTGCAAAACTTTCCGGTTGACGACAGCCAAGCTCTGCTGAAACGCTTACAAAACGACGACACGGCCTATCAAAGCCTGTGGGGAACGGAACTGGGCGCGATTTCCGAAACCGACTTGACCGACGGCCTGCGACTGACCTTTACCAACGGCGAAATCGTGCATCTGCGCCCATCAGGCAATGCACCTGAGCTGCGATGCTACGCCGAAGCCGACAGCATGTCTCGGGCACAAGCACTGGTTGACCTCGGTTTGCAACGTATCGCGCAACGATCGTAGAATTAATGTTCAGTTAAGAATCCTTGATGTACTCTGTATCCGCACCAACCACTTAACACGAGGACTGATTCATGAATAACAAAATCATATTATTGACTTCATTAGTGTTTGCTTCCAGCATGGCGTTTGCCGAAACCTCTTTGCTAGAAGCCGCGGGTAAACAATTTGCCAAGGACAAAGCGGCGGAAGTTGCGCCAGACGCAGTGAAAAATGTCGAAGCTGCCGGTAACGCCGTCGATAGCGCTAAAGCCGTCAAAAGCGCGGCGGAGACAGCACCCGAGGCCGTTACCGGCCAAGCTCGGGATGCGGTGAAAAAAGCAGCCGAGGAAGAGGTTAAACAAGCCGTGCCGGCCGAAGCCTCCCAGGTGGTAGACACCGTAAAATCCAGCAAGGCCGCGGTTAAAGCCGCGCCAACATCCACCGGCGAAGCCGTGGATACCGTAAAAGACAAAGCCACTCAGAAAGCAACCGAAAAAGCATTGGATATGCTGCGCTAGTCCACCTCGTCAGCAGAAAGGCCGGAATTTCCGGCCTTTTTGTCTAATGCCTATCTGGTATTGTTCCGAAAGAAAGACCACCGGCTCAGGCTTCGAGCAGGGCAAAACTATCGTGGTCATCAACGGCGGCCGCGGCTCTTCGAATCAACTCCAGATTACTGTCATGCTGCATCATACCGCCTATCCCCAAGGTAACCGTCATGGCTTCAAACGGGTAGACCAAATGCGCCCGATAGCGCCGAAATAGTTTTTGTTCATCCAGCTCTTCGACGCCCGTACTGGCTAAATGGTTGACATACTGATTTAACAGGCTTGACTCATACTTTCGCCTGAGCCGCGGATCGAGCGCGGTCGCCAGGAAATAAGCCACGTCGCCTATGCCCTCGCCCATCCGCACCAATTGCCAATCCAGAAAGCCCGGCTCGGAATGGGTCCAGAAAATGTTGCCGGGATGACAGTCATAATGCACCAGGGTTTTGGCACCTTGAGCCAAAAAACGCTTGATTCGACGCCGATTTGCGGCATAGCGCAGAGCGGGGCCGTGGAGCTTTTTCGAGATCAAGGTTTCCGCGCGCAATAGCCCTCGTTGCATCAAGGGCGCTGCCAACAAACTACCCATCTGATTTTCCATTTGGTGGGAAAATCCATTCAACCAACGGTGACTCTTCAGTAGGGCCGGTTTGTTCCAGTAACTGCCATGCAAGCGGGCCAAATGAGCGACAACCTGGCTGGCCTGCTCATACGACAACGCATCCGCCGCTCGGCCCGGCCTAAAATCCAACTCAGTCAGATCGGTCATCACTAAAGTGGAGCCTCGTCCAAACCGACTTTCAGCGGCCAATATCTTGGGTAATTTTACCGGCACGCTACTGGAAAGCGATTGATAGAAAACCACCTCCTTGTGCAGGAAACGCGGCAATGCGGTAATCAAGCGGGATTTCAGTGCCAGCGACGGAGTTTTAACGAACCAGCGCGCGGGCAGAACGTCTTGCGCATCATGGGTCACCTCAACCCTTAAGCGGGTAGAAGTTCCAACATCAATCGATTGCAAATCGATGTTGGAGACCTTGGCGTTCGACACATAATGATTAACGATGTGCTGCGCCCACTGAACCGATATATCCTGAGGGCCGTGGAGCACGATATGTTTGTTTGGATTTTTCATGACTATATTAAACACCGCTAATAAGCCTAAAACAATACTCCCTGCATTTACATTATGATTGGATAACGTGCAAGGTGAGCAGAGTCCGTTTCAGGCTCTTCGGGTCAGGCTGGCCGGCATTTCGAAATCTTGGAAACACCTCAAACTCAGTTGCCTTTGTCGGCATCCGATTCCTTGCCGCCGAAGGCCAGTTTTAGACTGGTGAATTGGCGTAATTGTGCGTCGATCTTGCCGTTAAAGGTTGCCGGCGGATATTGACCTTGTTGGTCGGCTTCTCCTACTTCGCAATCGCTCAATAGCTCCAGCGCCTGATCGACGGTGCTGACGGCATAAATGTGAAACTGGCCGCTTTCCGCCGCATGCACCACGTCCCAGCGCAGCATCAAATAAGGCACATTACTGGCCGGAATGATGACACCCTGCGTACCGGTCAGCCCCTTGGCCGAACAAACGTCGAAAAAGCCCTCGATTTTTTCGTTGACCCCACCGATCGGCTGCACCAGACCTAGCTGATTGACGGAACCAGTCATGGCCAGATCCTGACGCAGCGGAATTTGCGCCAAGGATGACAAGATCGCGCACAGTTCGGCCAGCGATGCGCTGTCGCCCTCGACATGGCCGTAGGACTGTTCGAATACCAGACTGGCGGACAGCGAGAACGGCGTGCTGCGCGCATAACGAGAAGCGATAAAGCTGGATAAAATCAGCACGCCCTTGGAATGAATCGCGCCGCCCAGTTCGGTTTCGCGCTCTATGTCGACTACCTTGCCGTTGCCCATCCTGGTGGTGGCGGTGATCCGCGAGGGTTGACCAAAAGCAAACTCGCCCAGTTGCAATACCGATAAACCATTGATTTGACCGATGACTTTACCGTCGGTGGCTATCATGATCGTGCCGCGTTGAATAGTTTGATAAAGCCGTTCACGGACCTTATCCAGCCTATGTATTTTTTGATCGATGGCCTGTTGCACGTCGCTTTGGGCAATATGGGTATGGCTGTTTTCGGTAGCCCAGTAATCAGATTCGGTCAGCAAGTCCTTAATGCTGCGCAAATGGGTCAGCAGCTTTTCGGCGTCGCCGCTCATGCGCGCGCTATGCTCGATCACCCGCGCCACGGCTTGCTGGCTAAGCGGCTTCAGTTTTTCACGGCGGGCGATGGTTGCCAACAGCCGGGCGTATTCCATGCTGTTGTTTTTTCTGTCCACACTCTCGGCAAAATCGGCCGCTATTTTGAAGAAGTCCTGAAACTCGGGGTCGTAAAAACTCAACAGGTAGTAAATCAACGGGTCACCCAGCAGGATGACCTTAATTTCCAACGGTATCGGCTCCGGCTCAAGCGAGGAAGTGCTGATCAGGCTGAGCGCGCGTTCCAGCGATTCGATCCGGATTTCGCCGGACTGCAAGGTACGCTTCAGGGTTTCCCAGGCGTAGGGCTGCATCAACACCTTGCGGGCGTCGATGATCAGATAGCCGCCATTGGCTTTATGAAAGGCGCCGGGCTTGATCATGGTAAAATCGGTGACCAGCGAGCCCATGTGGGCCTGATGATCGATGCGGCCGAGCAGATTGCCGTAATTCGGCAAGTCCTCGCAAACCACCGGAGCCGAGCGTTTCTGACTCCGATCGACCATCAAATTGACCTGATAGCGCTTGAATGGATTGGGGTCTTGCGGCAGCTCCATGAAGGACAGGACTTTTTCGCTATGCGGGATAAAATCGCGCACATGTTCGATTATGTCTTTTTGCACCGCGTTCAAATAATTCAACACCGGCTGCCATTTGGCGTATTTTTCCTTGAGCTCATCGATCGAGTGATTAACCGCCAGTTCCGCCACTTCCCGATTCAGCGCCTGTAATTTACGTTTGGTTTCCTTGCGCCACACCGGAAATTTTTTGATGGCAGCCTGTACCCGCTCTTGCAGATCGAGCACGGTTTCATGGAACTTATGCTGCTGCTCCTTATCCAGTTTGTTGAATTGTTCCGGCGTCAGCGGTTCGTTGTTTTCATCGGCCGGTAAAAAGGCATAGCCGGTGGCGGTTTCGGTGAAAATGATCCGAGCTTGCTCGGCTTCTTCCCGCAGACGATTGATTTCGGTCGCCTCCCGCTGGCGCGATTCACTTTCCAGTTCGCCGGCGCGGGAGCGATATTCGTCGCCGTCGAACGCGGCCGGGATTGCCACGCTCAGTTCATCTATCAGTTCGGCCATATCCCGTTGAAACCCCCGGCCTTGTCCAGGTTCCAGATGGATAGCGGTAGGCTTGGCCGGCTGGCTGAAATTATGCACGTAGCACCAGTCGAACGGCACCGGTTGGCGGCTGGCCTCGTGTTCCGCCAGTTGTTTGACCGTGGTTAATTTGCCGGTGCCATCCGGCGCCATCGCAAAAATGTTGTATCCGGATTTACGAATCCGTATCCCGAATTTGATCGCCTCCATTGCTCTTTCCTGGCCGACCAAAAGCTCGAGATCTTCCAGTTCCTCGGTTGAGGTGAAATTTAATTGACCGAGATTGCAAGACTTATACAGTTGAGACGGCGATAACGGCGACTTTTTCATGGATCAAAATCCCTGTATGGAGGCTGAAAATGTTGGTTGAAACGGCTGCGCGGGTGGAAAGTGTAACCCAGGATGACTATCGTCCGGGATATATTCCGCCCAGTACCACGGGGACTCTGGCACCGGTGACGCTGCATAAATTGCCGGGTAAGCGATGCAGGGTTTGCTTGGCCAGCCAGGCAAAAGCCATGGCTTCGACATGATCAGGAACTATGCCAAATTCCTCGGTGGACAGCAAAGGCATGGCCAGCCGTTTTGCCAATCCGGCCATTAATTGACGGTTATGAACGCCGCCGCCGCATAGTAGAACTTGCGTGCTGTCGGCCGCATGTTCCAGTACGGCACCGGCAATGCTGCCGGCCGTCAATTCGCAGAGAGTCGCTTGAATGTCTTCGGCTTTGCAATATCGATAACAGGCGATTTTTTGTTCCAGCCAGGCCGGAGAGAAATATTCCTTGCCCGTGCTTTTGGGCGGCGGCTGCCGGAAATAGGGGTCGTCGAGCAGTTGTTTCAGTAGATCGGCATCGACTCGTCCGGTGCCGGCCCAAGCGCCAGCGGCATCGTAGCCAAGGCCCGTATTCAGCTGGCACCAATAATCCATCAGCGTATTACCGGGGCCGGTGTCGAAACCCAGCACACTATCGTGGCGCAGTATGCTGATATTGGCGATACCGCCTATATTGATCACACTGGTGGTTTGACCGGTTTGGGCGAACACGGCTCGATGAAAGGCCGGCACCAACGGCGCGCCCTGCCCGCCCACGCTGATGTCGCGGCGGCGGAAATCGCCGATGGTGGTAATACCGGTGATTTCCGCAATCCGGTTGGGATCGCCAATTTGTAATGAAAAACCGTGACAGCCGGCCGGTGCGTGATATACGGTCTGGCCGTGACTACCGATGGCTTTAATCGCAGAGGGGGCAATTTGCGCCTTGTCGAGCAAGGCCAATGCGGCTTCGGCGAATAAACAGCCTAGTTGTGCGTCCAGAGCCCCGTAATCTTCAAGCAACACCGGCTGGCCGGGCTGGCTAATCCGATGAATTTGTTGCCTGAGGTCGGCGGGGAAAGCTTGGTAATGAAAGGCAAGCAGGCGAATCCGGCCATCGCTAAAATCAACCAGGCCAGCATCGATACCATCGAGGCTGGTCCCTGACATCAAGCCGATATAGAGCTCGGAACTACCCTTAGTCTTGTGAGTTTTGTGCAAGCAACGGGTCGCCTTTGGCTTGTTTCAGTTGCGCCATTAAAGGTTGAGTTTGGGCCTTGAATTTAGCCAGCAAGGCTTTGTCCATCGGCATCGAGCGCGGCAATTTCGCCGACAGCGGGTTGACGTGCTGGCCGGCGATTCTGAACTCGTAATGTAAATGCGGGCCGGTAGCCAGGCCGGTTTTGCCGACATATCCGATTACATCGCCTTGTTTGATCTTGCTACCGACTTTTTGGCCGGATTTAAAACCGGAAAGATGGGCATACAGCGTCGAATATTTTTGGCCGTGTTCGATTTCGACCACATTGCCGTAACCATTTTTGACGCCGTGAAACACGATCTTACCGTCGCCGGTGGTTTTTACCGGCGTACCGATCGCGGCTGAATAATCGACGCCTTTATGGGCACGGATGGTATTCAGTATCGGATGTTTGCGATGCAAATTGAAATGCGAGCTGATTCTGGCAAAGTCCATCGGCGTCTGCAAGAAGGCCTTGCGCAAACCGTTGCCTTCCGGGGTGTAATAACCGGTATTACCGTGATTGTCTTCAAACCGGACAGCCGTGTAGGTTTTGCCCTGGTTGATGAACTCGACCGACAACACATCACCGGTGTCGAACTCCTGGCCGTCGACGAACAGTTTTTCATAGACCACGGTAAATTGGTCGCCATCTTGTAGATTAAGGGCAAAATCGATGTCCCAAGCAAAAATATCGGCCAGTTTTAAAATGATTTTTTCGGACAGGCCCGCTTTGACGCCATCCTCGAACAACGAGGCATGTATGGTGGCCTTGGCACTGCTGATTTGGTGATCGATTTTTTTGCTGAATAATTTAACGTCGAAACCGTCGTCATTGCGGGTAGCAACCAAGGTTTCAAAGGGATTTTTGGCGTAGGTCAGTTGCTCCAACTGGCCTTCCGCATTGACTGTAACCACCAAGTCCTGGCCCGGCAGTACATCGGCAAACTGTTTGCCGGCATCATTGGCATGAATGATTTTATGCAGGTCTTCGCGGCTTAAATTCAGCGTTGAAAAGATGGTGGACAGGCTTTCGCCGGATTTGACCGTGTGCTCCATGTCTTCGGAAAATTCCGCTTCCTTGACTTCAACTGCCGGGGCAACATAGTTCGTATACTGATTGACTTTGGAAGAGATCAGCCGCTCTTGTTCTAACTTTCTGGTATCTTCAAAAAAATTCTTGTGTGGAATAAGTCCGTAACTTGCACTGGCGGCAACAACGGTGCTGGCGCCTAACAGCACCGTCTTGAGTATTCTGTTTTTCACAGCAATCACACTTCAATAGTTGTCGAACGGCTCATTGTAGGCAATTTTCCGGGATAAGGCCAATTTAAACCGGTTTAGGCGAACAAGTTTTCCGCCGCTAATTGAACCTGCAATTCCTTAAACCAGCGGATGTGAACTATCGACTAGGCCTCTCCGAGATAGCGTTTATCCAAGCCGTTTTCCCGGAATGATGTAATGTAAATGTAACTGGTACGGGGATCCTCTGCCAACTCGGCCAAACTGAATTGGCGTTTCGGCTGGCTAGGGAAATCGATTTTGTCGATATTTTGGTTAACGTCCCGAAAACCCATGCTCCATTCCGGAAAAATCCGGTGATACTCGTTACCCTGCATGATGATAGTGAGATTGCAATGGCGAGGATCTTTTTTGATGAGTTCGAGCAGATTCAGTACCTTAGTCCGCTCGCCCTCCAGATATTGCATGAAATACCCCTGCTGGTGCAGCAGACAACCGGTGATACCCTTGCTACTGTTGGCCGAGCGGGTCTGTTTCAATAATTCGGGGATTTGGTTTTTATCCAGGGCCGGCGTGGCCTGACTCGAGTAGAGCAGGAAAAACAGCGGTGGTTCGGGTGTAGTTTCAGCATTTTTGAGCGATTGCTCGACCGCCTCGACGAATTGGACTTCTTCCAACGGACGATAAAATAAATACCCTTGTATGTAATGGCAGCCGAAGTTACGCAACTCCAAAAGCTGCGAACGGTTTTCCACGCCTTCCGCCACCATCTTTAAACCCAATGCCCGCCCCAAACCGATAATAGCCCTAACCACCGCGCGGCTTTCAGGCTGCTTTTCGATGCCATCGACAAAAGCCCGATCGATTTTCAGGACGTTGACCGGCAGCCGAGTCAATTGTGCCATCGACGAGTAACCGGTGCCAAAATCGTCGACGGCGACCCGAAACCCCATATTCGCCAAACTGCGTAAAACACGCAGATTGGTTTCGATATCCGCCATCAACGAGGTTTCGGTGACTTCCAGCAGAATCCGCGACGGGTCGGCATCATAGTAACTGATAGTGCGCAGGATATCGCCGATCAGGCTTTCCTCGTTCAATTGGCGGGCCGATACATTGACCGAAATATAAGCCGGCGCCTGTTCACCCCAGCGCCGACGCCATTCGGCTTCGGCACGGCAGGCCTGGGCAAATACCCAAGCCCCGATAGGGACTATGCTACCGGTCATTTCCGCAATCGGAATAAATATACCCGGTGAAATTTCGCCCTCGGCGGGATGCCAACGCAATAACAATTCGGCGCCCATAATCCGGTTGTTATCAGCATCCACGATGGGTTGAAAGCGGACGGATAATTCTTGGCGTTCGATGGCAAGGCGCAGACCAAGGGTGATCGATAACTTTCTTTTGACTTTTTCTTCCAGGCTGCTGCTGAAAAAATGCCAGCCATCCCGGCCTTGTTGTTTGACTTCGTACATGGCGGTATCCGCCGAACGCAGTAAATCGTCGGTCGAATGAGTAGAGCCATGGCCCACGGCGATGCCGATACTGGCGCTGGTATAAAGCACTTGTCCATTACATTCGACCGGTTGGCGCATGGCCTGATTGATTCTTTCCGCCAACTGGGAGATCAGGGTGGGTTGTTCCAGTTGTTCGCACATAATCACGAATTCGTCGCCCGATAATCGCGCGACCGTATCGCCGGGACGGACCATGTCGATCAGCCTGTTTGCCATGGTTTTCAGCAAACCGTCGCCGGTTTCGTGGCCGTAAGTATCATTGATCAGCTTGAAACCATCCAAGTCGACAAACAATAAAGCCAGACTCAAGCCTTGCCGCCGGCTACGTTGCAGGGCATGGTCCAGGCGTTCGCGAATCAGATTGCGGTTCGCTAGTCCGGTCAGCGCATCGTGGGTGGCCTGCCAGAGCAAATCGGCTTGATTGCGTTTTTGCTCACTAATGTCGCGCATGGTGGCCACCAGCATCCATTGTTCGCCGTTGTGGAACTTGCCGATAGAGGCCTCGACCGGGAAGAAAGAACCGTCCTTGCGATAGCCCATCACCTCGTTACGCCGAGACATGGGGAGCTCGGTTTCCGAGCCTTGCACAAAGCCGCGCACCATCTCCGCGTGGCGTTGCCGTATATGCGGCGGCACCAATAAGTGTACCGACATACCCCGCATTTCCTCGCCGCTGTAACCGAACATGGCGCAGGCGTTGGGATTGGCCTGCTGAATGGTGCCGTTCTCATCGGTGGACAAAATCGCCATATCGGCAATCGACAGAATTTGATGCGCGGTGTTCATTTTGCGTAGGCTGGCCTCCGCTTCGGCCTTGACCTGTTCGAGCAGGGTCGACGAGACTGAAATTTGTTGAGATTCTTGGATTTGGCTTTTGTAACGCTTGGGGATTTGCGGCGGGTTGTTGCCAAAACGCTCGATAATGCTAAAACCGCCATCTCGATTACTGCGCGCCAGAAAGGTGTTGACGCAGGCGTGGTGGGTTTTGGCATCCATCTGTACCCAGCCTTGCGGTGCCAGCACGCTGCTGTGTTCCAGGGCCTCAACCAGCGCTTCGGCATCGGTACTGCCGGCCTTTTGCGCGGCTTCGGCAAAGGCCCGGACACATAAATAGGTCGCCTCGCTAAAATTGGTTACTACTCCGTTGCCATGCGGCCATATGCCGTTCACGCCCGGCATGGTTGCCAGTTGTTGCAAGTAAAAATGGTTTTGCGGGGTGTCCAGCGACATGAAATAAGTGTTGCTGGAATAAAAGCCTTCCCTCACTTCCGGCAATAATTGTTGCGCCAAGGTTTCGTCGTAATGCCCCATAACCACCGCCATGCGCTGTTTCAGGCCCATTGCGCTGAAACGATTCAGCAAGGCGATCTGATCTGCACCGGCGAAATAAGGTACAAACACATCGGCGCCGGAACGGGCCAGCTGTTGCAATAACTGTTCGATTTGGAGCGAATCGGCATTGATAGGCAGATATTCCTCGCCGACCACGTCGCCGTCCAGTCGGCTCAGCGCCTGTTTGGCTGCGTCGATCGAGCCGCGTGGCCATTCGTAATTACTGCCGGCAAAAAACATTTTCAAGCCAAAGCGTTGCGCCATGGCCGGAATCATCTTCTCGATTTGTTGATTGGGAAGCGCCGCAAAATGAAAAAAATAGCGGCCGGCTATACTACCTTCGTAAAAGGAGAAATTCAGATAGGGGATTTTTAACCTTTCCGCCACTTGATTGGCGACGGCAATACGTGAATTGGATAGCAAATTACCTATCATCGCCACGCAATGATGGCTGTTGACCAATCGCAACGCGGCCGGCACCGCTGTGGCCGGTTGGCTGCCGTCGTCCTCGACAATCAGTTCCAACGACTTCCCCAGGACCCCGCCGCTTTGATTGATTTCGTTACAGGCAATCTGCGCGGCCCGGATGATCTCGGTACCATACATGCTCACCAATCCGGTTAAGGGTGACATCAAGCCAAGGCGTACGGTTTTTGTAGTGGACTGATCGGACACGGCGGTTAACGATATATGATGTTAATTGATAAACAGGTTAATAATCGCTGATTTAGCGGCCTGTTGCCACACCCAATTCGGCTTTAAAGCAATCCAGCCAACCACAATCTGGCGCGCAATCCCCATTCGCTGGTGTAGCCGGCACTGGCAAACGCGATGTTGCCTTGTTGATTGATGAAAAACAACGCGGGCACGCTGCGGGCGCCATACCCTTGACTGATGGCGGCATCGCTATCGTTGACGATGGGCCAGTCGAGTTTGTGCTGTTGTATATAAGCGGACAATTGGCCTTGATCATCGGAGCGTACGGCCACCGTCAAGCCGGGATAATTGTGTAAAACCGCGCTGACATTAGCTTGCATGGTGCGGCACACTCCGCACCATTCGGCCCAGAAATACAGCAATGCCGGTCCGTGGGCAATATATGGCATGGCCTGATTTCCGTTCAGGGTGCCCCGCTTGATCACTGGAGGTTGGCCGGTCACCAGGCCGCTGCCGAGCAAAAACTGGCCGGCGAAAATGAATAAGGCGGCGAAGATATAAAAAACCGATTTTTTCAGCATCACAGGCCTAGCATCAGACTGGCGCCGTGCTGTTTCAACCAGTGTCTATGCTGGAGATAATCCGGCATATGTTCGGACACCAGCGCCCAGAAATCCCGCGTGTGGTTCTTTTGTTTGATATGACACAACTCGTGCACCACGACATATTCCATGATCACCGGCGGCGCCAGCATCAGCAACCAGTTCAAGTTGATGTCATTTCGCGGCCCGCAACTGCCCCAGCGGCTTTTCTGGGTCTTGATTCGGAGGCTGCGCGGCAGTAGTTGATGTTTTTGACTGTGTCGATCGATCATCTGTAACGCATGTTGACGGGCCTGATGTTTCATCCAGCCTTCCAAGGCCAGCCTGATCGAGTCGGAGCCGTGTTCCGGCAAGGTCGAATTCGGCTGATAAACCAGGATTTGATCTTGCGCCAGCAATTGCACCCGGTGGCTTTTCGCCGATGTCGGCTTGATCGCCAACTCTATCCGCCGGCCTTGATAAGGCACCAGCGCCCCCGGCATGTATTGCGGCGGAGCCAGGGAATTGACGGCTTGAGCGCGATGACCGACGCGTTTGATCGCATCCCGGATCCAATCATGTTGGGCTTCGACGAAAGCGCGGATTCGGCGTTCGGAAACCTTGATCGGCGCCACCACCTCTATTTTTCCGGCCGCGACGATAATCCGGGTTTTCTTGGCCCGCTCGCTACGGCGCAGCTGGTAAGTCAAGGAGCAATCGCCGGCATGAGTCAAAAGACTGTTTTCCGGGCCTGAATCATTATTGGCTGACATCAAGGCTATCGCTCGCATCCTGATTGATCATATGCGTGGCCAAGTGTTGCAACGCAGCTTGAAGATTGGCGTGTAAACGCGGGTCCATCGGTATTTCGTCCAAGGCCTTGTTCATGCACAGCATCCATTGGTCGCGCTCGGATTCGCCGATTTTGAACGGAAAATGGCGAGCTCGCAGCATCGGATGGCCGAACTCCTCGATATACAGATTGGGGCCGCCCAGCCAGCCGGAAAAAAATTTGAATAACTTGTCCTTGGCCGAAGCCAAATTGGGCTGGTGCATGGCGCGTATGCCTTGCGCCTCCGGCAAAATGTCCATGTAAAAATAGAATCTATCCACCAGGCTGCGGATGGCCGGTTCCCCGCCTATAAAATCATAGGGCGTTTGTGCTGACATAGGTATTTACGCTCTCTTGGCTATTTGTTGTTTATACTAACAGTATGGACGGCAATTTTCGGAAACTCTACCGCAATCGCACAGTCCTATCGGCTACTTATCATTCAATATGGAGGACACTACCATGCGTTTAAATACCGCCGTTCGTTCGGAAGCCGGCATTCTGGAGACTAATAAAGTTCTCAGAAACACCTATATGCTGCTGTCGATGACATTGTTGTTCAGCGCCGCGATGGCTGCGGTGGCGATGACATTGAATCTGCCTCATCCGGGTTTGATCATCACCTTGGTGGGTTATTTCGGTTTGCTGTTTTTAACCGGCAAATTCAGTAACAGTGCCTGGGGCATTGTTTTCGTATTTGCCTTGACCGGTTTCATGGGCCTGACCCTCGGCCCGATTTTAAATATGTATATTCATGCCTTCAGTAACGGCCATCAGTTAATCCTGACCGCGCTGGGCGGCACCGGCGTAATCTTTTTGGGTTTGTCGGGCTATGCCTTGACGACCCGCAAGGATTTCAGTTTCATGGCCGGATTTTTGATGGTCGGCGTGATGGTGGCTTTTTTCGCGGGCTTGGCGGCACTGCTGTTCTCGGTACCTGCATTGAGCTTGGCGGTTTCGGCCATGTTCATTCTGCTGATGGCGGGCATGATTCTGTTCCAAACCAGTGAAATCATCCATGGCGGCGAAACCAATTACATCATGGCTACCGTGTCGCTGTATGTATCGCTCTACAATCTGTTCACCAGTTTGTTGCAGTTGCTGGGCGTGTTTGGCGGTGATGATTAAAATCTAGCCGTACAAATTAAAAAGCCCGGCTAGACCGGGCTTTTTTGTGTGAGGTAAAAAGTCAAACTTTAAGCAATTGCTAAAATTTCAATTTTTACTTTAGTGAGCCCGGCGTGGACAAATCCAAGCTCTTTGGCGGCTTTTTTCGACAGATCAACCAAATGCGTGTTCGATTTTGCTAAGCGATCGTTGACACGTACAATCACACTACGATTGTTTTTGAGGTTGGTAACGCGTAACCGGGTGCCCAAGGGTAACTTATTATGAGCAGCGGTCATGTCGTTTTTATCGTAGGCTTCGCCGCTGGAAGTGGCTCGACCATGATATTTGTCGTTATAAAATGAAGCGATACCCGCTTTGCGGGAATCCGCGTGATCTTGCTTTTCAACTTTTGCAAGACTGGCGGAAAAAAAGGACATCAACGAAATTGAAAGCATGGTTTTAACTAACCATCTGTTTTTCTTTCGCATCCTCTACCTCCTTACGTTCAGTAAATGATAAAAGAGGCTTCAGGTTAACCCGCAAGGAAAGGTTTGGCAACCCTTTGACCGTCTCTAATTTGCACCAAATGTTGCTCTATAACAACAATATTTGCCGCAAACGCCGTAAGGGCGGGTGTTAGCGGCGAGTCATTTTCAGTGAAATTTTTTTTAAAAAAACCAAAAAAATTGTTTGCCGCTGGCAATTTTTGCAATGATCAGCAAACAAACAATGGCAACTATCGACGCCAACCGACGTTTTAGGCCGGTTTTTCGCATCGCCACCATGCCCAGACCGATGTAAACCGTCAGCAAGATCAGTTTGGCGACTATCCAGCCATAATCCCTCGACAGTCAATCACCCTGAAAAATCAACGCGATACCGCTCAACAACAATAACGTATCGATCAAATGCGGAGTGACTTTTAACCATTTTTGCCGCAGTCGCTCGGGAGACAACTCGGCCAGCAGAATACGCCCGGTGAAACTGATAAAAACCATAACAACCAACAGCAGATGCAGATGTTTGAGCATCCGTCACTGTGACGCTAATTGCGGGAGAAACCAGGTACTCAGCCACGGCACATAGGTAATGATAAACACCGCGAGCAACAGCATCAGCATGAACGGCAAGGTGGCCTTATACAGTTCCGTGATGGATTTATTGAAGCGATAGCTGGCGATAAACAGGTTCATGCCCACCGGCGGGGTCAAATAGCCGATTTGCATGTTGGCCAGGAAGATGATGCCCAGATGAATCGGATGTATGCCGTAACCGATCGCAATCGGCACGATCAACGGCACCACGATCACCAGCGCCGAGAAAATATCCAAAATGGCACCCAACACCAGCAAGAACAGGTTCAACAACAGCAAAAAACTGATTTTACTGTCGATGTGCGCCTTAACCCAGTCAAACAACCGCATCGGCACTTCGGCGTCGATTAGGTAATTGGTAAAGGCCATCGACACGCCCAAAATCAGCAGGATGCCGCCCAGCATTTGCATGGCGTCAGTTACTACCTTAGTCAGGTTGGCGAAGCGGATTTCCCGGTAGACAAACATCTCCACCACCAACACATACAGCGCGGTAGCGGCCGCCACCTCGGAAATAGCCAAATAACCGCCGAAAATCCCGCCGACGATGAACAGCGGCAGCGGCAATTCCCAGGCTATGGCTTTTATCGCCGCGAAGGCCTCGGCCCAGTTGAACTCGGTTTTGTCCAGTTCGACATGGCGATTGGCCCACAAGGCCCAGACCGACAGCAGAGCGATCATCAATAGCGTAGGCAGCAACCCTGCCATGAATAGTTCCGGCAAGGTGAATTTTTCGCCGATGTTGATCTGCTGCACAATGACACCGTACAAAATCAACGGCACCGACGGCGGCAATAACAGTCCCAGGCTACCGGAAGTGGTAACCAAGCCCAGGCTAAATTTAGCGTCATAGCCTTCCTTGACCAGTACCGGCAACAACAAGGCACCCAAGGCGATAATGGTCACGCCGGAGGCCCCGGTAAACGCGGTAAAGGCGGCGCAAGTCAACAATGAGATGACGGCCAGTCCAAACGGCATCCAGCCGAACAAGGCGCGCGTCAGACGCAACAGGCGCTCCGAGGTATTACTCTCGGATAATAAGTAACCCGCCAGAGTGAACAAGGGTAGCGCGACCAGCAACGGTGTGTTGGCGATGCGGTATAACTCGGCGGTGATCACCGTTAAATCGATTTCGGCGCTGTAAAAACCCAGCATGGTTGCCGCCAGGATCACCGCAAACAACGGCGCCCCCAGAAGCAACATCAAGACCAGCAGTATCGCAAAAGCAAGAGTCATCGGTTCGGATTCGAAGGTTCGGCCATCAGTGCGGCGGCGCCGTAGCGCAAGGCGATGACGACAAAGGCAAACGGGATGATGGCTTCACACCACCAATTGGGAATCTCGGCGAATGCCTTGTCTCCATAGGCGTATTCCCGCATCACGAAGTCGCCGCCAAACCAAGCACCGGCAAAACAGATCAGCGCGGTCAAGCCGTCGCTGATCCGTTGACCCAGTGTTTTCCATCGGCCAGGTAAGCGTTGTATCAAAATATCGATAGCGATATGGCCATGTTGGCGACTGGCGATCATCGCTCCTATCATCGCAATCCACAGCACGCTGATGCGGGTATAGGCATCGGCCCACAGCAAACCACCGCCTAAAAAATTGCGCATCAGAATTTGAGCAACGGCGATCAAAATCAGCGATATTAGGATCATCACCAGCAGTAGGGTTTCGGCCTTTAGCAGCAGTTGATGCAGTTTTGCTAGAACACTCATCATGATCAGGGTTTGGCTTGAGCTCTAATTTCATCCAAAAGACCATGCAGTTTGCTGGTTTTTTCCGGGCTCAAATTGGCCGTTTTCTCAAACTCGGCATTGGTGGCGGCAATTTTTTGCTTCAGCTCATCGACGTCTTTTGGTGTGGGTTTGACCAGTTGAATACCCTGGTTTTGCAAGGCGGTAATGGCTTGTTGGTTATCCTGGCGGCTATGCTGGTCGATTTCCTTGATTACGCCCGCCATTACCTGGCGAACGATTTGCTGGTCGGCGGCGGCGATTTGGTCGAAATCCTGTTTATCGATCGCCAGTACGCCAAACAGGTATAACATGGGCAGGTCGGTGATATATTTGATTTTGCTATGCCATTGCAAGGCCAGCGCACCGACCGGTGAGCCGGCCACGACATTGATCATGCCGGTTTGCAAGCCCATCAAAACGTCCCGTAACGGCAATGGAATCGGTGAAATGTCAAAGGCTTGAAAGGCACTGATGGCGATTTTGTTGTCATCCGGCGCCCAGGCTTTCTGGCTACGCATGTCGGCCAGGGTTTGAATCGGCACGGTCGACATCATATAGGCGAAGCCGACATCGGCAAAACCCAGCGCCACTATGCCTTGCTGCTCCATGCCCAGCATCAATTCGGCGTCCATTTTTTGCCGGACATAGTCGACCTCCTGCTCGTTACGAAACAATAGAATCTGGTTATAGAGCTGAATATCGGGATAAATGCCGTTCAAGGCCCCGCTGGTCACGGCGGCGCCTTGCAATTGATGCAGGCGCATTTTGCGCAATACGGTGGCATCATCGCCCATCACGCCGCCCGGATAAAATTTCAAGCTCACCCGGCCGCCGGTCTGTTTTTCGATCTCGTCGCCGCCGGCTCGCATCTTTTGCATCCAGTAGGAACCATCAGGCGACAGCGTGGCGATTTTAAGGGTGAGCGCCGATGCGGTTTGGCTGCCGAGCAATAACAGTCCGAAAGCCAGGGATTTGAGTAGAGTCTGTTTCATGGGGATGCCGATGGTATTAAAAATAATCGTTGGCGCTATCCAGCAACCGACGGGCTTGCTGTTGCGCCAGGGTATTGATCAATGTCAGACCGGGGGCCTCGGCCTGGGCGGTCAGGGTTTGTTTTAATAGATTGTCGTGCAATTCCCGTTCAAATACCATCCGGGCATAGTGTTTGGCATATAGCACCTTGACCATCAGATTATCGGGAGCCAGTTGCGCGGCGCGTTCAAAATGTTGTTTGGACAACTCGGGCTTGCCGCCCAGCGCTTCCGGAATCAGGCTTTCCATCACCGCCAGGTAAAGATGAGCGCTACCTTGTTTGTAGGTTTCGTCCATTTCCAGAACCCGTTGCATGATCAGTTTGACTTGGGCAAGTTGGGCCACCGCGTTCCAATCGCTTTTGCTGGCCTGTATCCAGGCTGCCCAAGCCACGGCAACGCTGTAAAGTTGATCGATGTCATCAGTATCAGTTTGAGCGATCAACGTTTGCAGGTCGTCGAACGATTTCTGCTGCAAACCGCACCAACCTTGGTTATGCGCGCAAATACCGCGTAATGCAAAATCCAGGCTTCTGCGGCTTAAGCGCTGTTTGCGTAGCTCATCATCCGGCAACAGGTTCAAGTAAGCCCCATAAAGGTTGGCGGTCGATAGCAACAGATTTTCATCGCCGTTGTCTCCGGCCACCGAAGCTTCCAACATCAGCATATAGGCCGGCAAGGCTTCGGCAACGGTTTGCGGATCGTTATGCTCCATGACGGTTTGTTTCAATCGCTCGGAAAAATCCTGAGTTGCCGAATTGATCATAAAACCGCAGCCGTTGAGCCAGGCCGGCAGGGCTAACAGCAAAGCAATTTTGTAGTAAGTTCGGTTAAGCACGTTGTTCCTCATTTGTTGATTTCATCCAGCATTTTTTCCAGGCGCTCGCAATAAGCCTTGATGATTTTGATGCGCGCATAATATTTATCATTGGCCTCAACCTGTAACCAGGGCGACTTACTGGTACTGGTGCGAGCGATCATTTCATTGACGGCTTTTTGGTAATCGTCCCATTTCTCGCGGTTACGGTAGTCTTCTTCGGTGATTTTGAACTGTTTGTAACTAATCTGCTCGCGGCGCTTGAAACGCTCGATTTGCTCATCGCGATCGATATGCAACCAAAACTTTAGGATCACGATGCCATGGGCCAACATGGCTTCCTCGAAATTAACGATCTCCGAATACGCGCGTTGCCATTGCTGGGGTTTGGCCAAACCTTCGACGCGCTCCACCAATACCCGGCCATACCAACTTCTGTCATAGATGGTGACTTGTCCGGCGCGCGGCATGTGCCGCCAGAAACGCCAAAGATAATGGTGGGCGCGTTCTTCATCGGTCGGTGCGGCAATCGAAATGACCTGATAATGGCGGGCATCCATCGCTTCGATCAAGCGCCTGATGGCACCACCCTTGCCGGCGGCATCCCAGCCTTCGAACACCAGTATACTGGAGCGTTTGGCGGCCAACGCATGCCGGCTCAACTCGTTCAGTTTGCCCTGGTATTTTTCCAATTGCTTTCGGTAGTCGGATTTATTCAGTTTCAAACTCAAATCCAACGCATCCAGCAGATTGTATTGTTCGACCCGGCTGTTGGGCGGTTCAGCTTCAGCCGCCGCCGATAACCCATTGTTATACTGCAGGACGTGCTGCTCGATACGCTCCAGCACATGCTGCCCCACCGTCAGACTACTGTAACGAATGTCCGAGCCTTCCACGATCAACCAAGGCGCATGCGCCTTGCTGGTTTCGGTCAGTACTTGTTCCGCCACGCCGATGAAGTCGTCGTACAAACCAAGATGCTGCCTATCCTTGTCGGTTACCCGCCATTTAGTAGCAGGATTCTTGGCGAGCGCTTTCAATCGGTCGATTTGCGCTTCTTTTTTCAGATGCAGCCAGCATTTGATGATCAGGGTATTGTCGTCGGACAACAATTGTTCAAGCTGATTGATCTGGATTAATTCATTTTGCAGGGCGTTGTTGTCGATTTTTTGATAGACGCGCTGGGCAATCGGATCGCTATACCAGGAGCCTACATAAACACCTATGGTGCCCTTGGCCGGCAATGTTCGCCAGAAGCGCCAGAATTTAGGGCGCTCGCGTTCTTCATCGGAGGGAGGGCCCAGCGCAATGGTACGCATGTAATGTACATCCATCCATTCGTTCAGGCGATTGATGACGTCACCCTTGCCGCCGCCATCCACACCGGAAATGATGATGATGACCGAAAACGGACAGACCTTAAGCTGGCTCTGAATCGTCAGCAGCCTGGCACGCAACTCGGCGGATTTTTCTCGGTACACCGATTTTTCCACGGTGTGGCCTAATTCAGCAACTTCAAACATGGTTTACGCTCCTGATTTTTTTAGCCGCCACTTTACCGGACAATCGCCTTTAAAACACGTTTTGAAATAATGTTTTGACACAAAACAAAATTAAGTGTAAAAAATGTCCCGTCGACCAAAAACAATACTAACTTCGACATGCAACTCGAGTTGCCCCTTAATTAAGGGCTTTATTATTACAACAATCTAATGAGGATTTAAAAATGGCTGAACAAGAAAAAGATAACACAATGACCGTTGTCATCGCAGTTACTCTGATTGCAATCATCGGCGTTTTCCTGTTGAAAAAAGACGAAACCAAACACCTTCAAATGAGCGGCGAAACCACTGCTGCTGCTGAAGCTCAAGTTTTGGCCAAACACAAAGACTTCAACAACGACGTTTTGAGCCAAGCAAAATAAGTAAAGCTACAAAAATAATAAGATCTTAAGTCGATTCAGCCACCCCTTGCCGCGGCATCGGGTGGCTTTTTTATTTATGAGCAAGAACATTTAGCCTTTCACCCTTCAAAAAGCGCGGCAGCTGCATTCAATTATCCGAATGTACTGTTAAAATGCCCCCCTCTTAAATACTACCTGATCGAAAAAATGGACGTTATCCAGCGTATTGCCGAAGAGCTAACGGTTAAATCTCAACAAGTAGCCGCCGCCGTGGCTTTGCTTGACGAAGGCGCCACCGTGCCGTTTATTGCCCGCTACCGGAAGGAAGTCACCGGCGGCCTCGATGATACCCAGCTGCGCATGCTGGAAGAGCGTTTGATTTATCTGCGCGAACTCAACCATAGACGCTCCACCATCCTGGAAAGCATACGTTCGCAAGGCAAACTGACGCCTGAGTTGGAACAAGCTATTGTGGGCGCCGACACCAAAACCCTGCTGGAAGACTTGTACCTGCCGTACAAACCTAAACGCCGCACCAAGGCCCAGATCGCCCGCGAAGCCGGACTCGAGCCCCTGGCCGACGCACTGATGGAGAATCGCGATCTGATTCCCGAACAAGCCGCTATCCTTTATATAGATAGCGACAAAGGTGTGCCCGACATTGCCGCCGCGCTGGACGGTGCCCGCCAAATCATTATGGAACGCATTTCCGAGGATGCGGAATTGCTGTCCGAACTGCGCGAACGCATTTGGAACAAAGGTATTCTGCAATCGGCCGTAGTCAGCGGCAAGGAAGCGGAAGCCGCTAAATTCAAGGATTATTTCGAATACAGCGAAGCGATCAATAAAATCCCCTCGCATCGCGCCTTGGCACTATTCCGAGGCCGTAACGAAGACCTGTTGAATTTAACCCTGAAGCCGGCCGAACTGGATCAGGATGAACATCAACTTTGCACCCAGTTCGTTTCTCTACGCCTGAATATTACCGACACCCAAAAGCCCGCCGATGCCTGGTTGGCGGAAACCGCCCGTTTTGCCTGGAAAGTCAAACTTTTTACCCGCATTGACATGGATTTAAAATTGCGTTTGCGCGAAGCCGCCGAACAGGAAGCGATTCGGGTGTTTGCCAGCAATTTGCGCGATTTATTATTGGCTGCCCCGGCCGGCCCCAAAGCCACCATGGGACTCGATCCCGGCATCCGCACCGGCGTCAAGGTTGCCGTGGTCGATGCCACCGGCAAAGTTTTGGCAACCGACACCGTTTATCCGCATCAACCGAAAAACCAATGGGACCAATCGATTGCAACGCTGGCGCGCCTAATCGCCCAATACGGCGTGCAACTGGTCAGTATAGGCAACGGCACCGCGTCGCGCGAAACCGATCAACTGGTCGCCGATTTGATGAAACGGCATAAAGAACTGCTGTTCCAGAAAATCACGGTTTCGGAAGCCGGCGCCTCGGTCTATTCGGCATCGGAACTGGCCGCCAAGGAATTCCCCGATCTGGATGTATCGTTGCGCGGGGCGGTTTCCATCGCCCGCCGCTTGCAAGACCCACTGGCCGAACTGGTCAAAATCGACCCCAAATCGATCGGTGTCGGCCAGTATCAACACGATGTAAATCAAGTGCAGCTGGCCAGAATGCTGGATACCGTGGTGGAAGACTGCGTAAATGCGGTCGGCGTCGATGTCAATACCGCCTCGGTGGCGTTGCTGAAGCAGGTGTCAGGCCTATCCAATAGTATCAGTGAAAACATCGTGGCTTTCCGCGATGCCAACGGCCCGTTCACCAATCGTGGCCAGTTGAAAAAAGTACCTCGGCTTGGCGATAAAGCCTATGAACAGGCCGCCGGATTTTTACGCATCATGAACGGCGACAATCCGCTGGATGCTTCGGCCGTGCATCCCGAAGCTTACCCGGTGGTCAATGCCATTCTGGATGACACCGGTAAATCGATCCGGGATTTGATCGGCCAAAGCCAATTCTTGCGCAGCCTGAATCCGGCCAACTTCACCAGCGCCGGATTCGGTTTACCGACCGTGACGGACATCTTGCATGAACTGGAAAAACCCGGCCGCGACCCTCGGCCCGAATTTAAAAGTGTGCAATTTATGGATGGGGTGGAAAAAATTACCGACCTGCAACCAGGCATGACGTTGGAAGGCGTGGTCACCAATGTGGCCAATTTCGGCGCTTTTGTCGATATTGGCGTACATCAGGATGGCTTGGTGCATATTTCGCATCTGGCCGACGATTTCGTCAAGGACCCGCGCGACGTGGTCAAAGCCGGCGACATGGTGAAAGTTCGGGTACTGGAAGTGGATGTCGCGCGGCAACGGATTTCGCTAAGCATGAAAAAAAATGTCGATAGCAGCGACATCGTCCGCAGCGAAAAGCCGCAAAAAACCACCTATAAACCCAAGCCCCAACCGGCCGCGCAAAATAGCATGAGCAACGCCTTTGCCAAGGCACTGAAAAAATAAAATAAAAATGCTCTGCTATACTTTTGCTCCGACACGGCGGGCTAAGTTTCCGGTTTGATCCAACGTAGTAGGGGCTTGAGCGATTGCAGTCTTATCGCTTAACCCCGCCTAGACACCGAGCCAAATTTTAAGGCTGTCATGTGAGTCTACCTTTCGCAATCAAGCCTGTACGACCGCTGAAATATCCGCTATCGCACCCATACACAGGAAAAGTTATGAAACACACTACCCCTACCCTTGCATGCATGCTGCTAGTTGGCTCGTTCGCCGTCATGAGCCCGGTGCAGGCCGATGTTCCGGCTGAAAGTTACGGTGAAATTGTGGGGCGTAAGTTGCTGAGCGGACTAGGCAACATGACTACCGCAGTGGCGGAGGTGCCTAAAAACATCATCATCGTCAATAACGAAAGTAATTTTGCCTATGCGTTTTCCGGTGGCCTGCTGAAGGGCATACTGCATACGGTAGGCCGCATGGGGGTGGGCATAGCGGATCTGATTACCGCGCCGATTCCGACCTATCCAATTGTCCACCCCGGCTTTGTTTGGGAGGATTTTTATAGCGAAACCACTTACGGCCCCGCCATGGTAGGCCAAAGCACCAACCACTAGGCTTTGGGCGGCAACAGCCCGAAGACTGTTGCCGCCAATCCGTCAGGCCACCATTTTCAGCTCGCTGAAGCCGTTGGGCTTTTTCACCAGCTCGATTTGAGTCTTGATGCGTTTTCTGACGCCTTCCACGTGCGAAATGACGCCCACGGTCTTACCGTGAGTCTTCAGACTTTCCAGCGTGCTCATGGCCAGATACAGGGCATCGGCATCCAGATTACCGAAACCTTCGTCCAAAAATAACGAATCGATAGCCTTACCGTTATTGGCAATTTCCGCCAATCCCAGCGCCAGCGCCAGACTCACTACGAAGCTTTCGCCGCCGGACAAGGTTTGCGGCAAGCGCCGCACATTCTTCTGTTTGGTATCCTCGATTTCCAAAGCCAAGCCAAGATCGCTGTCGCCGCTGCGCACATAATAACGGCCGCTCAATTTTTCCAAAATCTGGTTGGTTTGCGCCAGCAGTTTATCCACCATCAGCCCCTGAATACGGCGCCTGTAACCGGCCGGATCGTCATTGATCAACCGCATTTCGGTTTGCGCCTGATCAAACAAGCGCTGCTGCTGATCGGCTTGCACCTGAATGGCTTGATATTTGTCCCGATATTGTTGCTGCTTATCCAGCTTGTTTTCCAGACTCAGGACTTCCTGCCGGGCGATGTCGAGTTTCCGGTTGATCTCGGACAATTCTCTTTCGATGTCGGCTTGCGACGACTCACCAGCGGTCGCCGCTTCTTCCTCAAGCTGTTCCTCCAGTGTCTTCAGCGATTGCTCGGCTTGGGCCAAGGCTGCGCGTTCGCTGTCCAGCTGTTGCCGAATTTGGCTTTCCCGGTCGATCAGGTGTAACAGTTGTTTTAATTCTTCCACCGATCCAAAGCCAGTCCCCACCATTTTGTCGGCCAGCATTTGCAAGATGGTTTTGTATTCGATTTGGGCAATCCGCAGATTTTGTTCTTGATCGACGATCAGCTTCTGTTTTTCAATGATCGCGATGTGTAAACTCAAGCGCTCTTGTTGGCTTAAACTCTCCAGACTGCTGGTGATTTGTTGCTGGTAATTTTCGATCTTGTTTTCGCTGTCCAGCAACCTTTCGTTCAATGCCGTAATTTCTTTTTGCAATCCCTGTTGGCGCAGGACGTAAACCTGATAATCCTGGCGCCGGCTGGTCAGCCGGTCGAACATCTGGTTTTCCTTGCCTTTGGCCGGCAGTTTTTCATTGAGCGCGCTTAATTGTTGCTCCAACTTTTCGATCAAGGCTTTTTCCTCGGCGACACAGCTCGTGTACTGCTGCTCGATTTGGTCGTATTCCGGCGGCCGATTGTTCCAGCTGGTTTCCAATTCCAGGACCGACTTAGTCAGCTTTTCCAGCTGAGCTTGTTTGCCGGCTATATCCGCCGTCATTTTGGCGATGTTACGCTGCAATTGCGCATGTTGCTTGACCAGATCGGCGACTTTAGCCAGCTCTTCGCTTTCTTCCGCCAGCAACTGCTTTTGCAGCGACGAATTGCCGATTTCCATGCCGTCTCGCATGATATTGAGCCGGTTGGCCAGCGTGGTCCATTGCGAATGCATTTGCCGCAAGCGCTGCTGTCTGGCCGACAATTGCGAGCCGTATTTTTGCGCGGCCTTCAACTGCGTGCCGGCGCTATCGATGCGCGATTTCAAGGCTTGTATTTTGCCGCGCTGATCGACCAAGGCCTTTCTGGCGTCGGTATACACCGGCGGCTTTAGTACATACGGATGGCTAATCGAGCCGCATAAATAACAAGGCTGGCCATCCACCAACTTGGCGCGATCGCCGCTCATTTTTTTGATCAAGGCCTCGTTACGTAATGCCTGCTCCAATACCTTGATGATGTTTTCTTCCCGGCTCATTTCCAGTTTAAGCTCATCGAAACGTGCCTGTAATTCAGCTTCATCGGGCGGAATATCGGCCTGTCTCTTAAAGCCCAACCAGCTGAAAAAGCCCTTGTTGGTCAATTTTGCCGTGACAGTAGCCAGTGATACCAACTCCTGCAAGTCGTTGACCCGTGCCTGCTGCTCCTGCTGCAACTCTTTCAGTTCATCGAAACTCTTGCCTTGCGCTATGTCCAGCAAGGTTTGCTGATCGGCTTCAATTTGAGCGGTCAAATCGGCCAGGTCGTTTTTAGTCGTTTGCAAAGCCGATTTGTTTTTATTCAACGCGGTTGAAGTGCCCTTGATCCAGTTGGCCTGAGATTTCTGCTTTTTACCGAGATCGATCTTGTCGTTTCTGAGGTTACGTAAACGGACGACATCGGGGAAATCCTCAACCAAACTAGCATCACTTTGATGTGCCCGCAGCCAAACCTCCAATTCCGCCAATGCGGACTGATTGTCGCTTAACTGCCGCCGAATCGACTGCGACAGTTCGCGCTGCCGAGGTAATTCCATTTTTAATTCGCTGACCGATAGCTTCAAGGCATCAATGGCCTGTTTTTGCTCGGCAAGCGACTTATCCGAAGCCGGCAACGCCGATTGATCCGCATCACCGCCCAGTTGCTGTTGCAGCATTGACAATTCCTTACGGTAACTGTCCAGAGTGGCTTGGTGCTGATCGACTTGCGCCTGTTTGCTATCCAGCAAGACTACTTCAGAGCGAAACCGCAGTGCCTCTTGCCCGTCCGCGATACGCTGTAAATCCTGTTGATAATGGTCAATCTTGTTCAGCAACTCCTGCTGCAGGCGTTGCTGCTGTTGCCGTTTAATTTCGAGGCTGGCGATATTCCGCAATGTTGCCAGTTGCTGCTGGGATTGGCGTTGCTGTTGTTTAAATTCGGCAACTTGCTCCTTAAAATCCTGCAGATCGTGACTGGCGGCTTCCAGAGTTTCCTCGCTCAACAATGGAATGGTGCTTAGATCCTGTTGCAACTGGGTTAGCCGGGTTTGTGCCTGGGTAAACTGGCTTTCGGTTTGCCGGCGATAATCGGCGTACAAATCGCTGCCGCTGATTTTCTCCAAAATATCCATGCGCTCGCTATCCAGCGCATTCAGGAAAGCGGCAAAGTCGCCTTGCGGCAACACGATCGATTTGCTGAATCGATGAAAATCCATGCCGGTCAATTCCGCAATCCGATTGCGGACTTGATGAGGCGTTTCGGCCAAAAGCTCTTCCTGCCCGTTGATCCGGCTCAGCGTCATACTCGGTAACGGTGGCTGGGTTTCATCAATTGTCACGGCCCAACTGGAGCGGAATTTGTCCTCGCCCAGCGCGAATTCGACTCGCGCAAAACATTCGCGAGTCTGCTTGGTCATCACATGAGCGGCCGGCTTATCAAAACGGAAGGTTTCGCCGTAGAGTCCTAGGGTAATCACGTCCAGAATGCTGGATTTCCCCGAACCATTGGGACCCGTAATCGCAAACACTCCGCTCTCGGCAATCGGGCCTTGATCGAAATAGACCCGTCCTTCGCCTTCCAGAGAGTTGATGTTTTTGAAGGAAATATTCAGTATGCGCATAAGGTGTTGTTTTAATTTGGCATTGTTAATGAGCGCATGTTTAGTGGGTACACGCCTTGGTACACAAATTTCAATAGCTTACATGGTACACGATGCGGCTGATTCAGAAAACAACCCAAAAGCTCGCAACGCGGGAAGAATGGCCCGCATAATTTTCGACACGGAACGACAATAGCCATTATAGATGCGATTCGCGCGAGTTCCTGATGAAAAACAGCGCCAACTGAACTACTATTGTCAACTTTCCAACCAATCTAAAAAGGATAGCCGTGAAACACACTAAAACATTGGCAGTCTTCGCAGCATTGATGCTGGGCGCGGGCTGCGCATCCACCAACAAAACTCCGGCGCAAGCCGAGGCTCAACCCGCGCAAGCCGGCAAACCCGCCGACTCACGCATCGATGGTAATTTTCCGGCCGACAGCCCGTTCGCAAAAATCAAACTGGGCATGGCACAGGGCCAAGTCCACGAAATCCTCGGCCAGCCGACCGATACTAAGTCCTATCAAACCGGAAAAGCCTGGATCCCGTTTTATTTTGGCCCGGACGTGATGCGCACCGATGAGTTTTATAAGGGCGTCGGCATTATCACCTACACCGGTGCGGGTATAGGCGGCGTGCATTGGACGGTGTTCCGCGCCGTTTACAACGCGGCCGAAGACGGTTACCCGGATAATTAAGATCAGGCTACGAATTATGGATCACAACATGCAAAACGGTTTCGACTTCGATGTCGTGGTGGTTGGCGGCGGCCCGGCCGGGTCGACTGCGGCCACCTTGCTGGCGCAACACGGCCACAAGATTTTACTATTGGAACGCGACAAGCATCCGCGCTTTCATATCGGCGAATCCATGCTGCCGTTCAGCGAACCGGTGGTGCAACGCTTGGGCATCGATTGGAGCGAGGGCAACCAGTTCAAGAGCGGCGCCGTCTTTATCGACGAAAACACCGACCAGCGCATGTATTTTCCGTTGAGCGTCTATCGCAAGACCTATCAACTGGAACGTGGCCCATTCGATCAGAAGTTATTCGAAAACGCCGCCAAGCACGGCGTCGAGACCCATCAGGAAGAGAAAGTACTCGAAGTGTCCTGTCAAAGCGGCGGCGTCGAAATCGTCTCCGATAAAGGCCGCTACCGTTGCCGTTATCTGGTGGACGCCACCGGCCGCACTGCGCTGATGGGCAGGAAGGACAGGACTATCGATCGGATCGAAAACCTGGGCAAGTTTGCCGTCTATACCCACTTCGAGCAGATTCAGCCCGGCGAAGAGGCGGACGAATTGTTCCGCTCCGGCAGCATCTATGTACTGGTGGTGGACATCGGTTGGATCTGGATCATTCCGTTGTCCGGGCGGCGCTTGAGCGTGGGCTTGGTGGTGCAGAAAGAACGCCCCAAGGACTGCGAAGTGGAGGACTTGTTGCAGCGTTATCTGGCGGCCTCGCCCATTCTGAATCGATTACTGGCAGGCGCCCGGCAATCGGCGCCGATTCGGGTCGAGGCCGATTTCAGCTACACCAACCAGAACCGCCATGGCTTGCGCTACGCCTGCTGCGGCGATGCCGCCGGCTTTTTGGACCCGGTGTTTTCCTCCGGCGTATTTCTGGCCTTTACCAGCGCAGCCCGTGTCGCCGATCGCATCCATCAGGGTTTTATCGAAGGCCGCGAAGCAGACCCGATGCTGCATGCCGTGGATGACGAAGAATATTTGCTGGGCTTTAACACCATGCGCCTGTTTGTGGAACGCTTCTATCAATCCAACATCGTGCATAATCTATTCTTCGAGGCCCACCGAGACCCTGATCTGAAAGACCAGATCGCCAGACTATTATCCGGTGATTTATGGGTCGACAATAATGCCTTGCAGAAAAGTTTACTGGCTAGCCGGCCAATGCCGGGTTAAATTTTCGCCCGCTACGACGGTTAAGCTTAGAAATCACTTCACGATATTCCACCACGGAGACACCGAGCTTGAAAACTCGCTGCTCTCCGTGACAACAGCGCTGATTATCATTCGCTGATAATGATGGCTAGACCATTTTCATTCAAGCCCTCTGCTTTAACACTATCGATCTTTTGCGGAGACCGAATTACCGAACTCCGTAACTATTCAGTGCGATAGCCCGTTTAACTTTTCCGAACATCAAGGATACCTCGAGTTAGCGGACAAGTAGACCTGAATCGATCAATTCCGATCGATCTCGATATTTTCTTTGCTGCCGCTATTGGAGACTGCGAGCATGATGCCAATACCAATTGCGATAACGACACCGATCAGGGTCCATTCTATCCCGATGCTGGCCAGTACGCCCAATTTCCAGAGCGCGGCCACAAGGCCGCCAATCAAGATAACGTAACCCAATAGAAAAATACCAGTCCATTTCATGAGTCCCCCTTGGTCTGATTCAAACCTTTATGTTATCTAAGGTGATTTTTGAGAAAGTTTGTAGCCACTGCCGATGCCAAACAAGTCGCTGGCTGAGCAGACTTGTACTGAGCAAAGCCGAAGTAAGTGTATCTCTTCTTGAAGCCGGACATATACTGTTTCGTTTCATCCGTCACAGGCTGGCTCACAGACTTAAGCTGCATCGTTCGATGGGTAAGACTCTATCACTAGCCGATCAAAGCCAGCAATCCCTTGATCAACGCCAACGGCGTCGGCGGACAGCCTGGAATGACCATGTCCACCGGGATCACATTGGATACAGAGCCGCAGCTGGCGTAAGACACGCCGAACTCGCCGCCGCAAGCGGCGCAGTCGCCGGCCGCGATCACCCATTTCGGATTCGGCGTGGCCTCGTAGGTGCGGAGCAATGCGGTTTGCATATGCCGCGACACAGGGCCGGTCACCAACAATACATCGGCGTGGCGCGGCGATGCGACGAAATGGATGCCGAAGCGTTCGATGTCGTAATAAGGATTATTCAGCGCATGGATTTCCAGCTCGCAGCCGTTACAAGAACCCGCATCGACTTGGCGAATGGCGATGCTGCCGGCAAATTTGCGGTCGATATGCCGCTTGATTTCCATGCCCAACTGTCCCAGCTCCGCGTCTTTATCGCTGTTTGGATGGGAGCGTAACTTAACCGGTTCGGTCACGATGCCGGTGGTGATGATTTTTTTAAACAGTCGCAGCATGATCGTTGCCTATAAATCGTTGGCCGAATACGAGCCGTTCACGGATTTGTTGCAGACCGGAAAGTCCGGCACGATATTGTTCAGCACCAGCTTTTCCAGCGCGGGCCAGTTCAGCATGCTGGGGTCACGCGGATAGAAACGGCTTATTATATTGTCCGCATCGAAACGCAAATAACTGACGATTTCACCGCGCCAGCCTTCGACAATACCCAGTCCTTCGCTACCGCCGGCAGGCTGTTGCCAGGCACTCACAATCTCGCCGGGTGCCAGCAAGTCGATAAACTGCTCGATCAGTTTCAATGCCGCCATGATTTCCTTGTAGCGTATCCAAAATCGGGAGGCGATATCGCCCTGCGTTTCCAATGCCACTTTAAATTTGACCCGGTCATACGGCGGATAGGCCGCATCGCGGCGTACGTCGAAATTCTGACCGCTGGCGCGGCCGACATAACCGACGGTGCCATAGCCAACGGCAATTTCTTCGGACAAAAAACCGGCGGTGTAAAGCCGGTCTTCCAGCGATGAATTCAGATCCAGCGCGGTGATGATGTCCGCCAATTCCTTCCGCAACTGGATGATTTCCTGCTTGATCGATAGACAAGCCGCTTCCGGCAGGTCGGATCTGACCCCACCCGCTATCACGCAGTCCATCAGCAAGCGATGACCGAAGATATGGGCATTGGTCCGTTGCCAGTTTTCCCTCAGACGGCTGAATTGCATCTGCGCGAACACGAACGCCACATCGTTACAGATAGCGCCGATGTCGCCCAAATGATTGGCCACCCGCTCGCGCTCGGCCAACACGCCGCGTATCAGGGCCGCGCGCGGCGGAATATCGATGCCCGCCGCCTGCTCCATCGCCATGCAGGCCGCCCAGGCATGGCCAACCGTGGTATCGCCGGATACTCGCCCGGCCAAACGCGCCAGCGACTCGGGCGTTCTGCCTTCGGCGATTTTCTCGATGCCTTTATGCACATAACCCAGGCGTTCTTCCAGGTTCAGGATGGTTTCTCCGACCGCCTGAAACCTAAAATGGCCCGGCTCGATGATGCCTGCATGCACCGGGCCGACCGGAATTTCATAAGTGCCGGCGCCATGCGATTTAACAAATTGATAATCCAGATCCGGTGGGGTAATGGCTTCCGGCGAGCCTTGCACCGGAAAATCCTTGCGTAGCGGATAACTATGCTTATCCCAGGCCTTGTGCCGGGTCCAGGACCGATGATCGGGATGGCCGATAAATTTGATCCCAAACATGTCCTGGGTGTGGCGCTCGCTACGGTTAGCGGCCGGATAGACAGTAGCCTGGCTGGGTAATTCGGGTTTCGCATGGCCGATCGTGGTGCGCGCCAGCAAATAGATGCCCTGTTTTTCCAACAAGACATTCACAAAAAACTGCTCCGCGAGTTGCTCAGCCCAGCCGGCCGACCAACGCAGCCCTTGTTCCATGGCCAGTTCCGCCAACTGTTGCCAGTGTTCAGCGGCTACTTGCCATGACAAGATATTGCTCGTGCGCGCGCCGCCATTGACCTGAACGGCGATGCCGGACGCCATCAGTTGTTGTTTAAAAGTTTCGGTCCAATTCAAAGCCGTCATAACGGCGTACTCCCGGAGATCAATAAGGTCGCGCGCGAAAACCAGTCGGCCAGAAAACCCGGAATCGCCAAGCCCAGCCATAACACCAGGACCAGATGTATCATCACCGGCCATAAGTTAGCTTGAATCGGCAACTGGCCTTCGGGCCGTTCGCCGTAAACCATTGGTTGGATGTGTCTGAATAAACCGGCGAAGGCGATGCCGATGCCCAATAACAGGAAGGGAGCCAGCCACGGATACAGATGCATGGTCGCCAGCAACACCAGAAATTCACTGGTGAACACTCCGAACGGCGGGAAACCGGCAATGGCAACGGTACCTATCAGCAAACCCCAACCGATCGTGGGCTGGGTTTTGATCAAACCGCGAATCCGCTCCATGCTCTGGCTGCCGGCCAGTTGCGCGGCGTGGCCGACGGTGACAAAGATGGCGGATTTGGTCAGCGAATGCACCGTCATGTGCAACAAGGCGGCAAAGGTCGCTAAAGGTCCGCCCATGCCGAAGGCAAAGGTCATCACGCCCATGTGCTCGATCGACGAATAACTGAACAGGCGTTTGATGTCTTTTTGCCGGTGTAAAAACAAGGCCGCCACCAAAAACGACAATAAACCAAAGCCCATCATCAGCAGTCCGGCCATATTATCGTGCGTGGCGCCATCGACCAGCATTTTGTTACGCACCACCGCATACAATGCGTCGTTCAACAACAAACCGGACAATACCGCCGACATCGGCGTCGGCCCCTCGGAATGTGCATCCGGCAACCAGTTATGCAAGGGCACCAGGCCAATCTTGGTACCGTAACCGACCAGCAAAAACACGAAAGCGATTTTCAGAATTTCCGGATTCAACTTATCCGCGTTTTGATACAGCACCGACCATAGCAAGGCATTTTGGCCGTCGCCGATTTGCACGGCGGCGTAATACAACAAGATGGTGCCGAACAAAGCCTGAGCGATACCGACCCCGCACAGGATGAAATATTTCCAGGCGGCCTCGATAGCCTCCGGCGTACGGTACAAACTGACCAACAACACGGTTGCCAGCGTCGCGCCTTCCATCGCCACCCACATCACCCCCATGTTGTTGGTGGTCAGCACCAGATACATCGCCAACATGAAACCCTGATACATCGAGTAATACAGCTTCAAGCGCCTGTCGGTCAGTTTGCCCAATTCCTTTTCGTGCGCCATGTACGGGCCGGAAAAAATCGAGGTGGTCAAGCCCACGAAGGCGGTCAGCACAATCAGGTAGACATTGAACGAATCGACCAATAAGGCCTGCCCGGCGGAGTACAGGCTGCCGCCGTTTAATACCATGGCCGCCAGCCAAATCGATGCCAGGAAGCTGATGGCATTAAAGCCGGTATTGAGCTTGCCGGTATCGTCGCGATGGCCGGTCAGCGCGAAAAAAACGATGCCGAGCAACGGAATCAGCAGTAATACATAGGCGGCGATCATTGATCTATCTCATGTAGACGGTTTAAACGGTCGACGTCCAGTGAATCGATGCTGGTGCGGATATGCAGAAAAAAGATACCGAACAATACCGCCGCCACCAGTACGTCAAAGGCGACACCCAATTCAACCACCATCGGCATGCCATTGGTAGCGACGATGGCGGCGAAAAACAAACCGTTTTCTATCGACATAAATCCGACCACATGCGCCACCGCCTGCCGGTGCGAAATCATCAACAGCATGCCCAGCAATACCACGGACAGGCTAACGGCCAAGGCATTGACCATCACGGTCGACGAGGTTTGCACGATCGGATGCAGCACGTAATAGCTGAACACCATCAGACTGGCTCCGCCCATCATCACCGCCGTATTGTTTTTTAACGCCTCCACGTCACGGTGCATGTTCATCGCCAGGACCTGCTTTCTTAACATCCATGGAATGAATATTACTTTCAGCACCAGGGTCAATCCGGCTGAAATATACAGATGATGGTTATTCAGGCTGTAAGCCGCCAGTGCCGTGGTCAAGGTCAACAGCAGGCCTTGCACCGCAAACACAAATATCAGCCTTAACAAGCGCCCCTGTCCCAGCATCAAAAAAGAAGCCAGCCCGACCAAGGCCGCCATCGACAGGATGGCCTGCGTATAAAAATCTTGTTGTTCGATATTCATCAGCGCGAGGCCTCCAGAATGATGTGGCTCAACATGCCCAGCAACCCCAGCAAATAAGCAAAACTGAGATATTCCTGTACTCTGAACAAGCGCATTTTCGCCAGCAAGGTTTCCGAAATGGCCAGTATCACGGCCAACACCGCCAGTTTTGCGGAGATGGCCAGCAAGCCGTAGCCTAATGCCGGCAGGCTAAAGTCTTGGGCGATGCCCCAAGGAAAAAAGATATTGGCGATCAAAACCCCATACAGCATTAACTTCAGCTGGCTGGCCCATTCGATCAAAGCCAGATGGCGGCCGCTGTATTCCAGAATCATCGCCTCATGAATCATGGTCAGCTCCAAATGAGTGGCCGGATTATCGACAGGAATCCGGCCGGTTTCCGCGATTGCCACCAGGATCAGCGCAAACAAGGCAAATACGAACGAAGGCCGCAGCACCAAGCCTTCGTTCAACACGTGTTCGATCGCAAACGACAGGTTGGTGGTCGAGGCGGTCATGGTCAGGGTAAAAACCGCCATCAACATGGCCGGTTCGGCCAACGAGGAAATAGTCATTTCCCGCGACGAGCCCATGCCGCCGAATGCGGTGCCTATGTCCAAGCCGGCCAGCGCTAAAAAGAACCGGGCAAAAGCAAAGAACCCCACCAACACGATCACATCGGCGCTGGCCGAGGTCGGCAAATCCACCGCAATCAAGGGTACTACCGAGGCCGCCAGCACCATGGCCGAAGAAATGATGTAGGGCGCACGGGTAAATATCCACGAGGCATGTTCCGCCACTACCGGCTGCTTGCGGGTTAATTTCAGCAAGTCCCGATAAGGTTGCAGCAGCGATGGCGCTTTGCGGTTCTGCAGGTGGCATTTACACCATTTCAGCCAGCCGGCCAATAACGGAGCCAGTCCGACAAACAACGCGGTTTGTAAAACGGCAATTAACCAGTTCATCAGCTGATCACCCATAGCATCAGGATTAATGTGACAAACGAATAGCCCAGATAAACCCGGATATTTCCGGTTTGAATCCGGCCAACCTGTTTGGCCAGTTGGTTGACCCCATGCGCGATCGGCTGATACAGCCTTGGCCAACAATGATCCTGAATCTGCAAGCGATAATGAACCGCCGCGACCTCCATATCCAATGCGCCTTTCATATCCTTGTCGATTTGTTCGTCCAGCAGCCAGACTTTGGCGAAAATCCGCCGGAACGGCATGGTAAAAGCGCTACCGCTGTATTGCATGCGCGGAGTTAAGCCGCCGAAACCGCAATCCCAGGCCGCCGCGCGGCGCATGGTTTTGGTTTCCGGATTACGGCGCAGATAGCGAAAACTAACGCCACCAGCCATCAATACCCCCACCAATACCAGGAGCGGCGAATACGAAACCTTATTGGCGGCAACCGGTGCCAACCATAACCAACTCGCCGCGCTGTCGCTGGGCAGAGAGTGGCCCAGCAATTGCCCGGCAACGCCATTGATTAGATTAATCACGCCCGAGGGGAATATTCCGAACAAGAAACATAAGCCCGCCAACAGCGCCGGGCCGTACAGCATCGATTTGTCATCGACTTCGTGGGCTTTTTCGCTATTGCGCGAACGCGGTAGGCCCAGAAACATCATGCCGAATACATTGACGAAACAGGCGGCGGCCAAGGCGGCGGTCAACGCTAATGCCGCCGCCGACACCGGAATCAAACTGCGCAACACGCCATTGTCGAGCGCGCTGACCTGTAGCGCGGTCTGGAAAGCCAACCATTCAGAGACAAAGCCATTGAAAAGAGGCAGCGAGGAAATACTCATACAGCCGACCAAAAATAGAAAACTGGTATGCGGCATGCGTTTGATCAAACCGCCCATGCTGTCGATATTCAAATCGTGGATTTGATGCTGCAGTATCCCCGCGCCCAGAAACAACAAGTTTTTGAACAGCGCGTGATTGAAGGCATGAAACAGCGCCGCCAGAAAACCCAGCGCAGCCAGTTGCGGATGGCCGTTGGCCATGAAAATCATCGCCAAACCCAGCACCATGAAAATAATACCGATATTTTCCACCGAACTATACGCCAGCAAGCGCTTCAAATTGGATTGCATCATCGCGTACAAAATGCCGCCCAGCGCGGAAACCGTGCCCAATATCAGCAATACCACGCCCCACTGCCATTGCACCTGGCTTAGCAAATCGAAACAAAACCGGATCAGCCCATATACCGCGACCTTAAGCATCACTCCGCTCATCAAGGCCGAGATGTGCGACGGAGCTACGGGATGCGCTTCGGGTAACCAGACATGAATCGGCACGATGCCGGCCTTCATGCCGAATCCCAGCAAGGCCAGCACGAAGGCGATATTGGCCCAGGTTGGAGACAGCGCGGCTTGGCGCAAGGCGTCGAAAGTAAATCCATCGGTAAAACCCGCCAATACTCCAAAAGCCAAAATAATGGCCAAGGCCCCGACTTCGGCCATCAACAAGTAAATAAACGCGGCGCGGCGGTTGGTGGAATATTCGTGCTGAAACGCCACCAGAAAATAACTGGCAACCGACATCAATTCCCAGGCAATCATGAAAAAGAACGCGTCGTCCGCCAATAGCACCAACAACATGCCGGCCACGAACAAGCCGGTAAACAAACCCAGCACGGCGAAAGGGTGTTGGCTTTCCTGGTAATCGGCCACATAGGCCGGACCGTACAGGCTGACAGCGCCGACGCCGATGCCGACGATCAGGAAGAAAAATCCCGACAAGCCGTCAAAGCGCACATGCCAGGGCAACCAAGGTAAGCCCAACGGAATTTGGCCGCTGAAAACCTGTTGGCTAATCAACACCGCCAGGCCGGCCAACACGGCAAACAGTCCGGACAGCCCCAGCAGTACGAACACCGCCTTCCGCAACAGTAACGGGTAACGATTTTCGTCGAGAGAATAGTCCAAAACCAACCGGCGGCGAGAGCCATCGGAATATCGGGCTAAATAACGCCGATCCAGCGCCAGCAGTAGCGGACGCCGATTCGTCAACAGCGCAAGCAAACCGGAAGCAAAGCTGAATAACACGGCGGCATAGGCCAGCATTAAAACCATCATCGTTTCTCACCTTCTAAAATCCGGTCGGCGACAATACACTCAGCCGAGAGCTGTCTCATCTTATGAACACCTGTTAAGTTCGAGCATACCGCTAGCCGCGGCCCTTGTCGTTATATATTCATGGCCACGAAAACATTTGCGCCACAAGCCAACATGACGGCAATCATCCACGCCGAAGGCAGATGAGATTCAGCAAGGATCAGGCCAAACAAAAATCATCATAAAAATAAGTGGGTTACAAAGCCTATGCCGCCGTACCAGCCCGATTGCCCGGATTAATGGTTGGCTTGAACCGATGACTGGTTGTGCTGAACCGCAGGTGTTGGCTGTTGATGCTTTCAACGCCCATCGTGCCATTTTGGCCCGTTAGGAAACTTAACCTATTGCCGACCTGCCGCTTTATCATGCTTTAACATGGACAGCCTTAATCATCCGCGTATAATTTCCGCAATTGCCGATGCGACCTGCTTGAGCCGCTGATGCGAACAGTCAAAAATCAACCCTAATCTTCCTGAGTTTCCATGAAAATTGTCATTCTTGGCGCCGGCGTCACCGGCTCTTCGGTTGCCGGCGCGCTAGCCAGTGAAGAAAACGACATTGTGGTGATCGATCAAAAGCCGCATCTGTTGTCCGCGTTGAAAGGCCGACTGGACATCGCCACCATCGAAGGTAACGCGGCCCACCCCAGCGTACTGGAGCAGGCAGGGGTCGGCAGCGCCGACATGGTCATCGCCGTCACCGATAGAGACGAAACCAACATGCTGGCCTGTCAGGTCATCAATACTTTGTACGATAAACCCAAAACCATCGCCAGGGTTCGGGCCATCGACTTTCTGAACCACCCGGAACTGTTTCAGCCCGGCGGCATCGACATCGTCATCAGCCCCGAACAAGTCGTCACCGATTCCATCCGCAATTTGATCAAATATCCCGGCGCATTGCATGTTTCCGATTTTGCCAATGGTCTGGTGCGGCTGTTTTCGATTCGGGTGGTGCCGTCCGGCTTCTTGACCGGTAAACGCATCCAGGCCGTCAAGGAAAAACTGGCCGACAGCATGATCCGGGTAGCGGCGATATTCCGCGACGGCAAAGCCATCGCGGTCAATGGCGAAGCGTTGATCGCCACCGGCGACGAAGTGTTTTTTGTCTGCCCGCGCGACAAGGTGCGTAAAACCCTGGTGGATTTGCACAAGCTGGAATCGCCGATCAAATCCATCATGCTGGCCGGCGGCGGCCATGTCGGCAAACGCCTGGCCATGGCCTTGGAGAACAATTATCAGGTCAAGGTCATCGAGCAAGACATCAATCGGGCCAAGGAAATTTCCAACGATCTGCGCAATACGCTGATCTTGCATGGCGACTGTACCGACGAATCCCTGTTGCAGGAAGAAATGATCGAAGATATCGATCTGTTCTGCGCCATTACCAATAACGACGGCATCAATCTGATTTCGGCCGGACTGGCCAAAAAACTCGGCGCCAAAAAAGCTATTTGCTTGATCAACAATAATTCCTATCTGAAATTACTGGACGGCACCGACATCGATCTGGCCATACAACCCAAACTGGAAACCTTGGGCGGCATCTTGAAACATGTCAGAAAAGGCGATGTGGTGGGCGTCAGTTCGGTATGCGGCGGTAGCGCCGAAGCGATTGAAGCGATTGCCCACCGCAGTTTGACTGCCGCATCGGTGGTCGGCTTACGGGTCGATCAGATCAATCTGCCCGACGGGGTTATTCTAGGCGCGCTGATTCGGGAGAAGGAGGTGATTCCGGTGCATCACGACACGGTATTCGCCGAAGGCGATCATGTGGTGATGTTCGCGTTGGATAAAAAGCTGATCAAAGCCATCGAAAACTATTTTCAACCGATTTAGGCGATTCTTTAATATAGGGTTCGCGGAGCGCGAGCCGGGTCAAAGCGAACGACAATATCAAGCGTCGCCATCGATAAACGCCAAAGTCTTTTGCGGCAGACTCTCGCGACCGTCATTCTCTAATGATAGCAAGCTATCCTCATGCACGGCCGTCATGAATTGAATCAGCTGCATTTCAATCTTCAGTTTTTCCTGGGCATCCTGCTCGTCCCACATCCGGTTAAGCAATAGCTTGGCATGATGGTGAATAGTGAAGGCTACCGCTTCCGGCAAATGCACATAACTGGCCCGTAATGATTGCTTGAGTTTGTCCAGCGACTGCAAATATTGCTGATAGTCTTTTAAATCCTGTTTGCACTGCACTTTTATCATCGCCAGTTCGTTACTGTTTCTGGCCTCGGCAACGGCCAACTCATGCGCCAACTGTTGCTCCTGCTTCTTCAGTTGCGCCAACAACGCCATTTCGGACAGCGCCTTGGAACGCTGCAAGTTAGCCACATCGTCCTGCCGGTTCAAGCGCCAATGCAAAGCTTCATCCCGCTTGTCGCGCCAAAGCTCCCAAGCTTGGTTAAACCACTGGCCTAGTATCGACATAAGACCTGATCGCGCAATGCCAGCATCGCTTCGGGATTGGCTTGGCTGTGATGCTGTTTCAAACTCTTATGCAGCGATTTCTCGCCGCCGGGTAGGCCATCATGCCCTTTCAATTCGACACTGATGGCATTGAACAATTCGCGGCTATGCTGCTTATTATTGGCCGCCAACAGACGCTGACGTTTTAATTGGTTTAAGTAATATATCTGGCGCTTTTCCAGCATCAGCCGTTGTTTGGCATCCCGCTGGCGTACTTGCAACATGATCACTCTGCGCATGGCCATGGCTTCGCGGCGGAAATAAAGCACTATATTCCGGCAACAAACCCGTATTAATAGACCGACGCCCAACAGGAACAATACTCCAAAAGCCAGCAGGATGATTTTGGTAGCCAGCGGATAGAGCACGCTCGCCAACCAGACTAGGCCGAGTTGCCAAGCGGCGAAACCGGCGACAAACATTAGCATTGCCAAGCAGAAAGCCATCAAAGCTCCGTGGAGCAATATTTTAGACATGTCTATCAGGCCGGCCGTTCGATAAATTCTAGCGCGTTGCCGTCCCTGTCCCGGCAAAACAAAGCCTTGCGTCCGGAAATACTCATCGTATAAACCATGCCGGCCTTGTCCAGGTCTGCGCGCAAGGCGTCGACCGAACTGCAATGCAAAGCCACATGCCGATCGCGTCCGCCATGTGCGGGGCGGCCGGTCGTTGGATCGGGATTATCCAGTTCCAGTAAATGAATCTGCTGTTCTCCGATTTGCAGCCAGGCACCCGGAAAAGGTAGGGGGGGGCGCTCGGTGGGTTGCATGCCCAATATATCCCGATAAAACCGCAAGGATTGCTCGGTATCCGACACGATCAGGCTGGCATGATGAATGGTGAGATTGAATTTAGACATGATAACGGCCCGTGGTTTAACGCGCGCGGATTATAGCGCGACTGAGAGTTTCGCCCGACCGGTTTTCAGCCAGTCCAGACTTTCCGAAGTATTGCCTAGTGGTTTGTATTCCGCCCCCACCCAACCTTGGTAGGGCGAATCGGCTATCAAATCGAACAATTGCTCGAAATCGACATCGCCGGTTCCTGGTTGGCCGCGGCCGGGACAATCGGCAAATTGGATGTGGCCGACTTTATCGGCATGCCGGGCTAAAAATGCCGCGCAATCTTCCCCCATCCGGCTCATGTGGTAAACATCGTATTGCAGGCGCAGATTGGGATGATTGATTTCAGCCAGTAACGACAGCATCTTCGGGCTGCCGTCGACGATAAAACCCGGCATATCGTGGCTGTTCACCGCTTCGAACACGGTCGTCACGCCGACTCCGGCAAACGTATCCGCGGCAAGGCGCAAATTGGTTTTAAAAGCTTGCAGATACTCATCCAGACGTTGCGGATTCAGGCAACAACCGGGCAAGACGTTGATCGCCTCAGGCTTTAACAGCCTGGCATAGGCTAGCGTTTGCTCTACCGCCGCCTCGAATTGCACCCGTTTCTCAGGCACGGCCGCCAAGCCTTCGCCGCCCCGCAGCAGGTTGTCGGCATCGACATTGAACAGCACTAGTTTGAGATTATATTCATCCAACGCGGCCCGGATGTGTTCGGCCGGCAAGTCGTAGGGAAACTGAATTTCCACCGCATCGAATCCGCATTCCTTCGCGGCCCGGAAACGTTCAAGCAACGGCAATTCGGTGAACAGCAGACTCAGATTGGCGGTGAAACGCAGCATCAGACTTTCCGGTAAAGCTTGATCAAGGTCGATGGATCTTGCTCCAAAAATCCCCGGCCACCATGCAATTGCATCATTTGGGCCGCCAAACCGGACATCGGTATCGCATTGCCCTGCTCGGCCGCCAATTCGACGGCCATGTTCAAATCCTTTAACAGGGTTTTGACTCGCCATTTCACCGGCTCGAATTGATCCGCCGCCATTTCCGGGCCGATGATTTGCAACGGTTTGGAATCGGCAAAACCGCCAGCCAAGGCTTCCGGAATTTTTGCGCTATCGACGCCAGCTTGTTGAGCAAGCGCCATCATTTCCGCGATCACCAACACATTACAACCGACGATCATTTGATTACAGATTTTTGTGGTCTGCCCGCTGCCGACCGGGCCCATGTGGGTCAAGCGACTATATAAAGGTTTCAATACTTGGCGGGCCACGGCTATATCTTCGGCATCGCCGCCGGCCATGATGGCCAATGTGCCTTGTTCGGCACCGGCCGTACCGCCCGACACCGGCGCATCGACCCAGTGCATGCCCGATTGTTTGAGTCGGACCGCCAGTTGCCGGCTGGTTTCCGGATCAATACTGGATAAATCGATCACTAGTTTGCCGGATTCAGCGCAAGGTAATATCTGTTGTTCGACTAGGGTTTCGACCACGGCCGTGTCGGCCAGGCACAACAAAATCACATCCGAACGCATCATCAGTTCGGCGATGTTCTCGCATACCCGCGCGCCGCCCTGTTCGAGCGCCGCCAGTTTACCGGCACTGCGATTCCAGACATTGACCTCGAATCCCGCCGCCAGCAGGCGCAAGACCATGGGCTTGCCCATCAGGCCGATGCCGATGAAGCCGAGTTTATAGCGTTGTTGCGTCATACTTATTCGTACAGGGCGTCGCTCAAATCCGGCGCTTGCGGCAAGGTTTCCTTGGCTATGCGCTGACCGTAATCGTGGCTGGTGCCGCCGGCTGGAGCGTGACTCTTGATCAAATTGGCATGCACGATATTAAAAGCTTTGTCGAAATCGGCATTGATAAAGCCGCGAGATAATTGCTCGCAGATATTGTAAAGCGCCGAATAATGAATGCTCTCGCCGGATGAGCAGCTATTGATCTTATCCGCCAGCACCCGCATCACCGACAACACCGATCCGTCCTGGCGCCAACGTACCGATGTCGCGATCACATCATCGCCGCGACAGGCAATGGCCGCCAAGGCGTTATAAGCCAGATCCACCAGTCCGGCCAATATCTTGGCCAAGTCGCCGGCGGTAATGGCTTTGAAAGTCTCGCTGCCGCAATCCATCAACAAGGCCTGGCGCATGACAATATCCATGTCGGACAAATGAGTGGTTTCCGGGTAATCGGGTTGCTCGATCCCGAATTGCTCGTGAAATGCTCTGACCAGTTGCAAATGTTTGTTCATGACACACCCCCAATCAATATAAATTGATCAGGCATGGTACAGGGTGAAACTGAAAAGCGCAAAAACCAGGCTTATGAAGTTCAGGTTTTTTATCGGGCAAAACCAACCGCGGTGTGCGAAGCGGGCGGAGATTTCTCTGCCCGCTTCGCGTCAAATAGCAGGCAAATCCTAAATATCGAAGTCCAGTTCAAAACCGCCGTAGGCGAATAAGGGCATGCCGGGACGTGGACCGTAGGGTTGACGTGAAACGATGTACTGTTCGTTGGACGCATTTTGTACGCCGCCGAGCACCTTGACGCCTTTGGCAACCTTATAATAGGCGGACACGTCCATGATCACGTATTCATCGGTTTTGCCGAAACGGGAATCCGGCGCGCCTACACCATTGAGTTGCTGATCGGTATTGTTGGCGCTGGTAAAGGTCTCGCCGACATAATTAGCCGCCACTTCGACCCCCCATTTCTGGAAGTGCAGCCCACTGCCGAAACTCAGCGCATACTCAGGAATATAAGGCACTTTGTTGCCTTTCTTGCCGTAGCTGAATATCGATTCGGCATCGGTGGACGCGGCATCGTTCAGTTGTTCGGTATCGGTATAGGTAAAGGATAGGAAGTACGGATTACGGAAGCCCCAACCCATGGCTTCGCCGGCATCGAAGTTCATCGCCAACTCGACACCTCTAGTATCGACCATGCCGAAGTTTTCACTCGCCCCGGTTCCGGTACCGCCGATGCTGCTGACCACCAACAGATTTTCAAACTGGGTGTAAAAACCGGTCACTTCGGCACTGAAAGCACCGTGCGTATAGCGACTGCCTAATTCATAGGCATTGCTGGATTCTTCATGCAACTTATCGACCACGGCATTTTGCGGGCTGGGCGGCGAAAATCCGCGATGGGCACTGGCAAACACCATCAAATCGTCGTTGAAGGTGTAATCCAAACTACCGCCACCCGCATACAGATCAAGCGAACTTCTGCCGTTGGTGTTGGGACTAAGATTATTGACATATTCTTGATTCAAATGCTCATAGCGGATACCGGGGGTAAAGCCCCAATTTCCCAACTCGATTCTATCCTTCAAATGAAAAGCATATGCATTGGTAAGCCCTGAGCGGTCATCCTGGCTGCCTGGCGCGCCCACTACGCTATTGGTAATGGTTCCAGTGGCTGATTGTGTATATCGGGTGTCATGCTGAAAACGAACCTCCTTATCCTCGTGATAACGGAAGCCCCCATTTAATTCGTGATGCGTTTCCCCCAGATCGAAGCGATACGTCGCAACGTTTTCCACTCCGGCGGCATAATAACTACGATTATTATCCCGTACCGTGAAATTACAAGCGCGCGTTCCCTTGAGGCAGGCCAGATTGTTAAGGTTGGTGACACTGCCGCCCGCCAATGCCTGTGCCCACTGGTTACCATCCAACTTGGCCCAATTCCGATCGAATTCCCTGTAATAAGCCGTGGTAACGATGTCCAGATTATCGGTCGGAGACACGAAATAGCGGGCAAAACCGCCGATTTGTTGGCTTTCGATATTGTCGAACCGCGTCGCCGCATAACGACGGTAAGGATCATTCTGGAAATCCTGCTCACTCAAGCCCAAATAAGTCTCGTCAGCGTCCATGCTGGAATAGCCGAATTTGACTTCCAGTTTCTGATACATCGCCGTATCGGGCTCCCAGGACAGGCGCAGCATGGGTTCGGTTTGCTGGAACCCCGTCTCGTCGCCATTGCGAAAATCCGGCGTGGTGTCGATGGTTTTGAAACCGTCGGAGCCACGATAATAACCCTCGACCAGATACCCCACCTTGCCATGCGCGGTATCCAAGGTATCGCCGACAAAACCGTGAGCCCGAAACTCGCCGTAACTGCCGTATATGGTTTTTAAATAGGCTTTACCTTCATAGGGAATAGGCGTGGACTGATAATTCATCACCCCGCCGGTGATGTGCGGGCCGTATTTGATCTGGCTGCCGCCTTTCAAGACTTCGACGCCGCTCATTCTGCCGCCGGCCGGATTGAAATAGGCCGCGGGCGCGGAATAAGGCGCCGGCGCGATCATCACACCGTCTTCCATCACGGTGATTTTTGCGCTACGGGTAGTATCGACACCGCGGAAGCTAATATTCGGGAATAAGCCGAAACCGTCTTCCTCGCGAATATTCACGCCTGGCGCCTTGCGTAGAATCCGATTGATGTCGCTATAGCTTTGGTCGCGAATTTCCTCGGTACCAATATAAGTAGCCGATGCCGGCAGATCCTTGACATCTTCCGCATCACCAACCACGCTGACCAAATCCAATGCCTCGGCCTCGGCATTCTTTTCGGCGGCCTGCGCCGCTGTCGTGGAAAGCCATATCAGCGACATAGCCCCGACAAGTCGTTTAGATTCGAACATATCAATCCCCGTTAAGTCATTGCAAAATGTAAAAACATGTAAACATGGGTCACATGATACATTTGACATCAATGAGAATCAATATCATTTTCATGCAAAGGGAATTTACTTTCCCATCGCTATTTACCTACAACCGAAACCTCCAAAGATTGCTTATCGGCAACCCTGGAACTCGTTCCGAAGAAATATGGCAGTTGCTAGTCTTTTAACTTTTCGGGCCAGCCCCGCAACGAGCAGTGGTTCTGTGCTATCGGCAACCGAATGATAGCCTCATCTATTTCTGGCTGACCTCGGCCTCCGCAATCAAAGCCTGCTTTTTCATCCGAGAGAGCTTTTTAATCGTACTTTCCCGCTGACTGGCGCTGGCGCGCGTGAAGCCAGTCTCGCGATAAGCAATTGCCAGTGGTCTTCGGCCTCTGAAAAATTTTGCGCCCTTCCCGGTCTGATGCTGACGAAACCGCCTTTCAACGTCGGTGCTGATACCGGTATACAAGCTGCCATCACTGCATAAAATGATATAGACCGACCAATTCGTCCGCATCGAATCAATCAGCGGACTTATTCAGCCACAAATTCACCCCGGCCGCCGCCATCAAACCGACTGCGATATAAGCGTAGCGAACGATAAAAATCAGCAAACCGCTCTGGTTATGAATGGCGGCGTCCTTGACACCCGGTGTCACAATCAGACTCCACAACAGCGCCGCCAAAAAATACACCACCACGCCCGATACTCCCCATGAAACCGGCGGACGTCCTGAACGCGATGCCGTGCTGTAAAACCAAACCCCAACCACTGTTGCCGCAATAACTCCCAACATAAAACTATCCCCCAACTTGTTTCATTGTGAACCTGATCGGCTTATGCCCAGATTAGCCAAGCTGTCGGCCCGTTCATTGCCATCATGACCGGCATGGCCTTTTACCCAAATCCATTCGATCGTATGTTGCTGAATGGACTGATCCAATCGACGCCATAAATCTTCATTCTTGACCGGTTTATTCGCGGCCGTTTTCCATCCGCGTTTCTTCCAGTTACTCATCCATTCGGTGATACCTTGCAACACATATTTTGAGTCGGTGTGTAATTTAACCGCGCACGGCCGATTCAAAGTTTCCAACGCTTGTATCGCCGCCATCAATTCCATTCGGTTATTCGTGGTTTGCGGTTCGCCACCGCACATCTCTTTTTCCTGCCCCTTGTAAGCCATGCAGACCCCCCAGCCACCCGGTCCCGGATTGCCCTTACAAGCGCCATCGGTATAAATCGTCACAATTTCAGTCATGTTGTCTTTCTGTCTTGAGTAAATTCGACTCCAAGCCCATATTGGCGGTCACCAACTTGGTTTTACCTTGGGTAACCGGGGTCAGTGGAATCAACGAATATTGCCTTTTTACCGCTTTTAAACCATAAGCCATCGAGAAAAAAGCGCTTGCCGCCGATGCGAACCCCCCATGAGTAATGATGAAGGTATCCAGTCCAAATTCGGCCGTGTTCAATAACTCAAAATTTAATAATTTGAGCCAATCCAAAACCCTGGCTCGCGACATAAAATGCGCTCGCCAGGATTCCCCCAGTTTTTTATCCCATAAAAACTGAAATCGCACATAGAGACTGATCGGATTGAAATTCAACACGACCAACTCGCCGCCAGGCTTTAAAACCCGATGCACTTCCCGCATCGTCCGAAAACGATGCGCATCAAATTCCAACAGATGCGGAATAATCACCAAATCCATCGATTCGGTCTGGACAGGCAAACTGTAGGCTTTGGCGTTCACCTTCAGAGCCTCCCCGGCGCCCATGCCCTTGCCATCGAGAATCAGATAATTTCGATACAAGGAACAATCGACGAATTCGCCCTCCCAGCCCAGCCCGCCGACTTGCAGCTGTTTTTGCTTGCAGCTAACGGTGATGCAGCGCTTTAGATACTGTGCTTCCATGGTCTGCAACAGTTTGCCGCGCGGCGTTTGATATAGGGTAAACAGAAATTCTCTTTTCATTGGATACTGCCCAAATGGGTAGGTTTTTTGGCTTTCAGGCGTAAGCCATGGTAGCATCTGATTCTTTTATTTTACGAGTAAAGACAATGCCCCGCTCAATTTCAAAAAAATCGGCCCGACATCTGTCCTATCTGCTGCCTGTTTTGCTGGTAACTGGATGTAGCCAAACGGCTCATAAAGACCCGCTAACACAAGGCTCAACCAGTAAATTCTCGGTTTTCACCCGTAATCACAACAGCCATCTTTCCAACAAAAAATCGGGCGAATTAAAAGATAACGCCACCATTTGGGATCGGATGCTGTCGCTCTATGCACTACCCGAAATCGATAATGCTCGAATTGATCGCGAGATCAGTTTTTATCTAAAAAATCCCGAGTATTTGAGCCGGGTTCAGCAACGCGCCGAGCCTTATTTATACTTCATTCTCAACGAAATCGAAGCCAAAAACATTCCCGGCGAGATGGCATTGCTGCCCGTGGTCGAAAGCGCCTTCAGACCGGATGCCGAATCACCGGCCCAGGCTTCCGGACTTTGGCAGTTCATTCCGCCAACCGGCCGCCTCTACGGGCTGGAACAAAACAGTTGGTATGACGGCCGCCGTGACGTCGTGGAATCGACCCGGGCCGCCACGACCTTTCTGAAACAACTCAGTGAAGAATTCAATAACGACTGGCTGTTGGCGCTGGCGTCATACAATGCCGGCAAGGGCAATATCCGGCATGCGATAGATAAAAACCTCGGCCAAGGCCAAGCCACCGACTACTGGTCGCTGGACTTAAACAGCGAAACCGCGGCTTACGTCCCCAGACTATTGGCAGTTGCCAAAATTTTCGCCAATCCGGAAAAATACAATGTCAATTTACATCGGATTGCCAACGCACCCTATTTCGAACTGGTTGACGTTCAATCCCAAATCGACTTGAGCAAAGCCGCGGAGATGGCGCAAACTCCGCTGGACGATTTCATTAAATTGAATCCCGGATTCAACCGTTTAAGCACGGCCCCGGACGGTCCGCACCGTCTGCTGATTCCGGTTGAAAAGGCCGATGGCTTTAAGGAAAAACTAGCCGAATTGGCCCCGCATGAAAGAATCCAATGGGAGCACCATGCCGTCGGCAAGAGAGAAACGCTGCAAAGTATTGCTCAAACACATCACACCAGTGTCGAGCAAATTCAGGAAGTCAATCATCTGGATAGTGATGAGGTTGCCCAAGGTAAAACCCTGCTGATCCCGATGTCGTATAAATCGTCCAAGGGGCAGTCCGAGTCGGCAGTCGCCTCTTCCGAACCACAAACACCGCCGCCACCGCAGGTCAGCAAGCAGACTTATACCGTCAAGAAAGGCGATACCCTTTGGAGCGTCTCTCAACGTCTATCAGTGGACAAAGACGACATCCTGAGCTGGAACAAACTATCCAAAAAAGCCGCCTTGAAACCCGGCCAAAAACTGACTATCAAGAAAACCGGCGGCAACATTCAGGTGGCGTCCACCGCGCCAAGCTTCAAACAAATCAGCTATACCGTCAAACCCGGCGATACCTTGGCGAAAATTTCCAAAAAATTCAAAGTCAACGTCACCGATATACGCAAATGGAACAACGTGCCTAAAAACCGCGCCGAAATCAAACCCGGCTCGAAGTTAAAAATCACGGTCGAAACCGGCCAGTCTTCATCGTAAGACACCGTTCCCAAGAACGCAAAACGGCGTGGTCATCATAAACTGGCCACGCCGTTTTGCGTTTCAACATAGCGGACAAATCCCCCGATCCCCATTGCCCATGCGGCTCGCATTATCGGCCACCATCAGAAATGGGGCACGCGTCATGGTTACCGCATTAACCCGCCATTCCGCCTAATCCTGCTTTACAATAACGGCATGAACACCGATGCCGCTAACGTCAAATCACTTTTCCCAGATCTCTCCGAAACCGATCTCGATTTGGTTAACGCCGCGTTGTCGTTGGTCGAACAGGCTTGTGCAAACGATTCGGCCGCCGGTAGCAGCGCCCGCCCTCGTGGCATTGACGTGGCCAGCATTCTGACAGCCGTCCATATCGACCTGTATTCAATTCTAGCCGCCGTACTGAGCGATTCACGGCTTGAAGGCCATGCGGACCAGGCGTCCATCACCGCGCAATTCGGCCCCGTGGTGGCGTCGTTGGTCAAGGACGTGCAATGGCTGAATAAAGTCAGCATTTATAATCCGGAAATGGCTAATCAGCCCAACCAGTCGGAAATTCTGCGCCGGATGTTGCTGGCGATGACCCACGACGTGCGTTCGGTGTTGATCAAACTGGCTTACCGCATTCAGCGCTTGCGGGGCTTGGGCCGGGAAAACGAAGACATACGCCGCTTCATCGCCCGCGAAACCCTGGATATTTACGCCCCCCTAGCCAACCGTCTCGGCATCAGCCAGTTCAAATGGGAACTGGAGGATTTGGCTTTCCGCTACTTGGAACCCGAACGCTATCGCGGCATCGCCCAATCCTTGGCCGACAAGCGGGTCCAACGCGAAGCCTGCATCGAGACTTTTCTGCATGACTTGCGTCAAGCCTTAGCCGAACACCATATCGACGCCAAGGTCTATGGCCGCCCCAAACACATCTACAGCATCTGGTGCAAAATGCGCCGCAAGCAACTGCCCATCGACGAACTCTACGATCTGTTGGCGGTGCGGGTAATCGTGGACGATTTGACCGCCTGCTATACGGTGCTGGGACTGGCGCACGGCCAATGGCAATATATTCCGAAGGAATTCGACGACTATATCGCCAATCCCAAGGAAAACGGTTACCAATCGCTGCATACCGTGGTGGTCGACAAGCAAGGCAACCGTATCGAAATCCAGATTCGCACCCGCGCCATGCACGAATTCGCCGAGTTGGGGGTAGCCGCGCATTGGCGTTACAAGGAAGGAGGCCGGCACAATGCCGCCTCGGAGAAAAACATCACCTCGCTGCGCCTATTACTGGAAGATCGCGGCCACGACAATCTGCTGGAAAGCTTTCATACCGAACTGTTTTCCGATCGGGTTTTCGTATTAACTCCGACCGGCAAACTGGTCGACCTCATCAAAGGCGCCACCCCGCTGGATTTCGCCTACGCGATTCATACCGACATCGGCCACAGTTGCCGTGGCGCCAAGGTCAACGGCCAGATCAAACCGCTAACCTATATTCTGCAATCCGGCGAACAAGTCGAAATCATTTCCGTCAAAAACGGCCACCCCAATCGTAATTGGCTCGATCCGAATCTGGGGTATTTGAAAACCCCGCGCGCCATCGGCAAGGTCAAAAGTTGGTTTAAACATCAGGAATACAGCGACAACATCGCCGCCGGCAAAAGTCTGCTGGACAAGGAAAGCAAACGCCTGGGCCTGAAACACATTGAGCTGAACGACCTGCTCAAGCACTTCAAAATGCCGGATGCCGAACACCTGTATCAGGCATTGGGACGCGGTGACATCAACAACCGGCAGCTGGCCAGCGCATTAAAAATCCCGGAACTGGCACCGGTCTCGTTCAAACTGACCGCGCCCAAAACCAGTCCCCAATCGGCCGTTACCGTGGCCGACATGGATAACGTGGTCACCACCCTGGCGCACTGCTGTTCACCGGTTAACGGCGATCAAATCATCGGCTTTATTTCGCACAAACGCGGCATCACCATCCATCGGGTCGACTGCGACAATATTCTGCACTTAACCCCCGAGCAACAAACTCACCTGCTCAAGGCGGAATGGAGCGGCAGCCACAGCGCCCGGCATAACGTACCGATTGTGATCGAAGCCCTGAATGCGCAAAACCTGCTGATTGAGGTCTCGCAACTATTGCACTACGCCAAGGTACAGATTACCGACGCCTCGCTAAAAACCCACGCCGACCAGTCCGCGACCCTGACCATGCAAATCCAGATCGAAAACACCGCCCAGTTGAGTTCGGTGCTGGGCCGTATCAGCCAATTACCGAATGTGGCCGAGGTCAAGCGTAAGGTCTAAAACCTAATAAGTTGACTTGCCGGGAGAGCCACTCTCGCCACTGACTTGCCCCACGTTTCAGCCAAGTTTCAAATCGATTTATTCATCCCTCCTTGAAAAATCCCTTCCTCGTCCCCAACTCGCCCCAGTCCCGTTTTTTTAACTTGCATGAGTGTAAATATGACTGTTGAAGCAAAAAAAGAAACCTTGGGTTTTCAAACCGAAGTGAAGCATCTGTTGCATCTGATGATTCACTCGCTGTACAGCAACAAGGAAATCTTCCTGCGCGAGCTGATTTCCAATGCTTCCGACGCCGCCGACAAATTACGTTTCGAGGCGCTGGCCAACGACAGCCTGTACGAAGGCGACAGCGAACTGAAAATCCGCGTCGATTTCGACGAAGCCAAAAAGACCATCACCATCAGCGATAACGGTATCGGCATGACCCGGCACGAAGTGCAGGATCATATCGGCACCATCGCCAAATCCGGCACCAAGCAATTCTTCGAAAAACTGACCGGCGACCAAGCCAAGGACAGCGAACTGATCGGCCAGTTCGGCGTCGGCTTTTATTCGGCCTTCATCGTCGCCGACAAAGTCACGCTGACCACCCGCAAGGCCGGCGCGGCGCATGAAGAAGGCGTGCGCTGGGAATCGGCCGGAGAAGGCGACTACAGCATCGAAACCGTCGATAAAGCCGGACGCGGCACCGAAATCGTGCTGCACATCAAGGAAGGCGAAGAAGAGTTTTTGAATAGCTGGAAGCTACGCTCCATCATTAAAAAATTCTCCGACCATATCTCCCTGCCCATCATCATGAGCAAGGAAATCCCGGCCGAGAAAGACGACGAAGGCAACGAAACCGCACCGGCCCGCGTCGAGGACGAAACCGTCAACAGCGCATCCGCCCTGTGGACCAAGTCCAAGGACGACATCAGCGCCGAGGATTACAACGAGTTTTACAAACACGTCGCCCACGATTTCCAAGACCCGCTGGTACACGTCCATAGCAAGGTCGAAGGCACCAACGAATACACCTTGCTGTTGTACGTCCCCGGCCGCGCGCCGTTCGACTTGTGGGACCGCGACGCCAAGCACGGCGTCAAGCTGTACATCAAAAAAGTCTTCATCACCGACGATGCCGAGCAACTGATGCCGCGCTTTTTGCGTTTCGTTCGCGGCATCATCGACACCGACAGCTTGCCGCTGAACGTATCGCGCGAAATCCTGCAACAAAGCAAACAAATCAGCAACATCAAGGCCGGCGCGGTCAAAAAAGTACTGGGCATGCTGGAAGACTTAGCCGAAAATGACGCCGAAAAATACCAAACATTCTGGGAACAATTCGGTAACGTGATCAAGGAAGGCCCGATCGAAGACCACAAAAACAAGGAGCGCATCGCCAAACTGCTGCGCTTCTCGTCCACCCATACCGACGACAAGACTCAAAACGTGTCGCTGGCCGACTACGTCAGCCGGATGAAGGAAGGCCAGGACAAAATCTATTTCGTCACCGCCGACAGCTTTGCCGCCGCCAAAAACAGCCCGCATCTGGAAGTATTCCGCAAGAAAGGCATCGAAGTCTTGCTGCTGTGCGACCGCATCGACGAATGGCTGGTATCCAGCCTGACCGAATTCGACGACAAACACATGCAATCGATTACCAAGGGCGAGCTGGACCTGGACAAATTCGACAGCGAAGAAGAGAAGAAACATCAGGAAGAAATCAACAAAGACTTCGAATCGGTGCTGAAACAAATACAGGAAGCCTTGAAAGACAAAGTCAGCGAAGTACGCGTCAGCCACCGTCTGACCGATTCGCCGGCCTGCCTGGTCACCGGCGCCTACGACATGAGCTTGAACATGGAGCGCATCATGAAGGAAGCCGGCCAAGCCATGAACATGATGGGCATGGGTGGCAGCAAACCGATCTTCGAGGTCAATCCGGATCACGCCATCGTCAAGGCGTTGAAAAACGAGCAGGATGATGCGCGCTTTGCCGACATCAGCCAGATTCTGTTCGACCAAGCCATCCTCAGCGAAGGCGGCCAGTTGGATGATCCTTCGGCGTTTGTGCATAAGTTGAATGGGTTGTTGCAGGGGTTGTTGAAATAACCTGTTTTTGATTGGAAAAGGCCGGGGAACCGGCCTTTTTTATGGTTGTTGTGCTAAAGTCGCCCTCTATATCCGTTAGTTTGGGATGATATACAGATCCATTTAATTACTTGTTGGGCGGTATAGGGAAAGTGGTACTAAGATGAAATACTACAATACAGAAATCAACTGGAAAGGAATTGGTGATTATATTTCAGCAGCACGAACTATCTCGCAGCATGGAACAAGTAATACATCTGGACCTCGAATCCATTGCCAAGGACTGGCGCTAGAGTTAGCGCTAAAATATTACCTTTGGGACAAGAATGGAGCCTATCCTGGAACGCATGACTTAGAGGCGTTGGCATTCAATAAATGCCAAGATCTTAATTTCTCTGACGAGGAAATAGTCGGAATAAAGAATCTAAATAGCCAATACTTAGTAGATGGGGAATTCCCATACCCATCTCGTTACCGTCCTTCGGCTGGGAGAGTTTTTGTGTCCATTTCTCAAGACGTTCTTGAGATAGTGATTTCAAAAATAATCCAAAATACTAGTCACCCGGAGTTAGTGAAACGTATTTTGGCAAGGTAAAAAATATAAACTTAACACTTATTGAGATTGAAATGAGAAAAATAATTTGTGAATATCGCCTAACGAATAAGGTTAGTCAGGTAGGTCACGTTGCCGCGATAGCGGTTACGTGACATTTCAAAGTCATGGGCCCAAAATTTGTCAGGGAACGCTATCGCGCACCCTGACCTACGCGACTTCCAAAATATTAATTGATTTCAAACTCCGTGATGGGTTTTCTCCCGTTATGCCGCGCCGAGCACCGGAGGGTTTGAGCGGGTCAGGACCATAGGATGTGCTGAACGAAAGTGAAGCGCATCGGTCGAGGAACCAAAAATTTATTTCGCTGCCGCGAAACCTAATTTAACGCCGGTTCGCGGACCGGCAACCGCGATACTTTTCTTTGGACGGCCAAAGAAAAGTATCCAAAAGAAAGGCCGCCCCATGCCGCTTAGCTCACTCAGCACATCCATGTGCCTCGCCCTTCGGGTGCGATGCATGCAAATCGGCTATCCTGCCGATTTGTCCTGCGCTCCTCGGGTTTGAACGGGGTTTTTCGAAGGGGCATCCCAGCCCCCGCGAAAAACGCGCGGCTTCCCTGCCGCGCCCCTATCGGGCAAATCCGCTCAAACCCTCCGGTGCTCGGCGCGGCATCAGGGGAATGAAACCCTCTCTGCGGCATAAGGATCGTCGATCAAAATTCTTTGGTCAATGACTGCATTGCCACGAGGCACGTAGGGACGAAAAAACTGTTTTGGGGTCCCATAGGCTACCCACGCGTTAATCGCTCCGCGCCTATGGGTCGCAAGCAAAAAAATATCGTGCAACCGGCCTTTTCGCCTTTACAAAATCTTGTCCGCTGCTATCGGCAATTTTGACGAGACAATGCAGATGCATTACGATTTAAGGAGTTTACTTTTACCCTGGAGGGTGTAATGCCAACCACACTCGAAATCGAATCCACGTTAACCGATCGTTATCAAACTACCGTGCCGGAAACCGTTCGACGCGCACTCAAGCTGGGAAAACGCGACAAAATCCACTACTCGATTCTTCCTGATGGCGCGGTTCTAATGAGTCGCGCCACGCAATCACAAGAAGATGATCCTGTTCTTGGGCGTTTTTTAGGCTTTTTAGCCCGCGATATCGCTAATCATCCCGAACACCTCCAATCGATCAATACAGACCTTGTCACACGGCTCCAGTCACTGACCGCTAATATCGAGGTCGATCTCGATGCGCCACTTTCCGCTGATGACGAATGAGTCAACCTTCATCGACTTTTTTGGTGATCAATGGTTGGTCAATTTTTGCCCATCCTTTATTTCTCGATCAGCTCGATATTTTAATCAAGCAGGTTGAAGCATTGCGTGAGAAAGCACCTGCTGGATACGGCCGCAAAAATGCCAGCAAACGCCTCGCAGCAATCGCCAAATTAGCATTCGAAATTATTCCGCAAGATCCGGCTAGAGCTGAATATCGCCAAGGAAATACACTTGGCGAAGAGCACAAACATTGGTTCAGAGCCAAGTTTTTTCAGCAATACCGCCTATTCTTCCGCTACCACGCCCAATCTAAGATTATTGTTTACGCTTGGGTCAATGACGAAAATACCAAGCGAGCATATGAGAGTGACTGTGACGCTTATCGGGTCTTTCGTAAAATGCTGGAAAGCGGACACCCACCTGATGACTGGAATAGCCTAATGCCTGAGGCTAAAGCCCATTCGGCTCGTTTGCAATCAGCGACTGAGCAGGCAATTCAATTATGATTCCATGAAACTGTATGAAAGCTGAAGAGTTCGGCAAACAATTCGACGACGACATCGACATCAGCCACGTCCTGGATTTGTCGCAAGCTCAACGGGTTATGCAAACCCAAAAGCGCGTCAACGTCGATTTCCCAACTTGGATGATCGAGTCGTTAGACCGCGAAGCCTGATTTGCCGCGTTGATCCTATGCTCCTCGGGTTTGAACGGGCAAATCCGCGCTCTAACCGCAAAACTTCATTTGATACAGGCCACTGGCATCAAGCATTAGGCATTTAAAACTGCCTCGAAGGCGCATCTTTTCAGGAGATTTAGACTTCCGGTCACGGTATTGGTCTATAAAGTGGCCGCGAAGGCATGCTGCATGGAGCCGATGGCATATAAAAATATCTTGAAGCTACCTTCGAGGAATCGGAACACGCCTTCGGCTGCGTTGGATGCGCCTTCGAGACTTTCGGGCATACCTTCCAGGTTTGCCGCCATGCCTTCGCGGTCTGTTAGAGTGCCTTCGCGTTCAATGGGAATCCGCTCGGATTCATCGGAAATCCTTGCAAACCAATTGGCTATACCTTCGCACGATTTTAAAATCCATTGGGAGCGCTGGATGAGTTCGCCCCTGCAATGAATTAATTCCAACCTAATCCTGATCAGTTAACCTGGCAAGCAAAAAGCCCTTGCAACCAGCCCTTTCGCCTTTACAAAACCCTGTCCGGGACAACATTCTGATTTACCTCAAACCCTCGTTCCTCGGGATGGTTATAATGCCCGCCTTTTAATTAACCGTCCGCCCCTGCGCTTTAACCGAGTAACAAGCTCTTTATTATGAATTTATTACTGAAATATCTTTCAAGTTGCTGGTTCCTGAACGATCCAACCCAGTTAACCCCGACCAAATCGTTCATGTGGAAAAACGTGACGTTTTATTTCATTTCCGGCTGCATCGTCGAAGGCCTGATCGCCGACCCGGCCGACGGCACGCTGGAAGTGACGGGTCGCACCATCATGGCTTTTACCACGGTGGCGTTGCTGCTGTTGCTGGAGAAAAAATGGCATTTCTACAGCCGTTTATACACTTCGATTTTCGTCTGCGAGAACTTCATCATGACTCTGGCGGTCGGCGCGGAGATGTTGGACTTGTGGATGACCATGCAGCACATCGAAAACCGCGAGGAAATCAATATTGGCGCGGCTACATTTCTGGTGACCTGGTATATCGCCATCGTCAGCTACATTTTCCGCCGCTTTTTTGCCTATCCAACCAGCGTCAGCATCATTTACGCCGTCGGTTATTTCGTGATGACCTACGGTATCCCGATGCTGCTGATGGACATTTAAAACCCGCTGGCTTAACCGGCGTAAAGACCGGATAATCAGCGGCCTTTTTATGTTTGCAAGCATTTCATGGAATTCAAACTCAAAACTACCGACGGCCTGGCTCGACGCGGCCAACTGACCTTTTCGCGCGGCGTGGTACAAACGCCGATCTTCATGCCGGTCGGCACCTACGGCGCGGTCAAATCATTAACCCCGGAAGACCTGGAAAGTCTAGGTGCGCAAATCATCCTCGGCAACACCTTTCACTTGATGTTGCGCCCCGGCATGGAGGTGATGAAGGCGCATGGCGATCTGCACGACTTCATGCGTTGGCAAAAACCGATTCTGACCGATTCCGGCGGTTTCCAGGTCTTCAGCCTGGGCGCGTTGCGTAAAATCAGCGAACAGGGCGTCACCTTCAAATCGCCGGTCAACGGCAGCAAAATATTCATGGGCCCGGAAGAATCGATGCAGGTGCAGCGCGATCTGGGTTCCGACATCGTGATGATATTCGACGAATGCACGCCCTACCCCGCTACCTACCAGCAAGCCGCCGATTCGATGCGGCTGTCGCTGCGCTGGGCGGAACGCAGCAAACGCGCCCACGAAGGCAATTCATCCGCGCTGTTCGGTATTGTCCAGGGCGGCATGTTTCCGGAATTGCGGCGCGAATCGATCAACGGCCTGACTAACATCGGCTTTGACGGCTACGCGATCGGGGGTCTGTCGGTCGGCGAACCCAAGCACGAAATGCTGGAAACCTTGGACGCGATCATGCCGGACATGCCGCAAGACACGCCACGCTATCTGATGGGCGTCGGCACGCCGGAAGATTTGGTCGAAGCGGTACGGCGCGGGGTGGACATGTTCGATTGCGTGATGCCGACTCGTAACGCCCGCAACGGCCACCTGTTTACCCGCTACGGCGTGATCAAAATCCGCAACCAGCAGTACCAGTTCGATACCCGGCCGCTTGATGAGGATTGCAGCTGTTATACCTGCCGCAACTATTCCAGGTCATATTTAAAACATCTGGACAAGTGCAAGGAAATGCTCGGCTCCAGGCTGAACACCATCCACAACCTGCATTATTATCTGGAGTTGATGCAAGGCATCCGCGATGCGATTGAAGCCCAGCGCTTCGACCAGTTTGTACGGGAGTTTTACCAACTGCGCGGCGTCACCATGCCGCATTGAAATAATGCTTTAGGACTGAAACGGTATTTGCTGAAAAGCAAACCCGATATCCCCGGAGGGAGCTAACGTTGTCTCCGGCTTTCTAAAAGGCTCATGCTTGATGCCTACCGTACAAAATCAGGTGGGGCGCATTGGCAAGTAGATCATCCCTTGACCATCCACTTGCCGTCAAAGCTGCTTATTCCTTAGGTTCCGGCGGGGTGGCCAATACCTTGGCATCCGGTCCCATCGGGATTGAAAAGTCATTCGAGGAGATGATGTTTTGGCTGGCCAATTCGACTACCCGCAACGATACATAGACGTTTTGACGTCCCGCCGCATAGGTGCCTATCACCAAGGCGCTTGCATGCACATTGTCCAAGGCTTCCCTGGTTTTTTCCGGCAGTTCTAAAATACCTGCTTCATTTTTACTGAAAATTTCAGTCGGCAGTTCCATGCCCATTACCCGATAACCGGCGCGATGCAGCGCCGAAGATACCTGGTCGGAGACGATACGGCCAAACGGCAGGGTTTGCCCCATATCATTGACATTGACCAATGAATTGATGACGATCAGGCTACCTCGGGGCAATGGCTGTTTCAAGTTGAGCAGCAACTGGTTGACAGTCTCGTAACTCACTTCCACCAAATTGTCGTCTTCGATTTCGCTGTGCCGGTAATATGGGCCGCAACCGTTGAGTAGGGTAAGCGCCAACAAAGCGGAAACAAGCGTTCGATTGTTATTCATAAGACATCTCCTGTTAATTTTGAGGGTATTAAGTGCTGAAAATAGCCGGTTAGTCAATGTTACTTGCGCCAAAGCCGATCAAATCCCAATCGTCTCCAGCCGTTATCCCTTGGTAATATACACGGATGAGCACAACACCCAAAAAACCGAAAAACCCGTTATTCAAGCCACAAGACCGTTATTTCGTTAACCATCGAGGCTGGTGGTTTTATACCGTGGATAAAATCAGCGGCCCTTACCCAACCAAGGCGGATTGTGTCGATGCCTGCCGTTTGTATATTCAACGCCGCGACGGGGTTTTATCCTAAACGTTCGATCATGCTTTCCGCCTGCTTGGCGAAAGCTTTTAAATCACCGGTTTTGACCGTTTCGCGCGGTATGACGATGGCCGCGTCAATAGCAATGTAAATGTAGACGTAATCCTTGTGTTTCTCGACCCGCAGCATATCGCTCCAGAGCGTTTTATGTTTGCCGCCGGGCGACTTTTCCAATAAATGCTCGGGTTCTATCTTCAAGCTATGAATACCGAACATGGCCTTTTTTTCGGCTTCGGTATATTTATCGAAAAATTGACGGCGTAAGTCGATTTTCATGATGAACGGTGAAGCGATGCCCCAGCCTATCGCCAGCAAGGTAATATAGGCGGTGGTCATCATGTCGACATAGTAAACATAATAAAACAAGCCGAAGACCAGCATCACGCCCGGCACCAACATACGGTTTTGACGAAGCTTTTTTTGCAATACCGGATCGCTTGCCAACCTTAGCTCGTTAAAGTGAATCAGGTCTTTCTCGCGGAATTCGTATTCTATTTCTAACATTCAGATGTCTCGCTGGGTTTAAAGTTAGTGCATTTTGATTTTTGCGTGCGTGCTGCGGCGGAATAAATTCGACAAAGTCAGCATCGTGGTGCGGAAATAACCGTGAATCGCGACTTGGTGCATTTTGTACAACGACAGATACACCACATAGGCGATGAAACCGCCGACGCTGACCGTGCCCATCAAGCTGCCCATCAGAGAGCCGACCGTGCTGAATTTGCCCAGCGACACCAACGAACCATAATCGTGATAAACGAACGGCACCGCCGGTTTGCCTTTCAAACGGTTGACGATGGTTTTCGCCACGGCCGAAGCCTGTTGGTGCGCGGCTTGAGCGCGTGGCGGCACGTTGCCGGTATGGCCGGCCCAAGCGCAGGCGGCACAGTCGCCGATGGCAAAAATGTCGTCGTCGCTGGTTTTCAGGGTTTGATCGACCACCAACTGGTTGATATTGTTGGTTTCCAGCCCATCGAGATTTTTCATCCAGTCCGGCGCCTTGATTCCGGCGGCCCAAACTTTCAAATCGGCATCGAACACTTCGCCATCGTGAGTGTGAACGGCGGTTTCGGTGACTTCCGTAACTCGCCGGCCCAATTTCAAATGGATGCCCAGCTTGACTAGCTGTTCTTGGGTTGCCTGCGATAACCGAGGCGGCAAAGCCGGCAGTAACTGAGTGGCGGCTTCGATGATGGTAATATCGACTTTAATCGAACCTTCCAAGCCATAGGTCGCCAGCAACTTGGTCACTTCGTGCAATTCGGCCGACAGTTCGACCCCGGTGGCGCCCGCGCCTACGATAACGATAGACAGCGGCTTGTCTCGTTGGCGATTTTGATTGGCGTACGATTGGATGTAATAAGTTTCCACCAACTGCTTTTGAAACCGATATGCCTGAGTGGTGGTATCGATGAACATGCAATGCCGGTCGACGCCCTTGATACCAAAGGTGTTGCTGACGCTGCCGACCGACATGACCAAGGTATCGTATTTGAAGACGCGGCTCGGAATCAGTTCGACGCCTTGCTTGTTGGTGATGGGGCCGACGACGATTTCCTTGGCCGCCCGATCTAATCCTTCCATTCTGCCGAACAAAAAGCGGAAATTATTGCGGTGGGCTTGCGCCAGATATTCGATTTCTTCCGCTTCGGCCAGCGTGCCGGACGCGACTTCATGCAGCAAGGGTTTCCAGATATGGGTGGATGCAGCGTCCAGCAGCGTGACCTCGGCCAGTCCCGGCTTACCGAGTTGCCGGCCTAGATGGGTTGCCAGTTCCAGACCCGCGGCCCCGCCACCGACAATCAGAATTTTATGTATATCGTCAGCCATTATTACCTTTCCCCCGCAATAGATGCCGCATGGCGGCGCGCACGAATGTGTCTGTTGTTATTCTAAATTTAGATCGAGAGTCATTATAACCAATCCGCTGCTGGCTGGCCGATTTTGACTTCCAAGGAGGTGCGGTTCAATTGGGAGTATCGATACGCCAACAGTTGGCGCCGCGAAGTGCTTGTCGAACGCTTTTTGCCTGTTGGCCATAACAACACCGATCTCGCGTGATTGATGGGGTATACGCTGTTCGGCCCGTCCCATGGGCTATTTGAATATACGGTGCAACCAGGATTGAAAGGATTGTTTCGGGGTGGCGGAATCCATGCAGATGTTTTCGAAATAGTTTGTAACGCATCCCCGCAGCCGTCCGGCCCGAGAAGGCGGCAAGGACCTATTCCAACACATCCGCCGCCTTGCGCCCAATGCCAAAATTTTCCAACAGCATCAAACCCACGCCAATACAAATCGCCGAATCGGCAATATTGAAGGCCGGCCAGTGCCAAGTTTGATAGTACACATCCAGAAAGTCGATCACATAACCGTAAGCTACCCGGTCGATCAGATTGCCGATCGCGCCGCCCAATACCAGCGACAAGGCTACCGCCATCAGAGTCTCGTGCTTTTTCAGACGCGCCAACCAGACGCCGATGATAGCGCTCATCACCAGCGCCAAACCGGCGAAAAACCAGCGCTGCCAGCCCCCTGCCTCGCTGAGCAAGCTGAAGGCCGCGCCGGTATTATGCACATAGGTCAAATTGAAGTAGGGCATCAGCGGAATCGACTCGAATAATTGCATGGCATTATCCACCGCCAACTTACTGGCCTGATCCAGCAGCAAGGTCACCAGCGACAGCCACAACCACTTAAGCATAACGGCGGGTCTCGCCATTGCCGGCCACGTTTTCGACGCAGCGGCCGCATAGTTCCGGATGCTCGGCGTGTTCGCCGATGTCGTAACGTTGATGCCAGCAGCGTACGCATTTCGGGAATTCGGAAACGGTGACTTTCAGTTTAACCCCCTCCAGCTCGGTGGCAACCGCATCGTCCGGGCAGAATTGCAGACCGGCGACGCCGGCGTTGGAGGTGATGAACACAAAATGCAGCTCTTTACCCAATTTGTTGAGTTCATCGGTATAGCTGTCGTCACAAAACAGCTCGACTTCGGCATTCAATGAGGCACCGATCGCACCCTTGCCGCGTAGTTGCTCCAATTCCTTGCTGACCACGGTGCGCACCGACATCACCTTGTCCCAAGTGTCGCGGTTGATTGCGGCGCCGGCATCGAGCGGAAACAGGCCTTCGTACCAGGTTTCCAAAAACACCGATTCGCCTCGTTGGCCGGGAATGGCTTGCCAGATTTCATCGGCGGTATAGCTGATGATGGGCGCCAGCCAGCGTACCAGGGCTTCAATGACGTGATACATCGCGGTTTGCCCGGAACGCCGCGCCAGGCAATCTTCCTTGGCGGTGTATTGGCGGTCCTTGATAATGTCCAGGTAAAACCCGCCCAGATCGATGCTGCAGAAGTTCAGCACTTTTTGATAAATCAGCTGGAATTGATAGGTGTTGTAAGCCGCCTTGATTTCCTCTTGCAACTGCCAAGCCCTGTCGACTGCCCAACGGTCCAGCGCCAGAAGGTCGTCGTTGCCGACCAGATGTTGGGAGGGATCGAAACCGTCCAGATTCGACAACAGGAAGCGGGCGGTGTTGCGCAGCCGGCGATAAGCGTCGGAAGTGCGTTTCAGGATTTCGTCGGATACCGACATTTCGCCGCGATAATCGGTACCGGCCACCCACAAGCGCAATACGTCCGCGCCCAGCGACTTCATCACCGTTTGCGGCAACACCACGTTGCCCTTGGATTTGGACATTTTCTTGCCCTCGGCATCGACGGTGAAACCGTGGGTCAGCACTTCCTTATAAGGCGCCACGTCGTTCATCGCCACCGAGGCCAATAGCGAGGACTGGAACCAGCCGCGATGTTGGTCCGAACCTTCCAGATACAGGTCGGCCGGGAAGCGCAGTTGCTCGCGCCGTTCCAGTACGGCGGCATGGGTGACGCCGGAGTCGAACCAGACATCCAGTGTGTCGCTCATTTTTTCATATTGCTCGGCATCGGCGCCTATCAGCTCAGCAGCGTCCAGTTCGAACCAGGCGTCTATGCCTTGCTGCTCGATGCGTTGCGCAACCTGTTCGATTAGTTCGGCGGTACGCGGATGCAGTTCGCCGCTTTCCCTGTGCACGAAGAAAGCAATCGGCACGCCCCAGGTGCGTTGGCGGGAGATACACCAATCCGGGCGGTTGTTGAGCATGGCTTCGATGCGGGCTTGCCCCCAATCCGGAATCCAGTCCACCCGTTTGACTTCGTTCAAGGCAGTATCGCGCAGGCCGTTTTTCTCCATGGCGATAAACCATTGCGGGGTGGCGCGGAAGATGATCGGAGTTTTGTGGCGCCAGCAATGCGGGTAGCTGTGCAAGAGCGCGTGATGATGGACCAGCTTGCCGCGCTCGCGCAGCACCTCCAACACTTTGTCGTTGGCGCTGAACACATGCTGGCCGGCGAACAGCTCGGTGCCGGGCAGAAATACACCGTTGCCGCCAACCGGATTATCCACCGGCAAATCGTATTTCAGGCCGACCGCGTAGTCTTCCTGGCCGTGGCCTGGAGCGGTATGCACCGCGCCGGTACCGGCATCGGTAGTGACGTGGTCACCCAGGATGATGGGCACCTGTCTATCGTAAAAAGGATGTTGCAATAGCTGATGTTCCAGCGCACTGCCCTTGCAGTAACCAACGATGTGGTGCTCGCCGATGCCGTAACGCAGCACCGCGTCTTTCAGCAAGGCTTCGGCCAATACCAAACGTTCGGTTTGACCGTCGATCTCGCATTGCACCACCGCGTATTCCAGCTCGGGATTCAAGGCCACGGCCTGATTGGCCGGCAAGGTCCACGGCGTGGTGGTCCAAATCACTACCGACAACGGTCCCTTGCCTTCGCGGTCACCGGCGTGATGGCACTTTTCCATGAAAGCGTGCTCATCCACTACCGAGAAACGCACGTCAATGGCCGGCGAATGTTTGTCTTCGTATTCCACTTCGGCCTCGGCCAGCGCCGAGCCGCAATCGGTACACCAGTGCACCGGTTTAGCGCCCTTGCTCAAATGGCCCTTGACGGCGATCTTGCCCAGCGCGCGAACGATGTCGGCCTCGAAGGCGAAATCCATGGTCAGATAGGGATTATCCCAATCGCCCAGCACGCCCAAGCGGATGAATTCTTCCTTCTGGATGTTGACTTGTTTCTTGGCGTAAGCGCGGCATTCCTTGCGGAATTCGGCCGGACTGACCTTGACGCCGGCCTTGCCGACCGATTTTTCCACCATCAGTTCGATCGGCAAACCGTGGCAGTCCCATCCCGGCACATACGGCGCATCGAAGCCGGCCAGGGTTTTGGATTTGATGATGATGTCCTTCAATACCTTGTTGACCGCATGGCCGATATGAATCGCGCCATTGGCGTAGGGAGGGCCATCGTGCAACACAAACTTGGGACGGCCGGCGCAATGTTCGCGGATTTTTTGATAAAGCTGGTTTTCGTTCCACTTTTTCAGCATCTCGGGTTCGCGCTGGGCCAGATTGGCCTTCATCGCAAACTCGGTTTTGGGGAGGTTAAGAGTCGTTTTGTAATCCGTGGTCATGATGATGTTGTGAGCGCCGCATGCAATCGTAAGTTAGAGTGATGCCGACTAACCTGACCAACCTTTTCCCTGACAGTTGCGTCGAATAGCCGTATGATTCTTGAAATTTTGAACAAAGGATTTTAGCATTAACTGGCAAACTCTATAAAGCCGGTAGACATTTACATTGATCAAAACCACTAGCTCCGAATGCCCTTTGAACTTTATTAAACGGCACGGCAGCCCATAATCCGCGCGGCATGATGCCGCTAGCCGGATGGCATGTCGCCCCGCATTTATTCTGCTTTACAGCAGCGGCAAGCTAAGTAATAGTTGCATTTTCGCAGTCGACATAAAGGAATGTCATGAAAAATAAAATTCTGATTCTCGCCCTTTGCCTTTGTTTCGATGCCGAGGCTGGGGTCTATAAATGCATAGACGCTTCGGGACACAGTTATTATCAAGCGTCCCCCTGCACCGAAGCAGACAAGGCGGTTCAAATCAACCCCAAAACCGGCAATAAAGTCGATCTAAATCAATTGGAAGATCAACAGACCCAAGAAGCGGAACAAAAAAAACAATTGGAACAGCAACACCAAGCCGAAGAACAAGCCAGACTGGAAGCCATCGCCCAACGCCGCCAATTGACACAAGCACAAAGCGCATTGACTCAGGCATTGGTCAAGCAAAACCCGCAGCAGTTTTCCGCTTACGCAATCCCCCCCTATGATCCCGACAAACTGCCGCCGGTAGTTAAGCCGTTTGAAGACCGCTTGCCGGACATCGAAAAATTCCGCCGTCTTGCCGCCCAAAAAGCCTTGGCCAGCGGCCAATGTCAACGCGTGGAAGCAGACGAACTAACGGCCAAAAGCACTAAAGACATGCTGGTAATTCTGGTCAACTGCAGTTCCGGAGCCGGCTTGTATTTCAATGAGGCAGAACTTAAAGAATGAAGCCAATCCCCCAAACTGTTTTTATCACCGGCTGTTCATCCGGCATTGGTCATACCACCGCCACCAGTCTAAAAAATCGCGGGCATCGGGTAATTTGCTCGGCACGCAAGTCCGACGACGTGAACCGCTTAATTGCGGAAGGCTTCGAATGTTTGCCATTGGATCTGGCCGACTCGGACAGTATCCGGCAAGCCGTGGCTCAGCTGATAGCCATCACGGACGGCAAAATCGATGCATTATTCAATAACGGCGCTTTTGGCCAGCCCGGCGCCGTCGAAGACCTGAGTCGAGAGGTACTCAGAAATCAGTTTGAAACCAATTTTTTCGGCACCCACGAACTGACCAACCTATTGATTCCATTGATGCGCGCACAGGGTCATGGCCGGATCATTTACAACAGTTCGGTACTGGGATTGGTGGCAATGAAGTTTCGCGGCGCTTATAACGCCAGCAAGTTTGCGCTGGAAGGTTTAGCGGATACCTTGCGGCTGGAGTTGCGCGGATCGGGCGTTCACATCGTGCTGGTCGAACCGGGCCCAATCGAAAGCCGCTTTCGTCAAAACGCCTTTGCGATGTACCGGAAAAACATCGATCCCGAGCACAGCGTCCACCGCGAAACTTACAAGGCGATGGAAGCCCGTTTGCAAAAACCCGGACCGGCGGCGCCATTTACGCTGCCGGCCACGGCGGTAGCGGAAAAAGTGATTCATGCGCTCGAATCCCAACGCCCAAAATCCCGCTATGCGGTCACGGTTCCGACCCACCTGTTTGCTTGGCTAAAACGCCTTTTACCGACAACCTGGCTGGACAAAATTTTAGTCAGCGTCGAATGAGCGCAAACCGATATTTTAGCGCCCAAATCGGGCAACAAACATACTATCAAACCGCACGAACTGTGATATTATCAGTTACAGCATGTAACCGATAAAAACCCATTATCAGCTATATGTTTCTTATAAAAACAACTGTGAGGTTCCATACATGAAAATTTTAAAAAGTGCTGTTATTGCTTTCTCTTTGACCACTGCCATGGGCGCTTTCTCGACTGCCGCAGTTGCGGAATCCGATCCAGGCAGGGTTTCTCATGCTCCTAGTGAAGTGATCAAAGAAGTTTCAGCTCGCATTACTGCTGCTGAAGCAGCGATCGATAACGGTGCTTCTCCCGACGAAATTAACGGCCTAATCAAAAAAGCCCGTGATTTCACCAAAGAATTGAATGCCAACGACAAAGTGGCAAGAGAAACCGCAAAAGTCAGAGACCACATGAAAGCCGCTGAAAAATCCGTCAAGGAAGCCAATTCATCGGAAGCCAAAGCTCACTTGCAAAAAGCCAAGGAAGCAAACGAAGGCCTGAAAAAACTGCTGTAATTGTTTCGTAATCGGGGCGCGGATACGGTGCCCCGATTTACACCTCCTTCCCCCGCGGCCCGATAATCCAGGCGGCTGATCAAAGACTGAATTTCACTGATTCAAGCTGATTTTCCATCCAAACCAACAATTCTTTTGCGTTTCTAGGATTAGCATCTCGCCAAGCCAATGCCTCGCCGCCCATGACTAACTCCCAACGCTGCAATAAGGCTTTTAGCCTCAGGTCACTGGTCACGCTAAAATGAAACTGTCCAGCTATTTGCCGATATAGCGGCGAATCTTCCACCACCGGCATCATTTGCCGCAACCGGTTCAATTCAATCAGCAGCTGCTCGATTGCCGCCAGCCGTTCACCCATCCAGCTTTCCACCAGCGCTTCATTAATATTGGCAATGGCATTTTCCGCATTATCGGAAACCACCTTAACCACATGAATCAACTCGCTGGAACTAAATTTAACCGCCATTTCATAAAAGCCGGCCGCCTCCATGTCGTATAAACAATCATCGGCATAGTCGACACGCGACCTTGCATGGGTCGTCAACGGTAGAGTCGGGCAAAACGTCGCGAACGGCAATTGAGGGAAAAAGCACCGGCCCGATTCGCTGTCGGTAATTTTATGCGCCAGGCAGAGCGCCCCCAACGGGTAATCGCGATGCCCGGCAATTCCCAAGTTAATCAGTAGCGGCCAGCGTCGGTGGTTGGGAAATAGCCCCAAACCGTATCCAACCGCTCCGGCCATTGCCAACTTACCCACGCCGCTAATGATCAAAACCATTTCATCGGCCGCATAAACCATAAACGCATGTTCCTTGCCAGGCAATTTCTTCAGCCGCCTAGCCTGAATCAGCGGCCTGGCTTCGCAGGCTAGCGCACAAAACACAAAAACCGAGGGTGACAATTCAGTCATTTAGCAAAATTAGTTGCTGCCATGCGGCGAGATTAATAATTTGACGTCACACTTTATCGGCGCGGCGAAACAGAAAAGCCCAAGGCTCGCAAAACCATGGGCTTGCTAGATTGGCTATAGAAAGCTTGATGATCGATTCAAAGCCAATGTTGGACAGTTATTTGCGGCCCAACCAGCCCCATCCTTCGCCGGCCCAATTCATATCCGACAAAACATGTATCAGGGCTGACTTTCAGTCGCTCCGGTTATGCCGGAACTCGGGTGTTTCGCCCCCCTGATAAACAAGTCTTTCAGGCGATTGAAAGCCGCCAACAAGGTTCTGTCCATTACCACCTGGTTGCCGATAGAGACGATCACTCGCGCCAATTCCGGCATTTTGGTTTTGGTGGCCAGCATGTAGATCGGTTGCACATAGAGAATCGAATTCCCCATCGGCAAAATCACCATCCGGCCCTTTTTAACCTCAGCGCCTTGCTGATTCCACAGTGTAAATTGCGCGGCGATATCCGGATTCTGATCGATCAAGGCATTGACCTGCGCCGGCCCATTGACCTGTACTTCCTTGGGAAATTTAAAAATGGTGATGCCGGGCTTGTAGCTATTCGGATCGCACAACTGGTGATCCATGGTGCCGGCGATACCGACCATACTCAAATTGTTGCTATTCACCGGGGTCATTGGATTAACCATCACAAACTCCTCCATACCGTTGCAACGCTCGAAATTCATGGTAATGAAATACGGCAGTACCGGCTCGCCGCCAACCGAGGCGTATTGCCAGGTTTCAGCCTGCTCATAAAACGCTTCCGGGGTATTCTGATGATATTTGGCGAAGATTTTCATCTGCATGTAATAAAGATCACGCGGATAGCGCAGATGGGCTTGCAGATGTTTCGGCATTTCATCCAGCTTGTTAAAAACACCGGGATATGCCCGGCTGTAGGCGGCTATGATCGGATCCTTCGGGTCGGCAATGTAATAATCGACATTGCCATTGTATGCATCGACCACCACCTTTACCGAATTACGGATGTAATTGAATTTTTGCGAACCATCCAAAAAGTCATCGGCGGCGGGCTTGGCCGCCGGGTACATATTGGACAAGGTGTAAGCATCCTGTATCCAGTAAAACCGGTCATTGCCGACGACCAGATACGGGTCTTTATCCAGATGTAAAAAAGGCGTCAGCGTGGCAATCCGCTCCGCGATATTGCGGCGAATCAATAAGGTACTGTCGGTCGATATATTGGGCGAGAAAAATATCTTTTCGTCCCTGAAATGAAAGGCAAACAGCAGTTTTCTGAAATAGGATGGAATCGGTACGCCGGTATTGTCCAGATAATCCCGGCTGATCTCCGGCTCTGTACTGCTGATATTCTGCGTCACCAACTTATTGGGCACAATCGCGTACTTGTAGTCTTCCAATCCGTAATAGATGTCCGGATACTTGACCGAAAAACCCACATTGGAGCTCAAGTTAAGATCGCGCAAGTACCAAACGATAGGAATATCGGCGTCCTGGGCGGCGGGGGAAATCACGGCGCCGTAGCCGTGCGTGTAGCGCAAATGGGTGTTCTCCCAGTTTTGCGCTTCTTTATTCAAGTTGCCGACATTGGCTTCGCGCGCCGCCAGATTGACTTGCTGATAATGGCCGCGAATGAAATAACGGTCTTCATCGACGGTCGGAAAGGTGTAATAAGGCCGAATACCCTGCAACTGCTTATAGCTATCGATCAAGTACTCTCTATCCCAGACCGGAATATTCTCAAAGTTCTTTTGATTGGCCCATTGTTCGATGTCTTTGGTGGCATCCAGATTGACGGTAAAGTTAACGGTATCGATGTTATTCAGATCATACGCCGCCATGGTCGCATCGATGTTATAGCGCATGGATGGGCCTTCGGTGCGGGTGAAATTAGGCTTGACGATAAACTTGTCGATCAACCGAGGCATAAACTCGACACTTTGTAAACTTTGTATCGCTAAAAAGCCGACGAAAGCCAAAAACACCTGCAATTTACTGCGGTGTCTCTCGGCGAACACATAAAACACGACCGAACCGGCAAACAGCAAAAATGCCACTATAGCCAACCAGATCAGCGGCAGGTTATAGCGCAAATCGATAAAACTGGGGCCGAAAAACACCGGCTCTCGAAGCGAGCCATATAGCAACGAAAAGCGGTCCAGCAAAAAACCCCAGACCACGAACAACGCCACAAACACAAACAGTACACTCAGATGAATCTTGGCGCCGAGCGGAAACTCCTTACCCTGATTCGGAATGAAGACATGCTCCATCCAATACAACATACCGGTTGCAACCAGCCCCACCACCGCGGAGGTTAGCAACTCCTTCTGTATCAACATATAAATGGGGTAGGAGAACAGATAAAAGCTGATGTCGTTGTTGTAAACCGGATCTTCGATACCCGATGAGCTACCGAAGAAAAACAACAGGGCATCTTCCCATTGCAGGTAAAACGGAATCGCGATCGCGATTGCCAACACTAAGGAAATTACACTGTAAACCTTGATGGACCCAGCCAGGAAAACATCGGTAAAACGCTGAAACCGGCGTCTTTTTCTGTCGTCCAGCAACACCTCGTCCGGCGGATTGAGACCAAGATAATGCGAAGCTATCCAGAAGTGGAACATGAAAATGGCGAAGAAAAATATCGTCACCGCGCCGGAAAAAATAAAGCGGTACAAAATTCTCAGCCAAAAATAGGCTTCAAAGTCCAAGGATCTAAACCACCACAAATCCACGAAAAAATCGAGAAACACGAAGTAGAATGCAACATACAGGACGATGGCGCCAATGATCGTAGCGCCAGCCAACGCAGGTAACAGTTTCCGGTTACGCATAATTTCCTCTTAAATTTAGAATTTTGAGCCCGCTTGGAATCGACTCCATGGCCGGCTTTAGATCTCAGCGTCTATCTGGCGCCATTCTATCATCCAAACCCGGAATGTGATTGTCCCGCGTTTGTAAGGTTGCCCGCCCTTCCCAATTCAGCGTTGTCCGTCCAGCGAAAAAAGAGTATGTTCAAAGCAAAACAAGAAGCTTAGTTCCATAAGACATACTATAAAGGGGGAGTACATATGACAGCTATCAATACGAGTCGGCGTCGATTTTTACAACAATCCGCGTTAGCCGCGGCCATGGTCAACTTTCCGTCCGTGCTGTTGGCGGGAACCGGCGGCCTTAAGAGAGCCGCGACGCCGGGCTTTAATCCCGACTTGGAAATTGAGTTTATTGCCCAAACGGCTCAAATTCCGATTTTGGCGAACGGGCCGACCACACGGGTTCAAAAATTCTCGGCAACCTTGCTGAAAGGCCCGCAACAAGCCTTGCAGCAATTACCGGGCAACTATCTGGGGCCCATTCTGAATTTTCAGCAAGGGCAAAAAGTCAGGATTTTTTTCAAGAACAGTCTGAATGAAGCGTCCATCATTCATTGGCATGGACTACATGTTCCTCAACACAGTGACGGCCACCCGATGTATTCGATCGAACCGGGCCAACAATTCGTTTACGAGTTCGAGGTACTGAATCGGGCCGGTACCAGCTTTTATCACTCACATTCTCACAACCTGACCGCCGAGCAGGTTTATCGCGGCTTGGCCGGCTTGATTACCGTCAGCGACGGCGATGAACAAAAGCTGGATTTGCCGAGCGGCGAATTCGATTTGCCCCTGGTGATCCAAGATCGCAGCTTTAATGAGCAAAACCAACTGCAATATGTACATAAGATGCATGACCGGATGCAGGGATTTTTGGGCGATACCATTCTGGTCAACGGCAAACCCAATGCCGAGTTTCGAGTTAAATCCCGGGCATATCGATTCAGAGCCGCAAATGGTTCCAACTCCAGGATTTACAAACTGGGTTGGGATGACGGCACGCCGCTGACGGTGATCGGCACCGACGCCTGCCTGTTGGGCAAACCGGAAACTCGCCCTTACATCATGCTGGCGCCGGGCGAGCGCGTCGATTTATGGCTGGATTTCAGCGGCCGGGCAGTCGCCGACAAATTGGTCATGTACAGCCTGCCTTTTTCCGGCACCTTGCCGGGCATGGCCGAAAACATGCAAAAACGCGGCGGCATGGGCATGATGCATCACGCTTTACCGCAAGGCGGCAAATTTGCCATCGCCACATTCAGCGTCACCGAAAAAGTCAATGATTCGCCCAAATTGCCTGAAACGCTGGTCCCGTTTCAGCGATTGACCTTGCAGGATGTCGACAATAGCGATAGCCCGCTACCCATTGCCATCTCGATGCAACCGATGCGGCCTTTAGTGAATGGCAAGAGTTTTGCGATGGATAAGGTGATGGATTTCGAGCGGGTTGCCTTGGGCTCGATCAAACGGATCAGGATTTTCCACGATCACGAAATGCACGGCGGCGGCATGGGCATGATGAAAGGCATGAGGCATCGCAACGCCCAACACGAAGCAGACGATAGTTCATCCGGCAATAAAATGGGCATGGGCGGAATGATGATGGACATGGCGCATCCGATTCATTTGCACGGGCAGCAGTATCAAATCCTGCGGCGTGTGACCGATAAAGTTCGCTCCACGGACTACGCCGGTGTCAAGGATGGCTTCGTCGACAGCGGTTGGAAAGATACCGTGCTGGTGATGCCTGGAGAGGAAGTGGAGATCATCAAGCCTTTCCAAGATTATAAAGGCCTGTTTTTATACCATTGCCATAATCTGGAACACGAAGACTTCGGCATGATGCGGCAATTCCTGGTGGAATAATCACTCAAACCTAAGCGGATAACACAAAAAAACCCGCGCGGCCTTTCGGTCGGCGCGGGTTTTAAAAGCGGGATAAAAAATCCCGTGGCTTATTTCTTCCCGAACAAGGCCATGATTTTTGCTCGTTTGACGAACAACAAATAGCCCAACAAGCCTAGGATAAAGCCGTAAAACAATTGCCCGATGAAAGATGACTCGTTCGCTGCCACTGCCTGGCTTGCGGCATCACTCGCCGGTTTCGCGGCTGGCGGAGCCGGCACAAAGGCTTTTTCCTTGGTAGTCCGAATTTCCGGCAAGCCCAAGCTTTTCCAAGCATCGTAATCCTGCCAAGCCGGATATTTGCCTTGCCAGAACTCCTTGGTGAAATAAGGCGCCAGACTCATGCCATGCACTTGCGGAATACCTTTTTCATCCGAAAAGCCTTTGTAAACCACCAGACTGATGTCTCCACCCTCGCCGATACCATCGGTGGTGAAGGATTTTTCAACGTGGTCATGAAACATCCACACACCTTGGCCAAAACTATTCAAACCGTCATCGACACCGCTCAACTCTAAATCCAGCCGTTGCGCCGGCACCATGCCATGCACATCGCGCTTGATGTATGAGGACGGGCCGTTATCGACACCATCGTAATGGGTAACCATCGGCTTATGACCATGAATATGCATCGCAAAGGCTTCTTCGTGACCGTTTAAGATCCGTAGTTTTACCTTTTTGTTCTCTTCCATCAGAATCAGCGACTCCCTCAATGTATAAGGAAAAGAACGGCCATTCAGCATGAAATAATCGGGCTCGGAGTCGGTGATGTCGTACTCCTGATTCAAGCGCTTGCCTATCAGACGCGGATCGTTAGCGGAACGCGCCATCAGATGCAGTTCCTTATCCGCCGATTGATAGTGCAGATCGTATTCTCCGGAATATTTTTCCTTGACCGCTACCGATGGGTGGCGAACCTGCCCGCCGCCGACATTGAATACCTGCACCCAGTTGTTGGGGCGATTTTCCTCGACTACGAAAATACCTTGCAAGCCCATTGGGATATGCACATGCGGTTGCACATGGCAGTGGTAATACATGGTGCCGGGTTGGCGCGGCTTGATCACATAGGTTTTGCTGCCGCCGGGTAATACGTCCATCTGCCCGGTTTGACCAACTCCGTCGTTACCTTCGCCGCTATGATCCATATAAGGATGATCGATACCGTGCAAATGGATGGAGTGCGGCAAATAATGGCTATTTTCCAGCACCAACCAGACGATATCGCCCTGTTCAACCCGAATCACTGGCGAAGGTGCGCGCAGCAATGGATTGGCGATAGGCTCATACAGACTCAAAGTCGACATATCGCGGGTTTTTGGGGCATAGACCCAAAAAGTCGGCTGTATGCCAGGCGCAATATCGAACGTGGTTGTGGGTTCGCGCATATCCGGCGAATGGCCATTCAATTCGGCAATTTCCAGCTTGATGATGTAATGATCGGGATCGCCGTCACCGTCCATGTCATCGCCCAGGGTGATGGCATCGGCGGCCAACTGCGTTTGCATCAGTGTCGCCATCGAAACATTGTTGGTACCTTTGACGAAAGCGGCAATATCGGCTGGATTGTCAGGGTTACACATCCTTGATTCTTGAATTTCCACTCCATCGACTACCTGGGCATCCCGCCATTTTGGATCCGTGAATTCGGAACACACTTCCTCCACCGCACCTAGTTTGACGCTGCTGGTGGGTGGCAGACTATTAGTAACCGCTGCGGCCAAGGGCGACAAGGGTAATAACAGGACTCCACACAAAATGGGAAGAACTTTTTTATGCATAGAAAGCCTCATAAAAATTGACGACGAGCTTATTGGATGACGAAACGTGGGTCCAATATCAGAAAAGCCAGATACTGTAACCAGAACCCATGGGCAAAGTACAGAAAATATTTCGAAAACTACAGTTTAACAAAGCGATTGGACAGGGCAAAAAGCCTACATGTTGGAAAATCGTTATAATCCCCCCAAAGAGCCTGTTTACCCAAAACGATTGCCACTCCGATCTCACGACATCTTATGCACCCAGCCAGACTATTGCTTTGTACTTTATTCATTCTTTTAGTTCACGGCGGTGTTAGCTGGTTTATCAATCAACCACAAAATGCCGGCACCGATGTACCCTCCGGGAAGCTAACCAGCTTATCTTTTGCCCCGTTTCGAGAGGGTTTTAGCCCACTGGAAGAAGTATTCCCGCCCATTGAGCATATCGATGAAGATATGCGTCTGTTGGCGGACAAAACCCATAGCATTCGCACCTATGCCAGCACGGGCGGACTCGAAGCCGCGCCCGGTATTGCCCGCAAATACGGTTTGACCATGATCCAGGGCGGCTGGCTCGGATACGGTGTTCTGGATAATAAGAAAGAAATGGCTGCCTTGATCGAATCCGCCAACAGCAATCCCGACGTAGTCAAACGCGTGATCGTCGGCAACGAAGTGTTGCTGCGCGGCGAAATGGATGCAAACCGCCTGATCGCGTATATCCGCCAGGTCAAAAGCGCCGTCAAGCAACCGGTCTCGTATGCCGATGTCTGGTCGATGTATATGAAACATCCGGAGTTAATCAAGGAAGTCGATTTCATCACCATCCATATTCTGCCTTATTGGGAAGACGAGCCGATTTCGGTGGAGCATGCCGGCGAACATCTGGAAAAAATCGTCAAGCAAGTCGAGGACGAAGCCCGCGGCATCGCACCGGGAAAACCAATTCTGATCGGCGAATCGGGCTGGCCCAGCGCCGGCCGCCAACGCGGCATGGCCATACCCGGCGTGGTCAATGAGGCCAAGTTTATTCGCGACATGATCCAGGTGGCCAATCGCCACGGCTTTGATTACAACATTGTGGAAGCCTTCAACCAGCCTTGGAAAAGTAACCTGGAAGGCGTGGTCGGGGCCAATTGGGGTTTGCTGTCGGCCGATAGAAAGCCCGTCTTCCCATTAACCGGGCCGGTCTACGAAAATCCCGATTGGCCACTGCATTTCGCGGCAGCCACCGTACTTTGGCTACTGATTATCGCGGCTTGTTTCAAGCAACTACGGATTGCATCCGTCGCTCGGCTCGTTGTTTTTCTGACACTGGCCCAGCTATTTAGTGCGTGCATGGTCACCCTGGCCGATTTCCTTTGGTATACAAGCTACAGCATGCTACAGCGCGGTTATACCTTATTTATAGTGTTAGCCAACGCGATGCTGGGATATTATTTAATTCGCCGCTACTTAGATATTTTGCACGGCAAGCCCGGCGATGAGCGGCTGGCAAAACGGCTGAGAAATATCTATCTGTTTTTTATCGCTTTGGCTTTATATAAAACCTACGGCTTGGCGGTCAATGGCCGCTATTTGAGCTTTCCTCTAGAACAATTTGCCATCCCCGTACTCGGCATCATCGGCCTGATCGTGTGTCAATGGCTATGCCAAGGCAAACCGAATGGCCAAATGTTAAGACTCGATTCATTAATCGGCGGGAATTTAGCCAGTCGCCGCGATCGACTGATTGCTTATTTTTTGAGTATTGCCGCAGTTGCCATGGTCTTAGGCGAAACCAAAGCCTTCATGGATGGCCGGGATTTTATACAAGCCCATCCAGGCCTATCGGAAGGCCTCCCCGTAGCCTTGAGCTACACGCTCAACAACCAGCAATTAGTCGGCTGGATTGCCTGTCTCTTGGCGTTATCCTTGCCTTTCTGGATCAGCAACACGGACCATAAAACCCAGCGTTGATACCCCGCACGCGGGCCGGCCTAGCCGACAACCCGCGTAACGATTTACGAACATGACAGTTTGCCGCGCGGCAATTTGTCACATTTTCAATGCCACATCAATTATTTAAACTATCTGCAACTCTTGTATGCGCTCCCTCTCCTAAGGGTAAAGAGTTTTAATATCCTTCCTCAATGCGGCTTAATGCCGCATCTTTTTTGGACGAGGTCTATGTATGGAAAGAAACTATCAGGTAGCCGCCTCCGCTTTCGTACATCCCGACGAATTACACTGGCGCACGGCCTTTCATGAAGCGGGCCACGCCGCAGCCATCCATATCCGCAACCAACAAAAACAATTACCCCCGGTATTTTTTGAAATCCAGGTCAAAAGACCCGCCAAACACACGGATGAATTCTTTGCCAAAGTCATCGATGGTAATTTGATTCAAAACCTACCGATTGCCGTCATCGAAAGCTTTTCCACGCTATCGAATACGGTGCAACATAGCTGTCAACGCGCCTACGAAGCCGACGTAGTAAATCTGTTAGTCGGCCCCTTGGCGGAAGCCAAGTACGTATCCATCCGTGACGATGAAATTTTCAATCTGAATTTGATCAATTTGAATGCCTTGCGCAATTACGGAGGACACAGCGATCTGGAAAGGGCAAACCATTATCTCGAATATTTCATAACCTCAAAAGCGCACCGCGAACAAAAACTGGCGGAACTGCTTACGCAGGCGTACCAGTTTATTAATACCCCTAATTATTGGAAATGTATCCAGTCGCTGGCCCACTTTATTCTGGACAGCCAGCAGGAAGTCATCACATGCGATGAGGCGATCACTATTTTCGACTGCTGCCTATTGGCGCAGCAACATACGCGTTGGGGTAATTTTATCGAATTCGCCGGACGATAAGCCTTAAACAGCTACAAGCCCATTTCGTTAATAAAGACCGCGCATTGATTTCGGCCGGCCTGTTTGGCCTGGTATAAAGCCTGATCGGCCCGCACAAACACATCGTCATGCTGATCGTGGCTGGTAAATTCGCAAATACCGCAGCTGAGCGTCAGGCTGATACTCTCGCCGTTATAGTTAAAGCCGCAGTGCTCAATCATATCTCTGATGTTTTCAGCCATTTCCAACGCCCTTGGGGCCGGGGTATTTGGCATCAGCATCACGAACTCCTCGCCGCCATAACGGGCGACAAAGTCAGTGGCCCTGCAGTTATTCAACAACAATTGCCCCACCAAAGCCAAAGTTTTATCGCCCGCCTTATGCCCATAACTATTGTTGATATTTTTGAAAAAATCGATATCCCAGATAGCCAACGATAGCGGCTCCCGATAGCGTTTCCAACGGTTTGCTTCCATTTCAACCCTATCTTTGTAAGCAAGCCGATTAGGTAAACCGGTCAACACATCGCACAAAGCCCGATCGTGCTCGATTTTCAGTTTGGTACGCAAGGTCTCGGTCTCGGTCTCCAGGGCTTGCAGCTTTTCCGTCATCAAGGAAATTTGCTGTTGCGCCTGCCGCTGCCGCTCGTCCTCCATCTGCTTTTGCTCGACCAATTGCAACATCAGACGATCCAGGTGCTCGCCGGTCATATTTTTTAATGACGCCAGTTCCTTGGCTTGATGGGTGGAATCCTTGATGTTGCTCAATTCAAAATTGATTTGAGCATTGAGCTGATCGCGATGATCCAAGGTCAGTCGCGCTGATTGCCCTACGATTTCCGCGTGCTGTTCGATTTCGCCTAATTGATCGGTTAAATTGGATAAAAATCCGTCTATCCCTTTTTGCTCGGCAACCGCATACTCTTTAATATCCAACAATAGCGCGACAGCCGAATCAATGACCTTATTCAATGACTGAGGGTCTGGGTTGGCCTTAACTCTCTGCCTCAGCCGGGCTTTTTGCTGCTGAAATCGCATGGGCACGGCAGTATTCAGCAACAACTCATCAATTCGCTGCAACAAATAATCATTTTGCTGTTGCGGCGAGTCTTCCGGCCCGACGTTTTGTTCGGATTGTTTCGAGATATGCAGCAAGGTCTTGGAAACGGCCTGCAACTCGGGCGCCAGCTCGCTCAAACTAGCGCCAGTTTTCAGGCGCTTACCAATTCGAAGCAGATGCGGCTCAAGCAACTTGTGGCTGCCCTGACAAAAAATCAAAAACTGTATCACCAACTTATAAAGCAGCTTTTCTTGCTCGACGGACGAAGAATTATTCATTCAGTTGACCCGCGACCTAAGCCAATACACATTGATTACGACCGCTCTGCTTTGCTTGATAGAGTGCCCCATCGGCACGCACGAACAGGGACTCGTTATTGTCGCCGTCGACATATTGGCTTAGACCACAGGAGAGCGTAATTGAAACCCGGTCGCCATTGGCATTAAACCCGCTCCGCTCCACGATTTCGCGTAGCTTATCCACCATCACCAAGCCATTCCTAGCTTCGGTTTCCGGCAACAACATCACAAACTCTTCTCCGCCGAAACGCGCCACAAAATCGGCTTCCCGGCAATATCGGGATAACAGCTTGGCGATAATAACCAATGCCTTGTCTCCGGACTTATGCCCATAGGTATCGTTAATGTTTTTGAAAAAATCGATGTCCCATACGGCTAGGGTCAATGCGGTACCGTATCGGCGGGCTCGGGCCACTTCGTCCGCCAACCGCTCTTCGAAAGCCAGCCGATTCGGTAAACCGGTCAATGAGTCACGCGTGGCCCGTCGCTGAGCCAAATCCAGCCGGGATTGCAACTCCAGGGTTTCCGACTCCATTTCCCGGAGTTTTTGCATCAAGGCCCTTAACTCGCGCTGTGTTCTATCTCTTTCGACCTGTTCCTGTAGCGTATGCGTCTGTAGCTGCTGACTGATACTGTGCAAGCGTGTGCTGATTAGCTGCTTCAAGGGTTCCAGCTGGGTGGCGGTGGCGGATTTTTTCTGTAAATCAGCCATTTGCGCGGCAACATCTCGGTCCAGGTTACTGCGTTTTTTTAGTGTATCTTCATTGGCAATGTTGACACCCGAAGTTTTCAAACCCAGCTCGGCCAACTCTTCGGTCAACGTTGACAGAAAATCCGCCATTTCCTGCTGTTCGACCTCCATGTGTTTTTTGATCGACAACAACAATGTCACCGCGTCATTAAAGACCGGCCCCAAAGCCTGCCCATCCTGTAAACGAATTTTTAGCTGCTTGGCATCGTCGGCAAAAAGATCGGGTAGTTCCGCGCTATCCAACAGGCGAATCATATGTTCACTGATGGTCTTGCTATCAGCCAGCGCCAATTCGGCGGCAAAACCGTCATTATCTTGGTGTTTTTCGTCAATCAGTTCGGCCAAGGCCAAAAATAAACGCTGAGGATTGGCAATCTCGCGGCCATCGTATTGCTTTTGAATCGTCTGTAATTCGGTCTGGCAATCCGGGTATTGATAGCCGAGAAAATCGAATAACATGGAAGTATCGCCCTGACTACCGACGGGCGTCTCTTCAAGCACCATCAAGGCATTGGTGAATACCTGCAACTCCTTTTGCAATCTCTGGCTTTGTACGCCTGTCTTTAACAGATCGCGAATGCGGTCCAGATGGGGATCGAGTGATTTATTGAAACCCTTGACGGCTAGCGCAAAACGGACAATGGTCTTGCACAGCAAATCTTCGTTTGCTTGATAATTTTTTTCGGCTTGTTCCTGGCTATCCAACAACTTGAAGTATTTTTCCTTCCAATGCTGGGGACTGCCGTCCTTGATTTTCGAAAAACCCATGAAATCTTGGCGCCTCGAGTAGAGAGTTTACAAACAGGCAATTATAGACCATCGGCCAAGCCATGCTGGCAACGAATCAATAAGCCCAGAAAAATCATTTAACCCCCGAGATCACGAAGAACCATCAATGCGTTATTCAATAAAAACACCGACTTGCCATTAACAGCAAAGATAAACCGGGCTCGATCAATAAACCATTGAAATTCTTCGCCCCCCTTGGCTTTACTCGGAACGAATTGACGTTACCGAAAGTGAATCCGCCAAATAGCAAAATGCTTCGTGACTATTTTGCCCCGGTTTCTTGCTGGATCAGCTGATTGGTTACCGCAATCATGTTGTCTTGCGACTTGGCGGTAGTGGCCGTCACCCGGTATTTGCCATTCACGATGATCGCCGGCACACCGGTGATACCGTAACGCGCGCCCATGGTTTCGGCCTGGCGCATTTTGGCGTCGACCAGAAACGAGCCGTATGCGGCGCGGAAATCTTCATCCTTAACCCCATGCGCGGCAAAAAATTTCGCCAATTCGTCTTCCGAAGTCAGCTTTTGCTTTTTATTTTGTATGGCGTCGAACAAATCGGCATGGACCTTTTCAGTGACGCCCAACGCCTCCGCGGTAAAAAAGGCTTTGGCATGCTTGCCCCATAATTCGCTGAATACCGCCGGCTGCCGGATAAACTCGACATTGGCCGGTTTGGTTTTCAGCCAGGCAGCCATCGAGGGCTCCAGACTATAGCAATGCGGACAGCCATACCAGAAAAATTCGATGACTTCGATCTTGTCCGGATTTTGCACCGGCTGCGCGGGTGACACGGCTTCATAGCCGCCCTCGGCTTTTACCAGAGAGGCAAAACAAAACAGGCCTATAAAGGCGATTTTTTTCAACATCAGAGTTCTCCGTAAGAATGTAATCCAGATAAAAACATATTCACGCCCAGAAACGCAAACAAGGTGACAAAAAATCCGACCACCGCCCACCAGGCCATCGGTTTGCCGCTCCAACCCTTGCTCAAACGCATGTGCAACCAAGCCGCATAATTGAGCCAGACGATCAGCGCCCAGGTCTCCTTGGGATCCCAGGACCAATAACCTCCCCAAGCTTCCGCCGCCCATAATGCACCCAGAATAGTCGCCAACGTAAAAAAGGCAAAGCCCAGTGCAATAGCCTTGTACATCAGATCGTCCAATAAGGCTAAATCAGGCAACCGCGTCTGCAGCAAGCCGTTTGGATCAGCAGTCCGAGCCTGGCTTTTCAGCACATAAACCAAACCTATCATCGCCGCCAGCGAAAACGCGCCATAGCCGACGAAATTGGCCGGCACATGAATTTTCATCCAGTAGCTGTTTAATGCCGGTACCAACGGTTGAATACCGTCGGCGTGCCGATCGAAGGTATACCATAGCAAGAAACCAACCGCCGCGCTGATCACCAACAGCACAAACGCACCCAATCCACGAGTTTGGTAATGTTGCTCATAATGCAGATACAGTAGCGCGGTGATGATCGAAAACAGGATGAAGACTTCGTATAAATTGCTGACCGGAATATGGCCGATGTCGGCACCCATCAAATACGACTCACGCCATCTGACTATCAATCCGGTCAAACCCATGGCGGTTGCACTCCAGGTTAAACAGGAGGCCACCTTGCCGACAAACTCGCGCCCTGACAATAACAAGCCAAAATAGGTCAGCGTCGCCATCACATACAAGGCACTCATCCACATGATGGCCGATTGGCTGGCAAACAGATATTTCAATAAAAATGCGCTGTCGGCCCGACCCAAATCACCGCCATACAACGAAATCGCCAGCAAACTGAATATCGCCACCGTCAGATTAAAGCCTTTTAATGCCGGCCAACTCCAACCCAGCCAAATCAGTAATGGCGCGGTAGCCAACAGAATAGCCACTTCATAGCCATCCATCAACGCATGATATTGGCCGAATACATAAGCGGCAGCGCTGATTACCAACCCGGCCCACAGCCAGTCGTGGAGGCTTCTTAATTGAAAATAGGCAAATTGCCGATGGGGGTGTTGCCAGGTGTTATCCATGAAAGTCTCGCTACGCAAAAGTGGCGTTTTGGGTCAGTTGCTGTTTGATAAGTTCAAATTCCTTGTCAAAATCATAGCGGTTACGTAACGCGCTACCGGCCAGCAACATCGCCGTGCCGGTTCCGCGTGCTTCCAGCAAAATCCATAAGCGGCGCTGAGGCAGGTAAAACATGCAAAACACCCCCACCACCAACAATAAACAACCGGGGAAGACCAGCCATTTACCTGGCGAACGGGTGATTTGCAAGCCGGTGGCTTCGATATGCTGGAAGCTTTTCAACTCCAGAAATAGCGGTGCATTATAGAAATGCGCCAGATTGACGGCTTCCACCGCATCCGAAAAAAACTGCGTATCGAATTCAGTCAACGATTTGCCGGTATCAATGCCTTCGTCGCGCAAAATCTCCAAATAAAGATTTTTTAGCAGACGCTGCAAAACCGTGACATAGACTTGCGAAATCTCCTGGCGCCTGCCCTCTTCCAGTGATTGATCAATGCCGGCGGAAATTTTTTCATAACCGCCCTCGACGAACTGGCCGGCCAGTGACTGCATGAATTGCGCCACGGCCAGCCTTTCTTGATCCGAGGATTGTTTACTGTTTTCCGTGGAAGCGGCGGTTTTCATGGCAATGGTTTTGATGACTTCCGGATTGCGCAAGGCCTGATAAAACGCCATGAAACGGCTTAACCGCTTTTCGCTATCAGCCGGCATAAACCAGTAATTGAACGGCTCGGATACTTTTGCGCGCATGCCGCTCAAATAAAACCAACGACCTTCCTGCAAAATCGGCTGCATGTAGGTCAGATATTCGTTGGCGGTTCCATCCGGACGGCGTAGTTTGTACTGAAAGCTGGGGCCGAGACTAATAAATTTCTTGTCGCCGCTGGGAGCGGGATTGACGTTGAACGGCCTAAAATCGGAAATCTCTAGTTGCTGGCCGCCGGCCTGAGTAAATTGCTTCACCGTGGCTTGCAAGTCAGCCACCAGTTGGTTTGCAGACATCGGCCACGCTTTCAGATTCAGTCTCGACCCGCCATCGCCAAAGCTATTTTGATAGATCGTGTAGCCTTGATAGGTCAGCGGATGATTCACCGAAATAGTCTGTTTTAAAGGTTCGGACAACGCGGGATCGATAATTACCAAATCGCTTTCGAAGGATTTGGGCTGGCCGCTGGGATAATGTTCGATCCGAAAATCATCGACATAAATGGCGAACGGCAGTTTTTGCAGCAAATAACCGTTTTTATAATCGATGAAGGCCAGATCGGCTTGCCCGCCCTCGGCGATATCGACATTGGCGCGAAAAGACAGGTTAGCGGCGGATAAGGTACTGATGGGCGGAATCTCGCCGGCCGGGATGCGCCGGGTTTCCACCGCGATCTTGCCGCGCCATTCGGCGATTTTCAAGGGCAGATTACCGTCCATCAGGCCGCCGATACAAATCACGATAATGGCGGCATGGCTAAAAATATAGCCGAGCCGGCCGCCACTGCCCTTTTTAGCGGCAATCAGCACATCCACGCCATCGCTACGCTGCCTGAAATTATACCGATGGGCCTTCAACAGTGCCGCTATTACGGTCAAATTATCCCGCACGCTGCCGGCGGTTTCCAGTTGCACCCTATGCTCCAGTTTCAGCAAGGCATTGCGCTGGCTGTGTTCGCGGTAATCATTCACATCGCGCAAGATACGCGGCAGATTGCGATAGACGCAAACGCTGGTCGACAACACTAGAAAGCCGAGTATGGTCAAAAACCAAGCCGAGGAATAGACATTGAACAGATCGAGGCTCTTGAACAGTTCGAACCAAAACGGACCGAATTTCAGCACATAGTCCGGATAAGGCTGGTTTTGCCGCACCACCGTACCGATCACGGCGGCGATGGCAATGGCGACCAGCAGGGTAATCGCCAGGTTCATCGAACCTAAAAACCGGAACAAGATACGTATTGTCGATTGCGGCATGAAGAGCGGAGTCAAGAAAGGTCAATCACTGTACAACCGACAGCGATTAAAACAGCTCCGGCGGCAAACACTGCCGGAGCCGGAGCAAGCAGATTATTTCATGGTCGAGATGTAATAAGAAACGGCCTTGATATCCTCATCGGTCATTTTTTTCGCAATCATGTACATCATATTTTCACGATTATTGGTACGTAAACCGTTTTTGAAATCGGTCAAAGTCTTGATCAAATAATCGGCATGCTGCGAATGCAAGGACGGATAGGCGGCGGGTTTATTGCCTTCGGCATAAGGGCCATGGCAGGCCACGCAAGCCGACACTTCCCGGCTGATATTACCGTTGCGGTATAAATCACTACCCTGATCGATCAAATCAGCCAATTCGGCTTTTTTCTGCTCATCGGTTTTTGCCGGCGCATCGTCATCCTCGTCGCTAGCGGGCAGTACCGGTGCCGGATTGGGTGAAATTCTATTGGCTGAATAATAAGCCGCAATCTCCTCCATGCTCTTGTCGTCAAGCGACATGGCTAACGGCGCCATCATCGCCGAATTGCGCAAACCGCCCTTGAAGGCTTGTAATTGCTTAACCAGATAAGCTTGGTGCTGACCCGCAAGCTTTGGAAAGCCGGGCATCATGCTATTGCCATCTTCGCCGTGGCAACCGGCGCAAGAGGCTGCTTTTTCCTTGCCCACGCTGGACGACTTACCTTGTGCGTAAGCAAAACCGGTGCTGGTGACGAGCGCCAAGGAAATGGAAACAGTCAGCAGTTTTTTTATCATTATTGGCCCCTGTTCAGGAAGGTTAATCGACGTAAAGCAGCCTGTAATACGCCGCCAGACGCTATAATGCTCGGATTCTAACCGATTTATAAGCCTTAAGCGAGATAGCGATGAATCCAGTGTACCATCAGGCCCAGTTCATCAACAGCGCCCCCCGATTGCAGGACGCCCCCCCGGATCAAGGCATGGAAATCGCTTTTGCCGGGCGCTCCAATGCCGGCAAGTCCAGCGCCATCAACACGCTGGTACAACAAAACGCGTTGGCCAGAGTCAGCAAAACTCCCGGCCGCACCCAGTTGCTGAATTTTTTTGCGATAGACGACCAGCGCAAACTGGTGGACTTACCGGGCTACGGCTATGCCAAAGTACCGGAAGCGATTAAAAAAGACTGGCAACAAATGATGGAAAATTATCTGAAAAACCGCAAAGCGCTGTGCGGCATCGTATTGGTGATGGACATCCGCCACCCCCTGACCGAATTCGACTGGCAAATGATCAATTGGTGCGAGCACTCCAATCTGCCCCTGCACATCTTGCTGACCAAATCCGACAAACTGAAATTCGGCGCGGCGAAAAACACCCTGTTGAAAGTCCAAAGAGATTTGAGCCAGGTCAGCGTCGTGGTGACGTTGCAATTGTTTTCCGCACTCAACAAAATTGGGATTGATGATGTTCATCAGGTTTTGGATGAGTGGTTCCAGTATTCGCAAACGGCAATCGAATGATCGAGTTCAATCCGTAAAAATCGGCCAACAGTCCTTTAACGGTTGGCGTATCCCTTGAGCAAAGACTGCCCTGCGCCCTTAGCGCTCGAGCCATTCGGCTTGGTTTAGCGCGATCTTCATGCCGCGCCAGCATTGCAGCTTTTGCTGATAAGACAGGGCGGCATGGGCCGGACTAGTCGATGGCAGGCGTTGTAAGTTGAGCGAGCGCTCAACCAATTCCGGCAATACCAATCGCCGAAAAGCCTGTTCGGCGGTAGCGCCGTTGAAAAATACCGTATCAACGCCTGGATGATCGGCCAAGAAGCCGTTGAAGTTGTTCGCCACAATCGAGTGTTTAGCGATAGCCGCATCCAGACTGCCGGGGCGGTAGCAAGATTTCATTACGTCCCACAACGCAATATCCGCCTCGATTAGCGCCTGGGTTCTCGTGGCATAGTCAGACAGCGGGTCGAACCCCACTATGTCGCCAAGTATCCGCCAAAATTGGTTGCGGGGATGAGCGTAATATTGGCCGGCATCCAGCGATGCCTTGCCCGGCATGCTGCCCAGAATCAACAACCGGGCGCTGGAGCCGGCAATCGGCGGAAAGCTCTGTATATTCGACATGATCTTGATTAAGCCGGCCTATTCCAACCCATCTTCCGCCGAACCAAACTTGTCGGATAATTTTAACAGCACATACAACGCGCCGGTGCCGCCGGCCCTCGGCGGGGTGGAGCAAAAAGCCAGCACATCCTGGTGTTGGCGCAACCACAGATTGATGTCGTTTTTCAGTACCGGTTGATTATCCGGCGAGTTATACCCCTTACCGTGGATAATTTGCACGCAACGGCAGCCGTCTTCCACGCAAAAATGTAAAAACCGCAATAACTGGCGTTGGGCTTCGCGACTGGTCAATCCATGCAGGTCTATATCCGCATCCAAGCCGAAATAACCCTTGCGTAATTTTTTCAACACATTTTTCTGCAAGCCGGGAGCGATGAAACCGACCTTGTCTTCCTGGAACAAGGTTTCCAGTTCGTCTTGCACCTCGTTTTGCAAGGGATCGACCTGTTCCAGCGGCTTAAACGTAGGGACCGGGCGCGGTTTCTTGTCGGGTTTTAGAACCACCGTATTGGTATCGATACGCCGGACGTTGCCGACGGCGTTTCTGAATAAATCGCCGTCTTCTGTAAAAGTGGTTTTTTTTGTCACGTAAGCTGCTGGTTTTGCGGTTTTTTTGCTAATATGGGCCAATTCTAAAGCGTTTCATAGCCGCATGCACATTCTGATTAGCAACGACGACGGGTATCTGGCTCAGGGCATCAATACCCTGGCGGCTACCTTACAGCAATACGCGGAAGTATCCGTGGTTGCTCCCGATAGAAACCGCAGCGCGGCCAGCAACTCATTGACGCTGGATATGCCCTTGCGCGCCACGCCTTGCGACAACGGTTTCGTCAGGGTCGACGGCACACCTACCGATTGCGTGCATCTGGCGGTCACCGGCTTACTGGAGAGCGAGCCGGACATGGTATTCGCGGGGATTAATCATGGCGCCAATCTGGGAGATGACGTGCTGTATTCAGGCACAGTGGCGGCGGCGACCGAAGGCCGCTTTCTGGGCTTGCCGGCCGTGGCGATTTCACTGGTCGGTAGCGACCCCAAGCATTTCGATACCGCCGCCCAGGTCGCGGTAACCTTGTTGCGCAAAATTCAAGCGCATCCCTTGCCGGAGGATACCTTGTTGAATGTGAACGTCCCCGACTTGCCGCTGGATCAGCTCAAGGGTTACCAATCGACCCGCCTGGGCCAGCGGCATAAAGCCGAAGCTGTCATACGCGGCAACGATCCGCGCGGCCATACCATCTACTGGGTAGGCCCGCCGGGTAGCGAGCAGGATGCCGGCCCCGGCACCGATTTCGATGCTATTCGCAACGGCTACGTTTCAATCACGCCCTTACAACTGGATTTGACTCGCTACGACCGCCTGGAAGGCTTGCGTGATTGGCTGGCATTGGAGACTACGGCATGAAGCATCGTTTGCAAGGCATGGGCATGACCTCGCGCCGCACCCGCGACCGCATGGTGTCACGGCTTAGACAACAAGGCATTAGCGATCCCAAGGTGTTGGCGGTGATGGCTGACATTCCTCGCCATGTGTTTGTCGACGAGGCACTGGAAAGCCGTGCCTACGAAGACACAGCCCTACCCATAGGCCATAACCAAACCATATCCCAACCCTATATCGTAGCAAAAATGACCGAGCTGTTGCTGGAAAAACGCTCCTTGGGTCGAGTGTTGGAAATCGGCACCGGCTGCGGCTACCAAACCGCCATTCTGGCCAGGTTAGCCGAGCAAGTCTATACCGTGGAACGCATTGCGCCATTGATGAAAAAAGCCCGAGACTTGCTATGGGAATTGGATATTAAAACCGTTGGATTCAAGCATAGCGACGGCGGTTGGGGCTGGCCCGAACATGCGCCTTATGACAGCATTCTGGCGGCGGCGGCACCGGCCGAAATCCCGGAAGCCTTATTACAGCAAATGGCTGTCGGCGCTGTAATGGTAATTCCGGTCGGACGGGAAGGCATGCAGGAACTACACCGCGTTACCCGTGCCGAAGACGGCTTCATTGACGAAGTGATAGAACGGGTGACCTTCGTGCCGTTTCTATCCGGCGTGAGCCAGTAGTCCCTCAACAATTCCAATCTTATTCCGACCCGACTGATACCGGCCCATCTAACCCAGCTCAATCATGGAGGCCGGCGCTTGCTGGTCGAGATCTTCCGCCTGTTTTTGCCATCTGACCAACTCAAGGCTGCCATCGTGATGTTCGACGATAGCGGTACAACTTTCGACGAAATCGCCGGTATTCACATACAAAAAACCTTCAATTTCCTTGATTTCGGCATGATGGATATGCCCACAAATCACGCCGTCGACGCCCTCGTTTTTCAGAGTCTTGACGATGGTTTGCTCATAATCCGACATAAACTGCACCACGTTTTTGACCTTAAACTTGATGAAGGCTGCCAGGGAAAAATGCGATTGCACCCCGAACATGCGCCGGCACAAGCGCAAGAAACGATTGATTTCGATCAGCCAGTCGTAGCCAACACTACCCAGCTTAGCCATCCAGCGATGATGTTGGGCAATGGTGTCGTACTCGTCACCATGCACCACCAAGAAGCGCTTACCTAGCCCGGTGGTATGAATATCCGACTTTTTGACCACGATGTCGCCGAAGATGTAATCGTCGTAATCCCTGACATTTTCGTCGTGGTTACCGGGAATATAGATAATTTGGGTGCCGTGCCTGGCCTTGCGTAAAATTTTCTGGATGATGGTGTTGTGATCGCGGGGCCAATACATTTTTTTGGATAGCGCCCAAAAATCGATGATGTCCCCGACCAGATATAGCTTGTGGCTATCGTTGTGCTTTAAAAAATCCAGCAGGGCGTCGGCCTGGCACTGGGTTGAGCCGATATGAAGATCGGATATCCAGATGGTTCTATATAACGCGGTAGTCATCGTTTAAATCTAAGTGGTCTCATGTTTAAAACGGATGTTCTATTTGTTCAAAGACCTTGTTCCAGTGATTCATTAACCGCTCGGAGATCCCTTGGCGAACGAAGCCGCGCAATCAGGTCTGGCGCCAATTGTAGGCAATCCAGGTTACGCTAATATGACAGACAGCGGTTCAGGTCAAATCCGACAGGCCGGTCAATTCCTGCAATGCCTGACCGGACCTGGCATGCAAATGGCTAAATGCCTTATGCAAAACTTCCCATCCTTCGAAAGCGATAAGTACCCAACGGCCGGTTTTGCGATCCCATTCGTTATCAAACAGCGCACCCAGCTTTACCAGGCGAATAAACGATTCATCGCTGGGCGAATCGATATAAGCCTGCGCAGCCTCCAGTTGGTCGGTTGAAATCAAGCGCGCCGCCGGTCGTCCGTTGCTGGCATGGTGGTTGGTATACATCACAAAACCGGGGTCGATTCCCACTCTTTTCAGGCCATGGCAGTGGCTTTCGAAGTTTTCAATTTGAAACGGCAGCAGCGAGGGCATGGTCATTCTCCAGTCAGGTGTTGAGCTATTATGCAGAATAACCTACAAGCCAATACCATTCCAGTCGATACATGATCCAAGGAGATTCCCACGGCCGAAATCGGGTAAGGTAAAATTCGGACTTATTTTCCATCATGCGCTTCCAGGGGTGAATAAGGCGTCGAAGCCTTCGTCATACACTGCTTTCAGGCACCGGCAGTCCATACTGGGACGCCAACGACTAATGCGAAATAACCATAAATTTCATTAAAGGGCTAAGCATTAACTTAGCCCGACATGGTATTGTGCGAAATCGATTTATTTACTAAACGTCAATCCATCCGTAGCGGTCTCCACCTTGATCACATCCCCCGGCACAAACCGGCCGGACAGGATTTCGTTGGCCAGCGGATTTTCCAGTTGGCGTTGGATGGCCCGTTTCAAGGGCCGCGCGCCGTAAACAGGATCGAAACCGACTTCGCCGAGCAAATCCAGCGCGGACTCGCTGATCTCGAAACCGATGTCGCGTTCCTGCAGGCGGCGGTGCAATAGCTCGATTTGGATTTTACAGATCGCTCTAATTTGGCCTTGGCCGAGCGGATGGAACACCACGGCTTCGTCGATGCGATTGATAAATTCGGGGCGAAAATGCTGGCCAACGATCTCCATCACCGCGTCTTTCATCGTATTGTAGTTTTCTTCACCCGCCAATTCCTGTATCAAGCTGGAACCAAGATTGGAAGTCATCACGATCACGCAGTTTCTAAAATCAACGGTACGGCCCTGGCCGTCGGTCAGCCGGCCGTCGTCCAACACTTGCAGCAGCACATTGAACACGTCGGCATGCGCTTTTTCGATCTCGTCCAGCAAAATCACTGAATAAGGTTTGCGGCGTATCGCCTCGGTCAGATGGCCGCCTTCCTCGTAGCCGACGTAGCCCGGAGGCGCGCCAATCAAGCGGGCCACCGAATGCTTCTCCATGAACTCGGACATATCGATCCGCACCATGGCTTCTTCGGTATCGAACATGAATTCGGCCAAGGCTTTGCACAACTCGGTCTTGCCCACGCCAGTCGGACCGAGAAACAGGAATGAACCATTGGGCCGGTTGGGGTCGGACAGCCCCGCGCGGGAGCGGCGGATCGCGTTGCTGACGGCTTTCAGGGCTTCGGTTTGGCCTATTACCCGTTTGGCTAGCTCATCCTCCATCCGCAGCAGCTTTTCGCGTTCGCCTTCCATCATTTTCGAAACCGGAATGCCGGTCCATTTGGAGACGACTTCGGCGATTTCTTCCTCGGTAACCTTGCTGCGCAGCAACGTGGTTTCCTGCATCTCGGCTTGCGAAGCCAAATCCAGCTCCTTTTCCAGCTTGGGAATTTCGCCGTATTGCAGCTCGGACATGCGGGTGTAATCCTGAACACGGCGGGCAGCTTCCAATTCAAGCCGAGCGTGCTCCAGATGCTCCTTGATGGTGGCCGTGCCTTGTAATGCGGCCTTTTCAGCCTTCCAGATTTCGTCCAAATCGGAATATTCCTTTTCCAGTTCGGCGATGTCGGCTTGCAATATTTCCAGGCGTTTTTTCGACGCGGCGTCGGATTCGTTTTTCATCGCTTCGCGTTCGATCTTCAGCTGGATCAACCGTCGGTCGAGCTTGTCCATGGCTTCCGGTTTGGAATCCATTTCCATCCGTATCCGGCTGGCGGCTTCGTCAATCAAGTCGATGGCTTTGTCCGGCAACTGCCGATCGGAAATGTACCGATGAGATAGCATTGCCGCAGCTACGATCGCAGGATCAGTAATATCGACGCTGTGGTGAATTTCGTAGCGTTCCTTCAAGCCCCGCAGAATGGCGACAGTGTCTTCCACGCTGGGTTCGTCAACCAACACTTTCTGGAAACGGCGCTCCAAGGCGGCGTCTTTTTCAATGTATTGGCGATATTCGTCCAAGGTTGTCGCGCCGACGCAATGCAGTTCGCCGCGCGCCAGGGCCGGCTTCAACATGTTGCCGGCGTCCATCGCACCTTCGGCTTTGCCGGCGCCGACCATGGTGTGTAGCTCATCAATGAACAAAATCACCTGACCTTCCAGCTTGGCGATATCGTTCAACACGGCTTTCAGGCGTTCTTCGAATTCGCCGCGAAATTTGGCACCGGCAATCAAGGCCGCCATGTCCAGCGACAATAATTGTTTGCCCTTTATTCCCTCGGGCACTTCGCCGTTAATGATGCGCTGTGCCAGGCCTTCGACAATCGCGGTTTTACCGACGCCGGGTTCGCCAATCAGCACCGGGTTATTTTTGGTACGGCGCTGCAGGACCTGAATGGTGCGGCGGATTTCGTCGTCGCGGCCGATGACCGGATCCAACTTACCTTGTTCCGCGCGCTCGGTCAGGTTGATCGTGTATTTTTTCAAGGCCTGCCTCTGATCTTCCGCATTTTGATCGTTGACGTTTTGGCCGCCGCGCATGTTGTCGATAGCTTTGTCTACCGCGGAAGCAGTGACGCCGGCGCGTTTCAGAATGTTCTGCAAAGTACCGCTGGTTTCCAATGCGGCCAGTACAAACAATTCACTGGAGATAAAGGCGTCCTTGCGCTTTTGCGCCAGTTTGTCGGTCAGATTCAGCATACGCGACAATTCGTTGGAAAGCTGCACGTCACCGCCGGCACCGGATACGCTGGCTAGCCTATCGATGTCCTTAACAAGATCGCTACGCAAGGCATTGACCTGAATACCGACTTGTTGCAGCAAGGGTTTGATGCTACCGCCTTCCTGATCCAATAGGGCCAGCATGACATGTAGCGGTTCGATGAATTGATGGTCCTTGCCCAAGGCCATACTTTGAGCATCGCCGAGTGCCTGCTGAAATTTGCTGGTGAGTTTGTCCATTCGCATGCTGTGTACCTCTAAAAAATGGGATGTTGCCGCTTAGATGAGGCCCCATTGGTTTTTTTCAAGTTGCTTCGGTCGTATTCAAGTATATATTTCATCCGCCAATATACCTGTACTGTTCAGCATGCAGTAAAGCTGATTCGGCAGTTAGTGCTGGAGGTAGCCTTGATAAATAAATCACAGTACAATTGCTAAGCTCGGATAAAGATATTGAGTTGAGCCTTGACCATTACGGAATGGGGTAACAACATGTTTTTTCCGGGTAACTATCAGTTTAAATTTGTAGGAGTTTTAAAATGGCAATAGGCACAGTCAAGTGGTTCAACAATACCAAGGGTTTTGGATTTATCGAGCCATCCGAAGGTAAGGAAGATGTTTTTGTTCACCACTCGGTGATTTTGGGTGATGGATTCAAAACCTTATCTCCCGGCCAATCGGTTCAATTCGACATCGAGTCGGGTCCAAAAGGTTTGACTGCTGCAAATGTTCAGCCTAAATAATCCATAAAGGCTCCGTCATAAAAGGCTCTTGAAATCAAGAGCCTTTTTTTTGTCTGTCAAAAATGGCATGCTTATCAAGCAGGCAGGCTATAATCGAAATACCCTTTCAAACTACCTTTCTTGCAACTATGGCCCGCGACTTTTCATCGTTAAAAAATCTGGATATTCCGGTCAAGGTTCTGTTTACAGGCTATCTCACCACGGTTGCCGTGGGTTATTTGTTCGCCTTGATTCAGATTCTGTTCACTCATGGCATGGCCGACGGTAAGTTTGGTTTATCGATAGACGATATTGTCTACAGCTATTACGGCAACCGCTCCGGTACCATGCTGGAAACCAAGCTGAATGGTTCGATGAAGGAAAATGCGTCGGAACAGGAGCGCTTCGTAATCATGCAATGGGTTCGAGATGGTGCCGATCAGGATGATTATGCCGACTCGGGCGCGGAAAAAGTCATACAAGAACGCTGCGTGATGTGCCACGGCAAGGATGCGCCAGTCCCCGATTTCACCAATTTCGAGGTACTAAAAGAGCTGACCCGTGAAGACGAAGGGGCTACTTTTAGTTCCTTGACCCGCGTGTCACATATTCATTTGTTTGGCATCAGCTTTATCTTCATGTTTGTCGGCTTGATTTTCAGCTTTGCCGAAACCAGTACCACCAAATACAAATCCATCGCCATTGGTATGCCGTACCTGTTTTTATTAGTGGATATTTTGTCTTGGTGGTTGACCAAATTGCATCCGATGTTTGCGATCTTGGTGATCCTGGCGGGTGCCGGCATGGCGTTGTCGTTTATGTTTATGTGGACGGTTTCCGTGTTGGAAATGTGGTTATTCGACAAAGTATTTCTGGATGTCAACGGCCAGCCGCGCCCCCAGTGGAGCACCCTGGTTGAAGCCAAACTGCAACAGGTCGGCTGTGATCATGCTCTGACGCTGGGAAACCAGCTATGTTGCATGACAAAATCCACGGCTATGCAATTGTGGCAACAATGGCTTGTTCGGGGCTTGCCATGGATCAGGCAATGGCTGCAAGAACGTTTGGGGAAGAAAAATTAGCCGACAATGTGATACGGCTTGCAAATGCGTAAACAGTTTTCAACTTATGACTATCCTTGCCGATAGCCATAGCATTAAGATTGATACTCAAACACGGGAGGTGTGATATGAACATAAACCCATTATCCAGCGCAACCAACCTAATTAGCTCCGCTCAGCAAAAAGCCGGTAACGCAGCGCAGACAATTGCCAGCATTCCGGTTCAAAGTCAAGAGGTCGGAGGCAACGAAGCGTTTAAATCCACCGATCTGTTCAAACCGGTTTTGAGTTTAAAAGAAGCCGAATTCGAGACTTCCGCCGCGACCAAAGTCATAAAAGCTCAAAACGAAATGCTGGGCAGCTTACTTGACATCAATGCCTAGGATTGCGCCAAAAGATAACGTCCCCAAATTAGTCGCCCTCGGCAAGAAGCCGGTAATTTCAGCAAACAACCAAAATGCTCCGCGTGTTTTCAATGAACTCCGCGGGGCATTTCGCTGAAATCATAAATGCATTCCCCTGGATGTTTCTTCCTCGCTATTGATTCTGGCAAGACCATGCATCAAAGAGGTTGGCGAGGTTTAATCGAGCATGCCGAGCATCAGGATGGATAACGCAAAATCCGTCCCTTCCAACGCCAATCAATCGCCGAAGGTTTCAATCTGAACAAACCAGACTAAGCATCATCTAACCTTGCCGCGCTTCAAATAATAGCCTAGGCCGTCCCCCTGTAGCGATGAGTCTGTTTGATGAATCATAGGCTTACAACATAAATAACGCCAAGAAATACACCACGGGATCGGCCCGTCTTGGCAACGAGGCATTCCAGCCTAAAAGCAATGAGTGTTCCAGTCGAAAATAACGGATCATTGGGCTATTGGGCGGTTGCGCCGGATTAGGCGCTATCACAACCCGGAATACCATACGATCAGGTTTACCTCTTGCTTCCACCGACAAAAAATCAATCGTTTGCGATTGAGTTAGGCGTTCGGCCTTTTCAGCTAGAGTGATATCTTGGCGATCAACATGGTAACGAGTGTATTCAGCTGAAATCCATCTTTTCAAGACATCCGTGGCTTCAGGGTCAATACTCAAATGTGCAAAAAACAATCTGAATACTAAAAAACACAAAGCGAATATGCCTAACGACGACGGCTTTAATACTAGTTTCAACAAGGGTATAAACAATTTATCTATAAATCAGCAATGCCAGTTAGTTATCTCTGACTCCCTCAAGCGCCCCTGCAATTTCACCTGTTTTATCTACTTGCTTGAGATAGGTAACCACTCTTGATCGCCCGCGCCAGTTCATGCACGGCCATCGCGTAGTGAGTGCTCTGGTTATAACGAGTAATCACGTAAAAATTTGGGTGGCCCAGCAAATATTCATCGGTGTCTTGATGCCGGAGCTGTAGCAAACGCAACGGATAATCACATTGGCAATTGTCGGCTGGCGATAGACCTATTTGTTTGAGGACAGTCAGCGGATACTGATTATCCAGTCCCGGCTCCAGGCTGCCTGCCGCGGCCAGATTACCGCGAATAGGGGAAACCACGGGTTGTCCCGATTTCCAGCCATGCTGGGCAAAGTAATTGGCAACACTGCCTATACAGTCTTCAGGGTCCCACAAATCGCGGCGACCATCGCCGTTAAAATCCACGGCCCATTCCAAAAAACTACTAGGCATGAATTGACCCAACCCCATGGCGCCCGCGAACGAACCAACAGGCTTGGCGGGATCGATGCCTTCACCGCGCGACATCACTAGAAAATTCTCCAATTCCCCCCGAAAGTAATCGCCGCGCCGCTGATAATCGAAAGCCAAGGTAGTCAGGGCGTCGATCACCCGGTGATTGCCGACATAACTGCCAAAGGTGGTTTCTACCGCCATGATGCCAAGGATATATTCAGCCGGCACCCCGTATTGCTGACTGGCGCGTTGCAAGGCGGTTCGATGCTTTTGCCAAAAATCGACACCACTATTGATATGCCTGTCATCCAGAAATTTGGCCCGGTAACGCGACCAGCTACCCTTCCCCGGTTTGGCCTTTAAGCTTTGATCCGATTTTACCAGGTAATCCAAGGTCCACTGCTTGCGCTTGGCTTGCGAAAACAGGCCGTTCAAGTAAGCCCGGTCAAACCCATGTTTTTGCGCCATGAAATCGATAAACTGATTTAAAGTGGAATAACCGGCATAATCGCCGGAAATCGACGCCGCCCGGTATCCACCGACGGCCGCTAGAGGGCGTAAGTCGGGCGTCGCCGTCCTGGATTGGCTGGGGACGGGTTGTTGCGTGAGAGCGCGCACGGGTTGCACAACGGCTTGAACTTTCTCGGCTTGATTCGCGCAACCGGCAAAAAATAATAGGGTCAAGCCCAGGCTGAAGCGTTTTGTAAAAGATACTGCAAGATTCATGTTTTAGGGGTATTTAGCGATACAGGCTGCCATTGTTTTCATCGGTCTCGGTCAAATGCATCTCGTCGTTGTCGAAATTGGCGTTTTCGGCTCCCAGTTTGATCATCAACCGGACTTCGTTTCTGGAGTCGGCCGAATTCAGTGCATCTTCGTAGCTGATTTTACCAGCTGTATACAGATCGTATAGGGCCTGATCGAAGGTTTGCATGCCATGTTCGCGGGAGTTTTTCATCAATTCCTTCAGTTTATGCACCTCGCCCTTGCGAATTAAATCCGATACCAACGGGGTGTTCAGCAAAATCTCAATGGCCGGATAACGTCCCTTGCCATCGGCACGCTTGACCAATTGCTGGGCGACGATGCCGCGTAAATTCAATGACAAATCCATGAATATTTGCCCATGCATCTCTTCCGGGAAGAAATGCAAAATCCGGTCCAGCGCCTGGTTGGCATTATTCGCATGCAGCGTGCACAAGCACAAATGTCCTGTTTCGGCAAAAGTAATAGCATGCTGCATGGTTTCCTTGGTCCTGACCTCACCGATTAGAATCACATCCGGCGCTTGCCGTAGTGTGTTTTTCAGCGCCACTTCGTAAGATTCGGTATCCAGCCCGACCTCGCGCTGAGTGATGATGCAGCCTTTATGTGGATGCACGAACTCGATCGGATCTTCGATGGTGATGATATGGCCGTTACTGTTTTCGTTGCGGTGCCGAATCAAAGCCGCCAACGAAGTCGATTTACCGGTACCGGTAGCGCCCACGAACATCACCAGACCGCGCTTGTACATGATCAGATCTTTCAAAACCGGCGGCAAATGCAACTCTTCCGAAGACGGAATATTGGTTTCGATGCGGCGTAACACCATGCCTGCGGCATCGCGCTGGGTAAAGGCGCTGACCCGGAATCGGCCCAAACCTTCGACGCCCATCGCAAACTGGCATTCCTTGGTATGTTCGAATTCGTCTTTCTGACGTTGCTCCATAATGCTCAAAACGATTTTCAGCGCCTGGTCGGCGGTCAAAATGTTTTTGGAAATTTCCACCACCTTACCGTCGATTTTCATACAGGGCGGCTTGCCGGCGGTAATAAATAAATCCGATGCCTTTTTTTCAACCATCAAGGCTAATAGTGCTTTGAAATCCATAGTGCCTCCCGATATTAGCGGAACATGTCTTTATTGACGGCTTTCACCATCGCGGCTTTGGCGGTAATCAAACCTTTGTCAACCAGTTCCTTGAGGTTTTGATCGAGAGTCTGCATGCCTTCCTTACGTCCGGTTTGAATCGCCGAATACATCTGCGCCACTTTCGCTTCGCGGATCAGGTTACGAATGGCGGCGGTGCCGACCATGATTTCATGCGCGGCGATCCGGCCACCACCAACTTTCTTCAACAGGGTTTGCGAAATAACCGCCTGTAGCGATTCCGACAGCATGGAACGAATCATGTCTTTTTCCGCCGCCGGAAATACGTCGATGATACGGTCTATGGTTTTGGCGGCCGAGGTGGTATGCAAGGTGCCGAACACCAAATGGCCGGTTTCGGCGGCGGTCAGTGCCAAACGAATGGTTTCCAAATCCCGCATCTCACCCACCAGAATGATGTCGGGGTCTTCCCGCAACGCGGAACGCAAGGCTTCGTTAAAGCCCAGGGTGTCGCGATGCACCTCACGCTGGTTGATCAGACATTTTTGGCTCTCATGCACAAACTCGATAGGGTCTTCCACGGTCAAAATATGCGAGTAATCATTGCAGTTGATGTGATTGATCATAGCCGCCAGCGTGGTGGATTTACCGGAGCCGGTCGGGCCGGTCACCAGAATCAAGCCACGCGGTTTAGTACAGACTTCCTCGAAAAATTTCGGCGCGCCCAACTCTTCCAGCGTCAACACCTTGGATGGAATGGTCCTAAATACCGCACCGGCGCCTCTATCCTGGTTAAAAGCGTTAACCCTGAAACGAGCCACGCCGGGCAACGCAAACGAAAAATCGGTTTCCAGAAACTCTTCGTAATCTCGCCGCTGCTTATCGTTCATGATGTCGTAAATCAGCGCATGTACTTCCTTATGATCCAAAGCCGGGATATTGATACGGCGGATGTCGCCGTCCACCCGGATCATCGGTGGTAGGCCGGCGGAAAGATGTAAATCCGAAGCTTTGTTTTTAACGGAAAAGGTCAATAATTCGGCGATGTCCATGGTTTATATCCCGGCTAGGTGGATGCAATAAATTGATAATAGAATAGTATAGATTAAGCGGTTTCCGGCAAGGCTAGCCTGCGCTCGCGAGGCCAGCCGGCAATATCGGGAACCAGAATGCGGGATTGCGAAAGCAATTCCGGTTCGGCCAAGGCGCGCCTAGCCGCCGGATACGGATGAATAATCAATTGGCCGTGAATGATCTCGCCGACGATATTGTCCGGCAGATCACCTAAATCTTCATATTGGGCAAACCGAGCCGTCGAGCTGTTCATGCTTACTTTCGCTCGCTACGTTCCGCGCAGCGAATGCATTGATTGGCATAGGGCAACACCGCCAAACGCTCCTTCTTGATCGGCTCGCCGCAAATCAGACAAATACCGTAGGTACCGGCGTCGATTCTGGAAATTGCCTGCTTGATTTTTTCCACTTCATCGCGGGCAGTGTTACCCAAGGCATCCAGCACTTCATCGTTTTCAGCTTCCACGGCCTGCTCGGAAAAGTCCTGGTCCAACGGTTTATCGACATGTCTGACATCATCGGTAATTTTGCTCAACCGGTCGTCAAGCTCTTCCAACATGTCGAGTAAATGGGTACGCACTTCTTGGTATTCTTTCATGATGTTCTCCGCAGCTAAGCTGCCATGGTGGCTGCCATTATAACGGCGTGCCGGGCGTCGGGTTCTTATACAATGAACCGAGAAGCGGTGCAATAATGCTTATCGATAGCCAGCAACAAACCGGAGCCGTTGGGCCGGGCGGCTCGCAATACTGGGATTTATGACTCACTTTCGGAGCATGGCATGACAAAAATACGCGTATTAAAGCCGGTGGTTGAAATCGATGGCGACGAAATGACTCGCATCATCTGGCATTTCATCAAGGACAAACTGATTTTGCCGTATCTGGATTTAACTATCGATTATTACGATCTGAGCATCGAACACCGCGATGCCACCGACGACCAAGTCACGATAGACGCCGCCAACGCCATCAAAAAATACGGAGTCGGCATTAAATGCGCCACCATCACCCCGGACGAAGCACGGGTCGAGGAGTTCGGCCTAAAAAAAATGTACAAGTCCCCCAACGGCACGATCCGTAACATCCTAGACGGCACCGTGTTCCGCGAACCGATCATTTGCAGAAACGTGCCTCGTCTAGTCCCGAACTGGACTCAACCAATCTGCATCGGCCGTCACGCCTTCGGCGACCAATACCGTGCCACCGACTTTATCACCCAAGGCAAAGGGAAACTCAAAATTACTTTCACGCCAGACGACGGCAGCGCCGAACAGTCCCACGAAGTCTACCACTTCGACGGCGACGGCGTGGCTCTGGCGATGTACAACACCGACGCCTCCATCGCCGGCTTCGCTCGCAGTTGTTTCAACGTAGCGCTGGATCGCGGCTGGCCACTGTACCTGTCCACCAAAAACACCATCCTGAAAAAATACGACGGCCGTTTCAAGGACATCTTCGAACAGATTTACCAGGCCGAATACAAAGACTTGTATAAAGCCAAAGGCATCATCTACGAACACAAACTGATCGACGACATGGTGGCTTCGGCCTTGAAATGGAACGGCGCCTTTGTCTGGGCCTGCAAGAATTACGACGGTGACGTGCAATCCGACACCGTCGCCCAGGGCTTCGGCTCGCTGGGATTGATGACATCGACGCTGGTCACGCCGGACGGCAAGGTCATGGAAGCCGAAGCTGCCCACGGCACGGTCACCCGCCATTACCGGATGCACCAACAGGGCAAGCAAACCTCGACTAACCCGATCGCCTCGATTTTCGCCTGGACTCGCGGACTGGCTTTTCGCGGCAAGCTGGACGGCAACGCCGAGTTAGTCAAATTTTGCGAAACCCTGGAAAAAGTCTGCGTCGATAGCGTGGAAGCCGGACAGATGACCAAGGACTTGGCTCTATGCATCCACGACGACGATCTCAACGACTCGCATTATTTGACGACCGAGAAGTTTCTCGAAACTTTACGAGAAAATTTGGAGCGAAGTCTGGCTCTTTAATACCTTAAAATAACCGAAGAAAGCGGCCGAAAGAGCGCCCAGCCATCATTGGCGGCCCCCTAGGATTTAATCCTCATAAACGTGAACGGCAAAGCTAGCGAGGCAGCAACCGAATCGAGTGAAAACTAACCAATCTTTGCCGTTGTTCATCCCACAGGTTCAACCATAACGATTTAAGACTATTGCGCAAGGTTAACGGCCTCACTGTCTGCAATAACGGTACTTCATCGAGGCAGCGCTGCAAATTGTAGTTGGGAATATTGGCCCTAACATGATGAATATGATGCAGACCGATGTTACCCACTATCCATTGCAACACTTTTGGCAACTTATAATAGGAGCTGCCGGCCAGCCCCGAATTAATCAGATCCCAATTTTGCTGGCGTGCCCAATACACATCTTCATACTGATGTTGAACATAGAACAACCACATCCCGGCAACAGACGCCATCAGGATAATCGGCAGTTGAATCAACAAATAATTTTTAAACCCCAAAGTCAAACTCATCAAAACAATAACCGCAACGATAGCCAAATTAGTGAACATCACACTGTTTCGTTCGCGTTTTTTGGCTCCGCGACTGGGGAAACGCTGAAGGATCAAAAACAACACCAACGGGACGACACCGAACAACACCAGCGGATTGCGAAACAACCGATAAGCCAGGCGCTTAGCTCGCGAAGCCGACAGATATTCGTCGACGGTTAGGGTCCAAATATCGCCCACGCCGCGCCGGTCCAGGTTTCCCGAAGCCGCATGATGAAGAATATGAGTGCGCTGCCAATCTTCGAAAGGCGTGAAAGTCAAAATACCGGCGACATATCCCAACACCCTGTTCGCCGCGCGCGACGGAAAGAAAGCACCATGGCAACAGTCGTGAAAAAGGATGAACAGGCGAACCAAAAAACCGGCGGCAGGCAGGCTTAATAATAAGGTTGCCCAATAAGGAAAATCATATAGCACGGTAACAATCATCAATACCCATAGCCCGAGATATGGAGAAAGGGTATTGGCGACTTGCCAAAACGCCTGACGATAATCTGGTTGCGCATACTTCGATACCGCCTGGATCAATTCTTGCCGAAAAGCCTGGGTATGTTGGTTAAAGATGGATGACTGGGGTTCGAGGTGAATAATTGGCTGCGGCATAAGTAAAAAAGGGAATGAGGGGACAAAGCCGGCAATGGGCTGACGGTTAATGAAGCGGCGGGAAATAGATTGAGGATTTCGAGCGGAAACAAACTGACTATTGGCGCATTGCAAGACATCTATTACACGCAAACTTCGGAGTCTTCACCCCACCCTATCCGACCGGACGCCTGCAGTGGTGCGGACAGGAAAGTGGCCTGGATCAGCTGGGGAAGAAGAGTTAAAAACCGAAGCTTAAATTGCAAAAAGTTATGTCGGCAATTTCTTACTAAATCGCTGTCTTTTTCAATAACTGGTCTTTAGTGATAAAAGCCATGTGGGAAGTTCAACAAAGATGAGAAAAAATATCCGCCCCCGGCGTAATTGCCGAATAGGTTGTGAACGTAGTCTTCTGTACCGCAAATAGACTCGTATTGTTTCTTCCTATTGCTTTGGTTGGGTCGCCAGCTAGAAGGCATAGAGAAATTTGTATTACCTTTCCAAGTATTTATTAGTTCAGGAATGGTTGTGGGAAAACAAAAATTCTTACACCCTCTCTATTGGCGGTTGGCACTGGCGGTATTTTTTCGCACCTGTCTTAATGGTTCGCTTAACGTAATGAATGCGACTGATACGCCTAGCGCCTTGGCGGCAAACTATGGCTCCTCCGTTCTTGCCAAGACCATAAGATGGCTGCAATAGCAAGGAGGCGTTTGCGCCGCGAGGAATCGTTTGACATTCGGCGCAATACCTATCGGCTTCCTGAGCGAGATGTATACCGGACCCCGTCTACCTACGCGCCTAAACAATTTAACTGACAAGAATTATCAAATTCGCAGCATGTCAAACCACACATTTAACAAGGAAATATGAGCGATTTCACTCGCTCTCTCAGCCCTCAAACTCCGCAACCAACATCATTCAATTCCATAACATATTGTTTTTTTAATTACAAACATCGTTTGGCATGCCATCCGCTATTTAGTGGGAGAGTGCGGCTTTTTCAAGACCGCGGCTCGCAAGGGGCCTTGTAGGGAGTTTCGCCTGGAACAAATTGGAAGGCTTTGAATTTCATCGGGGCCGGCCGATTGAGGCGGAAAGGGAACGAAATTTCTCCCGATGTCAATTGCGCTTGGGTTTGACGCGTCCGGTTATGAAAGGAGCGTCGGTTTCGATTTACGGACAACATAAGGTCTATATGAAATATCAAACAATTTCAGCCGCGCTTGCCTTGCTGGTGAACGTATCTTCCGCATCGGCGAGTTTAATTGCCGGCGATCTTCCCGCGCGTGCGGGCGAGGATGGCCTAGGCATCGACTACGCCTTTCAAATGTATCTCGATCCCTCTTCCGGATTGGTAACAGAAAACCAGGCCGGGCCAGTAGGTTCGAAAGCTTGGTCAGACCCCTCCAATATCAACGGGTCCAACGGCATACCGTTGGGCTGGACCCATACCTCGGTTTGGGGATACATCCGTTTGCAAACCGATGCCAATGTTCAAATCAGCTTGTCTCCAAACGGCGGCGACCTAGTGCCGGCCTGGTCCTTATGGCGCGGCGCCGAGAACGATGGCGGAAACTTCCATACCTATTATCAAGACGCCGTGCCGGCATGGGTAGACGCCGCCGGCTTTGCTCACATTGACCACGTCACTACCGGACCCGGACCTTATTCCGGACAAGCCGCGACATTATCGTTGTTCCTCACGGCTGGCGAATACACCATCGCAATCGGCGGAAACGACAACAACAGCGCCGGACATCAAGCCAATTATTCGTTTTCGGTGAACGCATCTCCGGTCCCCGTGCCTAGCGCAATTTACCTATTCGCCAGCACGTTAGCCGGTTTTCTCGCGGTCCGCCGTAAACACGCCATCTAAATTTGGAATTCGAGAATCAACATCATGAAAAATAACAAAAAGGCTATTCGCGGTTTACTGATGGTATCCGTCTCTGCGGTATTTCTAGGCGCTGGCCAAGCAAACTCGGCCACATTTTCCGGATTAGGCGCTTTCGCCAGCAACGCTACCGGCATTTCCGCTGACGGTTCAACCGTGATCGGTTACGGACCCAACGCCCTCGGCACCGAGGCGTTCCGATGGACTCAAAGTGGCGGTTTACAATCCCTCGGCGTCATTAGCAATGGCGTAGACCATAACAGTTACGCCGGCGCCGTGTCTGCCGACGGTTCGGTGATTGCAGGTTACAGCACGACAACGTCGGGAGCCTTTAACGCTTTCCGGTGGACTCAGGCGACCGGCATGGTTTCGCTGGGAGGCGTTGGCGGCAACGATGGGTTTACGCGAGCCGACGACATGAGTGACGACGGCTCCACTATCGTCGGCTACAGCCAAACAGCGGCCGCGCCGAACGGTGCCGGTTATCGATGGAATCAAGCTAACGGAATCGAGAATATCGGAACGTTGTCCGCGCCTTACAACGTTTGGAGCTGGGCGCGCGGTATCAGCACCGATGGCTCTACCATCGTCGGACAAAGCAATAGCTTTAGCAGCGGCCATGCGTTTCGCTGGTCAGAATCCGGCGGTTTTGTCGACTTAGGTGTTGCGGCTGGAGCAAGCAGTTCCGGCGCAACGGATATCGCCAACAACGGTACGATTGTCGGTGGCGGCAAGGTCGGTACTTCCAACCTAGCCATGATCCGGACCGAGGTCGGCGGCTGGGAAATTCTTGGAACCTTGGCCGGCTACAACAATAGCAGCGAAGCAGGCATTTCCGCCGATGGCTCTCTTGTTTACGGAATGGTATTCAATCTACCGACCACGTCCACGCCGTTTACGCAAGAGGGCATGGTATGGGATAGTAACCACGGCATGCGTTTTGCTGATGACTGGCTGACCCAAGACCATGGTCTCGATTTGTCTGATTGGACGATTCAATACGTCAGCGGCATCTCAGACGACGGCTTAGTAGCCGTCGGTTATGGTTTACATAACGGTAACGTGGAGGCATGGGTTGCCGATCTAAGACCGGTTCCGATTCCAGGCGCAGTTTGGTTATTCGGTTCAGCAATAGCCGGTTTAAGCGTTGTCGGCAGAAAGCGCAAATAGCCACCTACCCGTTCGCGCGGTGCCGAGTTCGCCATCGCGCGGTATTGTTTGTCGAATTATCGGGGAATTTGCTACGAGACAGACCGATATTTTCCGGCATCTGCCGCTTGTTGCCATGTTGTGGTAAGCAAACGGCTGCATGAAAAAGTTGGGCCGACTTACGACCGTTCAGGACGGGGATTATCACCCCCGTCCTGAACGTTTAAAACCAGCGTGAATCCATTCTACGCGGAAATTTTTGAATGTCTCCGATTGGCCAAGCTAAAGAATTCAAAATTTGGCCTGATATGTTTTTGGACAGTCGGCAATTTTCAGCGGAATACGCATTTATTCACCGAAACAGCGATTTGCGATAGAGATATAAATGCAGGCCCAGATTGACGACAAATAAGTAGCCAGTCATGGCATGTAAGCGTCTCCAGCGTTTCTTGCGTGCCGTGGCGAGGGCTAAAGAAGCCGCCAAACTGCCCATCATGACTATTTTGTTATAGCGGTTGATGCGTTTTTTCGTCAATAACGGCGGCGTTAGCGGTTCGGCTAAGACCTTGTCGACGGCTGTATCAAGTTTTGTTTCCAACACTGCTATTTCAATGACGTTGGGATCAAAATTCACCACAACGCTACCGGTGCGGGCATTGCCTTGCAATTCGGTGATGGCCGTAATGTTCAACAGCTGTTTGCTAAGTTCATTTAATCGCGCCTGGTCACGCAGGCGTTTGTCGCGGATTCTGATACGCCCCGGCAACGAAGATACTATTCTGCTCATTCTCCACTCGTCCATATTGGATAGATAAATTGATATGCCTTGTTTCGGCGTAGCATATGCTACAGCAGTTTGGGGCTTATTGGATCGGTCCGCTGGCCGCGAAGCCACGGACCATGGCAAGCGGTATAGTTGCAAGAGGTATTACTCGAACCGACAATCGAGCATACCTCTAGGGTAAGACGTGCTGCGCGCGGAAACGAGGCCAATCGTTAGCCGCGAAATGATTTTTACTCATCCTGTACTCGCCAGACCGACGCTGCCGAAACCAGCCTGCGCGCCGCATCAAAAAATCGATGAGGCCGATGGATGAATAATATTCAGAATCTCCAACGGATAGAGCAACGCTTCCGACGTCGCTGACTGGATAACGTCCGGCGATAATTGCAAAAACTCTAAAACGCCCTGGTTGAATTCCGCAGCCTGGGCATTGATGTCGTAAGCCTGATGATGGCAAGGTTGGATGTTATTGGATATTTTTGCCGCCACATGCAGTATGCAAGCTTCCCCTTGCGGTGCATTTTCGTTCAACGGATCGAACTGGTACAAAACCAGCCGGGAAATTTCATCGGGCAACTTCCATTCTTGCAGCAATGCCGCGCCCAATTCCGCATAATCAAAGCCGAATAACTCCTTTTCCAACTGCAATATCGCGGCATCGCTTTGATCGGGATGACTCAATATCCGCGCCGACTGTTGCGGATATTGGCTAAACAGAATCAATTGTCCAAGACTGCTCAATAAACCGGCTATATAAAATCGCTCGGGATTATTGAGTTTAAAATGCTTGGCCAGAATTTTCGCCAGTACGCCCTTGACGACACTGTGATACCAAAAGGTATTCATATCGACCAGAGTCTCCGAAATGCTATCGAACTGGGCCGTGACGGCAACCCCCAACACCAGATTTTTCAACTCCTGCAAGCCCAGCATTGCCACGGCACGGGAAACGCTATCGATTTTATTGGTGAAACCGTAATACGGGCTGTTAACCAATTTCAGCAGTTTCACTGTCAATGCAGGATCATGCAGAATCACCTCTTCCAGCTCGGTGAAATTCGGCTCCGCCGAGTTCAATATTTGATTGATCGTCACCACGATTTCGGGTAACGAAAAAACATTCCGCACTTGTCGGGCTAAGGTTTGGGCATTCATCTAGTAACCTTTTCGGCAATTGATTCGCTCATATCGAATCGGGATAAACCGTTGAATTTTGCTTAAATATCCAGAAAAACACTTAGTGTGCAATCGAGCGGCATGCGAGCCGATGACGCGGGGCTATTACAACGCAATTTATGCTAAAAGCCTATTAAAAATCATGAACAATTGCCCTTCACCCGCTGGAGAGAACATATTGTGCCTCGCGCTGAATCGTTACGAAAATCGCCATAAATCCACTTTGCTTTGAAAATCGCCGGTCTGGATGTAGTCTAATCAAAATAATCCACTCGCTTCTATTCAACACCCGCCATGAACAGCAAAACTCTCATTTTCGTTGTCGTGTTGACGATAGCCGGTGCCGTATTTTTTTATAGCAAACGCCCCCAACCGATTGAAGTGGAGGCTTATACCCTATCCGAGGGTGAGGTGCAGTCCACAGTGGCCAATACCAGAGTCGGCACCATCAAGGCATGCCGCAGAGCTTATCTGGCGCCGGCCACCGGCGGCCAGATTGCCGCTTTGCATGTAAAAGAAGGTGACAAAGTCAAGCAGGGTCAATTGCTGCTTGAAGTTTGGAATCAGGACCTGAAAGCGCAAGTTGTCTTGCAGAAAGCGCAAATAGGAGCCCACCGCGCCAGTGCCGAACAGGCATGCCAATTGGCCGGTGGTGCCGAGCGGGAAGCGGCGCGACTGTCAGAATTGCAGAAACGCAATAACGTAGTATCCGAGGAACAGGTCGATAAGTCAGTGACCGGCGGCAAGTCGCAACGCGCCGCCTGCCGGGCCGCGCAGCAAACTATCGAAGTCGCTCAAGCCCAGTTGGCCGTCGCCGAGGCGGCAGTACGCCGAACGTTGGTGTTGGCGCCGTTCGACGGTACCGTCGCCGAAGTTAATGCCGAGCTTGGCGAATTCGTCACGCCATCACCACCCGGCATCCCTACCCTACCGCCGATCGATTTACTGGATCTCAGTTGCCTGACCGTATCAGCACCGATAGATGAAGTCGACGCGGCCGCGATCAAAACCGGCATGAGCGCTTGCGTGTCGCTGGATGCCTTTGCCGACAAACGTTGCTCCGGCATTGTCACGCGGGTAGCGCCTTATGTATTGGAAAAGGAGAAACAGGCACGTACCGTGGAAGTGGAAGTTACGCTACGCGACCCGAAGGATCTGGCGGAACTGATGCCCGGTTACAGCGCCGACATCGAAGTGCTGTTGTCGAAAAAAGACCGGACTTTGCGCCTGCCGGCCGAAGCGATCTTGGAAAATAACCGGGTGCTGTTGATCGACGAACAGCAGGTGTTGCACGAACAACATTTTCAGGCTGGATTATCCAACTGGAGTTATACCGAGGTATTGTCCGGACTGAAGGTCGGCGATCGCGTTGTGCTGTCGGTGGGTAAGGAGGGTGTGGCCGATGGTACTAAGGTCGACATCAAGCCATGATTCAACTGAGTAATATTCATCGCTATTTTCAGGTGGGCGAGCAGACCGTACATGCGCTGAACGGTGTGGATTTATCGGTTGAGCGCGGCGAATATGTGTCGGTAATGGGGCCGTCCGGCTCAGGTAAATCGACGTTGCTGAATATCATCGCCCTATTGGACCAACCGAGTTCCGGTGGTTATATATTGAATGGGCATGATGTTACCCGGCAAACCGACGATGAACTCGCCAAAATCCGCCGTGACAACATCGGTTTCGTGTTTCAGTTTTTTCATTTGATTCCCCGCTTAACCGCGGCCGAGAATATCGAAATGCCAATGATCCTGGCTGGCATCGATAGCAAGCAGCGTAAGGAGAAGGTACGGCAGTCCTTGATTTCGGTGAATTTACTCGACCGCGCCGAGCACAAACCCAATCAGTTATCCGGCGGCCAATTGCAGCGTATCGCTATCGCCAGGGCCATGATCATGCAGCCGGCCATTCTGTTAGCCGATGAACCCACCGGCAATCTCGACAGCAAGTCCGGGCTGGAAATCATCGACTTATTGGAAGCCCTGAATCGTCAGGGCGTGACCTTGATGATCATTACCCATGACAACAACATCGGCGAACGGGCCAAGCGTCGGATCAAAATTGTGGACGGTATTATCGCTGATTGACCATGCCCGGCTGTATTACGGTGAATACGTGTTTCAACACATCGAGCTTATGCCGCCGGATTTGTAGGGACTCATGCTGCATATGGCTGCACAAGGCGCAGGTGGTGCCGGATAGCAGCTTCAATTCATCCGCCGAAATTTCATCGCCACAGCGGGAACAATAGACATTTTTGTGTACCTTTTTCATTTCCCCTCCCATTGAATAACAGGCTGACAGAATAAGTACAAATATCCGGAAGATCCGTGGAGCTGTCGGCACTTCTTCCGCGTTGATGCTTTGGTAATGTGATCTGGATAAAGTTCTGGCTCGATAAATTAAATGGGCGCCATTCAGGCAAACCGTCGATGGAACGGCTTGCTCTGAGTAAATGACCGTGGTCGGCGGAATATTGTATCAACGAGGCTAAGCGCCGCTATTGCTTGATGGTTTTATAACCTTCCTCGCTTTCGCGCATAACTTTCTGGCCTTCTTCAACTAGAGCCTGACCTTGTTCAATTTTAGCCTGGCCATCGCGTTGCATAGCCTGTCCCTTCTCAACCATTTTTTTGCCTTCTTGCCAGCGACTACCCAATTGCGCAATACCTTGGCTATCGCGCAACATTTGTTCGCCGGACAGAATTTTTTCTTGCGTGGTCGGCGGCGCGACTGGCTCGCTGGCGCAACCCGCCAATAGTAAGGCCAAACCCATGCCTTGCATATTGAGTAGGAAACGGTTTGTTTTCCGCATTGTAATACCCTCTTAATTTTGCTGATCAAAAATCGAAAAAAATAATGCTAACGGCCACCTTATCGCCATTGCTATCCGATGGACGAATATCCTAGCTTACCCGCCATACCGCGTATAGGGCAATACAGAAAACCAAGGTACTGGGAATTACCGCCATCAGCATGGGATTCATCTCGTACACCAAACCAAGATGGCCGGTTATTCTATCCATGATGTTAAAACTCATGCCGATCAACACCCCCATCATGATTCTGCCGCCGGTACCAATACCTCGGCCAATGCCGATCACGAACGGGACCGAGACCATCAGCATCACGAAGGTAACCAAGGGGTTGATCAAGCGACTCCAGAAGGCTAATTCATAGCTTTGTGATTTCTGGTTGTTGCTTTTCAGGAAGTCGATGTAATTGAACAGATCATACAGCGACAGGTTGTCGGAATTGACCACGGCCACCTTTAACAAATCCGAGTCGATCGAAGACTGCCACTGCATACTAGGCTGGCTATCGGCGTTTACCCGTTGCGGACTGATGAACGATTGCGCGACATTGCTCAATTGCCATTGTTTGTTACCCAGAAATTTCCCATGCTCGGCCTGGGTCACTTGACTAAGTTTATGCTGCCCATCAATTTCATAAACCCGAATATCACCCAGCGAACCGTCATCCAGAATTCTACGCACATTGATAAAGCGGTTACCTTCACGCAACCACATGCCGTATTGCGTGCGCATCACCACCCCATTGTTTTGAGCCGTGGTTTTTAATAACTGGGCGGAGCGCTCGCTGGAAGGGGCGACGAACTCGCCGACAAACACCGCCACCATCACCAGTAACAGACCGGCCAACATAATGCTGCGTATGATCCAGGCGGTCGATAAACCGGCGGCCCGCATCGCCACGATCTCGCGGTTGTTGGCCATGGCCCCGACCACAAACAAGCTACCCAGTAATGCCGCGGATGGCACCAATTCATAAAAAACCCGAGGCGACGTCAGCGCCAGAAACATCAGGATTTGCTTCAAGCCATAGCCGCCATGCCCCAGTTCCTTTAGTTCGTCACTGAAGGTAAACAGGTTGAACAGCGTCAACAGCAACAGCAAGGCTAGCAAAGAACCCTTGACGACTTCTCTGATGATATAGAAAGTCAGAACATTCATACCGTCACCTTGCCGGTCAATTTAAGTGCCACCCATTTCCAGCTGTATAAACGTACCAGCATGAATAAACCAACGATGAGCAACAAGGCTTCCACCCAAAAATAACCCAGCCAACTCGGCACAATGCCGCTGACGACCCAGCTATGGTTGATACGCTGTAAATTTCCGTAGGAAAAATAAATCCCGAATGCGATCAATACGCTGCCGTAAACGCCGCCGCGAGGCGAGGATTTGGCCAACGGTACCGCCAGAAATGCCAAAATTAGCACGCCCAACGGCACATTCAATCTGTCCTGCATCAGGGCAATCTCGGTAACGGTAGTCGATTTCCAGATTTTTTCGGTCGGCAAGGCTTCGATACGCGGCACAAAAGCGATGGCTTTTTTCTCCACCAATACCGCATATTCCCTAAAAGTTTCGATGGTGTAATCTTTTTGGCCGGGTATGCCTTGAACGCGCTCGCCCTGCTCCAGAATCAAATACAAGCCGCCGGGCAAGTACTCCAGTTTGCCGAACTCGGCATTCACCACGCCCAGCTTATCGCCTTGTTTGTTTTGGACAAACACATTATGCATTCGACCGTTGACATCGACATTTTCGGTATAAAAAATCAATTCGCCACTGCTATATTCGCTAAAACGGCCGGCGGAAATACCGCGGATATCGGAATTTTCCCTATCCTGATGCATCAGCAATTCGGTTTGCGCTTCCGCCCATGGCGCGGCAACCATCGATAAACCCGAAGCACAGACGCTTAGAGGCACCACCAGCCAGAATACCGCGCGATAAATGGTGGATACACCGCCTCCCGCCGAGGCGATCGCCGCGATTTCCTGCTCTCTATGCATGCGTCCCAGCACCATTAAGACCGCCATGAACAATGAGGCCGGCAAAAAGGTGGTAGCGGCAATCACGATTTTCAATCCAAGTAGCGCCAGCACGGTTTCACTGGCGATATTGCCTTCAATCGCCTGCGCCAAGACTTTAATGAATTTGCGGCTGACGATGATTACCACCAGCACGGTCAGAACCGACACGACGGTTTTAAACAGGTCCTTAATGATCATTTTGTCCAACACCGTCAACAGCCGGAAAGGCCTGCTAGCGCCGGGGATTGCTCGATCTATGCTCAACAATATTCTCCAGGTTTCAAATCGGCATTTGCCGTTATTTTAGATGGGCTGCATTAACCGTCGGCTTAAGTCCGGCCTCATGCTTGCCCGCGCTGTCATGTATAATTTATCTAACCCCCGCATCGGGAACTCTTTACTTTACGACAATCACAGACACTGACATGGACTATTCTATAGAAAGCGTAACCTTAGACAAACTGCAAAGCGACTGTCTGTTGGTTGGCATATACGAAAATCAGCAACTCAGCCCTTCCGCCACTCATCTGGATAGCCTTTGCAACGGTCTGGTCAGCAAACTGATTGCCCGTGGCGACATTAAGGGTAAAAATGCCGAAACGTTATTGATCAACAATTTGCCCGATACCGCTATCGACCGGGTGGTATTGGTGGGTTTTGGCGAACGCGGCAAGCTCACCCGCAAACAATTCCGTAAAGCATTGGCGGCGGCGACTAAAGTCGTCAAGTCGGGCAAGATTCAAACCGTCGGTTGCGCATTGCTGGATATGGAGGTCGAAAAATCCGATGCGCAGTGGTTGGCTAGACAAATCGTCGAAGTTTTCAATGACGGTCTGTATCAATATACCTTTACCAAGCAATGCGACGACAAAATATCGTTGCAACACTTAAGCATTATTGTCAACGATGCCAATAAACAGCTGGCCGAAATCGGCTTGCAACAAGGCATCGCCATCGCTCAGGGTATGGCGCTGACCAAACAATTGGCCGATTTGCCGGGCAATATCTGCACCCCGACTTATTTAGCCGAGCAGGCATTGGTTTTGGCCGGACAACACGACAAACTGACTTGCGATATTCTGGAAGAAAGCGATATGGAAGCCTTGGGCATGGGAGCCTTTCTGTCGGTGTCGCGCGGCAGCCGGCAACCGGCAAAGCTAATTTGCCTGGAATATCATGGCAACGATACACATGCCAAGCCGATTGTGTTGGTCGGTAAGGGTCTGACTTTCGACGCCGGCGGCATCTCGTTGAAACCCGGCCAAGGCATGGACGAAATGAAATACGACATGTGCGGCGGCGCCAGCGTGTTGGGTATTTTACGCGCCGCTAGTCTGATGAATTTAAAACTTAACATCATCGGCCTGATTCCGTCATCGGAAAATTTGCCGGACGGCAATGCCAACAAACCCGGCGACATCCTGACCAGCATGGCCGGCAAAACCATCGAGGTATTGAATACCGACGCCGAAGGCCGTTTGATCCTGTGCGACACCCTGACCTATGCCAAAAAATACGATCCCGAAGTGGTGATCGACATGGCCACGCTGACCGGCGCCTGCATCGTCGCCCTGGGCCGCGTGCCCAGCGGCTTGTTCGGCAACGACGACAAATTATGTGACGACCTGCTCGGCGCCAGTGAAACCGCTTGCGATTTACTGTGGCGGATGCCGATTTGGGAAGAGTATCAGGAGCAACTGAAATCCAATTTTGCCGATCTGGCCAACATTGGCGGTCCGGATGGCGGCAGTATCACTGCTGCGGTATTTTTATCCAAATTCGCCGAGGAATACCGTTGGGCGCATATCGACATTGCCGGCACTGCTTGGCGCACCGGCGCGGCCAAGGGCGCCACCGGCCGGCCGGTGGCCTTGTTGAGCCAGTATTTGATCAACCGTGCGGCGGCCTGAAGTCGTATTTTATGTCCTGGCGTCCACGTCTCAGCCTGAGCGCCAGGATTTTGCCTGCAAGCTGATCGAAAAAATTTATCGTAGTGGACAGTTTTGCTATGTATTGACCGACCATGACCAACAAGCCAGCGAAATCGATAAACTGCTGTGGACTTTTCGCGCCGGCAGTTTCGTCCCGCACCAGTTATATCGGGGCCAACTACCAACTTATCAAAACACCGTCTTGATCGGCGGCGGTAACATTCCGGAAAACTGGCAAAAAGTGATCGTCAATTTGTCCACTCACTTTCCTCCCACCGTCGCCCCTACCGAGCGCATCGTGGAAATTCTGGATAATAGCGAGGAATGCAAGCAAGCGGGTCGGCAGCGTTACCGGCACTATCTCGAAGCAGGACTGGAGATCACCACGCACAAAAACGAAGGCGGCATCTGGTTGGAAACGCGCACCCAACGCTAAGAGGCTGGGCGCGTGATGCAAACCCAGCCAATTGTTAACTTTATAGAGATTTATAAAGCGCTAATGCCTTATTCAATTCTTCGGTCGCCCTACTGACGTTTCCGTTTTTCGAAAGAATCTGGCCTTGGATCAGTATGGAATGAGCTTTTTTCGCAACATCCGAATTTCCAGCAATCAATTCAGAAGCCGTTCTGGCGGCTTTCAAATGAACTTGGGCGGCGGAGAAATCGCTTTTACTAACTTCAACCAAGGCTTTCTCGATATGCGAAATAACTTCACTTGTGCTAGAGGTTGATGAAGTCGCCGCCGCCGGAGCTTGAGCTTCTTCTTCCGCAAATACGCTAACGCTTGCCAAACTGAAGGACATGGCCAGGGACACTGTAAACGCTGCTTTTGTAAAAATATTCATGAAGTAAATTTTGTGTGATGGTTGATAAGGACCAATGCCCTAAAAAACACGTCATCACAGTATAGATTTCTTGAGCCAGAACGGCATATGGCTAGTATCACCATCCCTGCAGACTGGAACAAGACCCTCGAAAGGGCTTGACGCAAATCCATGCTGATTAAAGGTATCGTTTTTGCTATTGGTTTAGCTGAAAAGCACGATCGCTTTTCAGCTCCCATCATATCGGATATGGCGGCTTGCCAATGGCTTAATTGATGCGACAAGTTGTCGCGTGGCCGCAGACCATCCGCGCATTTTTCAGAACTTACTCCACCGTCCCCTGTAAACGGGTAATCCAGGCATGTTTGGCCAACGGATCGACATTAAACGCCAATGCCCAAGGCTTGTGCAACAAGCCTTCCTCGCCGGAAGCATTTGGATTGAGCTGGCGTTTCTGCACAAAATCCACCATGCGCTTCAGATTATAAATCAGCAAAACCCGATTGCACTCTCCGCCGCGATAGATCAGATAGCCAACGTTGTCTTCAGCCAGCGCCGGATTTCTGTCGATCAGCGCCGTCAACGCACTATCGCCGTCTTGAGCCAGACTTTTCAACACCGAATCCTTATGCCGGGTCATCATGGTTTTATAATGTCGCGCCAGGCCGCCGCCAATTTGCTGTTGCTGCAGATATTCGATGTCTTCGTCGTACAACAAAAAACTTTCCGCAACCAGATAATGTTGGTCGCGTTCGCCGTCGTTGGCAAACAACGACAACTTGGCCAGCGCACTATCTTGCAGGGCTAGTAGGAAGGAGTGCGGCGAGCGGATGTGTTTATCGATAGTCACCACCCAAGGCAGGGCGCGGCCGGTAGCGGCAAAACGCGACTTGACGCTACCGATGACGCCGGAACGCGATAATTCCTGTTCCCGGCCGGCTGGCTTGACTAAAAACGCGTCGACGGCGGTTATCTGGGTGTGGAAGCCGGCCGCCCGAAATTGATTGATCACGGTGGAATAGCGTGGTTGATAAGGAATCCCGGTACCGTCGTACAAAATATTGATCCGGCTTTCCCGTGCATGCTCGGCCACCAGATCGCGCAAACGGTTGGCAAAGGGTTCCACATAGACGTAATCGTCGCTATGGTGATCGGCCGCGGTCAGCAGGCAATACAAATCGCTCAGTTTGCGGAATTCATCCAGCGAGGCTATCACAAAATTATCACCGCATTGGGCTTGGGCGATTTCCTCCACTGCGGTTTTGCCGGCCCCCGCGCCGCCCATGCACATAAAGAGCTTGGGTTGCTCGACCGGCGTTTTGCCGTTAAAAATCTTGTCCAACGCAACTTGCAAGGCGCGATTAATCTTGGCCAGACGTTGGTAGGCAATTTCCACCGTACGCCGCAAACGCGGCTCGCTCCGGGTGGCCGCCAGCATTTTCCTCTTTAAAGACGGATTATCGGCCAAGGCAAATACATTGGCTTGTTCGCCGACGAATTGCTTGATCAAGTCCAGTAATTCGGCATGACTTGGCGGACGCAGGCTGGTCAAAATATTGATATCCAGGCAAAACAACGGCGCCACGCCATCTTCTCGTATCGGAATCGCATCGATCGCTGTTTTACCGGGCAAACGCAAATCCTCGGTACCCGGCAGGAAGCCGATGACCTGTTCGGACACGCTCAGCGGATTATCGACGAAATGTTGGCCGGTGATGAATTGATCGACCTGAATAGTTTGCAGCGGCACCAAGCCACCATTCACGGTGACCAGACACTCGATACCGTCGGCGGTGGTATGCGACAAAAACGGGATGCCTTGTAAAAAACGTTTGTTTTCCGGCCATTTGCCATAGCCATTGGCCTTGTTCGCCAGATTTTTGCTACGGGTCGGATCCAGCGCATGCCTGAATGCCTTACCGAGAGCGGCATGGGTACTGGCCGGATCATGCAGTGCCACGGCATCCGCCGGCGCCAGACGGCGAAAGTCGATGCCTTGTTCATAGACCGCTTTAAAAGCCGGCAAATTGCCCAGCGCCGTGATAAAAAAATCCAGCGTGATGCGATTGCCATAAGAGTAAGGCCGAATACAGCGTAACTCTTGATAGAAGCCGGCCAAGCGTTCGGCAATATCCTGGCTTTGAATCACGAAACCGTTATTGTCGAAGATCGCGCTATCTTGATTGCTGTCGCCATTCAACACCAGCCGCTCGATGGCAATCCGGAACCGCTTGCGCTGCTCCTTATCCAACATGGTTCCCGGCCTATGGTTGACGGTAATCTGTTCTCTCCAGTCGTTGAACATCTCTCTGTGTATGCGCGAAAACAGACCGGTCATATAGGTAACGCGCTTGGTTTGGTCGTGGGAGACCGTGGCCTCCAATTCCTGTAATAATTTTGACAGAAGCCGGCTACCTTGGGCGATCGCCAGAGCGGTGCGCAACCGCTTCAATTGCCGGTAAGCCGGGATGTTGCGGTGGGGATTTTGCTGCATATCTAGCCTTCCTATTGCTGGCCCGGCTCTTGATTGGCGGGCTCCGCGTTGTTTTAATAATTGTTATGGTGGCCGTCCTTTGCTGGGTGGGGATAGAATCGATGCCGGACATCTCATCATCAAGCTCGAAGGTTGTTGCCGATCCACGGAAACAGTATTCCCCCGCATCAGATTAACGTGCGACAGGATTTTTTCCAAGCAAAGCACATCGGCAATAATCGCATCGAGACAAATCAACCGCACCGCCAGCTTCCAAGGGACTCTGGACAGCTTGACATTCTTTGCTTGCAGCCGCTCAATCCGGGCTGTATCGTTGCCGATTTGATTATTTAGCCGCAGCCCAAGCATGTCCGACATTTCCGCAAACAAACTGATTCTGGTCGACGGCTCGTCGTTTTTATTCCGCGCCTTTCATGCCGTTCCGCCACTAAGCAATGCCCAGGGCCAGCCTACCAATGCGATTTACGGCGTGTCCAACATGCTGCGAAAGTTGATCAACGATTACGACACACCTTATGTCACGGTGGTGTTCGACGCGCCGGGCAAGACCTTTCGGCATGATTTATACGATCAGTACAAAGCACATCGGCCGCCGATGCCGGACGATTTGCGGGTACAAATTCAGCCGCTGCATGAATTGATCAAATCATTGGGTTTGCCTTTGATCATCGAACATGGCGTCGAAGCCGACGATGTATTGGGCAGCCTGGCGCAAAATGCCGCCCGGCAAGGCTTTGACGTGGTCATTTCCACCGGCGACAAGGACATGGCACAACTGGTGACCGAGCGGATCACGCTGGAAAACTCGATGACCAATACTCGGATGGATATTGCCGGCGTCGAGGAGAAGTTCGGCGTCAAGCCCGAGCAGATCATCGATTACCTGGCCTTGATGGGCGATGCGGTGGACAACATCCCCGGCGTGCCGAAAGTCGGTCCGAAAACCGCAGCCAAATGGCTGCAACAATATGGCACATTGGACAATCTGATCGCGCATGCCGGCGAGATCAAGGGCAAGATCGGCGATAACCTGCGTGAAGCTTTGCCGCAATTGCCGTTATCGCGGGAATTGACCACCATCAAATGCGACGTGGCCTTGCATTACAGCCTGGAGGAGTTGAAGCGCAAGCAGCCGGATATGGCCGCCTTGAAACAGCAACTGGGCACACTGGGCTTCAGCAGCTGGCTGAAGACCTTGAACGGCGAGCAAGCATCAACACTTTCTCCCACCGAGGAACAAAGTAAAGCGGCGGCGAGCAAACAGGAAACGGAGCAACGTAGGCATCAAGAGCCGATTGCTTGGTTAGCCCGTGACTATCAAACCCTTCTCGACCAGGCCGATTTCGATCGCTGGCTGGACAAACTAAGACAAGCCGAGCTATTCGCTTTCGATACCGAAACCACCAGCCTGAATTACAGCAATGCCGAAATCGTCGGCGTTTCGTTCGCGGTGGCAGCCGGACAAGCAGCTTATCTGCCGCTGGCTCACGACTATCCGGATGCACCGGCGCAACTCGATCGGCAAAGCGTGCTGGACGCGTTAAAGCCGCTGCTGGAAGATGCCGAAAAACCCAAACTGGGCCAGAATCTGAAATACGATGCCCATATTCTGGCCAATCACGGCATCAAACTGCGCGGCATTCAACACGACACCATGCTGGAATCCTATGTGTTGAACAGCACGGCGACCAAACACAACATGGACGACCTGGCCAAGCATTATCTGGGCGCCGACACCATACATTTCGAGGACGTGGCCGGCAAGGGCGCCAAGCAGATCGGTTTCCAGGAAGTGGCTGTCGAACAAGCCGCGGAATATGCCGCCGAGGATGCCGATATTACGCTACGCTTGCATCAGACCCTGTCGGAACAATTGAGGCAACATCCGCGCCTGTGGGCCTTGTATAACGAGATCGAAGTGCCGCTGATCGATGTGTTGGTACGAATCGAGGAAAATGGCGTACTGATCGACAGCGCGATGCTGGACCAGCAAAGTCTTGAGCTGGCCAATCGCATGATAGGCATAGAGCAGCAGGCGCATGATCTGGCCGGCTCGGCTTTCAATCTGGGTTCGCCCAAACAGATACAGGAGATTTTATACGACAGGCTGAATCTGCCGGTGCTGAAGAAAACCCCCAAGGGCCAGCCCTCCACCGACGAATCGGTATTACAGGAGCTGGCGCTGGATTATGCCTTGCCTAGGCTGATCCTGGAATTTCGAGGCATGAGCAAGCTGAAATCCACCTACACCGACAAACTGCCGCAGCAAATCAATCCCAAAACCGGCCGGGTGCATACCTCCTATCATCAGGCGGTGGCGGCCACCGGCCGCTTATCCTCGTCCGACCCTAACCTACAGAACATCCCGATCCGTAGCGAGGAAGGCCGCAAGATACGTCAAGCCTTTATCGCTCCGCCCGGCTACAAAATTGTTGCCGCCGACTATTCGCAGATCGAACTGCGCATCATGGCTCATTTATCCGGCGATGCCGGTTTATTGGCGGCATTTTCGCAGGGTCTGGATGTACACAGCGCCACTGCGGCGGAAGTGTTCGAAGTGGAGGTTGGCCAAGTTACTCACGAACTGCGCCGTTCGGCCAAGGCCATTAATTTCGGTTTGATTTACGGCATGTCGGCCTTTGGCTTGGCCCAACAATTGGGCTTGTCGCGTAACCAGGCACAAGCCTATATTGATCTATACTTTAGCCGCTACCCCGGCGTGAAACAATATATGGATAACATCCGCGAACAAGCCAAACAACTTGGATACGTTGAAACGCTTTTCGGCCGGCGCCTATATTTGCCGGAGATTAATGCCCGCAATCCCGCCATGCGCCAGTATGCCGAACGCACCGCGATCAACGCGCCGATGCAGGGCACGGCGGCCGACATCATCAAGCGAGCGATGATAGGCTGCGACGCCTGGATTCGGAACAGCGGCGCCGATGTCAAGATGATCATGCAAGTGCATGACGAGTTAGTGTTCGAGGTGGCGGAGCCGCAATTACAGGACAACACGGAAACGATACGTGACATTATGTCCGGCGCAGCCGAGTTGCGGGTGCCTCTGCTGGTGGAAGCCGGTTGCGGCGAGAATTGGGATCAAGCGCATTAATTGAGGAATAGAGCCTTGTGACGACTATAAACGACGACCAATTGCTGACCTTTGTCGACAAAATGCCGGCTTTTCGCGGCAGTGTTCAACGATTGTTGCAGTTGGCGGCGGATATCAATGCCGACAGTCGCGAAATTGTACAGGTGATCGAAACCGACCCGATCATGACGGTAAAAGTCCTGAAAGTGATCAATTCGCCATTTTATGGGCTGGCGCAAAAAATTAGTTCCGTGCAACGAGCAGTGGTGCATCTGGGAATCAACACCGTAAAAAACATGGCATTGTCGGTAGCCGTAATGGGCGTACTGCCGGCGCAAAATCAGGCCGGCTTCGATAATCGGGCCTTTTTGTTGCATTCCTTAACCAGCGCGGCAATCTGTAAATTATTGGCGGAACGGTTGAAAGTGGCTCCGATTCAAGGTAGCGATTATTTCGTCGCCGGTTTATTGCATGATTTCGGCAAAATCGTGTTTGCCGAATTTGTCCCGGCCACCTATAAAACCGTACTCCAAACCGCCAGTGAGCAAGGCATGGCACTGAATCAAGTAGAAATCGATATATTGGGGGTTGACCACAGCCAGGCCGGCAAATTGCTGGCGGAACATTGGGGGCTGGGGCCGGGATTGATAGAGGCAATAGACCACCACCACAGCGACCATCAACGCTCGGCGCTGAGCGATTGCTTGTTTGCCGCCAACCAAATCAGTAAAAAACTCGAATTTGGTTTTGCCGGCAATTCGGTGATAGAGGAGTTGCCGCCCGAGACCGAGCAATGCTTTGGCATGGGCCTGGATGGGCTGATTGCCGATTTGGGCGATATAAGCCGAGTAAAATCAGAAGCCATGGCGTTTATTGACTAGGGATATGCGGCAATGAAATTCAAATTTTGGGGCGTAAGAGGTTCAATTCCCACACCGGGCGCCAGTACAGTCAAATACGGCGGCAATACCACCTGCATTGAAATTCGAACGGTAGACAATGATTTATTGATTTTGGACGCCGGCACCGGCATCCACGCCTTGGCGCAAAGCCTGCTTGGCCAGGCGCCGCTGGTCGCGCATATCTTGATTACCCACACCCACTGGGACCACATACAAGGCTTGCCGTTTTTCCTGCCCTTTTTCGCGCCCGATAGCCATGTGCATGTTTATGGCGGACTGGACCCCGTTACCCAGCAAGGCATAGAGCGAGCCTTAAGCGTACAGTTACAATACAGTTACTTCCCGATCAGCGAAGCCCAACTCAAGGCACGGGTTCACTACCATACCCTGATGCCGGGGGAAACCGTGCGGATAGGCAGCGCCAAGGTTACTCCGACGGTGCTGAGCCACCCGGTCCTGAATTTCGGCTATCGGGTGGAGGATAGCGATGGACGCTCGCTGTTTTTCACCGGGGACTACGAAATGACGCAAAACCCCTATCGGACCGATGACCCCGACTTCGCCTCCAACCAGCAATTTATCGATGACAAACGGCTTGAAGTGCAGGCCGCGATGCGGAACGTCGACGTGCTGATAGCCGATTCGTCTTACACCGACGCCGAATACGCCGCCAAAAAAGGCTGGGGGCATAGCACTTACGGCGCGGCCATGCAGTTAGCCGAACAAGCCAAGGTTAAAAAACTGTTTTTTACCCATCATGAACCGACCCGTAGCGACAGCCAACTGGAAACTATTTTTCAAGATGTGTGTTTACACGCCGCGAATCCGGATTTTGAGATGTTTCTGGCTCGAGAAGGTGATGAATACCAAATACCATAGATGCAACCTCTTGCACGCCAATTATCGGCCTCTTGGCTCCTTGCCCCAGGAGCCTACAGAGCGCTTATCCACATGATTTTAATAGGTTTATTTATAAATCCTGGTGTTTTACGCAAAAAGCAGCAAATAAAAACCTATAAACCATTGTGATGGTTAAAACTTCAAGTCAAACAGGCTCCTAGCACGATACTTCAATTTCATAGCCGGTAAACTTGCGGATATTGATCACGCCGCTATCCAGCAGCAGATACTGGCCCTTGATTCCTTGCAATACGCCGGACACGACGGGGTCTTTATCCAGATTGAAGGATTTGACCTTGGTGGGGTATTGCAATACCGGATAGTGAATATCCAGCATTTCGGCATCGGCCAAAAGCTGCAACGCCTCTCCACCGAATTGTTCGGCAATAAGTGCTAGTCTATCGCTGCATTTTGCCAGCAGCTGATCGCGCAATGCCGGTAAATCCAATACCTGAACATTGTTTTTCAACATCTGCTGCCAGCTGGTTTTATCACTGACATGCGCGGCTAACGCCACCTCCACTAAACCCGAAACATGCCGGGAAGCGACTCTAAACACCGGCAGGGCCTGCACGGCGCCCTGATCGATCCAGCGCGTCGGAATTTGTGTTTGCCGGGTAATGCCGACCTTGATTCCGGATGAATTGGCCAGATAGACGATATGCGGCTGAAAACAAAATTCCTCGCCCCAACTCGGCTCGCGGCAAGTGCCGGCGGCATAATGGCAGGTTTCCGGCTTCATGATGCACATGTCGCATTGCGCCAGCTTGATGAAACACGGATAGCAATAGCCTTGGTTAAAACTTTTGGCGGTCTTTTTTTGGCAATGCACACAAAAAATCCGGCCGCTGTAGCGCAGCTCCAGCCTTTGTCCCAACAGCGGATTCAATTCCAATTCGGCATCCCCTACTGGTAACCGGTATTGCACCGGCTCCGCCAGTTGCGTCGTCATTTTTTCTAAACTGCCCAGCACACTCTTAACCTCGGTCTCGTTAAATCAGTCGGCTATAATGACAGTGTTTTTTATTTGCACAAGGCAGAAGTTCATGTCGTTTCTACTTGCTAGCCGTCTATTTCGTTACCCGATCAACGATGTTGCGAGCCCTACCGATGCGCGCTGCTCGAATTGCGCGAATCCTCGCAAGTCAGACCAGGGGTCTTAGACCTTGGCCATCAGCCCGAAACCCTCTGTATCCAGACCGAAACCCGCCGCGCGCAACGCCTCGAAGCCGGGCAAGCCGCGCCTACAACCGTCCGCAACCGGCAACAAACCTCGCAAATCCCCTGCCCGCAAACGCCAGCCCTCGTCTCCGTTCTGGAGCCGGAAAAATCTGTCGCTGATGACGCTGGAAGTGCTGGGCTTGGCAATCAGCGCCCTGCTGGGAACCATGCTGGCACTGGGCTCTTCGGCCCACACATTCTCGGGTTCGAATTTTTTTGCCAATTTGTTGCCGTTTGCCGCCGGCGTGGCCATTTGGGTAGTGGTAGCCGCCGGTCTGCTGTTGGCCTGGATTAAACTGCGTGGCCCAATTCGCCAGCGTTGGACCGGATTTCCGGCCCTATTGGCTGTCGGTCTGAGCTGCGGGCTGATTTGGTTTGTGTTTCATGACGGCTACATTCCGGTCTTCACCGATTTACGCAGCCTGGTGGGCGGCAAGCAACAGGCGGCCAGAACCACGCTGGCGCATCAGGTGTATGCCGCCTACCGGCGCCATGGCACCTCTCAACTGCGGAAACTGATTGAACGCGCCGAAGCATACAATCCGGATATTCAACAGGCGGCCGAAGCCTTTAAAGTGGACATCAACCTATTGCAAGGGGTTGCCGCGGCCGAATCGTCCTTCATGCCGCGCACCAGTCACGATGGCGGCCAGGGCTTGTTCCAAATTACCGCCGTGCCCAAGTTTATCCTGCAACAAGCTGGTGAAGCACTTGGCGTCGACAGTCCGGATGTCGCCAATCCGCGCCACAATGCCTTTATCGCCGCAGCCACTCTGAAACATTATTTGGCCGAAATGAAGGACGATTTATTCCTGGGCCTGTTGGCTTATAACATCGGCCCACGCAACGGCGGCCTACGCTTTATCATGCAGCAATACGGCGCCGACGACTTTGTCAGCTCACAGCCCTATCTGCAACAATTGCCGCGCGATTATCCGATCCGGGTTTTAGCCTATGCGCTGGCGTTCAAACTCTGGCAACAAGACGGCAAATTGCCGGCTTACGAGGAGGGCGATAATGCCGTTTATATTCAACGCCTGGGTATTCCCGGTTTTGCGCCTGCATTTTAAACCTCGAATTTAAATGCCTCCGCCGCCACCGGCTGGCTGAAATAAAAGCCCTGATAAAACAAACAGCCCTTGGCTCTCAGGAAATCCACCTGGGCCTGATTTTCCACGCCTTCGGCAATCACGTTCAGCCCCAGGCTTTTGGCCATCATGATGATGGTTTCCACGATGACCGCCGAGTTCGGATCATCGATATGCCTGACAAAGCTTTGGTCGATTTTTAGCTGACTCAAGGGCAGACTCTTCAGATAGGACAATGAAGAATAGCCTATGCCGAAGTCGTCGATCGAAATTCTGACGCCCATCTTCCGCAGAGCCTGCATTTTGGCGATGGTGTCATCGATATTCTCGATCACACAGCCTTCGGTCAACTCTATCACCAACCTTTCCGGATTCAAGCCGGCATCCATCAAGGTTTGTCTGACTTGCTGGACAAAATTGGCTTGGCGAAATTGCCTCGAACTGACGTTCACCGCGATATGGCCGATCGCATGGCCCTGGCTATCCCATATTTTGATTTGGCGACAAGCTTCCCGCAAAACCCAGCCCCCTATCGGCAAAATCAATTGAGTATCCTCGGCCAGCGGGATGAATTCCAACGGCGAAATCATGCCTTTGCGCGGATGTTGCCAGCGAATCAGGGCTTCGGCGCTGACTACCCGGTAAGACTCATCCATTTGCGGTTGGTAGTACAGAACAAACTGATTTTCCTGTAAAGCCACTCGCATTTCTTTTTCCAGGGTCAGGCGGCGATCGGCGGTTTCCTGCATCGACGGACGGAAAAAACTGATGCTGTTGCGGCCGCTTTCCTTGGCCCGATACATGGCGGTATCGGCTTGCTGGATAACCTCTTCCGGCTGCTGCACCGTTTCCGGGTACAGGGTAACGCCGATACTGGTGGAAAAATGGTGTTCGTTGCCTTGCACCACAAAGGGCTGATTGATGGCCAGTAGGATTTTTTCGGCCAGCATCGCCGCATGATTGGTGGCCTGTTGCAAGCTCGGGTATCGCACCGGCACCATCACGATGAACTCATCCCCTCCCAAGCGGCAGGCGGTATCTTCATCGCGGATGATGGATTTCAAGCGTTGCGCCACCTGAACCAGCAACTCGTCCCCCACCTGATGGCCACGGGAGTCGTTAAGATTTTTGAAATGATCCAGGTCCAAAAAAAACAACGCCCCATAACTCAACTGGCGTTTGGCCACGGCAATTTCCTGTTTCAATCGGTCCAGCATCAGGCGCCGATTGGGTAAATTGGTCAGCGGATCGTAAAAGGCCAGATTATGGATTTCCTTTTCGGCGGCTTTCTGAGCGCTGACATCGGAAAAAATCGCCACATAATGGGTCAGGCGATGGTGTTCGTCGCGCACCCCGGTTACCGTCAACAGTTCCGGGAAGACTTCACCGTTTTTACGCCTGTTCCATATTTCGCCCTTCCATTGATTTTTTTTCGCAAGTTCCTTGTACATTTGCTGATAAAACTGCTTGTCATGATAGCCGGACGACAATATGCGCGGATTTTTGCCGATGGCTTCCTCGGCGCTGTATCCCGTTATTTCGCTGAAGGCTTTATTGACCCGCAAAATGATGCCATTGGGATCCGCCACCACTATGGCTTCATGCGATTCGAAAGTGGTCGCGGCCACTCGCAGTTCGTTTTCCTGCTGCCTGCGAATTGCGATTTCCTGATTCAAGGCTTCGTTGATACGCGATAAATCCAGGGTGCGAACCGCCACCAAGTCTTCGACGCGCGCGGTGCGCCCAGTCAACAACAGCAAGCCGAAACCGCTGAGTCCGCATAATATCAAGCCGCCCAGCAACATCCACCAGGACACCACGGATTGTTGTTGATGGAAAAATTCGGCCGCCGGCAAATAATGCAGTTGCCAGCCGCGGCCGGCGAAATCGATAGTCCGGGTCTTACCCAGGTTTGAAAACTGCAAACTCCGGTGATAATCGGCCGGCAGGTTGCTGTAGATCAGGTTGCCTTGATCGTAAATAACCAGCAACAATTGCAGCTGCTCGGCGCCCAACCAGTTAAAAATCGCCCGAATATCGGCCTCGACCCGAAAAACGCTGGCGACAAAACCGGAAAAAGCCGCCCGTTTCTCCTGCACGCTATTCAATGGCTGATGCTTACGATAGACCGGCGAATAAATCACCGTGCCGACCTGGTAGCTAACGTCCTGAATCAGCTGAATAGGTCCGGTGGCCAAGGTTTCCCCGCTATCGATGGCCTTGAAAATCACGGGGGCAATTTGCGGATTGCTGCTGATGTCATAGCCCAAGGCTCGTTCATTGCCGGCTTCCGGCACCATATAGCTTACCGGGAAATAAAAATCCTTGGATTCGGCCGGCAGCAAATCCCTCTCGCCGCTTAATCGGCGGATAGGCGCATGGTTCATAGCCTGCCAAGCCAAGCGTTCGGCTTGACTGACGCGCGGCGTCCACTCCAGAACACCGCTGCGCTGGTTGCGAATAGACTCGGCAAAACGGATAAACTCTTCGCGCTCCACGCCTTCCGAACTGTCGAACAACGCCTTTAGTGTCGCTACGGTCGCCATATGATCATGTAAGTGCTCATCGATCGAGCTATGCAACAACTCGACCTGGCGCTCGAACAAACTTTGTATCCGCTGGTTTTCCTGATAGCGGCTAAATTCAAACGCCGCCACAACCAGTAAAACCACCAGTAACATCGGATAGAACACGAAGCGCCGCCTGGCCTGCCAAATCGCCTTCGGTTGCCCGATAAAAAGCAGTAATAACGGGGTAAAGATAGTTGCGCCTATCATGTCCCCCACCCACCAGGTTCCCCAGCTACCTATGATGTCCGATAAACCGATGACGCCGCGAACATACAAGGACGCCACGCCGACCGTAGCCGCCACCAGGCAACTGACGGCGATCAAGACAAAGAAGCGCAGAATTTTCCTATCCTCGATCAATGCATCGTGCGGCCCAACCCAGCGATTGATCAGTTGCATGCCTATCCAGGCCTGTAAACAGGAGCCGATGCCGGCCAATGTTCCCACGCCCAACGATTCCGGAATTTTTGCGAAACTCGATGCGTCGAGAAAGGCGTAGACCTGGGCAACCAATGCCCCAAGGAAAATGCCCGGTATCACCGATTCCCCAAACGCCAAGGTAAGTGCCAGCGCGACACCGGCCGCCGGCCAGATCGGGCTGGCATTACTGGGCGGCGTGGCCAACAAGGTTCCCAGCCAGCCGCCAACAAAATAGCCGGCCCCGGCCATCAGATTCAAAAAAATCAGTGTTTGCGGGTTTCGCATAACAGGCTCGGCATCAATTTGTCGTCGGCCACTGCAAGCCGCCTTGGGCATCGACGGCAAAAGCTTTACCGAAACCGGCGACAAACTGGCCTCGCTCCGGTGTCAAGGCAAACAAATGAAAGTCGGGCAAGCTCCGCAACAAGTTAACGGTCTCGCCAAATTTCGCCGCCATGCCGTCCAGAATTTGGCCATGGGCCGGATCGTTTTTGTTGATTTCCCGAACCCGGCAATCAAAGGTCAAACGCCGGCGCGCGAACGGATTGGCCGCCTCGGTTTCCGGCTCTATGAATAGCACCGAGGCTTGCGGATAACTCAGCAGGTTTTGGGTGTGTCTGGCCAACTGGCTGACAAAAATATAAAAATCGTCACCATCCCGCAGATAGGGCGCATAGCTAATGTCGGCCTTACCCTGTTCCGAGCGGCTGGCCAATAGCAGGCTTTGCTGGTGCTGGATTAAGCCGTCGCACGCACGTTGCAGGCCGTCGCGTTCGGATTCGGTCATGATGTAGCCAGTTGGGGATGGCGATAGCAATCGGTGGTATGGTCATTCACCATGCCCACCGCCTGCATGTAGGCATAGCAAATGGTTTTGCCGACGAATTTGAAGCCGCGCTGCCGCAAGTCTTTGCTCATCTGTTCGGATTCAGGGCTAAAGGCCGGTAACTGCTCATGGGTCCGCCAACTATTTTGCATGGGCCGCCCCTCGACAAACCGCCAGATGTAGGCATCGAAACTACCGAATGTTTGGCTGACATCCAGAAATGCCCTGGCATTGACCACGGCGGCCCGGATTTTCAAGCGGTTGCGGACGATGCCCGTGTTAGCCAACAAGGTATTGATCTTGTCTTCGTCATAAGCCGCGATTTTTTCCGCGTCGAAGTTGTCGAAGGCGGCGCGATAAGCCTCCCGCTTATCCAGAATAGTACGCCAGCTCAATCCGGCCTGCGCGCCTTCCAACAGCAGAAACTCGAACAACCCATGATCGTCATGCAACGGCACGCCCCATTCGTTGTCGTGATAGCGCTCTTCGCTGGCACTGGCCAAGGCCCATCGGCATTTGATCATTCGTCTTTTTGCAGCATTTTTTTCAAATCGGCAAACGGATTGAAGGTCGCTTGCGGCCCCTTGGATTCGCCACCGGCCTTGCCGCCAAAGCGGGTTTGCTCTTCGTAACGCTGATGTTCGTTATCGTGGCAATAAAGGCACAACAACTCCCAGTTGCTGCCATCGGCCGGGTTATGGTCGTGATTGTGATTGGTGTGATGTACGGTCAATTCGCGCAGATTTTTATGATCGAATTCGCGGGCGCAACGGCCGCAAATCCATGGAAACAGTTTTAACGCCTGTTCCCGGTAACCTTTTTCGCGCTCTTCTTTCTGACGCCGGGCTTCGGCAACGATTTGATGGGCTTTGCTGTGTGACATGGCTTTCTCCGCTTGCGTTAGCCGCCGGTGGCGCTCATATGGCGCAAGATGACCGGCTGTTCATGGATGTTGAATTCGTGCTTTTCGGGTTTGATCCGCATCGCGGTTATGATAGCCTGCTTCAATGCCTCGATGTCACCGGGATATTGCCTGACCACGGCTTTCAAATCGACCGAATGTTCATTGCCCAGACACAACAGCAAGCGGCCTTCCGCCGTCAGCCGCACCCGGTTACAACTGGCGCAAAAATTGGCGCTGTGGGGTGAAATAAAGCCCACTCGGCTATCACTGCCCGACACCTGAAAATAATCCGACGGCCCCCCGGTTTTATCCGGCACAGCCACTAAATCAAAACGCTGCTGTAAATCCTGTTTGATCAACTGGCTGGGGTAATAGGCGTCGGCCCGGTTATGGCTGTCCACCGTGCCCAGCGGCATTTCCTCGATAAAACTGATGTCCAACCCGCGATCGACAGCAAATTGCACTAAATCGGCAACTTCTTGATGATTGCGGTTTTTTAGAATCACCGCATTGATCTTGATACGCTCAAATCCGGCATCTCGGGCCGCATTGATGCCTTTCAGCACATTCTCCAGGTCACCGGTGCGAGTCAACACCTTGAATTTAACCGGGTCCAGCGTATCGAGGCTGATGTTGACGCGCTTGACCCCGGCGGCTTTCAGATCGTCGGCCATCCGCGCCAGCTTTGAGCCATTGCTGGTCATCACCAACTCCTGCAACCCCGGAAGTTGCCCTATCTGTTGCAACAAACCCAGCGCGCCCTTACGCACCAGCGGCTCGCCGCCGGTAATCCGGATTTTGCCCACGCCCAGTTCGACAAATGCCCGGCAGATGAATTGAATTTCTTCCAGACTCAAAATCTGTCCGCGAGGCAAAAACACCATGTCTTCCGCCATGCAATAGACGCAACGGAAGTCGCAGCGATCGGTAATCGAAACGCGTAAGTAATTGACTATGCGACCGAAACGATCGACCAGCCGTGTAGTGTGCGGAAAATCAGTCATGGCTATGCTTAAAAAATTGACCCGCAAATGGTAACACAGCCCGGCCCGACTGCTGATTGGCTATCTCGGCCGGCGACACGAGGAATCGCCCATCGATTTTTTGTCACATTTTTCGTTTATGTTGTCAGGATGTTGAGCCGCTTGCATATTTAACTCTTAGCATTTTTTATGCTGAAAGATTACCGCCGCCAAATATGGTCTTATTGCCCATTCCCCGCGGAATTTAGCCCTTATGAAGGCCGCAATCGATGGAAAAACAACCCGGACTAAAACAAAACACCTCAACAGATTGCAATTTTCAAACTATAGGCTAAACCTTAATACATCCTAAATTTGTACGGGAGAAAAATCATGAAAACCGTTGATTTTTTTTGTCTGAACAGCCACGTCATCCAATGTTTTTTCGTTGGCGTTCTAATCTGCCACGCCGGCTCAACCCTAGCCGAACCGCCCGCGCTGGAGGCTTTTAGCCAATCTTCGGATTTGGTACTGACGCTTTCGGATAAATGGCTGGAGTCCGACACCAACTCGGCGGATGAATTCCATAAACCGACCCGGAATTTGATTACAGCGAAGTCAAAACCCAAGCCCGCCAATATCGGTTGCGGCATGGATGTCAACTCTCTGCCTACTGACGATGACTCCATAGCCAGTCGGGTCGAAGGCAAATGTAACTTCAACTATCATTACTGAGTACCGTTGAAAAAGGACTAGTCAACCGACTTAGACTCGGTAGCCGATTAAGCCGGGAATGGTGGAAATCCTACCCCAAAGCCACCGTTCACAGAACAGCACCCCGATCGTCCGTTCCATCGTAGCTAAAACTAAACTAACACTAATGTGTTCATTGTGCTTATTAAAGGCACCCAAAAAACGCAGAAAGGCCTTGATAGCTTCACACGCTCCATCACGTTCAATCCGACAAAAACCATAATCGACAACAGCAACCAAAACAAGTAAAAGCGATGGTATCAAAATGAGGATGACTATAAAGAGTGGAAGAAAGTACCTACGCGCGATTGTGGCGACAGCAGGCATCACTGCCATGCTCACGGTGCGGGCAGAGTTGAGCAATCAGGAACTTGCCAAGATGACTCAAAACCCGGTCAGTGAAATGATCAGCCTGCCCTTCCAGAACAATACCGATTTCGACACCGGTCCACGTAAAGAGACAAAAAACATTCTGAACATTCAGCCCATTATTCCCCTAACAAGCAACGGCGACTGGAAAATCATCACTCGCACAGTCTTGCCGATCATTTCTCAACCGCGAGAGTGGCGCGGACAGGACTCAAGGGTCGGTCTGGGTGATACTCAATTCAGCGTGCTTTTATCGCCTGCCAACCAAGAGGGACTCATTTGGCGTATGGGAGCCGTGACCCAAATCCCCACAAATACGGATATTCGGTTTGGTAACGACAATTGGGGACTGGGCCCCGCATTTGTGATGATACATGTCGAAAAGGGAGATCCCTGGGTATACGGTGTGATCCTGAACAATATCTGGTCCGTATCCAACGACAGACCAGGAGGTAGCTACAACAGCGGCCTAGTCCAACCTATCATTAACTACAATTTCCCGGGTGGTACCTATCTGACCTCGTCACTGATGAACACAGTGGACTGGAAAACTGACAGTAGTCAGCGTTGGACCGCGCCAATCGGCGGCGGAATTGGTCACGTATTTCGTATTGGCAAACAACCAGTAAATGCGCAGCTATCCGCCTATTACAACGTCGTCCATCCAGACGACGCCCCGAGTTAGCAACTACGGGCTCAGGTTCAATTTCTGTTCCCTGAATAATTTATTTGGATTTATTCACTGATACCGCCAGGCTGAAATCCATCACTCGGGTGAGTTTAAAAACTGACGTTCAAACCTAACTCACCACCATAGCTTATTACTTGCGGATTGAAAAAAACCGATGAAAGTGATCCACGTAGCATCACCTGCGAGTTAAGCTTGTAGGAAGCACCGACCGATGCATTGGCCCAATCCGAAGCCACTTGGGCTGCATCGACGCTGTAGGATGGGGCGGCAACTGAGGTAAGCGAGGCTGTTACCATGCGATCCTTATCAGCCCACTCATGGTTCCACTTCGCTTCAACGAACGGTTGCCAATTGTCCAGGTCCGCCAATACCCGCCAGCCGAACTGGCTGACAAGCGAATCCCGTGTCTGGCTGCCAAACGACAAAGCCGTGACACCACTGGTGCCGGTTTCAGTGAAGCTATTGAGATGGACTTGTTGCATTACTACGCCAAACACTGGGCCGGTGGTAATTTGCCCTAGCTTGAAATCGCCGCCAACGCGAAACGCAAACAACGGAGACTCGCCACTGGTGTTGGCATTGTTATTGTCCGTGAAGATACCGAGTTGCACTTGCCGTGAGATCTCGTCCTGAAACAACCCATAGGTTGCCACCGCGCTCCCCCATACAGGCCCAACCTTATAGGCGGCATAAAGGCTAGGCGCTTCATCCACCTGATCAAAATGGCCTCCCGAGGAGAAATCCTGTGTCTGACTGCCCGCTGTAAACGCCGCGCCCACGATAACCCCACCAGACGTCCGATAATCCACCCCCACCGTCCCCCCGAAAGGCGTGCCGGAGCTGTCGGAGAAGCCCGAGGTATTTTCCACCTTCAATGTATTGGCCCCAGCACTGGCCCAGACGTTGATACCGTTTGGTCCCCTATGTTGGCCAGAAAGATCAAGTTGTCCCTCGATGGTGGCAACGCGCGCCAAACCAACCTGCACGGCGCTTTCCGCCACCAGGGAAATCTGGCTCGGCGCGATGAGCAGGCTGTAGGTGTAATCCGCTTCGATTGTCTGGCCTGCCGTGGTGAAGTGTGGGCCGGCGAGGAACAGAAAATTCTGTTGTTGGGCTGGGCTGGCAACGGCGAGAATGGCTGGGAACACTGCCCCCGACGGAGCATTCGCTGGCAATACCGAAGCGGGGGTGAATCCGAAAAGAGTCGGATTTTTCACAACGAATCTGAACAGGCTGTCGTTATCTGCCGGAATGAAGTGCACGCCCGCAGCGGTCAGGCTTGCCCACTCACTTGTTCCGAGCGCCACCGTACGCGCATAAGCGGCGGCATTGTCAGGGGGTATGTCGCCGCCCAAACCAGCAAAATAGGCGGAATCATAAGAATTCCGCACCACGATGGTTCTTGCGCCAGCGGCTTGCAGACGCGCGACTTCCACGGCCAGGGCGGCTGCCCCGTCGCTAAGGTAGTTGGGGTTCGTAGCGCGAAAAGCGGCGCCTTGATTGGTATAATAGGTCGCGTCGTTGTCGCCACTCTTGATTACATAAAGCGCGTTGGGATTGGCGACGCCGTTGACTGAAGAGAGGTAATTCTCAATCTGCTGAATAGTGGTCACATTCGTGGCTACGATCGGTGCGTTGTTGGGCACAGTGGTTGTGCCGCCATTGGCATAGTTGGTCCCGCCACCACCGATAGGCGCTGCGCTCAGGCCAAACTTTCCGGCCAGTATTGTGGTATTCATGACCCCATTCCCGGCCCAACCGCCGGTGGCACCTTGACTAATGGCGATACTGATATCTCGATCTAATGCCGCGTCTCCCGTTGTGTGATAGCGGAAATATCCGGTATCCAGGGTGCTGTCGCCAAATGCGATGAACTGATTGAACCCTTCGGCGTTGGCCACTCCGGATATGCATGAAGCGATAAAGGCAAGAAATGCAGCTAAAAAAGTAGGATGTTTCATTAGGTGCTTCTCCAGAGTTGTGTTCGCCATCTTAATAGAGGCGGAGTTGAGTCGCGTGAAATTCAATGAAACAAATGGCGAAAATGTTTCATTGAATTTCTTGAATCATCAGGCCTGTCAAGGCTTTCGAGCAGGTTTTAGCCTCTAATTCGCGTAAGTTCCAAACGAAAATTGAGGAACAGCAATCAGTGACACTGTTCCTGAGTCATAATCTCAATGAAGGCATACAAGAAACCTAAACTATCAAACAGTTACTCCTTCGCCATTTCACGGCAAGCCGCTACCCGAAAGGTTGGGCTCGCCTCGGTGTAACACAGTTCTAGCTTGTTATCCATCAAGGTACCGGTATAGACTCCGTTTTCGTCGCTCATCAGCAGGGTTTTGCCATCGCCGCGGATCACGCCCACCACATCCTCGCACTTGTGTTGACTGCACCAACGCGCATGGAAGGAGCGATTATCTTGCTGCTCCACGGTTAGCGTAAAGCTCAGATCGGCATTAGCCGCGTAACGGTCGCCATCTTGGCCTCCGTGGCTTGAAATACCAGCTTTAGCACCATGCCGGCTTCCTTCGATTTCCACCCACTTTCCGACTAGATTCCCATCAGCCAGTCCGGTATTACTAACCATTAAAAGCCCAACTGTTAGAGTAACTCCGATGTTATTCATTAGCTTTTCTCCTATTACAAGGCATTCAGGAGGATTAGATAAGAGTTTCAACCACATTTCCAATCCAGTTTTAGGCAAGCTCGGAATTTACGCTGATTTTTTTGATAAGACAATTTTATTACTCACGAATCAATGCTCTTGCTCACTGTGTCCATGTAACTCCAGTTGATTAATGAATAGATAAATATCTTTTCATTAATCAACTGGAGTTACATGGACACCATCAATGCCGAAACGGAGGCTGATGATGCATCCCTCCTCGTAAGACATCAAGACCACGGGATTGGTGAAATCGGCGACTGGCTTGCTCAATATTGGTAAAAGTGATTTTGAAGTGATTGCCCCCTCTGTGAGGGATCAAAATATCAGCAAGAAAGAAGTGATCAGCCTCGCCTATCAAGGCGTAGATATTTTCAAGTAGACCACGAAAAAGGGACTAGAAGTCAACATTCAGGCAAAAAAAGCCCACTATGCCTTTTCAACCAGGCATTCCAGATAGATATGCGAACTTCCGCTTAGGGGTCGAAGCCTAGCCGTCGCGCTCCATCGACCTAGAGCCTGCTCGGAATGAACGTAAGCAGTTAACTGTGTCTGGGTACCCGCGAATAGACTCCTCGCCAACAGCCCACCAAGGCTTTTTACCACGGCAGCAGCCATCACCCGAAAATAATCGATACTTGCCTGCACAAGTTGTTTTTCTCCGGCCATCCCGACAAACATTCTCGCTTCGAGGCCGGCTGCGCTAAAATTGGCCTTTGCATAATCAAAATAGGCAAGGCTCCACGATGAATCCGACTATTCTGTTGTTAATCTGTTTTACGCTATTTTCTAAACTTGGCATCAGCGCCGAAACACCCACTATTCGGCTGGGCGTCATGACTTCCGGCACACTGGCCTGGGAATTGGCGGCGATGAAAAACGAGGGGTTATTGGAAAACGCCGGCTTTACGCTCGAAACCGTCGCCCTCACCAATCAACAAGCCGGCAAAGTGGCCTTGCAGGCCGGCAGCGTCGATATGATCGTTTCCGACTGGATTTGGACATCCAGCATGCGCGCGGCGGGCAACGACTACACTTTTCATCCTTATGCCGACACCTCGGGCGGACTGCTGGTGCCGGCCAATAGCCCCATTAAAACCCTGGCCGATCTGAAGGGTAAGAAACTGGGTGTCGCCGGCGGAGAGTTGGACAAAAACTGGCTGTTACTACAGGCACTGAGCCAGCAACAAGGTATTGACCTGAACAGTTCACTGGAAAAAGTTTACGGCGCTCCGCCGCTGTTGAATCAGCAACTGGCCAGCCAACGCATCGACGCGCTGTTAACCTACTGGCAATTTGCCGCCCGCCTGGAAGCGCAAGGTTACCGGCAATTGCTGAGCGGCGAGGACATTGTCCGCCAACTGGGCATCACCGAATCGGTGCCGAGTCTGGGTTATGTGTTCAAGCAAAGCTGGGGCGATCACTATAAACCGGCTCTACAGCAATTTCTGAAAACCGCGCAAGCCGCCAGGGACAAACTGTGCAACTCGGATCAATCCTGGCAAAAAATCGCCAATCTCACCGAAACCGACGATGCAGGCACCCAGCAGCAATTAAGAACCCGCTACTGCCAGGGCCGCGTCGAGCGCTGGGGCGAAGCAGAGCAAAAGGCCGCCGAAAAAATTTACCAAATGCTGCACCAACTGGGCGACAACAAACTCACCGGCAAAATTGAGCAATTGCAACCGGGCACTTTCTGGCCCTCAAATTGATGCGATCGACCGGATTTTATCGGAGCCACCTGCCGGCGGTTTTATCGATAGCGCTGTTGCTGGCGATCTGGCAAATATTGGCGTTTGCCTTACAAAGCCCGACCTTGCCGGCTCCGGCGCGGGTCGCCGTCGTGTTATGGCAAGCCACGCTTTCGGGCGAACTGCCCTATCATTTGGGCGTGACCCTGTTGCGCCTGTTGGGTAGTTTCAGCGTGGCCATGCTGCTGGGCTGCGCGATAGGCATCGTGCTGGGTAAAAACAAAACCCTGAATGCTTTTTTTGACAACTGGCTGGTGATTTTCCTGAACATCCCCGCCCTGGTCACCATCATCCTGTGTTATGTCTGGTTTGGCCTGGTGGAATCGGCGGCGATACTGGCGGTGGTAATCAATAAGCTGCCCAATGTAATCGTCACCATCCGCGAGGGCGCGCGGACATTGGACCGAGACTTGCTGGAAATGGCGCAAAGCTACCGTTTCAGCCGGCGTAAAACCTTTCTGCATGTGATCTGGCCGCAATTGCATCCGTTTGTGATGGCGGCCACCCGCTCCGGCTTGGCGCTGATCTGGAAAATCATTCTGGTGGTGGAATTACTGGGCCGTAGCAACGGCATGGGTTATCAACTGCACATCTTTTTTCAGTTGTTCGATGTCGCCAGTTTGCTGGCCTATAGCTTTGCCTTCGTGGCGGTGATTCAGCTGATTGAAGTTATGCTGTTAAAACCTCTGGACAGAAAAACCCTAAGGTGGCGGCGATGAGCGACATTCGCATCCGCATAGCCAACAAAACCTATGTCTTGGAGCACGATACCGCCCAGCGCCATCATGCGATTGCCGGACTCGATTTTACCGTGCACCCCAATCAGTTTGTCTGCCTGGTCGGCCCCTCCGGCTGCGGCAAAACCACGTTGTTGAACATGATCGCCGGCCTGGACCGGCATTACGATGGCCAGATCAACATGGGCCGCCCCGACAAAGTTCCTGCTATCGGCTACGTTTTTCAAAATCCTCGACTTTTGCCCTGGCATACCGTCAGACAAAACATCGAACTGGTTTTCGAGGATCAGCCGCCTGCCGCGTTGATAGACAGCCTGCTGGACAGCATGCAATTGCTGGATGCTCAGCATCAATATCCGGAGCGGCTGTCGCTGGGTATGCAACGCCGGGTAGCCATCATCCGCGCCTTTGCCATCAATCCCGACATATTATTGATGGACGAGCCTTTTGTGTCGCTGGATGCGCCAACCGCCCGTCAGGTTAGGAGCCTTTTATATTCGCTATGGCAACAGCGGCCTCATACTGTGTTGTTTGTCACCCACGATTTACGCGAAGCCATCGCCTTGGCCGATAGGCTGATTTTTCTGTCGCCATCGCCGATGCGGATAGTCAGCGACATCAATGTAGCGATTGCCCGCGAGCAACGCCACGACGAAAGCCGCATCGACGCTTTTCGCGAACAATTGCTGCAACACCACCCGGAAATCAGCGGACTGTTGTAAGGTGAAAATCGTCGTAAAAACCCGCGAATACGAGGAGACTATCAAGAAATCCCGCTTCATCGGTATTATCAGTCCCTGCGCATCTGAACGCGAAGCTTTGCTGCTGCTGAAAAAACTGCATGACCAGCATCCCAACGCCAACCATATCGTCCATGCCTACCGGATTCAGTCGCCGGACGGTTTAATCCGCCGCTTTCACGATGCCGGCGAACCGAGCGGCACCGCCGGCAAACCGGTCTTTCAGCATCTGGAAGGCAAACAATTGATTAACCTGGTTGTGGCGGTAATCCGCTATTTTGGCGGCATCAAGTTGGGCGCGGGCGGACTGACACGAGCCTATGGCAATATTGCCAAACAGGTGATCGAGTGCGCGGAAATCATCGATTACATCGAAATGGCCGATGTGCGGTTAACCTTGGACTACAGCCAGCTTCAAATGCTGGACTATCAACTCAAAAAACTGGACGGTGAAGTTCTGCAACAGGATTTCGCCGAACAGGTTCACACCGTGATCAAAATCCCCAAACAAAATCTCGAAGCCTTGCGGCTTATCTTCCAATAATCCGGCAGCCTACTAAAGAACTGTGACAGATTCATGACTCATTGTTCTTTATTTTGAAACAAAGCATGCACAATTAACCTTATTGTAAATAAAAAAATAAGCGTTATAGTTAAGCCGTCTTCATTGAATTGACTGAAATCAGTCTAGGAGCTTCAAATGAACAAATCCAGCAACCTATATAGAGACATTGTTACCGGCATTTTTTTTACAACCGGCGTGTTCGGTTTTATGTCCGGTGAGTTCATTCTTTCCACTATGTTGTTCGGCGCGGCCACTATCTCGAGCAATCTCGATTTTACCGGCTCGTTTAAAGCTTAAGTTTTTTGTCGCACTTCCCTCGTTGTTAAGTAACAGTCAATCAAGCGCTGTTAACTACTCTGCCCCGCAGTTAGAAGCGGGGCTTTTTTTGTTTTGCTCATAGCCGCTTCAAACACTCTCTTACATACAAGCTTTTAAAGCCCTGAATTCAGTCATTATCTCGCCGGGCTGAATCTGGTTGACAGCGTTTTTCCGCTCTAAAACCCTGGTAAATTCGGCATAAGGCCGCCAATAGACCTGATGCCCCATGCCGGAAAGCACAATTACCCCCAATCCCAGCGCACCGGCTATATGCGCGCTACCACCCTCGGCGCTGATCACCCATTCGCACTGGGAAACTTCCCGAATGAACTCTTCGACATTTTGAGTCGAACACCATTGGGCACCGTATTGTTCCAATTCCCGATAAACGCTGCTTGCATTTTCGGTAAACAGTATGACTTTGTTAACCTCGTTGTTGCTCAACAATTCGGTTACGACTTGGGCATACTGATTTATCGCATATCGGCTTTCCATTCTCTTAACGTCGGGACAAATCGCCAACCAATTATCCTGTTTGAGGCTATTGCCGACCATCCGCGTATACGGCAATGGATCCGGCAACGCCAAGCCGGCATTGCGCGCGATATGCGCCATATCGTCGACATGATGCTTGCCATCCATCACGAGTTCATGCACGCCTTTATCGAAGGCCAGGTCATACAACGTGCCTTTTTTGGACAACATCCCGACGTTATATTTGCCTTTTACCCAAAAAACCAATTGCGCTAAAACCGAGGAATAGCCGCCAAGCCCAATAACCAGATCAAACGACTCGCCACGCAAACTCAGCAACAACGGGTGCATGAATAAACTGAGTTTCCCGAGCAGCCATTTTTCGTCAATCCGATGAACTTTATCCACATACGGGCTATGCTGAAATATCACTGCATTGTATTGACTAGCCAGAACATGTATTTCGATTCGGGGCTGGCATTGTTTGATACCTTCAATAACCGGCAACAGATTAACCGCATCGCCCAGACGATTCCGCCTTATCAATAATATTTTATTGACAGGCGCGGGATACTCTCTAGTCCTTACTATTTTTGCCAAACATTTATAGATAACAAATGAAATCGCCCGTTCAAAATCCAACCAAGGCTGCTTGATAATATCAACCGGCTTTTTTATTCGACATCTATACATGCTGAAGATATTCACCTTTGATATATTCCTAATCTGTTAACAATCCGAATCCTATTGACTCTACAGCACAAAACTTAAAGTATTTTTCCGCCCCGGCATCAGTTATATTCCATGCTTTTCTAATGCACCAATTGCATTTAACAAACTACGAGCGCGATTTGAATAAGTGTGATCACTAATTACTCGATTATAGGCGGCTTCAGCAACTACTCTAGCTTGATCAAAATGAGATAGGTAATGTCTAATTTTGCTAACACACTCATCCATATCACCAAAGTCGATCCATTGTGTATTCAGATCAAAATCTAATGCCGCATGTTGGCGACGGTCAGATAATAGAAAACCTCCACACGAAGGAATACCATAGCATCGTTCGGGCAAACCCCAGCTTATTTCACCATTATTATCGGCGGCAGCGGAATAATTAAGATTTATCCGGCTATGCTGAATTATTTCGACTTGATCTTTGACTTTCATATTTTCACTTTCAAATATAGCAATATTAACCCCAAAAACATGCAACTTAGCTTTTAATTGATTTAAAAAATCTAGCCTTTTTCTATGTTCAGGATATCGGTCTGCATTGATATTACCTATGAACGACACATCATATATGTAGCCACCGGAATATCTTAAAGATTCTAAAGTACGTCCATATAGATGATATTTTTCTATCCAAGCAGCATTTGGCAGATATAAAGACTGAGCAAAGCGATTCGATTCCTGGATGGAATGGGATGCATAAATATCCAATAGCTTCAGTTTTGACATTAACCAAAGCTTATGCCGTTTAACGCCTTTATGCCAAGGAGCATCCCTATCTATCCCAATTAAAATAGTTCCCGATTTACGTGAATAGCGATTCATTTGCCATAGGCGTTTTATGTGACGCGCACTATCACAAAAATCCACCAGACATGCGTCAAAGCCTTCTAATCCAAACTGTTCCCAATTGTAATCCCTGACAATTTCACAACCCTCAACAAACAATGCTTGTTCAAGAGCGACGAATGGCTTACGAAAGTCAATAAATATTCGCATTGATCACATTCCAAAGACACATTTATTTAACAGATAAGCTAACTAAGTATAATCTCGCAAACCACTACGACCTTGCATAAGATCAATGACACTTTTATAAACCAAATCAACCGAAATTTGATCCATGCATATATTTTGCTGACATTCCCTGGTTGTCCGGTTGCAACGCCTTACCCAGAAAACCGGTCGTTTGAACAATAGATTTTGATCCCTGCAAGGAATGTTGTCTACAATGATCGCCTTATAAAAACGATGATTGTTAAAGAACGAACCCTTGCCAAACAAAACATCCGAACCCTGCCCAAATAATACGATGACCGGCGTATCGGTTATCTTTGCCAAATGCGCAACACCGGTATCCGGGCATATCACCAATATTGCATGCTCGATCAAATCCCATAATTGGGGCAAACTTAAATTGGAATAGGCTGTAAATTTGTGCAGTGGATCGATTTGTTCAATGATTGCTTTCTCCTTATAACTGGCGGTCCAAACCACTTGATAACCCAAAGCATCGAGTTTGTTAGCCAAATCGAACCATTTTTCGCTTTGCCAATACTTAAGCGGGGTGGAAGCGCCCACATGCAAAATGACATAATTCTCGGGCCTTGGATAGGCTTCAAAAGAAGGTGCCGGCCAATCTTTCTTATTATATAAAACAACTGATTTTTGCTTATCGGGCTGCTTGGAAGCGGAATTAATCAACTGTAAGTTCATATCCTCCCAATTGATAGCTTCCTTGGGCAAAGGCACAAACTCATCCACAAACAAGTTTTTCAAACCGCTACCCGGCACATCTTCAAATGCCACAATCCATTTTGATTTGAGACTATAAGCCAACATCGAAAAGCGGTTATCGCCGGGAATAAAAGCTATATCGACCTGTTTGATAACCTTTTTTAGATTATCAAAAGAGTTTGGAATTCGTGGATCATAGCCGATTGCCCTAACATTATAGGGCGACTTTTCATACAACCCGGCAAACTGTTCCGAAACCAAAAAATACATGACGGAATCGGGATATAGATTGCGCAAATTCGCCAACATGACCGTCAGCATTAGGGTATCGCCCAGCAATAAATGATGGGCAATCAGAAAATAGCGGGGTTGTCTGGGCCGACAACGCTTTTTAAAAATGTTAATCAAAAAGTTATATAGCGCATGAACAAAAACCAACACCCTGAAATAGAATCGTCCATTTTTTTTATTATTCATTTTTACCACTAACTTTTTGAACTCAAGAACAACATAAAATAGGGTTCCGTTAAATTATTCCATCGTTTGAAATTGCATATTATGCAACTTCGCGTAAGCCCCGTTAAGCGCCAACAGCTCTTGATGCGAACCACTCTCGATAATTTGGCCTTTATCCATCACTAAAATCACATCGGCGTTTTCTATCGTGGACAGGCGATGAGCTACCACCAACGTGGTGCGGCCTTTCATGACCCGACTCAATGCGGCCTGAATATAGCGCTCCGACTCGGTATCCAGCGCCGATGTCGCCTCGTCCAGAATCAAAATCGGCGCATCTTTCAACAAAGCGCGCGCCAAAGCCAAGCGCTGGCGCTGCCCGCCGGATAGTTTGACGCCATTTTCGCCGATTTGAGTATCCAAGCCTTGCGACATTTTGCCGATAAACTCCATCGCATAGGCATCGGTTGCCGCCTGCTCGATTTGGTGACGTTCGGCATCTTGCAAGGCACCGTAGGCAATATTGTTCGCAACCGTGGTATTGAACAGGGTGACATGCTGAGTGACCAACGCGATCTGCTGCCTCAAACAATCCATTTTATAATGTTTCAATTCGATGCCATCGATCAAAATCTCGCCGTCAACGTAATCGTAAAACCGGGGCAATAAATTGATCAGCGTGGTTTTCCCACCACCGGAGGCGCCCACCAAAGCCACGGTTTTTCCAGGCTCGATAGTCAGATTAATATTATTCAAGGCTGGGGTATCGCTACCCGGATAGGTAAAACGAAGGTTCTTGAATTCAATCCGCCCCTGGCAACGCTGAACCTGATGCGTTCCCTGATCAACTTCCACCGGTTGATCCAATACTTCAAATAACGATTCGGCGGCGGCTATGCCGCGCAATATCTCGGCGTTGGCATCGCTAAGCTGCCGAATGGGTTTCGGCAGCATGAAGGCGGCGGTCAAATAAGCCACGAATTCGCCGGCACCGGCATCCTTCATCAAAATTAGAGCCAGATACATCATGCCGGCCAGTGCCAGCGAAATGATCAACTGCATCGTCGGGTTATTGATCGACACAGTCATGATTAGTTTTCGATACTGTTTACGGTTCTCCAGGCTGCAGTCCCTAAAGCGCTGGCGCTCGTAAGCCTCGCCGCCAAAGCCCTTGACGATGCGGTTACCCATCACCATTTCCGAGGTGATATGAGTCAGATCACCCACCGTGTCCTGCATGTTGCGGCTCAAGCGCTTCATGCGCCCGCCCACATATTTGACCATCAAGGCCACTACCGGCGCTATCGCCAGAAACACCAGGGATAACTGCCAGTTGGTATAAGTCAGATAGATCAACAAACCGGCCGCGGTAAATCCTTCCCGGACAAACGAACGCACCGAATCGGTGGTGGCGCGAGTCACTTCGCCGATATTATTGGTGATGCGGGAAATCATGTAACCACTGTTGTTGGCATCGAAATATTGCACCGATAGCCGCGTGTAGTGATTGAAAATCTCACAGCGCAATTTATGAATCACATTACCCGAGATCCGGGCCAGATAATAATTGCCTAAAAACGAGCCGACGCCCCTGACCACGAAGAGTCCTACAAACAGCAAGGGCAAATAAGCAATGTCCTTTTTATCCTGACTATTCAAGGTATCGATAATATGTTGAATAATCATCGCGAATATTGGCTGAGTGCCGGCATATATCGCATAGCCGATACTGCTGATAATGAACATGCGCCAATAAGGCAGCACGTAGCGCATTAAGCGTTTATATACGGCCGTATTCGACATGCCCGAATGTGTCACTTTATTCAATAGTTCACCTTTTTTAAAATTGTACTGTCCGACTCCGGTTCGCAGCCCCGGTAACCCCCGGCCAAGCCTTGCATTCCGCTATCGGTGGCAAGATACTGTTCAATCCGCTAGAATCAGCGAGAATCGGATTATTCTTGGTGCTTGCCTAAATTATTCCAAGAAACTAACCAACATTTTTTGCCAGCCGGAGTCATCTTGCCCGGCAAGCCCAACATCCATGCCCAATCAAAATCCCAAACTTAGCGTCATTATCATAACCCTAAACGAGGCGGAAAATATCCGCGCCTGTCTGGAATCGGTTAGTTGGGCCGATGAAATTATCGTGGTCGACGCCGGCAGTAGCGATGAAACAGTAAAAATTTGCCGGGAGTTGGGAGCAAAAGTGCTGATTAATTCGGACTGGCAAGGCTTCGGTTTTCAAAAAAACCTGGCCCTAAAACAAGCTACGGGCGATTGGGTGTTGTCGCTGGATGCCGATGAACGCATCAGCCCGACTCTGAGACAGTTGATCCAAAATATCCTGGTTGCACCCAGCGCCGACGGTTACCTATTACCGCGTCTGGCCTTTTTCCTCGGGACGGCCATGCACCATGGCGGTTGGTGGCCCGATTATGTGCTGAGACTATTTCGGCGCGAGCTTGGCGAATTTAGCCCGGTGCTGGTACACGAAACCGTGTTGCTTCAAGGAAAAGTCGAAAAACTGCAAGAACCGATTATTCATTACAGTTATGTCAGCCTCGAGCAATTACTCGAAAAAATTAACGCCTATTCATCCGCCGGCGCCAGCCAAGCGCACGGCAAACAAAAGCGAGGAGGCCTGGCCAAGGCCCTGGCCAGAGGCGGCTGGGCCTTCTTTAGGGCCTATTGTTTACGCGCCGGTTTTCTGGATGGCTCCGCCGGCTTAATAGCCGCGATCAGCAAGGGTGAAGAAACCTATTACCGTTATCTCAAATTAAGTTTCCTAGCCAAATAATGCAAAGCTATCTGAAGGATAAAGTCGACTTTTCCCAAGTACAACGGGTACTGGTGATTAAGTTGCAACATCTGGGCGATGTACTACTGACCTCTCCGGTATTTTCGACCCTGAAACGGCAATATCCGCATCTGGAAATCGACGCCTTAGTCTATGCTGATACCGCCTGCATGCTGGAAGGCAACCCGCATATCTCAAAAATCCTGACTATCGATAGAGCTTGGAAAGAACAGACGCTGCAAAAAGTTATCCAGGAATTCCGCCTATATCGTCGCTTAAAACAACGGAATTATCAGTTGCTTATCGGCTTGACCGACCGCATGCGCGCGGCCTGGTTGGCACGTCTGCTTGGCCCTACCTATAGCGTGGCGCAAAAATATCCGCACAAACGCGGTGAGTTTTGGCGCAACAGTTTTTCGCATGTTTACAGCCAACCGCAAACCCCGCGTCATACGGTGGAAACTCATCTGGATGCCTTGCGCCGTATCGGTCTCTACCCGCTAGCTGAAAACAAACCATTGCTGATGCCGATTAACACCGTCGCGGTGAACAAAATCAGCAGCCTCCTCGAATCGGAGAACCTGCAAGCCGGCCACTACATCGTTATTCATCCCGCTTCGCGCTGGATGTTTAAAAGCTGGAATACCCGCGGTTTTGCCAAAGTGTTGCAGGCATTGACCTCGCGCAACATTGCCACGGTCATGGTTTCCGGCCCCGATGCCGCCGAATGTAATTATGTGCAAACCATCCTTCGACATCAACCAAATACTGCAATCGACTTATCGGGACAATTAAGCTTGCCGGAGCTTGCTGCGTTGATTGCCAAGGCCCGCTGTTTCATCGGCCTGGACTCGGTAGCGATGCATATCGCCGCCGCCGTTGATACGCCCTGTGTCGCCTTGTTTGGCCCCAGTAGCGAGCAATCCTGGCACCCCTGGCACGTACATCATCGTATCCTGACCAGCCCCTTCAGTTGCCGGCCTTGCGGCCTCGACGGCTGCGGTAACGGCAAAATCAGCGATTGCTTACAAGCGATTCAGGCTGATGCTGTGATCCAGGCGACTCTGTCGTTGATAGGGGAACCCAGGGCTTGAAGATCGCCATCATCCGCCAGCGCTACAACCCTTATGGCGGAGCCGAACGCTTCGTCAGTCGCGCACTATCGGCTCTGAGCCAGCGGCGTGGTGTCACCTTGCATTTAATCGCCCGAAAATGGGAGCCCATCGAAGGCATACAATTTCATGCCTGCAACCCGTTTTATCTGGGCCGTCTGACACGGGACTTGGGATTCGCCGTTTTTGCCTGTAAAACCGCCGAAAAGCTGGATGTGGATTTAATCCAAAGCCATGAACGGCTGTGCTGCTGCGATATTTACCGAGCCGGCGACGGTGTCCATCGTGAATGGCTGAAACAGCGTTCGCGCCAGATGAATAGCCTTATGGGCTTTCTGCTGCAAGCCAATCCGTATCATCTGTATCTAAAGCTGGCCGAACGAAAAATGCTCGAAGGTGGTAGATTGCGAGCCGTGATATGTAATTCGGACATGGTCAAGAACGAAATGCTGGGCTATTTCCGGATTGCGGAACATAAAATCCACGTCATTCCCAACGGCATCGATACTCAAGCATTTCATCCGGGTTTAAAACAGGAGCGAGACCAACTACGCCAACAATGGCGGATTCCGGCCGATGCACCGGTTTATCTGTTCGTCGGTTCCGGCTACCAGCGCAAGGGACTGAAACAAACGTTGCAAGCCTTCGCTTTGCAGCAACAAGGTTACCTGCTGGTTGTCGGCCACGACAAACACGAACAGCGCTATCGGACTCTCGCTAAGCAGTTGAATATAGGCGAGCGGGTTTTATTTTTCGGCTCTCAACAAGACGTAAAGCCGTTTTATGGGCTGTCGGACGTGTTTGTGCTTCCCACGCTTTACGATCCTTTTTCGAACGCGGTATTGGAAGCCATGGCTAGCGGATTACCCGTCATCACCAGTCTAAAATCCGGCGCGGCCGAGATTTTGACCAACGGCGTGAACGGCTTTGTTTGCGATGCGCTGGATATTCAACAGCTGGCTGATTCGATGCAAAAACTCAGCGATCGCCAACTGGCTCACGACATGGGCCTCCTAGCCAGAGCCAGGGCCGAAAGCCACGACTGGAGCATTATCGGCGACGCGCTGACCCATTTATATCAATCATTAGGCGTATAAATAATGAAAATAGTGCATACCGAAGCTTCAATGGGCTTTGGCGGACAGGAAATGCGGATTCTAACCGAAGCCTTGGGACTCAAAAATCGTGGGCATCAGCTGACCTTGCTGTGTCCCCGCCATGCTGAAATCTACAGCATCGCCCAAACACGCGGCCTTGATGTGGTTGCCCTGCCGATAGGCAAAAAACGCCTAGCCGGACTGTGGGCAATCTATCGCTGGTTGAGCGCCAATCGTCCGGACGTGGTCAACACCCATAGCTCCACCGACAGCTGGCTAACGGCTCTGGCGGCAAAACTGATGCCTAATCCACCCGCCATTGTCCGCAGCCGGCACATTTCCGCGCCCATTGGTGACAATGCATTCAGCCGCTGGCTGTATACCAAGGCCAGCCGGCATATCGTCACCACCGGCGAAAAACTGCGCCGCACCTTAATCGATACTAACGGCTTTCCGGCCGAGCAAGTCAGCTCGATCCGCACCGGCATCGATCTACAACGCTTCAAACCCGGCGACAAACAGCAGGCGCGGCTTCAACTGAATTTACCTAGCGATAAAACGATCATCGGCATTGTCGCTACTTTGCGCAGCTGGAAAGGCCATCGCTATCTGCTGGAAGCCTTTGCAGCATTACCGGAACGGGAAAATTTACACTTATTGATTGTCGGCGATGGCCCGCAATGGGATGCCCTGCATGAACTAGTCAAACAATTGAATCTGGTGAATAACGTCAGTTTTGCCGGGCGCCAAAACAATATTCAAACTTGGCTGCAAGCGCTGGACATCTTTTGTCTGCCTTCCTATGCCAACGAAGGCGTCCCTCAAGCGTTAATGCAGGCTCAGGCCTGCGGTATTCCCGCCGTGACCACCTTGGTCGGCAGTATCGATGAAGCGGTTTTAGCGGGTGAAAGTGCGCTGATCGTCAGTCCAGAAAACACCGCTGAGTTGCAACAAGCCCTGGCCGCTTTAATCAATAACCCGGATAAACGCCGGCAAATGGGCGCCAAGGCGGCTGAATTCGCGGCGGAAAACTTCTCCGATAGCGCGATGCTGGATGCGATGGAACGGGTTTTTATGAATGCCTGCGCCCAATCCCGATAGCGCTATTGCGTTGATCCAGACCAGCCCACCACAACCCAATCAATAACAGCGTTAATAGTCCGTGCTCGGTATGCAGCGTGGTGTTGAGCAGACCGTTGACCAACACGACTTGAATGGCTCCGAAAGCAGCCAGCCAACTGCACCAATAGCTATTCGAGTCAGCTAACCTGGGGCGATTTTTGTACAACAAAAACCCAATTCGCCCCAATACCAGCAAGGTGATGCTGAAGCCAAACACCCCCTGCTCCGCCAACGTGGATAGATAAAAGTTATGCACATGCGCACAGGCTAAATATTGCCCTTCCACGAAGGCTTTACCTTCGGCACTCAGCCATTCTGATTGCAATTCCACAGTCGCTTGGCCAAAGTTTTTGATCCCTAGACCGAAAACGGGGAACTGACGCCAAGCCAGCAGACTACTGTTCCAAATTGCCTGCCTCTCCCCCAGATAAGGGCCTTGTGATGTTTGTTGAACATGCTTCTGCACCACTTGGGCATCTTCAAAATACAATCCAGCCACAGTTGTGAAAATACTTAACAGTAAAACCAACAACGGCCATTTACTCCGTTTCAACCATGTCAGCCCAAATGACATCGCAATAACGGCAATAGTGAAAATAGTGGCTCGGCTATTGGAAAGCACTACACTGGCCGCAGTGATCAGCAGACAGAAGATCACAAAGGCTTTCGAGGAAATTGAATCGGTTTTTTTTAATGTCAGACTCATCGCCAATGCCAACGCAAAGTTCAGTCCCAGATAAATGGCCGAATGGTTAACATGACCGACCGAGTTTAACTCCAACGCTGACTGTTGCTTGGTAACAAACAGTTGCCAAAGCCCCGCAGCCGTGGCTAACAAAGTGGATAATATAATAACCATGGAAACGGTTTGCCTGAGCCTTTCACTCAGTGAAATATTTTTTAAAACCAACAGAAACAATGACAGCTTTAAAATCCCAGTAGCCCCATCCCATTCCTTATGCTGAATACCGGCAAACCAAGCCACCACAAAACCGCTCAACATCCAAAACACTAACAATGTATCGTCGTGTTGCCAGCGATGACTTTCTCTATTTTTCCATATTGAATAGATGCCCAATAGATAAAATAAACATAAAAAGACCGTTTTCGGCGTTTCAAATACGGGTAGAACCAGAATAAACGCCAAAAGGCTCAACACAGGCGCTGCCTGCCATTTTTCGAAAACCGGCTTGAATACTTGCATTAATTTTTAAATATAAATAGATAGGGGCGTTTATCGCCCATGTAATCGAACCAACAAAACCGCCTCATCACGAGTTAAACCGCAACTTTTCACCAACTCTTCGACATTGGCACCTCGACGTATTTTTTCTATGGCCAGTTGGTAGCCTTGATCGTGGTGATCGTGATCCTGATCTTGCTCTTCGTCATGCTGAACGGCCTCTTCATAGCGGGCTTGCGATGATGATTGAGGCTGGAAGCTGATGCTATCGAGTAAGTTACTTAGCCGCGACTCGTTGGCGGCTAAGCGCTTGTCTACGGCAACGGCCGCCGAACACAAGCCGGCAATGTCATCGTTGCCACGCTGAAGTTGCGAGGCCAGAGTTCGCACATCCCGTATAAGCTTTTTTTGTTCGCGCCAAAGCCGAATCAAGCCGATAGCCAACAATGTAGACGCCAACGCTAAAACACCCGCAATACCTGGCAATAAAAGATCATTCATCACACAATTTCATCAATATGCCGAGCGGGCTGATCATTTCGAGTCGGCTGTTTGCCTGCCGACGTATCATCCTTGGATTGTTGTTTACTCTTGTCACTGTTCCGCTCTTTCTCGCGCTCGACTTTATGCACCACCGGCAGTGGCGGACTAGGCGGTATCGGCATGATTTCCGACATAGCTCAGCACCAAAATTACAAGCCAAATTAGAACATGTCCAACTCGGCTTTTTCGTCCTCGCTGAGGAATTTATTTAAATCGACCAAAATCAGCAACTTGTTATCACGACTGGTCACGCCCTGGATGTATTTGGAACTTTCCTCGTTACCGACATTCGGCGCGGTTTCGATTTCCGATGCCCGCATTTCCACCACTTCAGCAACACTGTCGACCAAAATACCGATAATATGCCGGTCGGTTTCGATAATCACCACCCGCGAGGCATCATCGGTTTCCTTTGAAGGCAAGCCGAAACGATTACGGGTGTCGATTACCGTCACCACGTTGCCGCGCAAATTGATAATGCCCAGCACATAGGACGGCGCGCCAGGAACCGGTGCGATTTCAGTGACCCGCAGTACCTCCTGTACCTGCATCACATTGATACCGTACTTTTCTTCACCCAGACAAAAAGTCACCCACTGCATGATGGGGTCGCTTTGTTTTCTATCTTCGCTCATGTTTTTCATCCAAAAGGGTTAGATTTATGTTCTTCGATGCGGCACCAACTCTTGCAAGTCGATTATAGCGGTCAATTCCTCAATCACGGTGCCGATCAGCCAGGGTCTTTTTTGCCGGCTAGTACGCCATCTGACCTTCTCTGGCTTTAGCTTACCTATCGACAAGATTTCGTCGCAAGCCAGACCCCAACGTTTATCCCGCGTAATCAGAAGGTTTGTAAATGGCTTGCTTTCCAAGTCCCGCTGACTGCCGCGACTTTTGCCAAAAATCAATTGCCCGGTGTCCAATACTCCGATGCGGCTGTCATGTTCATCCAACAATCCCATGAACCAAGACGGCTGGCCAGGTATTTTGCCGGGTTTACGCCCAATTTTGATGGTTCTGGACAATTCGACCAGAGGTGTGGCCAAAATCAAATGCTCAACTTTAAAAAACAAGGCTTGAAATTCGTGCTGAGCCCAATCGGGCATCACGGAAAGTGGATGTAGTTTAGCCGGATTTTCGAACGCTACAAGCTGGTTTTGCAAGGGTTCGATCAGGGGCTTGGCGCTAATGACCGGCTTGGGTGATTGTGTCACCGACTTCGGCGGATGTTTTGCCTCCGAGGCCAAGCCAAGCGGCGCCTGATCGTCTATCGGGGTAACCTCCGGAATTTCATCCAATAAGGTTCTCAGGTAGGCATCCAGGGCCAGTTGCTGATGAACGATACGCTGCGGGGGTTTTGCCTGATTCATGTCCGGTTCGCCAAGGGTTTGTCGCCGGCTTTATCAAGCAATAACAGTTCCAATAATTCCGAATAAGCTTCGACGGCCTTGGCGCTTTTATCAAACAGCGGTAAAGGCACGCCAACCCGACTGGCATCTCGCACCTTGGTATCGACCGGAATAACCGAATCCCAGACATTCGCCGGATACTGTTGATGCAGGGCCACCAAACTTTCTCGCGCCGCCTTGGTTCGTTTGTCGTACATGGTGGGTACGATGGTAAATTTGGGCGGTGTTTTGCGCGAATGGAATACCATGTTGATGGTATGCACCATTCTATCCAGCCCTTTTAGAGCTAAAAACTCGGCCAATACCGGAATGATCAAATGATCACACGCCGCCAAGGCATTGATCATCAACACCCCCAACATCGGAGGGCTGTCGATGATAGCGTAGTCATATTGGTCTTTTAATTTAGCCAGTGCGCTGGCAACCACCAAGCCCATGCCGCCCATTTGCGCCACCTGGCGGTCCAAGGTCGCGATAGCGGTCGACGCCGGCATCACTGCCAGCCCATCAAATTCGGTCTTAGCCAAATACAGTTCGGGGTCGACGTTTTTCCTTTTCTCGCCGGTATCGCGAAACAGGTTATAAACGCCGAACTCGACTTCGTCGGGATTCATTTTGAAATAACTGGTCAACGAACCATGCGGATCCAGATCAACTAACAGAGTTCTAAAGCCCCAGGAAGACAACAGCCCTCCCAGCGTCACCACCGAGGTGGTTTTACCCACTCCGCCTTTTTGGTTGGATACAGACCATATTTTCATAATTGAGCCGGGGCATCCGGCGCCTTTTCAACCGGTTCCGGTTGTTGAGTTTCGGTTTGCGGCGCCAATTTTAACGCTTTGGCGCGCTCGATATCGGTCATGCCATAGCGCGCAAATGCTTGCGACATCAGCACCAACACCACGCGCCGATTTTTGAATCGGCCCGCTTCGTCCTTGTTATCGGCAATCGGATGAAACTCGCCAAAGCCGACGGCCGATAATCGGGTCGGTGGAATGTTATTTTTGACCAATTCCTTGACCACGCTGGTGGCGCGAGCCGAAGACAAATCCCAGTTGGATGGATAAATTCCGGTCGAAATCGGCACATCATCGGTATAGCCTTCGACGTTAATCACATTCGGCACGTCGCGTACCACCTCGGCTACTTTTTCCAGAACCGGAATCGCCTTGCCCGACAGTTCGGCCTTGCCGCTGGCAAATAACAATTCGCTATTCATTTCCAGTTCCACCCAAAAGTCGTGTTTTTTGATGCCGACCAACTGGCTTTCGACAAAAGGCTGCAGCGCGCGTTGGAACTCATCGGACACTTCATTCAAGCGGCGTTTTTCTTCCATGATTTCCTCGCTCAACTGATGCTCTTCCTGGGTTACCGTAATCAGATTGGGCAATTCAATCGGCTGGATGCGCGTCGGAATGGTTCCCACCTGAATCGGCTCGACCTCCCTTAACACTTTTTCACTGTGAAACAAGGCTTTATCCAGAGACTCGGAAAATGTCTCGTACTTACCCTTGTTCACCGAAGATATCGAATACATCACCACAAAAAACGCAAACAACAAGGTGATGAAATCGGCGAAAGACACCATCCATCGATCCTGATGCTCAGCTTCCTCGATAACTCTTTTTCTGCGCCTGGCCATGGTCAATGCCGGAATCTATTTTTCCAGCAGAAAGCCGGACAATTTCAATTCGATATTGCGCGGATTTTCACCCTCCGCAATCGAGGAAATACCTTCAACTATCATTTCCCGAGCCTGCGTGGCCTGAAAAATGTGCGCTTTTAATTTATTGGCGATCGGAATGAATAGCAGATTGGCCAAACCGACACCGTAAATGGTTGCGACAAAGGCCGTGGCAATGCCGCTACCCAGTAATTCGGGTTTGGCCAGGTTTTGCATCACATGAATCAGACCGATCACCGCACCGATAATGCCTATCGTCGGCGAATAGCCACCCATCGCATCGAATACTTTAGCCGCCTGTAAATCCAGGTGTTCCTTGGTAGACAGTTCCACCTCCATGCAGTCGCGAATCACTTCGGGCTCGTTACCATCCACCAAAAGTTGCAAACCTTTCTTGGCAAAGCTGTCTTTTTCACCGTCGATAACGGTTTCAAGCCCCAGCAAGCCTTCTTTTCTGGCCATCGTACTCCAGCGCACAATTTTATCGATCTGCTTGTTCAGCATCAGCTTTTCCGGCTTAACAATCCAGACCACGATTCGTAAGCCGCGCAAAAAGACCTTGGGTGGAAATTGCAACAAGGTTGCGCCCAGAGTACCGCCCACCACAATCACAAAGGCATGCAAATTCATCAAAGAGCCTAATTCGCCACCCGCCATCAGGTTACCGCCGATGATGGCGGAAAACCCCATAAGAACTCCGATGATGCTTAAAATATCCATCAACTCAACTTGTTAAATGCGTTGGCAAATTCACCCAAGCTTTGGTAGTTTGACAGCGACAATCGCAATATCAATTATGCTTGGCTCTTTTTCGCGCCGCTGCCGGCCCGGCCTAAGGCAATTTCCCGCGAAACATATAGCCGGCATTAGCAGGCATATTTTTTCATCAATCCCGGCACATCCAGAATCAGCGCAATCTTGCCGTCACCGGTAATGGTTGCTCCGGACAATCCCTCCAGACCATGCAGCTTGGCGCCTAAAGCCTTGATGACCACTTCCTCCTGGCCGACCAGCTGGTCGACCACGAAACCGACTTGCCTACCGCCGGCGTTAACCACGACCACATGACTACTGGAGGACTTTTTATTGACGTTGTAATAAGGATCATTGACCAGCCATTCGCTTAAATAAAACAAAGGCAAGGCTTTGTTTCTGACCATCACGACCAGTTGGTTATCGACTTTGTTGGTTTTATTCAGATCAAGATCAAGAATTTCAAGCACATTGGCCAAGGGTAAGGCAAATGCCTGCCCGCCCAGTTTAACCATCAGCGTCGGCATGATGGCCAAGGTCAATGGTACTTTAATGATGATATTACTGCCCCGTCCCTCCACCGAATCGATTTCGACCACGCCGTTCATTTGGGCAATACGGGTTTTCACTACATCCATGCCGACCCCCCGGCCGGACACATCGGAAATCTCGGTCTTGGTGGAGAAACCCGGCATGAAAATCAGATTGTAGCATTCCTTATCATCCAGTCTGGCCGCGGTTTCTTCATCCATCAGACCCTTTTCGACCACCTTGGCCCGCAACAGATCAGGGTTCATGCCCTTGCCATCGTCCTGGATGGAAAGCTGGATATGGTCGCCTTCCTGAGAAGCCTTCAGTATCACCACTCCTTCGCGTGGCTTACCTTTTGCCTCGCGCTCGTCGGGCATCTCGACACCGTGATCGACCGCGTTTCTGACCAAATGCACCAATGGATCGGCCAGCGCCTCCACCAGATTTTTGTCCAGATCGGTATCTTCGCCGATCAATTCCAGCCGGATTTCCTTTTTCAAATTGCGGGCTAAATCGCGCACCACCCTTGGAAAACGGCCAAATACTTTTTTGATCGGCTGCATCCGGGTTTTCATCACCGCCAACTGCAAATCAGCCGTTACCACATCCAGATTGGAAATGGCCTTGGATAATTGCTCGCCGGCTTCGGAATTCGCTTTCAGGGTTTGGAATCGGTTTCGCACCAGCACCAGCTCGCCGACCATATTCATAATGTCGTCGAGTATCTGAGTATCGACACGTACTGTAGTATCGACTTGCGGCGCGGCGGCCTTGGCTTTATCAGCGGAAGTATCCGGGACGCTGGCTTTATTGACGGCTCTTTCCGGCTCGCTCGGTGCTAGGGCCTCCAACGCAGGCTTTTCGACCGGCTCGGGTTTAGCTTTGGGCTTTATCGGCTCCGGCTTGGCGGGAGCAGGAGGCTCAATCGGCGCATGTTCCATGGCTTTTTGGGCAATACTGGCGTCGAATTTACCTTTGCCATGCAATTGATCCAGCAGTTGATCGAACTCTTCCTCGGTGATGTCGCCCGAATCGGCCGAAGGCTGTGCCGGAGAAGCAGGCGCTTTGAACTTGCCCTTGCCGTGCAGTTCATCCAACAGGTTTTCGAACTCATCCTCGGAAATCTCGTCGTCCTCCACCACGACGTCGTCAAGCGGTTTTTTGGCCGTGGGGGAGCCGCCTTTTCCATGCAGGGCATCCAGCAGATCTTCAAACTCCCGCTCGGTAATTTCATCGGTTTCCGAACCGGGTTCGGAACGGGCCAGCAATTCGTCCGCATCCAGCATCGCATCGAATTCCTGAGCCACCAGATCTTGCGGGGAAGGGCTTTGGCTGAAATGTTCCTCGACTTCAGGCTCAACCGTCGCGGGCGCCATTTCTATCTGAGCTGGCCCCGCACTGTCGGCGCTGGCAAAGGCTTTTACCCTGGCCAGCAAATCCGCGGGCGCCGCCGCCGGTAAATTTCCGGCGCGCACTGTGGCAAACATCTCGTTGACAATATCCAACACCTGCAGGATAACATCCATTAACTCGGGAGTAACCCGGCGATCCCCCTGTCTCAGGACATTGAATACATCCTCGGCGCTATGACAAATTTCGACCAAAGCATGAATGGCTAAAAACCCGGCACCACCCTTGACGGTGTGAAAACCACGAAAGATCGCGTTAAGCAAGTCGAAATCATTGGGCGATTGTTCAAGCTCAACCAGTTGCTCACCTAGCAGCTCAATAATTTCTCCGGCTTCAACCAAAAAATCCTGCAGAATTTCGTCGTCCTGATCGATCGTCATCTGTTGTTCCTCAGAAGCCTAGACTGGACAACAAATCATCGACATCCACCTGACTGGTAGCCACATCTCCATCCCTGTCGTCCACGCCCGGCACCACGGGTCCCGGCAGCTCATGCGGGGCCTGCCCCCCTGCCCTGCCCGTGCCGGTTTTTTGCCCGGAAATACTGATCAACTTGACCATGCTGATTTCCAGTTCCTGTACCAATTCGATCACTCGACGAATAATTTGCCCGGTAATATCTTGAAAACCCTGCGCCATCAGTATGTCGTTCAAGCCGGCTTGAACCTGCTCCAACCCACCCTTCGATTCCTTGAAATGCCGCGAAATCTCGACACTCATGGCCTTAAATTCCTCCAGCGGCATTTCCCGATCCAGAAAGCGCAACCATTTGCCGGCTAATTGCTCGACTTGGTCGTTCAATGTTTGCGAAATAGGCAGCAGGTTTTCGACCGCCGTCAAGGTTTGATCGGCCGCTTGCTCGGTCATCGTAATCACGTATTGCAAGCGCTCCTTGGCATCGGGAATATCGTGCTCGGTCATCGCCGCGATTTTGGCATCGACGCTAAAACTGACCATGGTGTCGTGCAGTTGCCGGGTCAAGCGGCCAATTTCCTTGAATAACTGAGTCTCGCGTAAGCCCGCCAACTCATCCAATAAGGCATCGGCGACCACCTCGTCCCCTTTCTCCAGCGCGGCAACCAAGTCTTTGGCCAAGCTCAGAAGATCTTCATTCATCTTTCAATCCCCTAATTTAGCCTTCAATACGTTCAAAGATTTTTTCGATTTTTTCTTTCAGGGTCGCTGCGGTAAAGGGCTTGATCACATAACCGTTCACGCCGGCCTGTGCCGCCAAAATAATCTGCTCCCGTTTAGCCTCGGCCGTCACCATCAATACCGGCATGTTGGCCAAATTTGGATTGGCCCTGACGGCTTTCAGCAAGTCTATCCCGGTCATGCCCGGCATATTCCAGTCTGTAATCAAAAAATCGATACCGCCTTTTTGCAATATAGGCAATGCAGTCTTGCCGTCATCGGCCTCGACGGTATTGGTAAAACCCAGGTCTTTTAACAGGTTTTTTACTATTCTCCGCATTGTCGAAAAATCGTCGACAATCAGAATCTTCATGTTTTTATCCAAGGATAATCTCCACCCAGATTACTTTATCATTTAGGAACGAGCCCTCATTCGCCGCCAAAACCGGATAAAAATCAGTAGTCACGGCAAATCAACCTCTTGCGCCATTATCTTTCCGATCCAACCAATCCGCAAGCCTGGCCCGGAGCCGCAACATGGCCTGACTGCAAATCTGGCTGACTCGGGACTCGCTGACATCCAGTACCCGGCCTATCTCGCGCAAATTCAATTCGTCATCGTAATAGAGCGACACCACCAAGCGCTCCCTTTCCGGCAATTCGGCGATGGCCTTGGCCAAGGCTTGGTGAAAATTCTGCTGTATCAGTTGTTCTTCGGGTTGATAATTGGTATGGACATCATCAATGATGCTGTCTTCTCCCTGAATCAACTCCTCGACACTAAAGGTTTTACAAGACACGGTGTCCTGTAGGATCTGGCGGTATTCCTCCAGCCCTATTCCCATTTTACTCGCCACTTCGCTATCCTTGGCATCGCGGCCGACTTGATTTTCCACTTCACGTATCGCTTCGGCGACCATCCGGGCTTTTTTATGCACCGAACGCGGCGTCCAGTCGGCTCGGCGTAATTCATCCAACATGGCGCCACGAATGCGGATGCCCGCATAAGTCTCGAAACTGGCACCCTGGCCGGCATCATAATGCTTGATGGCTTCCAATAATCCCAGCATACCGGATTGAATCAGATCATCGATCTGAACGGTATCGGGCAAGCGCCCCATCAGATGGTAGGCAATGCGTTTGACTAACGGTGCATGCTGAATCACCAACTTATCGGTGTTTTCGGCCTGCACCGCGGCATACATTGCCGCTTTATTCATGCAACATCCTCGCGGGTGCTGTATTGAATCATGCGTTCGACGAAAAATTCCAAATAACCGCCGGCCTTGAGTTTGATCGGCCAATGATCTATTTTGCGCGCCAGATTTCGAATCGCCAGCGCGGACTTGCTCTGCGGAAAAGCTTCGACCACCGGAGTTTGTTTCTGCACGGATTTTTTCAAGTAGTCATCCTGGGGAACCGCGCCGACAAACTGTAAAGTCACATCAAGATAACGATCGGTCACCTTGCTTAATTTATTGAACAGGGCCTGACCGTGTTCGGCGGATTGCACCATATTGGTAATAATATGAAAACTGTTCAACCCGTAATCCCGATTCAGCAATTTGATGTAGGCATAAGCGTCGGCCAGTGATGTCGGCTCATCGCACACCACGACAATGATTTCCTGGCAGGCGCGGGCAAAATTTACCACGCTCGCCGAAATACCGGCCGCGGTATCCACGATAAGCACATCCAACTCCTTGTCGATTTCACTAAATGCCCGAATTACCCCGGCCTGCTCGGCATTGCTTAAATCCGACATACGTTGGATACCGGAAGATGCCGGAATAATTTTCACCCCGGCCGGTCCGGTCATCATGATTTGCTTCAAGGTTTTTTCGCCGCTCAGGACATGCGACAAATTAAATTCCGGAAACATGCCCAACAAAATGTCGACATTGGCCAAGCCCATATCGGCATCCAGTATCGCCACGCGCCGACCGACCTTGGCCAATGACACGCCGATATTGACCGATAAATTAGTCTTGCCGACCCCACCTTTGCCGCTGGTCACGGCTATCACTCGCACGGGTTTCATGTTTCTCATCTGTCTTATTCCAGTTGCCTGGTCGAATGATTTATGCATGGCTTTCGGCCATCCAATTGTCATAATTCATAGTATCAGCGTACTGGTCTTCATCTTCCAACTGCATGCACTGCTGAATTAATGAATCCGCCTCGGGCGCGTAAATATCCTCGGGTACTTGTTGACCGTCGGTAATGAATGATAATGGCATACGCCGCTCAATCAATGCCGACAAGGCCGACGCTTTTGTGACCGCCTCATCAAACTTAGTTAGTATAGTGGCTTGTGGCTCAAGAATCTGGAATGCATCCATAATTTCCAGCGCGGCCTTGTATTGCGTGGTTGCCGACATCACCAAATAGGATTGGATCGGCAGGTCGCCATGCTGCAAGGTTTTCAGTTGCTCGGCAAGCCGCAAGTCGCGTTGACTCATGCCGGCGGTGTCGATCAGGATCAAGCGCTTGTCGGAAAAACTATGAATATGCTGATGTAATTCTTCGGCATCGCCAGCCACCCGTACCGGCACATCCAGAATTTTACCGTAAGTGTTGATTTGCTCGTGAGCACCGATCCGGTAATTATCGGTGGTAATCAAGGCAATCTCCCTTGAACCGTGTTTCAGGATAAATTGCGCCGCCAATTTGGCGATAGTCGTGGTTTTACCCACGCCGGTTGAACCGACCAAGGCCGCAATACCGCCCTGTTCCAACAGGCGGTCGTCGGCGATCGGCATCACTTTGCTCAGCATTTCCCGCGACTTAGCCAAGGCCGTTGCAAGTTGTTTATGGCTACCGAGACGATTGACGATTTTGCCGGTAAGCGTTTTGGAGAAACCACAATCGACTAGGTGTTCCTGCAGCTCATGCCGGACCGGTTGTTCGTTTGACTGGGGCAACAGAGCGATACTGGACAACTTGGTATCCAGCAACGTCCGCATGTCCTGCATTTCCTTGCGCATTTCGTCGATGAATTTATCCGTGGTGGGTGACTGTACCGGTTTGGGAGCCTCGGTTACCGGATTACGCTTGACCTCGGCGGCGGCCCAGGCCGGCTTTTCCGCCACCTTTAATTTCTCGGAAATTTTTTGAGCGTTGACGCTGGCCAACTGCACTTTTTCCGCATAACCGATGTACTGGTCCAGATTCCGACGCACGGGGTTTTCAGCTTCATTGCCTTTTTTGCGGGCGCTACTAAGTAAATGCGCCGGTTTATTGTCGCCGGCAAACTCGGGCAAATCGTATTTTTTCAGACGTTTTGCCACCACTTCCTCTTCATGCTGCTGCTTCAGGTTTTTATGAATCACCTGCTCGTCGAAATCGCGTGCCGCCACGATCTCGACGCCACCATCAACGGAGCGATTGGACATAATCACCGCATCGGCGCCCAGTTCCTCTTTAACCATGCGCATGGCTTGGCGAATATCTGCTGCAAAAAAGCGTTTAATTTTCATCGCTTGTCCTCGTTAAACATTTAAGCACGCTGTCCGACCGTCGAAATCACCCGGATTTGCCTATCCTGAGGAATTTCGTTATATGCCAGCACATGCAAACCGGGTATCGAATGACGAACGAAGCGTGCCAGCCAGGGCCGGATGAAGGAGGAAACCAGCAATACCGCTGCTTGCCCTTCCATTTCCATCCGTTGCGCACTTTCTTCCAGAGATTGGTGCATTTGTTCCGCTAAACCAGGCTCCAATCCCGCACCACCGTCGCTCGCCGTCTGCAAGGATTTATGCAATATCTGTTCCAGGCTTGGATCCAACGTAATCACGGGAATCTCCATCCGTACCCCATTGATTTCATGGATAATTGAGCGCCCCAGCGAGGCCCTGACCGCCGAGGTCAAGATGTCCGGATCTTGACTCTTAGTCCCGTACTCCGCCAAAGTTTCGGCGATAGTGCGAATATCGCGAATCGACACCCGCTCCAACAATAGGTTTTGCAGCACTTTGACTACCACGCCCAACGGCAAGGTCTTCGGCACCAAATCCTCCACCAACTTAGGCGCAACCTTGGCTAAATTATCCATCAGTTGCTGAGCTTCCTCATAACCGAATAAATCATGCGCATTACTTTGCAAAATATGACTAAGATGAGTCGCCACCACGGTACCAGGATCGACCACGGTATATCCCAGGGTTTGAGCTTGGTCTTTCTGCGATAACTCGATCCACACCGCATCCAGTCCAAAGGCGGGATCCTTACAGGCTACGCCCTGCACGGTGCCGAACACCCGCCCAGGATTGATCGCCATTTCCTTGTCGGGCATGATTTCGGCTTCACCCACCGAAACCCCCATCAACGAAATACGATAGGCTGTCGGCGATAAATCCAGGTTATCCCGAATATGCACCGAAGGAATCAGGAAACCCAAATCTTGCGACAGTTTCTTCCGCACGCCCTTGATCCGGGTCATCAACTGCCCACCCTGATTCCTATCCACCAACGGAATCAAGCGATAACCTACTTCAAGGCCGATCGTATCCACCGGCATCACATCATCCCAGCCCAATTCCTTGATCTCGGCCTTGGCCAACTGCTGTTGCGGGGTGACGATGCGTTCCATTTCCAGGGCTTTTTCTTCCTCCAGCTTACGCCGGCGATCGATTAGATAAGCCGCCCCCACCAACGCCAGCGACAACAGGATAAACACCATATTCGGCATGCCGGGAATGATACCCAGCAAGCCCATCACCGCCGCAGTCACCAGTAAGGTTCTAGGATCCTCGAATAATTGGGCCGAGACTTGCTGACCTAAATCCTGCTTACTGCCTCTGACTCGGGTCACGACCATCGCCGAAGCCACCGACAATAACAAGGCCGGAATTTGCGCCACCAGACCGTCACCGATCGTCAACAGTACATAGACATTGGCCGCGTCGGCAAAACTCATTCCATGCTGCCCCACACCTATCGCCAAGCCACCGATCACGTTGACGAATAGAATGATGATGCCGGCCACGGCGTCGCCACGCACGAATTTGCTGGCACCGTCCATCGAACCGTAAAAATCAGCTTCGGCCGCTACTTCCTCGCGCCTTGCCCGGGCCTGGTCCTGATTGATCAAGCCTGAATTCAAATCGGCATCGATCGCCATCTGCTTGCCCGGCATCGCGTCCAAGGTAAAACGGGCACTCACCTCGGCCACCCGGCCGGCACCCTTGGTGACCACCACAAAGTTGATCACCACCAAAATGGCGAACACAACGATACCCACGGCAAAATTGCCGCCGATCACAAACGATCCGAAAGCCTCGATCACCTTACCCGCGGCATCGCCTCCCTCATGCCCCATCATCAACACCACCCGGGTAGAGGCGACATTCAGCGCCAAGCGAAATAGGGTCGCTACCAGGATCACGGTCGGAAACGAGGCGAATTCCAGTGGCTTCAGGGTATAAATCACCACCAGCAGGATGATCAACGAAAAAGCGATATTGAAGGTAAAAAACAAATCCAGCAGGAATGCCGGCAATGGCAGTACCAAAAGAGCCAGCAGCATGATGATGGCAAGCGGAGCCCCCAGTCCCATGCCTGTCAGTGATTTCAATGCGTTTATGATTTTTGCAAAATCCATGTTAGGCTCGTTTCGCTTTTATTGCCTGAATTCGTCGGGAACGTCTACATCACTCGGCGGCACTGGCTTTACCCAGCCTTGTTGGGACGCCGCCCTGAGCTGAAAAACGTAGGCCAGCACTTGCGCCACCGCCAGAAACAACCCCCGCGGAATCTCTTGATTCAGTTCCGTCGAATAATACAGAGCCCTGGCCAGAGAGGGTGCCGCCACCAGCACCACTTTATTGGCCAACGCCAGATTACGGATCTGGGCCGCCACCAAATCCGTACCCTTGGCCACCAGCACCGGGGCGCCGCCGCCATTTTGGTCATATTTTAATGCCACCGCAAAGTGTGTGGGATTGGTCACGATCACATCCGCGCTGGGCACAGCCTCCATCATCCGCCTTTGCGCGGCCTGCATCTGCATTTGCCGGATTTTGCCCTTGACTTCCGGACTACCCTCCGACTCCTTGGCTTCGTCGCGGATCTCCTGCTTGGTCATCTTCAACTGGCGCTGGTGATTCCATAACTGGTACGGCACATCGATCAACACCAACAATATAAAGGTCGCACTCAATACCAGCACGGACATCACAATGATTTCGCCAACCCGAAAGATACCGGCCTCGAGCGTTAACCTGCTCAAACTCATGAAATCATCGAAATAGACTTTGAACAGGTTCCAGGCCACGAAGCCGATCAATATCACCTTGATAACGGCCTTGACCAACTCCATCACGCCTTGAATGCCGAAAATCTTTTTGATGCCTTGCAGCGGATTAAGTTTGGAGAATTTGGGTTCGAAGGCTTCTTCCGAAAAATTCCAGCCTCCCATCAGCAACGGCGTCAATAAATCGGCGATCATCAGAATAATCATCAACGGCAACACGACCGAATAACCTTCAACCATAGCCATTTTGAAATGCATGACCGGCGTGATGGGGTCAAAGATGGTATCCCGCGACAACTGAAACTGATGTTTCATCATCTTCAGCAAGCCCTGTACCATGTACTGTCCCGTATAAAAAAACAGCGCGGCGCTGACAATCAACGTCACAAAGGTATTGAGTTCCTTGGAACGCGGTACCTGACCTTTCCTGCGCGAGTCAGCTAACCGCTTACCAGTGGGCTCTTCGGTTTTGTCGTCGGCATCTTCCGCCATCAGCTCATCCTCAACATTTCACTGATCAGGACAAAACCCGCGTGCAACCAATCGCTAAAGCCTTCCAGCATGGTAGCCAGCCCGACCCAAATCAGCGCCATTCCTAATAAAATAGTGATCGGAAATCCGACGCCAAACAGTTGCAATTGCGGCGCCGCTTTTGAAGCTACGCCGAAACTGATGTTGACAAACAACAAGGTCGCCATGATAGGCAGGGACAGCAACACGCCACCGGCAAATATCTGACTACTCCAAGCTATCATGCGCCACAGGTCGGACTTGTCCAAACTGTCGGCAGCCACCGGCAAAGTGCTAAAACTCTGTGCCAACATCTCGATCAGCAACAAATGCCCGTCAACGGCCAAAAACAACAAGCTGGATCCGATCACAAAAAGCTGCGCAATCACCGGGGTTTGCACGCCGGTTGCAGGATCGACCAGCGAGGCAAACCCCAATCCCATGCCGTAGGCAATCGTCTGACCGGCAAATAGCATGATCGAAAATACCATTTGCAGAATAAAGCCGGTCGAAATCCCCAACATGACTTGCTGTATGGTCACCATCAACCCCTCGGGACTGAATAAAGCAACCGCCGGCATCGGCGGCAAGGTGGGCACCACTGCAAACGTAATCAATAGACTCAGCATCATTTTCAATCTGGCCGGCACACTATTGACGCTAAAAACCGGAATTGAAATGAACATTGAGCTTATCCGCATGAATGGCCAAACAAATGAGGCGAGATAGGCTATGAGTTCGTCTTCTCGAAAGTTCATCCTATCAAGGTAGGAATTTCACGCATCAAATCGTGGAAATAATCGATCAACATTTGTAGCATGCCGGGACCGGCAATCATTAATACCACAATAATCGTTGCCAGCTTGGGTATGAAGGACAGAGTCTGTTCCTGTATCGAGGTGGCGGCCTGAAACATCGACACCAGCAAACCTACCGCCAACGAAGACAACAAAATCGGCCCCATCAGTTTCAAAGACACCAATACCGTTTCCTGCGCTATATTCGATATGGTTTCCGGAGTCATTTCGGCATCGTTAGCTTAGACATAAAAACTGGCGGCCAGCATTTCCAACACTAGCGACCACCCGTCCGCCAGTACAAACAGCATGATTTTGAAGGGCAGTGACACGATCATCGGCGACAACATCATCATGCCCATCGACATCAACACGCTGGCCACCACCAAGTCGATCACCAAAAACGGCAAAAAAATCAGAAACCCTATTTGAAAGGCGGTTTTGAGCTCACTGGTTACATAGGCCGGTAACAACAGCGAAAAAGGCACGTCCTCGGGTTTATCGATATTTTCCTTGCCGGAAATCCGGATAAACATATCGATATCCGCCTCGCGGGTCTGCTTCAACATGAATTGCTTGAGCGGTTCCGATGCATTGTCTATGGCCGTGGTCACATCGATCTTTTCCTCCAAATAGGGCTGCACCGCCGTTTCGTTGATCTTTTCCAGAACCGGCATCATGATGAATATGGTCAGAAACAAGGACAATCCCAACAATACCTGATTACTCGGCGCCTGCTGCGCGCCTAAAGCCTGTCTCAACAAACTCAGCACGATCATGATTCGGGTAAACGAAGTCATGGTTAACAACAATGCCGGCAATAGCGTCAGCATGGTCATGAGGGCCAAAATTTGAATCGTCACCGTATAGCTTTCCCCGCCCTTGGGGTTGCTGGTAACGGTAATGGCTTCTATGCCCGGCACGGCGGCCCAGGCCCCCTCCGGTAACAACAGGTTCAAAACGACAAGCCCGAATAAAACCAGCGTGGAATTAAACATCGGCCTTGCCCTGCAAGACTTGTTGCAACTTTTTCGCAAACAAACCGCTATCGTTATCGCCCGGTTGCTCTTGAAACAAGCGTGATTCACCTTCTAGTTCCAGCAATTTATCCACTCGCCCAGGCGTTACCCCCAGCAACAGCTGTTTCTCGCCGACTCTGACCAACACCAGCTTCTCCCGCATGCCTAACGACAAACCGGAGATTACCGCTAATTGACTCTTTCCGGCAAAAGACAAGCCGCCGGTTTTGCGTAACAACCAAATTAACAGCCCAAAAATTGCCAGCACCAAACCCAAGGCCAATACCCATTGCAAAACATCGGCATAGGAGACGATTTTTGCCGCCTGCCTTTGCGCGTCAACCTCTTCGGCATGCGCGGCAAAGGTATTCAGTAACCCCAGGCCAAAAACAATCGAACATTTTTTGTTCATCAGCCCAGCTTTCTAACCCGTTCCGACGGACTGATAATATCGGTCAAACGAATGCCGAACTTGTCGTTTACCACGACCACTTCGCCATGCGCCACCAAGGTTCCGTTCACCAACACATCCATCGGCTCCCCGGCAAATCGATCCAATTCCACCACCGAACCCTGATTGAGCTGTAGCAAATTCCGAATATTGATTTTTGTCCGACCGATTTCCAAGGAGACAGTGACCGGCACATCCAGAATCACATCCAACTTGACTTCATCGGAATTCGTATAGTTTTTCTGTTTCAGATCTTCCAGATTAGGGAACTCGGCCGCCGCATAACCGCCCGCCGGATTGGCGCCCGCTTGCTGCTCCTTCATCGCCTCACCCCAATCGGCCCCGGCCTGCTCGTTCAGGGCATCCGCCCAGTCATTACCTATTTCGTCGTTCTCGCTCATATTTTTGGCCCGTCTAATCCGTCACATATTGTCCAGCGATACCTTTTCCACTATTTCGATTGCATAATTGCCATCGGATAGCCCCAGCTTGCCCTTAAAAACCGGCACATTTTCGACTTCCAGCAATACGGTTTCCGGCATATCGATAGGAATCACATCGCCCTTCTTCAGCTCGATTACTTCACTGATAGACATTTCCTTCTCTATCAATTTGCTGTTTAACATAACCTCGCTACGCATGATTTCCGCCCTCAGCGACTCTTGCCAGCGGCCATCGACTTCCCCTCGATCGCTGGTCACCGCATCCAACAACTCCCGGATGGGTTCTATCATGGTATAAGGCATGGCAATGTTGATATCGCCACCACCGCCCTCCAACTCAACGTGGATAGTCGAAATCACCACGATTTCGGAAGGACTCACAATATTGGCAAACTGGGGATTAACCTCGGAATTGATATATTCAAATTCCACATCCATCACCGGCTTCCAGGCCTCGGACAAGTCCTTGAAAATCATATCGAGAATCAAGCGGATGATCCGCATTTCCGTCGGAGTAAACTCGCGGCCTTCCACCTTGTTATAAAACTGGCCGCCCCCGCCAAAAAAGTTATCTACCGCGGTAAACACCAAGCGTGGCTCCATCACGATTAACGCCCTTCCTCGCAACGGCGACATCCGAATCACATTCAAATTGGTCGGGACGAACAAACCCTGAATAAACTCGGAAAATTTTTGGACCTGAATTCCGGATACCGAAATCTCCGCGGCCCGCCTCAGAAAATTGAATAACGCAATCCGGAAATAGCGGGCAAAGCGCTCGTTGACCATTTCCAGCGTCGGCATACGGCCACGGACAATGCGTTCCTGGCTGTTGAAATCATATAATCTGGCGCTCTTGACCTCTTCATCATCATGAACGGTTTCAACATCGCCATCATCAACACCATGCAGCAGGGCATCGATTTCATCCTGGGAAAGTAGGTCCGCAGTTGACATTTATTGCAGTACAAATTCAGTAAAGTAAACATCTTTAGCTGTGTTTTTCCCAGCCATTTTCTCCATCACCTTGCCTATCTCGTTCAGCATCATCGCCTGCAACTCCTGTTTACCTTCCAATGTTTTGGCCTTGTCGGCACCAATCGAACTGATTGCCATCAATAAATTATTTCGAATCATCGGTTCGTGCTTTTTAAGAACACCCACGCTTGCATCGCTCTCAACCAATACGGACAAAGATACTTTGATGATCTTAGCGCTGGATCCGGGCGGAAAATTGACCAGTAGAGGGGCTGCCAAATCGTAATAAACCTCCGGAATGATTTCAGCCGGCTTAGCAGCTTCATTCTTGCCCCCCTCGCCATCCGTTACTTGGCCATGCGCCGTTTCGGACGACTGCTTCATAAAAAAGAAATAGCCCGCGCCCCCTCCGGCCAACAATAGTAGCAGCGCAGCCAACACTATGATTATGATCAATTTAGTAGATATTTTTTTTTCGCTCGGTTTCGTTTCAGCCATGCCTTACCTTTACAATTTTTATGCACGAAATAAGCCATGATGTAAACCCATCAATGCTCCGTGTTATTAATCCACTCATCGTTATTGATAATACAAGAAAAAACATTGTATTAGAAGAACAGCCCGAATGCCGGCGAAATCCAGATACTCCGGAAAAGCGGCGATAATTTGCAGAATATGTTTTGACGTGATTGCACCAGTCAAAGTTTTGACTGGTGCAACAAAGAGCGAGGACAGTCAAGAAATGTAGATTCTTTACCGTCTCCTTATTGATTTACAACGAATTTACCGCATTTAACTCTTGGAATGCTTGCTCTAAACGAGTCACCATACCAACCTGACCCGCACGTTGCCAAACGCGTGGATCGTAGTATTTTTTGTTTGGTTTGTCGGCGCCTTCAGGGTTGCCGATTTGACCTTGCAGATAACCTTCATTTTTCTTGTAAAACTCCATCACACCCGCCCAACTTGCCCATTGGGTATCGGTGTCGATGTTCATTTTAACCACGCCATAACTGATGGATTCCTTGATTTCTTCTGGAGAAGACCCGGAACCGCCGTGGAATACGAAGTTCAATGTGTTATGCGGCAAACCGAATTTTTCGGAAACATATTTTTGTGAATTTGCCAGAATGGTCGGAGTCAATTTAACGTTACCTGGCGAATAAACGCCGTGAACGTTGCCAAACGACGCCGCGATGGTGAATCGGTGGCTGATTTTGCTCAATTGCTCGTAAGCGTAAGCCACGTCTTCCGGCTGGGTGTACAACGCCGAGTGATCCATGCCGCTATTGTCAACGCCGTCTTCTTCACCTCCAGTGCAGCCCAACTCGATTTCCAGGGTCATGCCCATTTTCGACATGCGCTCCAGATATTTGCCGCAAATTTCGATATTTTCTTCCAGGCTTTCTTCGGACAAATCCAGCATGTGCGAGCTGAATAAGGGTTTACCGGTCGCCGCAAAATGTTTCTCGCCCGCATCCAATAATCCGTCAATCCATGGCAGCAGTTTTTTCGCCGCGTGATCGGTATGCAAGATGACTGGCACGCCATAATGCTCGGCCATCAGATGCACGTGTTGAGCACCGGAAATGGCGCCGACGATAGAACAACCTTGGCCTTCCAGTTTCAAACCTTTACCGGCAACGAACGCCGCGCCGCCATTTGAAAACTGAATCACAACCGCCGATTTTACTTTCGCGGCTGCTTCCAAAACCGAGTTAATGGTATCGGTGCTGATCACGTTGACCGCTGGCAACGCAAAATGGTTTTCCTTGCAGATTGCAAAGATTTTTTGTACATCTTCGCCGGTTACGACACCGGGTTTAACAACATCTAAAATTTTTTGTGACATGCAATGAGTCCCGCTGAGGAATCGGATTGCCGATAAAAACAATCCGAACTAAATCGAAATTGGAGCGTGCGCGGAGACTAAAGACTCCGCGCACAGTCTTTTTATGCTTCCAGGCTAGCCAAACGATCCGACAACAATTTTTCCAAGGTTTCCAACGCTTTGGCGAAACCGTCGATACCTTCCGCCAATTTATCCTTGGCCATGCGGTTCTCTTCGTGCATACGTTCGAAAGTCGCTTTGTCGACAGAAATTTTCTCGATGGAGGAAGTTGCTGCTTTTGCTGGGTCCAATTTACGTGGCAGATCGCCTTCAACGGATTGCAGTTCGGCCAACAGAGATGGAGCGATGGTCAATAAATCGCAACCGGCCAGTTCGGTGATTTCGCCAATGTTTCTGAAGCTGGCGCCCATAACTTCGGTTTTGTAACCGAATTTTTTGTAATAGTTGTACACATCGGTAACCGACAATACACCCGGATCTTCTGCTGGTGCATATGAATCGCGACCGGTGTCTTTTTTGTACCAATCCAGAATACGGCCCACGAATGGCGAAATCAGGGTAATGCCGTTTTCCGCGCAAGCGATCGCTTGGTGCATGCCGAACAGCAAAGTCAGATTACAATGAATGCCTTCTTTTTCTAAAACAGCGGCGGCTTGAATACCTTCCCAGGTCGCGGCAATTTTAATCAGCACGCGATCTTTAGAGATACCGGCGGCTTCGTATTGCGCAATCAGGTCACGACCTTTTGCAATGGAGCCTTCGACATCGAAAGACAAACGCGCGTCGACTTCGGTTGAAACTCGACCTTCGATGATTTCCAAAATTTTCAGACCAAAAGAAACCGCCAAACGGTCGAAAGCCAAGGAAACAACTTCGGCCGCTGATGCATCCGCGCCCAGAGTCGCTCTTGCACCTTTCAAGGTATCGTCAACAATTCCTTGATATTGCGGCATTTGAGCAGCGGCGGTAATCAGGGAAGGGTTGGTGGTTGCATCTCTCGGCTTAAATGTCTCAATCGCCTGAATGTCGCCTGTATCCGCGACAACGACTGTCATTTCGCGGAGTTGTTCAAGTAAATTTCTTGCCATGAAAATATCCTCGTTATGTAAATTAAATTTAAATCTGTATTCGACATTTCCGCCTAGACTTCGGTCGAGACGGAATGTTTCCGTAAGAAGTGACTGAAAACAATTTTTTCGATTGTTTTAGGTATTTGACTTTAAGAGCAAAATCGCCACTCCTTGCAACCTTAGCCTACACAGGGCAGTCAACTAAGGCGCAACTTGTGGCGATCTGGTCTAGCAATATCGTTTGTATACTAAATGTACAGTGCCCCAAACTTGAATCGAATTTTCAGTAAGCGCCACCCAATAGAGCTATTAGCCTTTATCGCGCAAATATTTTTCAACACCGGTAGCGCGCGCCGCTGCGGCTTCTTTGTCCTTGACGATCTGCTTGGCCATATATTTTGCCACGCCCGTAGCGGGATTAGCTGTTTGTTTTTCCAAATATTTAGCCACGCCGGTTTTATTGGCACCAATTTTTTCCAGGTACTTTTCAACCCCAGTCGCACCAGTCGAAACCGCATAATCCTCCGCCGCCGAGCCAGCAACCGATTTGGCGGATTTTTTGTTATAAACAAAAAATCCAGCTACAGCCAACAGAATCAAACCGATATATGAAAAATCGGAAGAAGCTGCCTTTTCATTCTGGATGACATCTACCGCTGCTTCCGCGGAAGTTGCGGAAGCGGACGATGTTGAAGAAGAGCCAGCGCTTGGAGCCGACGCGCTGTGTTTATACGCGGGGTCACTGTACAGTACTTTGGGTTGGAAGTTTGTCGCCGGATAAGCTGGATCCGCTTCGACCTCGGTTGCTGTCTGTTTCACAGCCGCAGTAGGTGCGGACTCTGATTTAGTTTCAGACGCTTTATAATCAGGGTCGCTATAAAGCACTTTAGGCTGATAGTCCGACGCGGGATAGTCAGACTCAGCCATTACCGAAGAGCTGGCAAGTACCAATGCAGCCAAGATGGCTTTAGTCAATTCATTCTTTTTCACGTTTATCACCTATGATTCGTTGAACCCTATTGAGGCTTGGTATAGCAAGCCTCAATTTGTTATTTTTACAGCACTGCTTCCACGTTGGCTACGACATTTTCCACGGTAAAGCCGAACTCCTTGAACAGCTGTCCGGCTGGCGCGGATTCGCCGAAGCGGTCTAAACCTACGATTTTGCCATTGCTGCCGGCATATTTCCACCAACTATCGGTGACGCCAGCCTCAACCACCACGCGATTGCCGATGCTAGGCGGCAATACGCTGTCTTTGTAAGCTTGGTCTTGCGCTTCGAACACGTTGGTCGACGGCATGGACACCACGCGGATTTTCTTGCCTTTGGCAGCCAAGGCTTCCGCGGCTTTCACGGCCAGCTCGACTTCGGAGCCGGTGGCGATGATGATCGCATCCGGTGTACCGTCGCTGTCTTTCAAGATGTAGCCGCCTTTGCCGATCGCGTCGATCTGCGCTTGGCTGCGTGCCATGTGCGGCAGGTTTTGACGCGAGAAGATCAGAGTGCTTGGGCCGTCTTTACGTTCGATGGCGGCTTTCCAGCTAACCGCAGACTCGACCGCGTCGCAGGGGCGCCAGACTTGCATGTTGGGAATCATGCGCAAGGTAGCGGTTTGCTCGATCGGTTGGTGAGTCGGACCGTCTTCGCCCAGACCGATGGAGTCGTGGGTGTAGACGAAGATGGTCGGTGCTTTCATCAGTGCCGCCATACGCAGGGCGTTACGGGCGTATTCCGAGAACATCAGGAAGGTGGCGCCGTAAGGCTTGAAGCCGCCGTGCAGCACGAGGCCGTTCATGATGGCGCTCATGCCGAATTCACGGACGCCGTAGTAGATGTAGTTACCGTCATGACCGGGGGCGCAGACGTCTTTGCAGCCTGACCACAAGGTCAGGTTAGAACCGGCCAGGTCGGCGGAGCCGCCCAGCAGTTCCGGCAACAACGGGCCGAAGCCGTTCAGGGTGTTTTGCGAGGCTTTGCGGCTGGCGATGGTTTCGCCTTTGGCATTGACTTCGGCGATGAAGGCATTGGATTTTTCCGCCCAATCGGCTGGCAGTTCGCCGGCCATGCGGCGTTTAAATTCCGCAGCCAATTCGGGGTGAGCGGCTTGGTAAGCAGCAAATTTGTCGTTCCAGGCACTTTCCAGACGTGCACCTTTGGCATTGGCATCCCAAGCCGCTTTGATGTCGGCGGGGATTTCGAACGGCGCATGCGGCCAGCCCAGTTGTTCGCGGGTCAGTGCAATTTCAGCTTCACCCAGCGCGGCACCATGACACTCTTCCTTGCCTTGTTTGTTCGGCGAACCGAAACCGATGATGGTTTGGCAGCAGATGATGGTCGGTTTGTCGCTGACTTTTTTGGCTTCTTCGATGGCTTTTTTGACTGCATCGGGGTTGTGGCCGTCGACTTTGGGGATGACGTGCCAGCCGTAGGCTTCGAAACGTTTCGGAGTGTCGTCCAGGAACCAGCCGTTAACGTTGCCGTGACCACGTACTTCGCCGTCGATGGAAATGTTGTTGTCGTCGTAGAAGGCGATCAGTTTGCCCAGTTTCATCGAGCCGGCCAGTGAGCAGGCTTCGTGGGAGATGCCTTCCATCAGGCAGCCGTCACCCATGAATACGTAAGTGTGGTGATCGACGATGTCGTGACCGGGACGGTTGAATTGACCGGCCAGGGTGCGTTCCGCCAGGGCGAAACCCACGGCATTGGTGATGCCTTGACCCAGAGGACCGGTGGTGGTTTCAACGCCGTCGGTATAACCGTATTCAGGATGGCCTGGGGTTTGTGAGTGCAGTTGGCGGAACTGTTTCAATTCTTCGATCGGCAGGTTGTAGCCGGCCAAATGCAACAAGGAATAAATCAGCATGGAGCCGTGACCGTTGGACAGGATGAAACGGTCGCGGTTGGCCCATTTTGGGTTGCTAGGGTTGTGTTGCAGAAAATCGTTCCACAATACTTCCGCAATGTCAGCCATCCCCATCGGGGCTCCAGGGTGTCCTGAGTTGGCTTTTTGTACGGCGTCCATGCTGAGTGCGCGGATGGCGTTCGCTAAGTCTCGGCGCGAAGGCATGTTAGTCTCCTTTTTATTATGTTTAGGTTCGACGTTTGCTTATCCAAACATCGTTATGGCTGAGGCTTGATGAATTGCAAGGACAACCAACACCACACTCTCGTTTTCAGACTGCTGGAATCGGTAACACCTTGACACCCAAAAAAGTAAAAGACCCGCGACCTCAAACGGCCGCGGGTCAAACGCTTTACTCTAAGTTAGCGTGTCTTGATCTCATCTCTTCTTCCGGAATGCCCTTGTCATGAATCACATGAGAAATAGTGGCTTCCAGGAAAAACAATGTTGACAGTTCAAACACAGTACCCATGGGCATGCCTTTGACTTTGCCATATTGCTCTGCTCTGCCGATTTGCAGGGTAACATCAGCCATATCGCCAATAGTCGAATCATCTTTTGCGGAAATCAAGCAGATTTTAGCGCCGATTTCCTTAGCTTTTTTGGTGAATGCCACAAGCTGTTCAGTTTCACCGGAACCGGAGATGATGATCAACAGATCCCCGGCTTTGATACTGGGCGTAACGATTTCACCAACCACGCTGACATCGTAGCCGCTGTGCATCAGGCGCATGGCAAAAAAACGACCAATCAAACCTGAACGGCCGGCGCCGGATACGAATACCCGCTTAGCCTGATCCAGCATATCGGTCAAAACTTTGTCGTACGAATCAGGAGTTGCTTCCAGAATACCGGAAATTTTGTCAATAATTAACTGCTGATGCATGACTTATACCGCCGCTGCGTCAACCAGTTCACGAATTTCACGTGCAGCTTCAGCAGGTGATGGAGCGCCGTAAATAGCCGCGCCAACCACGATAATGTTTGCACCGGCCTCAACGACTTGTTGAACGGTTGCGGGTTTGATACCGCCGGCAACGGAAATGCGAACACCCAGACCCAGACGAGCGATGTCATTCAAGTCGCCGAATGGTGTTTGGCCGGCTGCTTGTGCATCCAGACCGGTGTGAATACCGACGATTTGCGCGCCCAATTTTACAGACTCTCTAGCGCATTCTGCTTTGTCCGCAACATTGATTAAGTCGATTTGGGTTTCAGCAGCGTATTTTTTCGCGGCTTTGATCACGCCAGCGATAGTAGCCAGGCCTGATACGCCCAATACGGTACAGATGTCAGCGCCAGCGGCATAGAACGCACCGGCTTCGTATTCGCCAGCGTCCATGGTTTTCAGGTCAACCAACAACAGTTTGTCTGGAAAGCGTTGTCTCAATTCTTTAACCAGATTGATACCGTTGTATTTGATGCAAGGGGTACCAATTTCAAAAATATCAACATAAGGCGCTACTTGATCAGCCAATGCTACGGTTTGGTTGAAGTCCAGTGAGTCCAACGCCATTTGAATTAATGGTCTTGCCATGTGATGTGCTCCGAAAGTTTTAATTTTTAGTAATAGCCGATTTTGCCAACTGCCGCAATCCGCTAGGCTTGTCACATACTTGTGATGCGTCTGTAACTGTAAGATAGAAATGGGATGCCTGTCAATGCCTGCGATTCCACACTAACCCAGCATTTCTGATTGAACCCGCTGCTGGCGAACCCAAGCGTCATCCAGCAGTTATTTACTCATGAAGTCGTTTGATCGGGGGGCATGGCCCAGGCCGGACAATGCCCCCGTCATTCTAACTGCTATTGTTTGGTTTTTTTGGCGGTATCTTCCTTCTTGGCTGGCTCAGCCACTTTTTCCACCGGCCGGCTTTCAGCGGAATTCCCGGTAAACAAAATGTCTTTTTCATTGGCTTGAATGGTTTTTTCACCTATGCCGCTGACCTTCTCGAGATCTTTCAACGATTCAAAATCTCCGTGTTCTTTTCTATATTGAACAATGGCTTCCGCTTTCTTAGGCCCTATCCCGGTTAAGGCTTTCGAAATGGTTTCCGGATCTGCCTGATTAATATTAACCGGCTCCGCCAAAACATGCAGCGGGCACAAAAGCAGAATAAACATGAACTTTTTCATGGAATCTCTCCTAAATTATGGGGTTATGAATAACACAGGCCCAGGAAAGTCCCTTCCCCCCAAGAAAAATCCACCGAACCCGACCACTAGCTTAGACCGGGTTGATTTTTTTACAATCCTTGCTTACCACACAATTACTCGACACTGGCAATAATAATCGCCCTAACCGGCGCCGGCAGCCCTTCGCAAGTCAACTCATCATTTGTGGGATCAAGAAAATCCCGCAACGAATTAAATCGCATCCACTCCGTGCCACGCTGCTCTTGCACGGTTGTTTTAGAAACATCACACAGCCTGACGTTTTTAAAGCCGCAGCGCCGCATCCATAGCATCAAGGCTTCGATACTCGGCAGAAACCATACATTACGCATTTGGGCATAGCGCCTCTCGGGCAGCAATACCGTAGAGGCATCACCCTTGACCACCAAGGTTTCTAGAACCAACTCACCACCCGCGCGTAAACAACCTTTCAATTCCAGCAGATGATCGATTGGCGAGCGCCTGTGATACAAAACTCCCATTGAAAATACAGTATCGAAAAACTTCATCTCAGCCGGCATTTGCTCAATACCCAATGGCAGCAAGTAGATCGCCGCATCCCCGTACAATTTGCGCAAAGCCTTAAACTGCATAATATTGAGCAACGTCGGATCTACCCCAACAGCCAACCGCGCCCCGGCCCCCAGCATGCGCCAGCAGTGATATCCGTTTCCACACCCGACATCCAGAACCGCCCGATTATGCAGCGGCGAAATATGATTTTTCAATCGATCCCATTTCCAATCCGATCGCCATTCGGTATCGACATCAATTCCAAATACCCGATAAGGACCTTTACGCCACGGATGCAATTGTTGCAAACTTTCCCGTAACCGCGAACGAAGTTGGTCCGACAAATCCTCGCAGTTACCGATCCGAACCGACTCGAGTAAATCGACACTGCTTGGAGACAAGTTAGGCAAGCCATCCACTACCTTTTGCCAACGAGCCAAATCGCCGTGCGATTGCTGATCGAAAGCGATCTCGACCTGTTCGGAAATCCACTTGACCCAAGCAGCCCCGCCGGCCTGTTCCAACACCTGGTAAAACGGGCTGTAATCCATCATTTCAACGCCATCATCGAAGCGAAATGAAATACTGAAACCAGATTTCCGCGCCAATGAAGCCCGCAATTAAAAAACGTTGCCGATGCACCGAGAACGATTCCGCCAACAACCCTATCGCCGAGATTATGTTCGGAAACACATTGACTACGAATTCATCAAATTTAACTGTCGCGATTTCGCCAAGCGGGTTGGCATGAAGAGAATCTTTGTGAAATGACATAAGGGATTGCGTCCCGGCTCGTTAAAACCGGGACGTGGAACGGGGAAATTATGAATGGTTGTTGCCGGCCAGGGCTTCGTTATTGCGTTTAGCCAATTGATTGATCACTTCCTGCAAGGAACCGGTACGCTCGACTTCGTTTTTGAAGCTGGTTCTATAGTTTGTGACCAAACTGACCCCTTCGATCAAAATATCGTAAACCTTCCATTCGCCCTTGTTGAACAACATCCGGTAGTTCACCGCGATAGGTTGCAAACCAGGCTGCAATATTTCGGTTTTGACCATCACCTTACGCTCGTCTTCTTCGGGGTTGATCGGCAAAAACCTGACATTCCATTCCTTGAATTCGACAAATGCCCTAGAGTAGGTTCTGATCAATAAGGTTTGAAACTCTCTTTTAAACGCATCTTTTTCCGATAAAGACGCTTCTTTCCAGAGCTTACCCAGCACCAACGAGGAAATCAGATCGAAATCCGCGCGCGGATAGATTACTGAATGTACAAACTCGGTAATCTTGCGAAAATCCTTGGTAAACCCGGGATCCTGCATCCGCACTTTTAACTGACTGGATGCATCTTCGATCAGCTTTTGCGGCTCGATTAAATCAGCAGCACTGGACTGGGCCACCACCAGAACGTTTGCAAAAAAACTAAACAACAAAATTAGTACTACTTTTAAATAACGTTTCATGATTGTTATAACCGCCTAAGATGACGTATCACCGGCTAAATTCAAGCTGCCGGAATCGATACACTGTTACAATAATATCTACAATTTCTCGCCAATCTCAAATCAGACCAGCAAAGACTTTATTATTTTACTATGGAAAAGATGTCACCCCCTAAAGACTTTTTCCCCGCTACTCGCTTGCGCAGAATGCGCTATCAGGCATTCTCGCGCCGCCTAATGCGAGAACATCATTTATCGGTCGACGATTTGATTTGCCCTTTGTTTGTAATTGAAGGCAATAACCGACAAGAACAGGTTGCCTCCATGCCGGGCGTCAGCAGACTATCGCTGGACCTATTACTCAAGGAAGCCGAATCCTTGCTCAATCTTGGCATACCGGCGGTTGCGTTGTTTCCGGTCATCGATCCCAACCAAAAATCACTGGACGCCAGTGAAGCCTTCAATCCCGGAGGATTGGCGCAGCGTAGCGTCAGGGCACTGAAAACCGCGTTTCCAGAATTGGGCGTCATTACCGATGTTGCGTTGGACCCTTTCACCTCGCATGGTCAAGACGGCCTGATCGACGATCGTGGTTATGTCGTCAACGACCCAACCGTCGAAGTGCTTTGCAAACAAGCCCTATCTCACGCCGAAGCCGGCGCCGACATCGTCGCCCCCTCGGACATGATGGACGGCCGTATCGGCGCCATCCGTCAGACCCTGGAAAACCATGGCCACGTCAACACCCGAATACTGGCCTATTCCGCCAAATATGCCTCCGGCTTCTACGGCCCTTTCCGCGACGCGGTTGGTTCCGCCGGCAATCTCGGTGGCGGCAACAAATACAGTTATCAAATGGATCCGGCCAATTCCGACGAAGCCCTGCGGGAAATTGCTCTGGATTTACAAGAAGGCGCGGATATGATCATGGTCAAACCCGGCATGCCTTATCTCGACATCATCCGCCGCGCCAAGGATCAATTTGGAGTACCGACTTTCGCTTATCAGGTCAGTGGCGAATACGCTATGTTAAAAGCCGCCGCGCAAAATGGCTGGCTGGATGAAAAACAAGTCGTCATGGAATCACTGTTGTCGTTCAAACGCGCCGGTTGCGATGCCATTCTGACTTATTTCGCCAAATCCGCCGCCCAATGGCTGATTGATCACCACCACTAAGGTAAACAATTATGCATGTACCCGATTCCGACGAATTCGAAGACGAACAACCCCTTCCCTCCCGCCGCCACTTTGGCATCGAAGAAGGGGTCTTTATCTTACTGATCATTTTGTCGCTACTGGGCATCATCATTACCGACTTTTCCGTGCACGACGGCTACGGCTACTGGCTGTTGATGGTGTTTGTGTTTAGCTTGCTCTCGCTATTCGTATCCTGGTTGCAAGCCAAAACCAGGGAAGAAGACTTTGGCCAAATCGTCAAACAGCAAGGGCTGCACTGGCTGCATACCTTGATCATTGTCGGCGCGGCGTCGCTGCTGAATAAATCAGGGCAACTGTCTGAGATCGGCGCCACCTTGGTTATTTTGCTGATACTGGCATTATCCACCATGCTCGATGGCGCCCGCATCGGTTGGCAGTTCAGCCTGCTCGGTTTTTTCCTGGCGGCCTGCGCCATCATCGTCGCCTACGTCCAGCCCTTTATCTGGGCCTGTGTATCGCTAGCCATCGTTGTCGTAATCGGCAGTTTTTTATGGGGCTATTGGGCTAGTAAATACCGTACCGAAGATGAAAGTTGACGCCTATGCCGTTTTCGGCCAACCGATTACACACAGTAAATCGCCGCGCATACATCAGTTGTTTGCCGAACAAACCGGGCAAACCCTGAGTTATATTGCCCAGGAAGTATCCGCCGACGCCTTCAATTCAGCCGCCGACAAGTTTTTCAGTCAAGGCGGCAAAGGCCTGAACTGTACCGTCCCGCTGAAGGAACTGGCTTGGCGATACGCCGATAACCTCACCGAACGCGCCCGTCTAAGCAAGGCCGTCAACACCCTAGTCCTGCAAGACGACGGCGGCATCCTCGGTGAAAATACCGACGGCACTGGCTTGGTCACGGATTTGACCATCAACCACGCGATAAAATTATCGGGCCGACGGATTTTAATTCTGGGCGCGGGCGGCGCCACTCGCGGCATCCTTGCGCCAATGCTGGAACACCACCCGGAGCAAATCACCATCGCCAACCGCACTCTAGGCAAAGCCGAAATCATTGCCGCCGAATTCGCCCATTTAGGTGAGGTGATCAGCAGCGATTATCCCAACCTGGATCGACAACGGTTTGACTTGATTATCAACGCTACTTCCGCCAGCCTGAACGGTCAATTACCGCCGCTAGCCGACAACCTGCTATCCGAACAAGGTTGCTGTTACGATCTGGCTTACGGCAACGAGCCAACGACATTCGTACGCTGGGGTATTGCACAACATGCCCGCCTGAGCCTTGACGGACTGGGCATGCTGGTGGAACAAGCGGCCGAAGCATTCGCGTTATGGCGAGGTATCCGGCCTCAAACAAGCGCAGTCATCGAACTGCTGAATAGCGAACGCGGTAAAACCCTTCCGTCCGCCTGACTATTGACCCAGGCTGTGGGCACTGGGAAAATCGCCAATAACCACGGCCTAGATTCAATGCGACAAAATCAGGAAAGAAATGGCTTCAATCAAAGGTTTTTTTGACAAACTCTCTTCATCCGAGCCTCGTTTCGGTGAAAAGATTTCGCCCGAAGTACTTGCACAGCTTTTTCCGATTCGAAATCTTAGCGAAGAAATCCGTCAAAGCTTTGCGATGGAAAATCACGTTGAGCTGATCGCCGCCGGCACCACCTTGTTCAAGATCGACACCCCGTCCGATTGCGCGATTTACCTGATTAGCGGCAGCATCAACGTTACCGATCAGAACGGCCGCAGTTATACGGTTGAAGCCGGTAGCGCCCAGGCCAAATTCCCGATTTGTTGCTGCACCAAACATCCCACCACGGCGGTTGCACTATCCGATATCGGCATACTGCGGGTATCGCTAAATATCATGTCCGTCAGCAACCGTTTCCAGCATAAAGCATTGGAAATACCGGAGAAACTACGCGACAACCAAGTCTTGGCATTATTCGCCGACCACTATCAAAACCATGAACTGGAAATACCCTCGCTACCCAAGGTAGCGATGCGTTTACACCAGGCAATCCAACAAGATGTCAACCTGGAAGATGCGGTAAAAATCATTCAACTCGATCCGGTCATTTCCGCCAAGCTGATCGAAGTAGCCAATTGCCCGCTTTACCTGACCGTGGTCCCGACCCGAAACTGCCTGGACGCCGTCAACCGCATCGGCCTTAACGCTACTCGCAGTTTGGTCATAGCGCTCAGCATCAAACAGATTTTCACCAGCAACTCCCAAGTCATCAAAGAGCGCCTGGAAAAACTGTGGCGACAAAGCCTGTATCTGTCGGCCTTATGTCATGTTTTGGCCGCATCCAGCAAGCAGGCCAATCCCGAAGACGCGCTATTGGCGGGCCTAGTCTGCGACATCGGCGCAATACCCTTCCTCAGTTTTGTCTCCAACCTACCCAAGGAATTCATCATTGAAGAGGAAATTAAGCAGGCCATGCCGGTTGTGGTTGGCGCGGTGAGCGCCACCGTGCTGAATGAGTGGAAGTTCGCCGATGAATTCATCCACGTAGCCTTGAACTCCAGAAACTGGTATCAAAACAACAGCGAAACACTGTCGTTGACCGACATCGTCGTACTATCGCGTTTACATGCCCTGATCGGCAAAAAATCCACCAACGAATTGCCGTCCATCACCGCCATCCCGGCCGCCGGCAAGTTGAAAAACATCGCTCTCTCGCCTGAAAATACCTTGTCCATACTGCATGATGCCAAGGCTAAAATTCATGCCGCATTGACTTTATTTGCCGGCTAACAAGCCCATGTTCTGGAGCTTTTTAAAAAAATCCCCAAAAAAAACAGAGACGAGCGTCCGCGCGCCGACAACCGCGCCATCAACCCTGCCCTTGGATTTTTTACAAAAACTGATTCCGGTGGGGGATTTACCTATCACCGAACTGCAAACGCTGCCTGTCACCCAGCGCCATTTCAAGCCCGGACAACTCATATTCAATCGCGGCGAAAGCGCGGACAGCTTGATATACCTACATTCCGGCCAGGTATTTCTGGAAGCCGCCGACGGCAACGGCTACAGTGTCGACGACACCACCTTTAAAGCCTGTTACCCTTTATCCACCCACACCGAACATCATTTCAGCGCGATAGCCCAATCGGCGGCCAGTATCATCTACCTGCCGCTATCGGCCTTGCAACGTGGCGCCAAGGCGGCTTTTATCAATAATCCGCTGATCAATCCGCAAGACATTCCGCCGGATTTGGTCAACAGCGACTTTTTTCATGGCTTTTGCACCGCGTTTCGACAGGATAATCTGCGAGTCCCCAGCTTACCGGATGTCGCCATAAGACTAAGAAGCGCCCTGCAAAAAGAAATCAGCGTCGCCGACGCGGTAAAAATCATCAATCTGGACCCGGTGATCTCCTCGAAACTGATTCAAGTCGCCAATAGCCCGTTGTACAGGACGGTAAACCCCGCCGCCAAAAGCCACGATGCCATTAATCGCCTAGGATTGAAAACCACGCAGAACTTGGTCACCAGTATCAGTCTGCACAACTTGTTCCGTAGCGGCAATAAGCATCTAAACCAGCGCGTGCAACAACTGTGGAAGCAAAGCATACAAATCGCCAGCCTCAGTTACACATTGGCCAGCCTGACGCATAAAATCAATCCCGACGAAGCCCTGCTGGCCGGGCTGATTCATAATATCGGCGCATTGCCCATCATCACCCATGCCGAAACCCTGAAAGACGGCCAATACACTGACCTGGAACTGGATCGGACCATTGCGGTTTTACAAGGCTTGGTCGGAGTATTCATATTGAATAAGTGGCATTTTCCCGAACACTTGTTGCAAATCCCCACTCAAACCGGCAATTGGTATCACGACGAAAAGCCGGCGCTACAAATGAGTGATATAGTGTTGTTGGCCCGTTTTCACGCCCAGCTCGGCGGCGGCCAAAGCCACAATCTGCCGCCGCTCAATACCTTGCCGGCATTTCTAAAGCTTGGAGAAAGCAGACTGACGCCAGACATGTCGCTGCAGGCATTACATGAGGCTAAACAACAAATTACCGAAGCCATGGGTTTTTTCAGGGCCTAAGTCATGAATTGGTTTACAAATTTGTTCGGCAAGTCGGTTTCGGACGACTCCGGGGAGACACAAGCGGCCAATCGCGTTTCCACGCCGATTGCCCGCCCCGTGCGTCCTGGCCCTTCTCAAGCATTAGTCGAGTGCCAGCAAAACCTGAGCGTTGAACAATTAAAAAAATTCGCCCCTTTACGCGACATTGACCCACAAATAGTCGCAACCCTTGCCCATACCAGCTTGCTGTATCCCAAGGACGCCATCATCTTTGAACACGACCAGCCATCCGATGGCGTTTACTATCTACTGGAAGGCGAGCTTAGCTTACATCCCGATAGCGAAAACCATTACGAAGTCCGCGAAGGCACGACTCTGGCCGCACTACCGCTGAATAGCGGTAAAAACTTCGGCGCCACGGCCCATGCGCTGACCGATGTCACCATTCTAAAGCTATCTTCCGAAATCAATCTGCTATGGGCCAAACAGTGCCACGAACAAGTATCCTGCGTGGAACTGCTGGATATTCAATTACCCGAAGAAATCAGCAACCGGCAGTTTTTCGATAGTTTTACTCACGCCTATCGAGAAAACAAATTACGCCTACCCTCGCTGCCGAACGTGGCCTTGAAACTGAAGCAGGCCATGAACCGCGACATCGGCATCAAACAAGCGGTAGACATCATCCATATCGATCCACCCATCGTCGCCAAACTGATTCAGGTTGCCAACAGCCCGCTCTATGCATCGGCCATACCGATCAAAAACTGTCTGGATGCCGTCAATCGGATAGGCCTGAATGCCACGCGCAAATTAGTATTAGGTATCAGCCTGAAACAACTGTTCAACTGCAAGAATCCCGAACTGATGAAAGGCATGCAACAGTTGTGGAAAGACAGCCTGTATGTTTCCAGCCTCAGTTTCGTTCTGGCTCTGGAATGCAGCAACATAGACCCCGAAGACGCCCTGCTGGCGGGCCTGGTCTGCGACATCGGCGCGATTCCGTTGTTGCATTTTGCCGAACAGTTCCCGGACAAAAGTCCCAATCTCGCCGAGCTGCAATCCTCGCTGCCCTACCTAAGAGGCCCGGTCGGATCATTGGTGCTGCATACCCTGGGCTTTTCGGCCGAACTCTGCAACATCCCTTATCTGGCGGAAAACTGGCTGTACGATGGCGGCGACCAGCTAACCCTGCCCGACATTGTGATTCTTGCCAAACTGCACAGCTACTTCGGCACCCGAAAATCCACGGGGCTACCCTACATAAATTCGATCCCGGCCTACTCGAAAATCAATGAAGGCAAACTCAATCCGGATTTCTCGCTATCCATTCTGCACCAAGCCCAAAACCGCATTCATGCGGCCATGCAACTGTTATCCTAACGTTTATTGACCCTATAAATAACCGACATGACCAATCCCTTGCTCGAAAATACCGAACTTCCCCAATTTTCCCAAATTCTGCCCGAACACGTGGAACCGGCCATCAACCAGCGACTGTCAGACGCCCGGCAAACCATAGAAAGATGCTTGCAAGCCAGTGCGCCTTATACTTGGGACAACCTGATCGAACCGATCGACGAGGCCGAGGATAGGCTGAATAAAACCTGGTCGCCGGTCAGCCACATGAACTCGGTGGTCAACAGCGAAGCGATGCGCGATGCCTACAACGCCTGCCTAGCCAAACTCAGCGAATACGCCACCGAAGTCGGCCAAAACAAAGCACTTTACCAAGCCTACCAGTCCCTCCGCGACAGCGCCGAGTTTGCCTCCCTGGACCGGGCTCAGCAAAGAATCGTCACGAATTCATTGCGCGACTTTCATTTGTCCGGCGTCGACTTGCCAGCCGACAAGCAAGCCCGCTACAAGGAAATCAGCCAACAATTATCGAAACTGGGCAGTCAATACGAAGAAAACCTGCTGGATGCGACCAATGCTTGGCATAAACAGATCACCCATGGCGACGATCTGGCCGGCCTGCCCGAATCGGCGCTGGCGCAAGCCAAACAAGCGGCCGAGGCCGAAGGCAAGGATGGCTGGTTGATTAATCTGCAATTCCCGTCCTATCTGGCGGTCATGACCTACGCCGACAACCGCGAACTACGCCGTGAACACTACGAAGCCTTCTGCACCCGCGCGTCCGACCAAGGCCCGCATGCCGGCCGTTGGGACAATTCGGAGGTGATGGAACAAATCCTGGCCCTACGTCATGAAAAAGCCCAATTGCTGGGTTTTAACAACTACGCCGAATATTCCCTATCGACCAAGATGGCCAAATCGACCGACGATGTAGTGAAATTTCTGGAAGACTTGGCGGATAAATCCTGGCGTCAGGCTCGTAGCGACCTGACCGAGCTGAAGGAGTTCGCCGCCGCCGAACACGGCATCCACGACCTGCAATCCTGGGACATAGGCTATTACTCGGAGAAAATGCGCCAGCATTTCTACCAACTGTCGCAGGAAGAAGTGAAGGCTTATTTCCCCGACACCAAGGTCGTGCCCGGCCTGTTCGCTATCGTCGAGCGGCTTTATGGCCTGCAAATCAGCGAAATCAAAGACTTCGATAGCTGGCATCCAGACGTGCGTTTCTACCAAATCCTCGACCAAAACGGCCAGTTACGGGGACGCTTCTACCTGGATTTGTACGCCCGCGCCAAAAAACGCGGCGGCGCCTGGATGGACGACTGCGTTTGCCGGAAAAAAACCAGCGACGGCTTGCAAAATCCGGTCGCCTATCTGACCTGCAATTTCACGCCGCCGACCGGCAACGAGCCGGCCCTGTTGACCCACGACGAAGTGCAAACCCTGTTCCACGAATTCGGCCATGGTTTGCATCACATGCTGACCCGGATCGACCATTTGGGCGTGTCCGGCATCAACGGCGTCGAGTGGGATGCGGTGGAACTGCCCAGCCAATTCATGGAGAACTGGTGCTGGGAAAAAGAAGCCCTAAGCTTGATTTCCGGCCACTATCAAACCGGCGAAGCATTGCCGGACGCCTTGTTCGACAAAATGCTGGCGGCCAAGAACTTCCAGGCCGGCATGCTGATGGTACGCCAACTGGAATTCAGCCTGTTCGACTTCAAAATCCATCAAAACTATGACCCGGATAAAGGCGGCCGGATTTATCAAATCCTACAACAGGTCCGCGACCAGATCGCGGTGGTAAAAGTACCGGAATTCAACCGCTTCGCCCATAGCTTCTCGCACATTTTCGCCGGCGGTTACGCGGCGGGCTATTACAGCTACAAATGGGCGGAAGTATTGTCGGCGGACGCCTTTTCGCTGTTCGAGGAAAAAGGTATCTTCGACCGCGCCACCGGCGAATCCTTTTTGCAAAACATCCTGGAACAAGGCGGCAGCGACAATGCGATGAACCTATTCATCAATTTCCGCGGCCGGGAACCCAATATCGACGCCTTGTTAAGACACAATGGCATCGCCGCCTAAGCTTATCGGCATTCATCAATTTATAACAAATGTCGACCCGCAGCCTTGATAACTATCGATCAAGGCTGCTCCATTTAAGGAGAGTTCATGAAAAACTGCCCAAAATGCGGCCAACCCAGGCAAGGCGAGGAATACAAATGTCCCAGTTGCGACGTGTTTTATTCCCAGCTGGACGAACTGCTGTATGAAGATCAGGAAAAGCGGGAAAGAAACACCTTCAAAGGCGCCCTGAAACGGATTCGGGCGGCGGAAGATCGTAAACAGGCCTTGAAAGCTGAATTAGCAACCGCCTGGCGCAATACGCCGCTGAAAACCAAGATTGTGATTTGGACGGTAATTGCGTTTGTATTTGTGTTGGTGGTGCCGATTTTCTAATCAGCCGTGGAGACATGGAAGGAATAGCGGCCTTTGCTCTATTCCGAATGTGTCTTAGAAATACATGCCCCGGCTTGTGTCTGATCGTAATGCCGCCGCCTCCGCTCCGCATTCAGCAAAAATTGTTGGCGTAATCGAGAATCGGCCCGCGACCAATTGCAAATTTCTTCCAATGATCGAAAACAACCCAAACAAATGTTGTGCTCATTCAGGCAGCAATTGCGCACACAGGGCGATTCGATATTTTTTTCGTTGTCAGACATGCGGGTGTTGCCGGAAAAAATCATGCGCGGCTTCGATGTCGCGCTGGATTTGACTTTTCAACGCGGCCAGTGATTCGAAGCGGGCTTCATCGCGCAGCTTGGCTTTGAAATGAACTTCGACATAGTGGCCATAGATGTCGCGATTGAAATCGAATAAATGGGTTTCCAGCACGGCTTTGCCTCCACCTTCGAAAGTTGGCCGATTACCCAGATTGGCGACGCCTCGCAGCTCACAGCCCCCCAGCCCGGTCATCGTCACCGCGAATACCCCCACCAGCGGACTGTTCTTGCGGAACATTTGCAGATTGGCGGTCGGAAAACCCAGCTCGCGTCCACGCTTATCGCCATGAGCAACCCGGCCGCATACCGAGTAATCGCGCCCCAACAAGGTTTTAGCCTGTACTAAATCGCCCTCGCCTAGCGCGTCGCGAATCAGGGTGCTGCTGATGCGTAGACCGTCCAGCTCGAACGAATCGGTGGATTCGACCGAAAATCCGAACTCCTGGCCACGGTGTTGCAGCAAGGCAAAATTGCCGCGCCTGGCTTTGCCGAAATGAAAATCGTCGCCGACGACCAAGTGCTTGATGTTGAGTTTATTCAGCAAAATATCCAGAATGAAATGGTCGGCGTCGTAATCGGCCAGCACGCGATTGAACGGCAATACCAGCAACTCGTCGATCGGCAATTTGGCGAATTGAATCACTTTTTCACGTAAGCGGGTCAGCCGCGACGGCGCATGATCGCCGAGAAAATATTCCAACGGTTGCGGCTCGAAAATCATCGCCACCGTCGGCAATTGCAAACACCGGCCATGCTCGGCCAGGCGTTCGATCACGCGTTGGTGCCCTAAATGCAAGCCGTCGAAATTGCCTATCGTCAGCACGCAGCCGTCATGTAACGGCTCAAGATGATTCAAACCCCGGATTAATCGCATGATTGGATGGAAGGCAAAGACTGGGATTTTATCAGTAACCGACCGCGTGAACCTACCGGCAATGCGTTTGAGCCACCGCGCGATTTTTGTCGACTATCCATTCGCTCCAGGAGCCGGCATATAATTTCGAACCGCTCAATCCCGCAAGCTCCATCGCCAACAGGTTATGACAGGCGGTGACGCCGGAACCACACATGTGTACGACTTGCTCTGGAGGGCGGGGTCCGATCAAAGTCTGGAACTGTTGTTTTAGCTCGCTAGCCGGCAGAAACAAGCCAGTATTATCGAGGTTCAATTGAAAAGGCCGGTTCAGGGCCTTGGGCACATGGCCGGCAACCGGATCGATCGGCTCCTGCAATCCGGCAAAGCGTTCCGGAGTGCGGGCGTCGATCAAGGTAATGCCGCCAACGGCCAGGGCGTTTTCGACTTCCGCCGCCTTCAGCCATTGCTTGTGGTCCAGATAACCGCGGAACTGACTGGGGCTTATTCTCGGCAATACGGTGGTCAGAGGTAAGCCTTGTGTTTGCCAATGCCGAATGCCACCGTCCAGTACCGCCACCTGTTCATGGCCCATGCAGCGTAGCAACCACCATAGCCGGCCGGCAAAGGCGCCGCCGGCATCATCGTAGGCCACGACCTGAGTACGGTTGCCGACTCCCCAAGTCCCCAACTTTTGGGCCAACTGCGCAAAGTCCGGTAGCGGATGGCGGCCGGTATAGCTTTTAACCGGCGACGACAAATCGTTGTTTAAATCCGCATAACGGGCGCCGGGAATGTGGCCTTGGCGATATGCCTTGGCTCCGGCCTTGCCGTCGGCCAGCGAGAAGCGGCAGTCGAAAATCACCCAGTCGGTTTTTTCCAGGTTATCCGCCAATGTGGCTGCGGAAATGAGTGTGGTATGGGCCATTTAGATCTCCAGTATGATTTTGCCGAAATGTTGGTTGCCGGCCATGCGGGCATGGGCTTGCTCCGCGTCCGCCAGCGGAAATACCGAGTCGATTACGGGTTTAATGTTACCCGCCGCCAGCAGCGACCAAACCTTTTCCCGCAATTTCCCGGCAATCTCGCCCTTGAAGCCGTCGTCTCTGGCCCTGAGGGTGGAGCCGGTAATGGTCTGGCGTTTGAGCATGACATGCCATAAATTGATTTCGCTTTTGCCGCCGTTTTGAATCGCGATTTGCAGCAAGCGCCCGTCGATCGCCAGGCATTTCAGATTGCGCGGAAAATAATCGCCGCCGACCATGTCCAGAATCAGATCCACGCCCTTGCCATCGGTCAGGCGGTTGACGGTTTCGACGAAATCCTGTTGCCGGTAATTAATCGCGGCATCGGCGCCCAAGTCGAGACAGCGCCGACATTTTTCCTCGCTGCCGGCCGTGACATAAATGCTGTTGCCCAAGGCTTTAGCCAACTGGATGGCCGTGGTGCCGATACCGCTGCCGCCGCCATGCACCAGCAGGCTTTCTCCGGGCAACAAATGGCCGCGATCGAACAGATTACTCCAGACCGTGAACAGGGTTTCCGGCAAGGCGGCTGCCTGCGTGAAACTAAAGCCTTGCGGTACCGGCAGGCAGCAGGCCGCGCTGGCCAGACAATATTCGGCATAACCGCCGCCGGTAACCAACGCGCACACCGTATCGCCGACTCGATAAGCACTGTCCTTGTCGCCGATTTCAGCTATGGTTCCGGCCACCTCCAACCCCAGGATAGGCGAGGCGCCGGGTGGAGGCGGATATACGCCCTGACGTTGCATCAAGTCCGGGCGGTTGACACCGGCAGCGGCGACCTTGATCAATACCTGATCCGCGGCCGGCGAAGGGCGCGAAAACTCACCCAACCGCAACCGGTTTTCGACGGAATTTGGAATTATTTCAATCGCACGCATGACTTAAGGGTTTTTAGGATGGCCGATAGTCTTTATTATATGCGGGTTATGGATTTGGCGGCACGGCGGTTTTTGCCGGCCTGATCCTCTTTATACTGGTAATTAGCGAGACGGACAAAACATGATACGGGCTGGCATAGTGGGCGGGACCGGGTATACCGGGGTCGAATTGTTGCGGATATTGGCATTGCATCCGGCAGTAGAGGTTGCCACGGTAACCTCGCGCGCCGATGCCGGGCAACGGGTGGATAATTTGTATCCCAGCCTCAGAGGTTTGTGCGACCTGGTGTTTACGCTGCCCGACCTGGACAATTTAGCCGGCTGCGACGTGGTGTTTTTCGCCACCCCAAACGGCACGGCTATGACCATGGCGGCGGATTTGCTGGCGCGCGGTATCAAGATCATCGATCTGTCGGCCGATTTTCGGATCAAGGAGGTGCATGAATGGGAAAAATGGTACGGCATGCGTCATGCCAGTCCCGAGCTGATTGCCGAAGCGGTCTATGGCTTGCCGGAAGTCAATCGGCAAGCGATCAAGCAGGCCAGCCTGATCGCCTGTCCGGGCTGTTATCCGACGGCGGTGCAACTGGGCTTTTTGCCGCTGCTGGAAGCCGGCCTGATCGATGCGGGGCATCTGATTGCGGACGTCAAATCCGGCGTCAGCGGCGCGGGGCGCAAGGCGGAAATTTCATCCCTGATGAGTGAAACCGGCGAAAGCTTCAAGGCCTATGCGGTGTCCGGCCACCGGCATTTGCCGGAAATCCGGCAAGGCCTGCAACTGGCCTCGCCGCAAAACGTCGGTCTGACCTTTGTGCCGCATTTGACGCCGATGATACGCGGGATTCACGCCACGTTGTATGCGCGCTTAAATACCGGCGTAGATCTGCAAACCGTGTTCGAGCAACGTTATCAAACCGAGCGTTTTGTCGATGTATTACCGGCCGGCACCCATGCCGATACCCGCAACGTGCGCGGCAGCAACCGCTGCCAGATTGCAGTGCACCAACCGCAAGGCGACGACACGGTGGTGATTTTGTCGGTGATCGATAATCTGGTGAAAGGCGCATCGGGGCAGGCGGTGCAGAACATGAATCTGATGTTTGACTTGCCCGAACAACAAGGTTTGGAAACCGTGGCGTTGTATCCCTGAGCCAGCATGACTGTCATTAATGATGCCATCTTTGGCGCTGGTGGGCATTTAGCAAAATGCAAACGCGAAATCAGGCACCATGAACGACGCTGCCGGAAGCCAATCGGCCCTGGCTCTGGCTAGCTGGAAAAATTATTCGGCGATCTCGCCGAAATCGAGGCCTCGACAGAAGAACACGCTGTCCACCAGCATCAACGGAAAACAGGCTGGCAAATCGGCTTTAGCTATTTCAGTAAATCCGTTCTTACGGTAAAAACGCTGGGCGGCGGTGAATTGCGCAGTAGTCCCCAGATAGATTTGCCGTATCCGGTTCCGTCGGCTCCAGGCCAACAGTTCCGCCAGCAACGCATCGGCAACGCCATATTGCTTGCCGCGCCACGGCGCGGCGACGAACATTTTACGTAACGCGGCCTGATTATTTCCGATGTCCAGCAGAGCAATACAGCCGATCACCACGCCATCGTCCAGCGCCACCCAGAAATTGCCGCCGCCGTTTTGATAAAACACGGGGACTTCCAGTAAATCGGGCTGCTCCGCCAACGTTATATCGATACCGAATTCGCGTTGCTGGATTGGTAAAATCAATTCAATGACACCGGTTTGGTGTTGGAGCGAAAACGGTGTGATTTCAATCATGCCAACATCAATGCTCGCTAAACTTTTAAAAATTTTGATTTCATGGATCGTATCGGCATATCACCCCGCTAGATGATTTGCAACGCCCCCGGAATAACGCGCCGTGACGGCGAAGTTGTTCGCGTCGGTTCATTCTCTTTATAAATCACCGATGCCCGGCCTTCGAAATTAAAACACCGGAGCTAACGGATTAAACCATTCCCGACAAGTTCGGATAAAATCCTCGGCATCGACAGCTGTCCATGCGCTTTCTTGTTATTGTTCGGAGCTAGCCTCAATCTCATCATCATCCAAATAACAGCCCGGATCTTCGGCCCAAAAATCCCCGCTGATTTGATGAGCCCGCACCCGGGTGTTGCCGTTACAAATGGCTTGGTAATGGCAGCTACCGCAGCGGCCCTTTAGCGGCCTGGGTACGGATTTCAAACCCGCCATTAACGGGTCGGACACATCTGGCCAGATTTCGGAAAACGGCCTGTTCCGAACATTGCCTAAGCCATAGTGCCACCAAAAGGTATCGGGATGCACGTTGCCGAGATTATCGATGTTGGCGACGTTAACGCCGGAGGCATTGCCGCCCCATTGCCGCAGTTTGGCCTGCATATGTTCCGCGTGCTCGGGAAAGCGGCGCTTGACCCAATGCAGAAAGTACACCGCGTCGGCATCGTTATTGCCGGTGACCACTTCCCGCTGCAATCCCTGTTGCTCCCAACTTAAAGATTTCTCGAACAGCATATCCATCACCTGCCGGGTCAATTGGAACGCGGCATCGTCCTTACGGTTTTTGTTGCCGCGGCCGCCGTAATTCAGATGCGACAGATAAAATTTATCGATGTCTTCGTCGTCCATCAATTGCAACAGCGCGTCGAAATCGTGGGCATTATCCTGCGTCAACGTGAAGCGCACGCCGGCTTTGATATTGTGCTCCCGGCACAAGCGAATCCCCGCCAACGAGGCGTCGAATGAACCCTGTTTCTGGCGGAACTTGTCGTGCGCTTCGCGCATGCCATCCAGGCTGACGCCGATGTATTGATAGTCGATGGCGGCAATTTGCTCGATATTGTTTTCATTAATCAGCGTGCCGTTGCTGGACAAGGCCACATAAAAGCCCATGTCGCGGGCCCGCTGCGAGATGGCAAAAATATCCGGATGCAGCAGCGGTTCGCCGCCGGACAAAATCAGCACCGGCACTTTGAAGGCTTTCAGGTCGTCCATCACCGCGTATATTTCCGGCGTGGACAATTCGCCGGGGAAATTGATGTCGGCGGAGGTGGTATAGCAATGCTTACAGGTCAGGTTGCAACGGCGGATCAGATTCCAGATTACCACCGGCCCCGACGGTTTGCGCGGCGGGGTCAATGGCGTCGGCTGCAATAGTTCGCGCGTGTATTGGCTGAGTCGAAACATCTGTTACCCCGTTATCCGTAAGCCGGTTTTCTTCAAGATTTTGCTGCTGTACAGCACCGTCTGCCGGCGGGAATCAGCACCCAGCAAATCGGCAATAATGGCTATCTGCCGCTCTGCGTCCTGCTCGGTCTTGCCATGCACCATGGCGAACAGGTTATACGGCCAATCCGGCAGATAGCGGGGCCGTTGATAGCAATGGCTGACAAAGGGCAGTTCGGCGACACGTTGCCCCAGCATGTCTACGTGGTTATCGTCGACATCCCAGACCGTCATGCCGTTATATCGATAACCGAGTTTGTAATGATTGGGCACGGCGGCGATACGGCGGATCACGCCGGCCTCCCGCATGTCGGCCATGCGCAGCATCACTTCCTGGGCGCTCAGGCCCAATTGCTCGGCCACGGCCCGATACGGTTCGGCCACCAATGGCAAACCGGCTTGGGTGGCCTGGATGATTTGTCGGTCTATCGCGTCGAGTTTCATCAGGCTTCCAGCTGCAAACCCACGTAATATTCGCTGATTTTCGGCATGTTGTAGACGCTCAGACCGGTTTGCAGTTCGATTTGCCCGATTACGTCTTGCACTTGTTCCGGCCTTTCGGTAGCCAGCACAAACCACATATTCAAACTATGGTTCCTGGCATAGTTATGCGCCACTTCCGGAAAACCGTTGACGATTTCGGTCACTTCCTCGAAACGTTCATCCGGCACCTTGAGAGCCGCCAATGTCAGCGCGCCGCCCATGTGCTCGGCGTGATACATCGGCCCGAAGCGCGACAACACGCCGTCGGCCAGCAAGCGTTGCAGCCTGTTCAGTAAATCCGCTTCGGTGATGCCGAGTTGATCGGCCACCCGCCGATACGGCGCTTCGCAGATTGGAAAATCCTGTTGCAGCCGGTTGATGATGGTTTTGTCGATGTCATCCATGGCCGACCTCCAGCTGTGGCTGCCGATAAAGCGCCCCGCGCTGCTTGAAACAGCGGCGGCTGAACAGTACTTCGAACGCGATGCCGGACAAGCCGCAGCTTTGCTGCAACGCCGCCCATTGCTGCAGCACCAATTCGCGGCTCTTGCCGTGTATCATGCAATACAGGTTGTACGGCCAGGTTTCGCCCTGCCGCGGCCGCTGGTAGCACAGATTGACGCATTGCTGTTGACTGACCCGTTGGCCAACCGCCGCCACATCTTCGTCCGGAATATCCATCACGATCATCGCATTGGCCCGGTAGCCCAGCTGCCTGTGTTTGACCACCACCCCCCAGCGCTTGATCAATCCTTGGGTTTTCAGACTCATCAAGCGGTTGATGACGTCCTGCTCGCTGAGCGCCAATTGCTCGGCTATCGCGGCATAGGGCCGGGCCGCGATCGGCAGGCCGGCCTGCACGGCCGCAATCAGCTGAAAATCGATAGCGTCAATCATGCAGATTCAACTCGAAACCCAGGTTGATGAAATAATCGGCCAACATCGGCAGCGGCATGGCTCGGTAACCGGTTTTTGCTTCAATATCGGCAATCACCGCCTGCAGATGGGCTTCGCCGTCAGCAATCAACACAAACCACAGATTGAAGCGGTTTTCCCGCTCGTAATTGTGATTGACTTCCGGATAGGCGCTGACCAATTCGGCGACGCGCGGCAAATCCGCTTCCGGCACCGCCATCGCCACCAGCGCGCTGTTGCCTATCGCATTCGGCGCAATCACCGGGCCGATGCGGCTGATCATTTGTTGCTCGGATAAGGCCTGAAACGCCGACAAAACCTCGTCCTCGCTGACACCCAACTGCTCGGCAATATCCCGATACGGAGTGGGGCTGAGCGGAAAATCCTGCTGATAATTGTTTAACAGCTGCTTGTGCAAGGGCGACAACATGCTTACAAACCCAGTTGATTGGCGCGGTTACTGAAGAAAATCCCGCTGGGTTTTTGCGCCGGCAAGCGGGCGGTTTCAGCCAGGGTTTCGGTGTCGTACACCATCACCCGGTCTTCATCGCGTACAGCCAGCCAAACCGCTTCGCCGCGCGGGCTGAATTCCATGTGCAGTACCGCCTTGCCGGGTTGCAGAGTTTTAACCACCTTGAAATCCTTGACGTCGATCACCTGCACGGTCTGATTGTCCGGGAAGGCGAAATTCACCCACACCTGCCGTCCATCCGGGCGAGACATCACGAAGACCGGCTGGCCGGCCACCGGAATGCGCCGAACCAACGACCAATCCCGGGTATCGACCACCAGCACTTCATGGCGGCCGATGGCGGGCACCAACAACCAGTTGCCGGCCACCGTCCAGCCTTCCAGATGCGGCATTTTATAAACCGGGGTTTGCGCGTCGTCCTTGCCGTAATCTTGCAGGATGTGTTTGACGCCCTGCTCCGGCTGCCACAAATCCAGCAGAGCCAAGCCTTTTTCGCCGAACAGACCGGCAGCGTAGAAATGCCCATCCGGCGTCAACAAGGCATCGTAGGGCTGCTTGCCGATGTCCTGGAATTTTTGCACTTGCGGTTGGCGCGGATTCTTGGCATCGATCAGCCAGATTTGGTTGCCTTCAAACAAGCTGCAGACGAAACGTCGACCGGGCGCATCGACCAAGCCGACCACCTTGGATAATTGATTGTCTTCACCATAAACCGCCGGAATTTCCGCCAGTTGCTCCAGCGTATCGGCATCAAACAGTTTCACGCCGCCCGGCGTGTAGTTGGACACGGCGATGACCTTGCCATCCTGCGAGATAGCTCCGCCTATGCTGTTGCCGGCCTGGATGATGCGGTTGGCTATCTTGTCTTGCAGCAAATCGATCTTGCTCAAACCGCCGTCGCGCCCAAACACGTAGGCGTAGTGCTGATCGCGGGAAAACACCACCGAAGCGTGGGACAAGTCGCCCAAGCCCTCGATGCGGCTAAGCATGGCGGGCTTGCTGGTGTTGACGATTTGCACGCTGCCTTGCTCGCGCTCGATCACTACGCCGAGGTCGCCGGTGGCGCGCAATTCGGCCTGGCTGCATGCCGCCAACAGCAAAGGAAAAATCAACGGTAGGGTGTTAAATAGGGGTTTCATAATCTTGAATGCTTAGTCGGCGAATACTTCCTGCAAGTCGATCGTGCAATCCGGAAACAAATAAGGGCTGGCGCTGTCTTCGCCGGCAAACATGTTCAGCAACCGGTATAGATCCTGTTCTTCGTCGAGCACAAATTGGTGCACCGCCTGCTCGAATGGATAAACGATCCAGTATTCCTTGACCCCGCTTTCCCGATACAGCTCGAATTTGGTCTGGATTTCCTTTTTGGAGTTGCCCTTGGACAAAATCTCGATGATCCAGTCCGGCGCCCCCAGGCAACCGCGTTGATCGAGCTTTTCGGTATCGCAAATCACGCATAAATCGGGTTGGACGACAGTAAAAATATCCTGATTGGCCACCACCGATTTGCGGCGGTCATACAGGCGCACATCGAAGGGCGCGGCAAACAACTGGCAAGCTTGCCTCTTGAACTGCGCGTAGAGAATACCCGTCAGCCGCGTGGCAATTCGCTGATGATCCAGACTCGGCGCCGGGCTTATCAAACTGACCTTGCCCCTGAACAATTCTATGGTTTCGTCCAAACGCCAAGTCAGGTAATCCGCATAAGAATATCTGCCGTTTAAATCCAGTTGAGAAAGATGCGTGACTATTGCCATGAGTTTACCTCTGGGTTTAATGCCTGCGTTCCATGATTGTAAAGCTAACCCGGACTATTGATAGGTGCGCCCGGCATGCTGGAGCCAGCCGCCAACATGCCGCCGCTGGGGATCATGGTGGGTCCAGTGCAAGGTGCCGCCCTTCTCGCTCCATTCGTATTCGCCGAAAAAGGCTACCTTATCGCCGATCCGCAAAGCCTCTATCCTGTCCGCCAGATCGATATTGTGCGCAATCAACAGGGTTTGCCCCGAGTTCAAGCGCAGAATAAAGCGTTGGTGGCGGCTGCCGTGATTGTCGTCCGGCAATAGTTTAATCACCGTGCCTTCGCCTTCGATTTGCAAATCGCTACGTTGCTGCCGGTAGGCTTGTTCGATTAACCCATCAGCGGCTGAATTGTCGGCCAAAACCAGCTGCTGCAACGAAATCAGCACGCTAAACGCTAATAGCACAACTTTGTTCATTGCCCGAATCCTTGCCGCAATTGGCGAATCAGCCAAGCCGTTTCCTCGACGTTCAAAAACGGCTGCCACGGAGGCATTGCGGTGCCGGCCCGACCTTTTTGGATCGCATCCAGCAACAGTTCGTCGCTCTTGCCGGCCAACGCCTCCGGCATCAACGACGGCCCCAAGCCGCCCTTGGGCGGCAGGCCGTGACAGGAACCGCAATCGTGCTTGAGCATATTCAGCAGTTCCTGCTGCCGCTGCGGATTTGGTGCGTCCGCAACAGCGACATTGCAAAGCAAGGCTATCAACCAGACAAAGCGCATAAGCTACGGCTTGACGCTACCGTAATAACCGGCGATGTCGTTGATTTCGGCATCGGTCAGAGAGCCGGCAATCGCGTTCATAATATCCGACACACGAGTTTTATCACGATATTGCTTGATGGCGGTTTTCAGGTACTCGGGATCACGACCACCCAAGGGCGGAAATGGCGCGTCGGCGCTAGGCATGCGAATGCCGTGGCATTGCGAGCAAACCGCCGCCGCTTTGGCTTGCCCGACATACAAACTGGCCGCCTGGCTGGAGCCGGCCAGCGACAAGCCCGCTAGCAGTACAATGGAGGATTTCAATTTCATTTTGATTGCTCCATTTCGTCGGGTGACAAACCACGGGTCATGTATTTGACGCGGCCTCTGGAGAAAATCCCGGCCGGGCTTTCCATCGGAACGGTAGCAACTTTTTGTAACGAGGTGGAATCGTAAACCACCACTTCGTCGCCGTTATAGCCGGCGCTGATATATAAAAACTTGCCGTCGGCGCTATATTCCGGGAAGTAAGCGTGGCCGCCGACATCCAGGGTTTTCACCACTTCCAGAGTTTTCTTGTCGATCAACTGCACGGTGCGGGCGCGTCTGTCCTTGCTGATGATGTCCACCGCTACGTAGGGCGCGTTGGCGTGCGCGGCGGGCGATTCGGTGCCGCCGGAAACCGGGATTTGTTTGACCACTTCCATTTTATCCAGGTCCCAAACGCTGACCACCATCTTGTCGCAATCGCCAAAGTTGGTACCGAAGCCCAGGGTTCGGCCGTCAACCTTGACCGCCGAACCGCCACCGACATGCGGCACACAACCGGCCGGCAGTTGTTTGATCAACTTGCGCTCTTCCAAGTCGATGGCGGCGACGATGCTGTCGTCGTAAGAAGCCACCATCAATTTTTTACCGCCGTGAGTCAGGAAGGCGTCATGTAAATGACGACCGACTTTCTCGATCTTGGTAACCGGAAAACCTTCTTTTTTGTAATCGACAATCCAAACCTGGCCGGCATTTTCCAGCGCAATGGCGAAAATATCGGCATACGGTGTGCCGATGATCATGCCGGAATCGGACGACACCTGTTTACCGTCGGGGTCAATGCCTTCCAGCTCGAAAGTTTTCAACGGCTCCAACGTATCGGCATCGAGAATCACCGCGTTATGCGGCACGAAAGAGCCGGCCATGATGTATTTGCCGTCGCGGGAAACTCCCATGCCGGGGCCGTTCCAGCCGGTTTTGATGCTACGGGTGGCTTGCATGGAATACAAATCGACCTTGAAAATCTCGGCGGTATCGGTTTTTACATAGGCCCAACGCGGATTGGCCGGGTTGAAGTCGATAATGTGCGCGGCGGTACCGGTAGACACTTCGCCGACTTTTTGGTGCGTGGCGCTGTTGATAAAAATCGCTTTGGAACCTTCGCCACGACCGTATTTACCGCGCGCCGCCACCCCGATCAGATTTTCAAACTTTTCGTCGATTTGGAAAGTAGGCTTGGCCGGCAAGGTGCTTTCATCTTTAACATAGACTTTCAGCGACTTTTTCATGTCGTCGATAGTCCAGGCCGGATTCGGTTGCTTTGGCGTTTCCTGCAGATGTTTGATGACGCCGCGAATCTCGTCGTCGGACAGTTTGCCGTAAAACGGAGGCATCAGGGTGTCAAAGCTGCCGGCCATCACAATAGTACGAAGCGCGGTCGGGCTGCGACCTTTCAAGGTTTCGCTATTCAGGGCCGGCGCCAGATAACCGCCGTGATCGGAACCGTGGCAACTGGCGCAGTTGTCCTGATACAGCTGATGCATGTTGTCGGATTTTGCCATTGCCATCCCGGATGACAATAACGTGGCGATCGAAACCGCTAGAAGGGATTGATTCAGTCGTTTTGTATTCGTTATTTTCATTATGAATTCCTGTCATCCGCGAGTTAAAAAAAGAGCCAACGCGAGAGCATTAAACCATAAAAGCCAGGCTATACCGCCTTTCACGCACCGTTATGGAACAATTTCTGGTTGACTCGAGGCCGAATGTTATAAAATTTCGAGTCGCTATTAAACTGCCTGAGCCGCGCGCTTGTCAACCCCAGGAGCAATGATAGAATGCACCTTATGTCACAGACCGATATTTACGAACTCATAGAATGCATGACCGCGCTGATACGCTCCGAAGAGCGTAAAAAATGCACGGAGCTGGGCTTGCAACCGGTACATTTTCAGGTATTGAACTACCTGTCGCGCTGCAACAAATACAGCAATACGCCGGCCGCCGTCGCCAATTACCTAGGCATGACCCGTGGCACGGTATCGCAGTCGCTGATCATTCTGGAAAAAAAAGGCTTCATCGAAAAGACCCCGGATCCAAGGGACAAGCGTGTGATTCATCTGCGCTTGCTGCCGGAAGGCATAAGCATTTTGAAGCAAGCCCGCCCGTCCGGCCTGTTCAACAGCGCAACCGACATTCTGAAAGGCGGCGGCCCCGTACTTTCCGATGCCAATGTGTTCGAACAAGCCCTGACCGCGCTGCAAAAAGCCAATCAATCCCAATCGTTCGGCGTTTGTAAGACCTGCCGCAATTTTAGCGAAAAAGACGGCGAGTTTTTCTGTCAGCTGACTCAGGAAAAGCTGACCGACGGTGACAGCGAGCAAATCTGTCAGGAACACAAACCGGTTTGACCGGGCACACCTTGAACACCTCATCATGACACATACCGAATCAGTGCCGCGCATCGCCCTGACGCCGGGCGAACCGGCCGGTATCGGCCCCGATTTATGCGTGCAACTGGCACAGGAACCGCAGTCTTGCCAATTGATTGCCATAGCCGACCCCGATCTTCTCCGCCAACGTGCTGAACAACTAAGTTTGCCGCTGAATATACGACTGTTTGACCACACTCAACCGGCCTCCGTGGCAGCGGCCGGCAGTCTGACCGTGTTGCCGGTGAAGCTGGCCGCGCCCGCGGTTTGCGGCCAACTCAATCCGGCCAACAGCCACTATGTGATGGAAACCATCCGCATCGCTGCTCGGGGTTGCCTCGACGGCACTTTTGCCGCCATGGTCACCGCACCGGTGCACAAAGCCGTCATCAATGATGCCGGCCTCCCATTCAGCGGCCACACAGAATTCATCGCAGGCATCACCGGCGGCACCCCGGTGATGATGCTCGCCACCTCCGGTCTGCGGGTTGCCTTAGCCACCACCCACCTGCCGCTGTCGCAAGTCAGCGCGGCAATCACCCAACAGTCACTGACCGAAGTCATCCGCCTGCTGGACCGGGACTTAAGACTACGTTTCGGCCTTGCCCAACCCAACATTCTGGTTTGCGGCTTGAACCCGCATGCCGGCGAAAACGGCCATTTGGGCAGGGAAGAAATCGAAGTTATCGAACCGGTATTAAATCAATTACGCGGCGAAGGCATCAACCTGCAAGGCCCGTTGCCCGCCGACACCCTGTTCACTCCTAAATATCTGGAAACAGCCGATGCGGTACTGGCGATGTATCACGACCAAGGTCTGCCGGTACTGAAATACAAAGGCTTCGGCCAGGCCGTCAACATCACCCTGGGCCTGCCCATCATCCGTACCTCGGTCGACCACGGCACCGCCCTGGAACTGGCCGGCAGCGGCAAGGCCAATCGGGGTAGTTTGCGGTTTGCTCTGGAAACCGCGCTCAACATGATCCCATCACAGACAAAAACCCCATGACGCACCAACCCCGCAAACGCTTCGGCCAGAATTTTCTGCACGATGTCAATATCATCAACAACATCCTGTCTCACGCCCATCCGCAAACCGGAGAACATTGGGTGGAAATCGGCCCCGGCCTTGGCGCGTTGACCAAGCCTTTATTAAATACCGGAGTAAAGCTGGATGTGGTGGAATTGGACCGGGATTTGGTCAGCCGCCTGCAAAAACAGTATGCCGGCAATGAAAAGCTGACTATTCACAGCGCCGATGCACTAAATTTCGACTTTAACGCGCTGGCAAAAGCCGGCGAAAAATTGCGTGTAATCGGCAATCTGCCTTACAACATCTCGACGCCGTTGATGTTTCATTTGCTGGAAAATAGCGGTTGTATCGAGGATATGCATTTCATGCTGCAGAAGGAAGTCGTTAACCGAATTTGCGCCGAACCCGGCAGCAAAAAATACGGCCGCCTCAGCGTGATGATGCAATATTTTTGCGAAACGGAATGGCTGTTCGATGTGCCGCCGGAAAGTTTCGACCCCGCCCCGCAGGTCATGTCGGCCATCGTGCGTTTGGTGCCATACGCCAAACCACCGGTTGAAATTACGGATTTTCAGCATTTCAGCCGATTGGTCACCCAGGCCTTCTCGCAACGCCGGAAAACCCTGCGTAATTCGCTGAAAAACTATATCGCCGAAGACGCGATAGCGGCATTGGGCATCGATGCCAATTTACGCGCCGAATCGGTGTCGCTGGAGGAATTTGCCTTGATTAGTCGGCATAGCCAGCCTTAAGGGCCAATCTACGGGCAATTGCCGTAACCCGATTTGGAAGATTTCGATTTTGGATGTCGCTATCGCGACAGTTTTATCTAAGTCGGTTCTCGGACCGACAGCCGCTTCTCGCTTTTGACGAGGGTTTTCGAAGGGCCATCCCTGGCCCTGCGAAAACGAGCGGCATCCATGCCGCCCCCACCCCCCTTCAGGCCTATTTCGCCAAAAGCTGCGATGCTCGAGGCGGAATAACGGGAACAACCCCGTCGCGAGCTGAAAGGCTATTAAAGGATTTTGAAAGCCAGGAATTGTAATTGTGTTGCAGGACGCTACCGACGATAAAAGGCGCATCTAATGAAAAGCAGGCGTAGGGTGGGCACATGCTTTTTGTGCCCACGCGGAATAAACCATAACGTTTGAATTAACCCTCACAAATACAACCGAAAACAATGTCCCGTTACCGCCGCTCCCAAACACCCGGTGCAACGTATTTCTTTACGGTGGTGACCTATCGGCGGCAAGCGATTTTGTGCGATGCGCCGATACGCGAGGCCTTGCGCAAGGCGATTGCGGCGGTGCGCGCCAAACGACCGTTCACCATCGATGCCTGGGTGTTGTTGTCCGACCATTTGCATGCTATCTGGACTTTGCCGCCCGGCGACGCGGATTTTGCCACACGTTGGGCTGTGACCAAACGGCAGGTGAGCGTGAAGTGTGCGAAGGATTATCGGCGCGGCGATTGGATTGGCCCTTCGAAACAAAAACATCGGGAATCGACGCTATGGCAGCGCGGGTATTGGGAGCACCAAATCCGGGACGAATACGATTTCGAACGGCATATGGATTATATTCATTTCAATCCGGTCAAGCATGGGCATTGCCGGCAGGTTACCGATTGGCCGTATTCGACTTTTCATCGATATGCTGAACAAGGGGTTTATCCATTGGATTGGGGAGGCGGTAACGTGGATGATAATTTGGTTGCGGGAGAATGACGTGTTCTCGTGGGCACGAAAAAGCCGTGCCCACCCTACGCATTCCGAAGGTGTATTTCCCGTTATTCCGCCCCGAGCATCGCAGCTTTTGGCGAAATAAGCCCGCAGGGGAGCGGAATGGATGCCGCTCGTTTTCGCAGGGCCAGGGATGGCCCTTCGAAAACCCTCGGCAAAAGCAAGACGCGCAGGAATCTGGCGGAATCCGGGTCGCCTTTTCTTTGGATACTTTCTTTTGGCGAAACAAAAGAAAGTATCCCGCCTGTCGGTGCGGGAACCGACTTTAAATCATCCGTCGCGATAGCGACACCCATAAAACAAAAGCCTACGCCCCACCAAAGACACTTGCATATAAAATACAAGTCCCCAACCTACAGCCAAAAACCAACATTTAACGGCATTCCTATAAGGTTTGCGCTAAAATGCCCGATTTTTTAACGGCTTCCGTAGCCTGATCCGCTGCGGACACCAAACTATTAATATAGACGGCAAAAAGCCGCATTCATGCACCGGAGTTATTGATATGCGTATTATCCTGTTAGGTAGTCCTGGTTCGGGTAAAGGCACACAGGCCCAATTCATCACCGAAAAATTCGCCATTCCGCAAATTTCCACCGGTGACATGCTGCGCGCCGCCGTCCGCGAAGGTACTCCGCTAGGTATCGAAGCCAAAAAAGTCATGGATGCCGGCGGCCTGGTGTCCGACGAGATTATCCTCGGCTTGATCAAGGAACGCATCGCCCAGGACGATTGCAAAAACGGTTTCTTGCTGGACGGCTTTCCGCGCACGATTGCCCAGGCCGAAGGCTTGGCAAACATGGGTGTCGAGCTGGATTATGTGGTGGAAATCGCCGTCGAAGACGAGGAAATCATCAAACGCATGAGCGGTAGACGCGTGCATCTGGCTTCCGGCCGTACTTATCATGTGGTATTCAATCCGCCGAAAGTGGAAGGATTGGACGACGTCACCGGCGAAGCGCTAATCCAGCGTGACGACGACAAGGAAGAGACCGTGCGTAAACGTCTGACCGTCTACCACGAACAAACCAAGCCGCTGGTCGGCTTTTATTCCGCGCCCGGTCAAAAAGCCAAATTTTCAACTATCGCCGGCGTCGGCTCTGTCGGCGAAATCACCGACAAAGTATTCGCGGTGTTGAATTAAACCATCGTAGGGTACGCATCGCGTACCTTTAGCTTTCGGTACGCGGTGCGTACCCTACCTAAAGAGAAACCAAAATGGCAGGTAAAACCTTATACGACAAACTCTGGGACGACCATGTCGTCCATACCGAAGACGACGGCTCATGCCTGATTTACATCGACCGGCAATTGCTGCACGAAGTGACATCGCCGCAAGCCTTCGACGGCTTGCGTCTGGCCCATCGCCAACCCTGGCGCATCGCCAGAAATCTGGCGGTGGCGGACCACAACGTGCCGACCACCGACCGCGACAAGGGCATCGCCGATCCGGTTTCGCGTTTGCAAGTCGAAACCCTGGAAAACAACTGCAGAGAATTCGGCATTACCGAATTCGACATGGCCGACATTCGCCAAGGCATCGTCCACGTCATCGGCCCGGAACAAGGCGCTACGCTGCCCGGCATGACCATAGTCTGCGGCGATTCTCATACCTCGACTCATGGCGCTTCGGCGGCTTTGGCGTTCGGTATCGGCACATCGGAAGTCGAGCATGCGCTGGCGACCCAATGTCTGGCACAGAAAAAAGCCAAAAACATGTTGATTAAAGTCAACGGCAAGACTGGTCCGGGCGTCACCGCCAAGGACATCGTGTTGGCCATCATCGGCCAAATCGGTACCGCCGGCGGCACCGGTTACACCATCGAGTTTGGCGGCGACGCGATTTGGTCTTTGTCGATGGAAGGCCGGATGACGGTCTGCAACATGGCCATCGAAGCTGGCGCCCGCGCCGGCTTGATCGCGGTAGACGATACTACTATCGATTATTACCAAGGCCGCCCTTACGCGCCCAAAGGCGACGACTGGAACATGGCGGTGCGCTATTGGCAAAATCTGCGCTCCGACAGCTACAGCGGCGATTTATTCGACAAAGTCATCAATATTGATGCCGCCGGGATAAAACCACAAGTCAGCTGGGGCACTTCGCCGGAAATGGTGGTGGCAGTCGATGCCAACGTACCCGATCCTGCGCAGGAAGCAGACCCAACCAAACGCCAAAGCATCGAACGGGCTTTACAATACATGGGTTTACAAGCCGGTCAAAAAATCACCGACATCAAGTTGGATAAAGTCTTTATCGGTTCTTGCACCAATTCGCGGATCGAAGACTTGCGCGCGGCGGCGGCTGTGATTAAAGGCCGCAAAAAAGCGGCTTCCGTCAAACAAGTGTTGATCGTACCCGGCTCGGGTTTGATCAAGCAACAAGCCGAAGCGGAAGGCCTGGACAAAATCTTCACCGCCGCCGATTTCGAATGGCGCGATCCCGGCTGCTCGATGTGTCTGGCAATGAACGCCGACCGCCTGGAAGCCGGCGAGCATTGCGCATCGACATCGAATCGCAACTTTGAAGGCCGGCAAGGCTACGGCGGCCGCACCCACTTGGTCAGCCCAGCCATGGCCGCGGCGGCGGCGATTGCCGGTCATTTTGTCAACATTGCGGAGGACGTCGCATGAAAGCCTTTACTACCTTGACCGCTTTGGTTGCGCCCTTGGACAGAGCGAATATCGATACCGACGCGATCATCCCCAAGCAGTTTTTAAAATCGATACGCCGCGCCGGCTTCGGCCCCTATTTGTTCGACGAATGGCGTTATCTGGATCACGGCGAGCCCGACATGGATTGCACCAACCGTCCATTAAATAAGGACTTCGTGCTGAATCAGCCTCAATATCAAGGCGCGCAAATCCTGCTGACCCGCGAAAACTTCGGCTGCGGCTCCTCGCGCGAGCATGCGCCTTGGGCGCTGGAAGATTACGGTTTCCGGGCGATCATCGCGCCGAGCTTTGCCGACATCTTCTTCAACAACTGCTTCAAGAACGGCATCCTGCCAATCGTGTTGCCTAACGATGACGTCAACAGCCTATTCGACGAATTAAACGACGGTTATCAATTAACTATTGATTTAGAGCAACAAACGATTACAACGCCTTCGGGTAAAATCATCGGTTTTAATATCGATGAAACCCGCAAATATCGTTTATTGAACGGCCTGGACGATATTGCGCTGTCGCTGCAGCATGCCGACAAAATTAAAACCTATGAAGCCGAACGCGCCAAACGTGCTCCCTGGTTGTTCAAAGACGCATAAGTTCCATTGAAAGGTAAAAAAATGCCCAAAAAAATTGCAGTCCTGGCCGGCGACGGCATAGGCCCGGAAATCGTCGCCGAAGCTATCAAGGTTTTGAGTTTTCTGAACACCGACATGAACCTAGGTCTGGTATTCGAGAATGCACTGGTCGGCGGCGCGGCTTATGACGCTTTCGGCACACCACTGCCGCAACAAACCCTAAATCTGTGCAAAAACGCCGATGCAGTATTACTGGGCGCGGTCGGCGGCCCTAAATGGGAACCGCTGGCGCATGCGGTACGTCCCGAGCGAGGCTTATTGGGCATCCGCGCGGAACTGAACCTGTTCTCGAATCTGCGTCCGGCGATTCTGTATCCGCAATTGGTTGATGCATCGACCCTGAAACCGGAAGTGGTATCCGGCCTGGACATCATGATCGTGCGCGAACTGACCGGCGGCATTTACTTCGGTCAGCCACGCGGCGTGCATATCGCCGAAAACGGCGAGCGGGTCGGTATCAACACCAAAATTTACAGCGAATCGGAAATCCGCCGCATTGCTCATTCAGCCTTCCGGATTGCCCAAAAACGCCATAACAAGCTATGTTCGGTCGACAAGGCCAATGTACTGGAAGTCACCGAACTATGGCGGCAAGTCATGACCGAAGTCGGCAAGGAATATCCCGATGTCGCATTGAGCCACATGTATGTCGACAATGCCGCGATGCAACTGGTGCGGGCGCCAAAGCAGTTCGACGTGATCGTCACCAGTAATATGTTCGGCGACATTCTATCCGACACCGCCGCGATGCTGACCGGCTCTATCGGCATGTTGCCATCCGCATCGCTGGACGCCAACGGTAAGGGCATGTACGAACCGATTCACGGTTCGGCGCCGGACATCGCGGGATTAGGCATCGCCAATCCATTGGCAACAATATTGTCGGTGGCGATGATGCTACGCTACACCTTTAATCAAAACCAAGCCGCCGAACGCATCGAGCAAGCCGTCAATACCGCGCTGGACTCGAATGTCAGGACGGCGGATATTTATTCCGAAGGCATGACCAAGGTCAGCACTTCCGGCATGGGCGACGCCGTACTCAACGCCTTAAAAGGATAACTCCATGTCAAAAACCTATGATGTCGCAGTCGTTGGCGCCACCGGCGCGGTCGGTGAAACCATGATCGCTATCTTGGAAGAGCGTAATTTTCCGGTCGGTAAAGTCTATGCACTGGCCAGCGAGCGTTCGGCCGGCAAGCGTATTCCTTTCAAAGGCGGATCGCTGGTAGTTGAAGACTTGGCGACTTTTGATTTCTCCAAGGTCCAGATCGGCCTGTTCTCGCCCGGCGCCTCGGTGTCGGCCGAATACGCGCCGAAAGCCGCCGCAGCCGGCTGCGTGGTAATAGACAACACCTCGCAATTCCGCTATGACGACGATATTCCCTTGGTCGTACCGGAAGTCAATCCGGAAAAAGTCGCCGACTATAAAAATCGTGGCATCATCGCCAACCCCAATTGTTCGACTATTCAGATGCTGGTCGCCTTGAAGCCGATCTACGATGAAGTCGGCATCAGCCGCATCAACGTAGCCACCTATCAGGCAGTGTCAGGCACTGGCAAGGAAGCGATTGAGGAACTGGCGACGCAAACCGCCAATCTGCTGAACGCAAAACCGGTCAGCGCCAGTGTTTATCCGAAACAAATCGCCTTCAACGTATTGCCGCAAATTGATGTTTTCATGGACAACGGCTATACCAAGGAAGAAATGAAAATGGTATGGGAAACTCAAAAAATCATGGGCGATACCGATATTCTGGTGAATCCGACGGCGGTTCGTGTGCCTGTATTTTATGGCCACTCGGAAGCAGTACATATTGAGACCAAACAAAAAATTTCGGTGGCAAGGGTTCGTGAATTATTGGAATCCGCTCCTGGCGTGACAGTGTTGGATGATCGTGTCGATGGCGGCTATCCGACCGCCGTAACCGAGTCTTCCGGACACGACGATGTCTATGTCGGCCGGATTCGTGAAGACATCTCTCATCCTAACGGTATAGACTTATGGGTAGTGGGCGACAATGTTCGAAAAGGTGCGGCACTTAACAGTGTGCAGATAGCCGAGGTGCTGGTAAAAAATTACATCTAGTCTAAGATTAGCAAGCGTATTTGATGCATCTGTCCGAAAGTTCCGAGGTAATCCCAGTGAAGGAAAAGAATGTGAGTAATTTAACTAAAACCTTAGCGGTTGTATCGTTACTGGCGCCAATGAGCGCACAACCGTTAGGAATTGGCGACATTCAATTACATTCCGCTCTGAATCAAAGGCTTAACGCCGAAATCCGGTTGAATTTGGCTGCTGGCGAGAACCCGGCCGACATAAGCGTCAGACTGGCGCCACCGGAAAAATTCGATAAAGCCGGCGTACCTTGGAATTACTTCTTATCAAAAATCAAATTTGAACCGGTAGTGCAATCCAACGGCGCTGTGATCATCAAAGTCACTTCCCGCGAACCTCTCACCGAGCCGTTTCTGGATTTTTTGCTGGAAGTCAACTGGCCGCAAGGCAGTCAAATTCGCGAATTTACCGTATTGATCGACCCGCCCGCCGAATACGGCGCGCCGGTCATGCCGACTTTGGCCGCCAGCCCTTACCAAGTCGAAGCGCTTGACGAATACCAACCTCCGGTCAGAAAACCCCGCGCGGCCAAGAAACGAAGCGTCCGAACCGAAACGGCCTCCAACATCACGCCGCAAACCCCGACCAGCGGCGAATATGGTCCGACTCGGACCGCCGACACCCTATGGCGCATTGCGGAACGACTGGGTAGCGAACGCAATGTTCCCACCAATCAAATGATGCGGGCTTTATATCAGGCCAACCCCGACGCATTTGTCGGCAACAATATTGATTCGTTGAAAAAAGGCGTGGTGCTGAAAATTCCGGAAACCGACGCCATCCTGCAATCGGGCGGCCCCCGTGGTAAGCAAACGCCTCCGGCGCCGAAAGCCGTGGCCCCAAGCCCCAAAGCCCTGGAATTGGTGGCTCCGACCGAAGCAAAAATTACCGACACCCATGAACCGGTCAAACCAGGCCAAGAAAGCGGCGAACCCGGCGATGTTTCCAGCACGGGTGGAGGCACATCTCCGACTGGTCAAGATGTTGAACTGCAAACTCGGATAGATCGACTCGAACAACAGTTAAACATGATGCAGCAGTTACTGGCGCTGAAAGACCAACAACTGGCCGCCCTGCAAAGCAACGACAAACAAGCCGCGCAGCAAGCCGCCGACAGCGCGCAGAACCTAACGCGGCCGACACCTACACAGACTCCGGAACCGCAAACCACGCCGGCCACACAACCCCAAACAACTGCGGAGCCAGCGGTTCAACCGCCAGCCGTTGTAGCTACGCAACCACCCACTGTCCAACCGACGCCTCCGGCACCGGTGAAGCCAAAACCTAAACCGGCTAAACCGATAACACCCGCGCCGGTCGAAGCGGAAGAGGGCTTGTTTTCCTCGCCTCTCTACAATCTGGCAATGGGTGGTATGGGGGCCGGCATACTCGGTCTGCTCGGCTGGTTGTTGTGGCGCAAACGCAATATCGAGAATCAGACCAATACCGAAAGCATGTTTGCGTCGGCTAGCCAAATCAAAATGCCGGATTCGGACAGCAGTTTGTCGGTCCCCGTAATGGATATGAGCAGTACCGGCGCTTACGATGTCGGTACCGTGGGAGAAAGCTCCTTCATCAGCGATTTCACCCCTAGCGATTTCGAAGCCTTCGACACTGACCAAAGCGAAGTCGACCCCTTATCCGAAGCCGATGTCTACCTGGCCTACGGTCGTTATCAGCAGGCTGAAGATCTGATTCGCCACGCTATCAAGGATCAGCCTGAAAAAGACGAATACAAACTGAAATTACTGGAAATATTCTACGCCAATGAGAATAAGGATCGCTTTGCGGAATACGCCCAGGAATTGGCCGATGCCGGTAAAAATACCGATAGGCCGTTCTGGACCAAAGTCACCGACATGGGTAAGGAACTCATTCCAGAATCAGTCTTGTTTGGCGGCACGACCAAGGACTTTAGCCACGACCATTCGGCCCCCCAAACTAGCGACTCACACGCATCGGCGAAAGCAGCACCAACGAGCGAACAGGCGCATTTCGACAGCGTGGACGATTTGGATTTTGGCCAGGAATCAAGCCATGACGATCTAGCCGACCTGAATACTCTGTCGCTACCCGATATGGCATTGATGGATGACATCAATTCCGAGCTTGCCGAACTGCAGTTGACTGGCCCCGAAGAAACGCCAGCCGATGACAATAGCTTGGACTTTGACCTGAGTGCATTCTCCGGCAAAGCCGACACCGAACAAGCAACAATCCGCGAGGCGGCTCCCGACATTGAATCAATTGACTTCGATCTAAGCAGTCTCGCCCAGACCGCACCCAAACCGGCGGATACCGCGGAAGAAAAAGCAGCCGACACCCTGGAAGGTTTTGACTTCAACTTTGACCTTGAATCTACCGAGCCATCCTCCGAAGACGGAACGCCCTTGGCCGACACCAAAGCTTCGCTTGAAGAGCCCTTGGACATGGCCAGCCTGGAAAGCTTTGATTTTCCTGAGTTTGAATCGCTTAGCACCAAGGATAAACCCGATCAGGTCGGGCCAGCCACCAATAACAATGCCATCGATACGCCGGATGAATTCGACTTCAACTTCGATTTTAACGCCCCAAGCAGCCTGAGTATTGACGATGACGTTGATCTTGGCGTGGCCGATCTGACCGATATGGACGAATTCGAAACCAAAATCGATCTGGCGAAGGCCTATATCGACATGGGTGATGCCGCCGCGGCAAAAGCCATTGCGGAGGAAGTGCTGAAAAAAGGCACTGCGGAGCAACAACAAGCCGCGCAAGCCCTTCTGGACGAGCTGAAATAACCTCGCGGCGTTGATAGAGACAGCATTAAATAGACCGTATTTTTAATGGCATGCCAGCATGATGCATCGGCGGGGCCTAGCCGCGAAAATCGGCTTAAAGCAAGGGTTTTACATTTAACCCCGCATGGCAACGGTATAGCGCCGATAACTTCGTTAGGTCTCTAGCCTCCATTGAACCATGGAATACCGCCTGGGCACATCCGACCGAGACAGCGGCAGACTATAGAATGAACAATCTTCAAACTAAGGCGATTTATGGCAATAAATGTACCCAATCCAAGCAATTTGCCGTTGACTGAGCGGAGTCGAAGTCAACCGTTCGCTTCGACTCCGCTCAACGAACGACTTATTTGGCACCGGCAATGGGTACAAACTTTCTCAAAAATCACCTAAGTATCGCCCATCAGGACCCGATCCTGCCCTCCGGATTTGATGTACCCAGCATAATCTCCAATCGAAACACATCATGCCTACCCAAACTCCCGTTCCGGACGCCCCATTACCCGACGATGATCTGACGCTACTGCGCCCTGACACACTGGTCGCAACCTCGACCGAAGCACGGCAAAACAATTCACGATTTCCCAGCCATCTGACGGTTTTGGATATGATCGATCAAGGCGGTATAGGCCGGGTCCACCTAGCCTATGATGAAACTATCGGTAGAAGAGTGGCGGTCAAGGAACTGCTGGATGCATATACCATTAACACCCCCTCGAATATCGAAGTCGCCAACACATTTGTACACGAAGCCAAGATTACCGGCAAGCTCGAACATCCGGGCATTGTGCCGGTCTATGAACTGGGCCGGCGCAACGATGGACAGCCTTATTATGTGATGCGCTACGTCAAGGGCGAAACGCTGGAGCAGTTGATTAAAAATTGCGCTCAAACAGGTTCCGAAACGGCGTTTACCCATCGCCTCAAACTACTGGACAACTTGATCGCCGTCTGCGACACGGTGGCGTATGCCCACTCCAAGGGCGTCATTCACCGGGATCTGAAACCCGGCAATATCATAGTCGGTGGTTTCGGCGAGACCATCATTCTGGATTGGGGCTTGGCCCAGGTACTCGAGGACAACGACAACACCTATTTTTATCGCGAAGTTCTAACTCACCAACGCCACACCTTGAGCGACAACACCACGTCCGAAGTCTTGGGAACTCCGGCCTACATGGCCCCCGAACAATTCACCGGCCAAGCCGGCAAGACCAGCGACGTTTACAGCCTCGGCGTCATCCTATACCGCATACTGGCCGGCAGCCTACCCTATCGAGGATCGGTAACCGACATTCAAAGGCAGATCGAATTACCCCACGCGTCGCCGTCGGTCAAGCAAGCCAACCCATCCGCGCCGCCCGAACTGGTTGCCATCTGCGAAAAAGCCATGCGTAAACAAGCCGAGGAACGGTTCGCCGATGCCGGCGAATTGGCCACCCAATTAAAAGCTTTTCGGGAGGGCCGCATAGTCAATATCTACGCCTATTCCAAACAGGAGTTATTACGCCGCTTTCTGGCGCAAAACAAGACCATGATCGTGATGGCCGGCTTGCTATTGATGGCCGTGATCGGCGGTGCCGGCTTTTCGATTTACTATGCCAAACAAATGGAACAGGCTAAAACGCAAGCCGAGGAATCTCTGGTCATTGTAACGGCTTTCGGCGAACGGGCGCAGCAACAGGCACGGGCGATCGCCAAAACCATTTCATCCGGAACAGAGAGGCTATTTTCCGGACTAAATCAGGCTGCGGCTCAGATCAATGTCTCGGACCCGGAATCAGCGAAGCAAGTGTTGGCCCAATTGCACATTCAATATCCAAAATTCGAGTCCTTTACCCTACTCGACGCCTCCGAAATTTCGACCGCATTTAGCAAGGATGGCGATAATAATGCACAACAACTAGCAAGACCCATTGCCCAAATAGAAAACAATCGATTGGCACTGGTTTTTCGTGCCCCCGTAGCACAAGACGATGTTATTACTCACTACCTCGAAGCACGCCTATATCCTGAAAAAGTGCTGCCTGATTTTTTTCCTCTCAACACCAAGTCCGATACTCATCCCAGGGATGTCTGGATCATGCGCAACGACGGGCTGATTATCTATGACGAATCGCCCGATTACATTGCCACCAATCTGTTTATCGACCCGGCCAGCAACCGTTCGCCGTCCCTGCAGGCTTTCGCCAGGCTGATGCTGACTGACGACGATAGCATAGGCTATTATTCCTTTAGCGACGGCGACACCGAAGTTTCCAAGATTGCTGCTTGGGACTCGGTCGACTTCGGTACTGGCCACTATTGGAAAATAGTGGTGAATTATGCCTACATGCGCAAAAAGGCCATCCAATAAACTAAAAACCATAAGATGCCAGCGATAACCCAACCTTGGCTTCGACGCTGCTGATGCTGCCCATGGCCTTGCTTCAAACCTCCAGCCCCAGGAATGTCCAGAAATCCTGCTGCCTGGGCATATCCAATATCGCTTGCGCGGCCAATTGGGCGGAGACGCTGACCCCGGCCACGCCGCCGCCCGGCCGGGTCCAATGTCCGGTGTGATACAGCCCATTCAACACGCCACGCACGCCGGGCCGATTCGGACCAATCTGATCCGGCGTGGGCGCGAAGCCGTAGGCCGCCCCATGCTGGTTGAGGGTGTAGCGCTCCAGGGTTCTGGGCGAGCCGGACTCCACCAATAATAAATGCCGATTGAGGCCGGGGAAATAACGCTCGGCTTTTTCCAACAATCGCTGCTGAAATTCTTGTTTGGCTTGGCGCCATGACGATCCGGTCTGAAATTGGCACAGAGTGGTCAACAACATAATATGCCGGCCCTCGGGAGCCAGGGACGGATCGGCCAAGGACGGCAAGGTAGCCGAAAACCAATTGGATTGACCTTGTTGTGTCAGTGCGTAACCAGCCTCGTGATCGAAGGACTCGTAGAAAAAGGACTCATGGCTATGGCTTTGCTCGGCAAGCGGCAAATCGGTAGCCACATAGGCTGCGAAGATCGACAAGGAAGGACTCAGCTTTTCCAGGCCTTCGCAATGGCCTGGCGGCAGATGCTCCCGCCCGATCAGCAGGTCGGCGGTCAGGCGGGCATCGATATTCGAAACCACCGTCCCGGCCCGGATCACTTGGCCATTTTCCAGTACGATGCCGCAAACTTTACCTTGTTCGACGCTGATCTTACGCACGCTGGCGTTCAATAATACCTCGCCACCGAGCCCTTCAATGGCTTCGGCCAGCCGATTGGCATACACCTGAAAACTACCCCGGCAATAAAAACCGCCTTCATAGGTATAGCCCGCCATCATGCTGGCCCAATACAGAAAGGATAGCTTGGAAGGCGGCAAGCCTAAATAGGGCCACAGCGATGCGCATGCGCTCTTCAAGCGATTATCGACCAGAAACTCATCCAGCACCTCGGCCAAACTGGTGCGGCGGTAGCGCAACAGATTCGCCAAGACTTGTACCGGCGAAACGCGGGCCGACCTGCCCTGATCCAGTACCTCTTCCGCCAGCATGGACTCTTCGGCCAGCACCCGACATAGCCGGATCAGCGCTAGCAGATTGTCTTTTTCGCGTGGAAAATGTTCGGTCAATCCGGCTGCAAAAGCCGCCTCACCGGTCCGCAACGGCACTTCGAACTCAGGAAAAACCGCGCGCGCATAAGAATGGATAGGCAGAAAGATAGCCTGTGGATCGATGCCCACCGCTCGGTTGATCTTGTTGATGGTACTGCCGTTGCTATAGCCTTCGGGGCCGCAACCACTGACCAGATGCACGCCCGAATCGAAATGAAAATCCCGCCGCCTGAAGCCATGGGCATAACCACCCGGCCTGTCATGCCGCTCAACCAGCAGCACCGACTTGCCGGCCTTCGCCAACAATGCGGCCACGCTCAAACCGCCGATCCCGGCGCCGATAACGATCACATCATAAGTTTCATTTTTGGATTCGGTGTGAACGCCGCGCATTGATTGTCTTCCATGAGAATAGTTTCAACAGAGCTTAGGAAAAACCTTGGCAAAAAACAAGGACTGATTATTGTCCAAAGTAATCGGCGATGAAAAACTTCTTGTTCATTTTTTCAGGAAATTCCGGTAGGGTAGCGCCATGCCGAAAAACATGTTTTTATCATCGTGTCTCTCGGGTGCGGCTGTGAGTTTCGGCCCCACTTTCAGCCATTGAGGCCTATCTCGATTCAGAAACTGTTTGCAGTTTAGATGACCGGTAAGGCTATTTGGGGGAAAGCTTGTACCCATGGTCGATGCCAAATAGACCGTTCGCTGGGCGGATTCGAAGCCAATAATTAACTTCGACTCCGCTCAGTCAACAACAATCAACGACAGTTTTTTGGATGGGGTAAATCCATAAATCACCCAAGTTGGCGATGTTTGCCCCTTTACCCTACCGGATTTTCACACGGCCAGGGGCCACAAAACCAGCCTGATTGTTTCCTCTCGTTGGTTTAATGCTTCAATTATGGTCTGAACAGGGTAAAATCAGAACATGACGATGCCGGCTAGCTTGGCCGGCGAAAACTGCTAGGCATACGATAACGTTAAACCAGGAATTTCATTCGCGTAACGATGATAACGAAGCCGCACGCCCAAAAATATTCACACCACAGGTATGCTTGGTTTGCATTGGCAGCCTTTCCCTATGCCGCGACAGCGTCTGGATTGAATACGGACACGCCCGTTGCCGCGGTTGAAGCCAGCGTTCCTGCAATCGTTAGCCTTCCGGAGCTTGTGAAGCCTAATCCTATTCCGGCCGACAATCCAATTGGCGCCATTTTGCTCGGCAAGCAACATCCATTACTATTGCGCGCCGATTTCAGCCGCGTCAGCGAGCTTGTTAGCCAAATTTATCAAAGCACTGCCTTTCAACCGATCTGGTTTACCGCCAATCGCTCCGAAAAAAATTAATGGCTATGAACAAGTTGCAGGTTGAAGAAATACCGGGTCATGTGTGACGCATAGCGTGAGTAATCGGTTAGGAATCTGGTTTTCCCAAAATCGTCGATTCAACCGATAGCAAAATTCGTCGAGATATTCCTGTACATAGTTACCTGACACACCATGGTAAGTACCCAGCAAATAGCTTTTAAGGTTACTGATGACCACATGAACCCAAGGTAACCATTCACTCGCCATTTCAGGAGGGGTTACCTTGGCGATATGGTGATGTTCCTCGGCCAGCACATTGAGCGCAGCCAGCGCATCGGTATGCAGGGTTTGGCCTGGGGCAAGCGTTTGTTGGGCGAATGCTCTAACACTCTCGTGCGTCACCTGCTCAACCACCTTCATAGCCACAAAGCCGGGCTTACCATCATTATGTTCGCAAGCCACTAAAATAGTGGTTTTACCGGCGGCGCCTCGCCCGCGTTTACCGGCACGTTTGCCGCCGATAAAGGCATCATCGAATTCGATAATGCCGCTTAGTTTGTACAGATTATTCTGATCACCCATGGCCGTGCGTAATTTTCTCAACAGCCGTTGCGCCGTCAGCCAGGAAACACCAATTAGTTTGGTCAGCCGCAATGCGGAGATACTACCCTTGTCCGACGATACCCAATAAAGACTCCAAAACCATTTCACGAGCGGTAATTTGGTGTTGTGAAACAAGGTGCCGGCTGTCACCGATGTGTGATGATGACAAACTGCACATTCGTAGACATGTCGTGTCTGGAGCAACCAACCTTTCTGATGGCCACAGCGTGGACAGCAAAACCCTTCAGGCCACCTGAGGTTGATGATGGCTTGAAGACAACTTTTTTCATCGGCAAAGTGCTGTTGCCACTCCCAAAAACTCGTGATCTTTGCTTGCATGACCGCTCTCCAGAATATCCCACTAAAATTCAGATCGGGTAACCTGTGGTAAGTTCATAGCCATGAAAAAATTTGAACGACTTATTAAGCATAATAAGCGACGCGCCGAACGATGCGTTAAATCCGCTCAACTATGATGTCGACCGGCTCCGGAAATGGATCGGTGACCACAATCCCGAGAGCAGCACGACAGCCAGTTACGACGTGGCCTTGACGGTGTCCTTGGTCCGCTACCTGCACGATTTGCGGCAAGGCCAAGTCGATCCGCGCGATGTGCAATATCCGGTACATATCGCGCCAAAACCGCCTTTAGATCTGGTCGGCTTGCTGAAGCAACACCTGTCGTCAGAAACTTTAACCGAACTGGTCATCCAGTTTGAGCCTAAAGCCAGGCAGTACCGGCAACTCAAACAAATTTTGAACCGTTTGCAGCAGCTGGGTGATCAAGCCGAAGCAGACGAATTTAAACCCGACAAGGTGTTGCGACCAGGCGATAAGCATCCGCAAATTGCTTACTTGCGCCAACGCCTGCGAGCCATGGGCGCAATAGGCGAAAACATCGACACGGTTAGCAACACCTACGACGGCGATTTGGTGGCCGCCGTCAAAAAAGTGCAGCAACAACAGGAACTGAAAACCGATGGTGTAATTGGCCCTGCCACCGCCGCCTTATTCAACCAATCGGCCCAAGAAAAAATCGCTCAAATCGAACTCGCCATGGAGCGTGCCCGCTGGATTCCTGACCCTACAGACGGCCCGATGATCTTGGTCAACATACCCGCGTTCGAATTGTGGGCCTTCAATTCGACCGACGACCCAAACCCGCTCAACATGAAAGTCATCGTCGGTAAAGCGCCTGATAAGCAGACTCCGGTCCTGTGGGAAGAAATGAAATATTTGGAATTCATGCCGTATTGGAATATTCCGACAACGATCTTTAAAAAGGAAATCTTGCCGAAAACAGCAAACAATGAAGGCTATCTGGCCAGCCAGGAAATAGAACTGATTCGGCATCAAAACAGTGAAGAACAAGGCGGCGGCAGTTACACTCGCGCTCGGCAACGCCCCGGTAAGAAAAACCCATTGGGCCGGGTTAAATTCGTGTTCCCGAACACGGCGGACGTGTATTTACACGACACCCCCGGTCGGGCCGCGTTCAATCGGCCGCGCCGCGATCTAAGCCACGGCTGTGTTCGGGTGTCGGAACCGGAACGACTGGCCGAATTCGTGCTGGGTGATCAGGAAGGCTGGGACAAGGAAACCATCAAACAAGCGATGTCCGCGCCTAAAACCCGCCATGTGACGCTAAAACGCGCGGTACCCGTGTTGTTTTATTACGCAACCACCTTTGTCGACCACGAAAATCAATTGCGTTTCTACCCTGACGTGTATGGACAAGATGAGCAATTGAAAAAGGCCCTGCTCAAACTACAAACTCCCGCCACGGCCTATTCGAGTCCGAATAATCAGTTAGTGGCGAGCAAAACCATTGATGCGGCAGCCAATCCGTAGCACATAAAATTCGAAAACAAAAAAGCGCCTTTCAAGGCGCTTTTTTATGGCTGAGTGCATTACAACGACCAGGTTCTGAAGGTTCCGGTATCCAGATGAATAAAGTTGGACTCGGGATAGTAGCCCACTCCGCCACGGTGCATGGCTACCGCCGCATTGTGGATACGACGCAAATCGAAACGTTCGATGCGAATATCGACTGCCCGGCCATACATATGAAAACTGTTATTGGCCACGCCGGAATGTTCGGCATGGAGCTTGGCATTAGTCAAAGGCGAACGATAACCGCAAATCACGTCGAACGGTTGATGTAAACCCAGCATTTGTTTCAAATCGTGTAATTGATCCAGCAGCCCTGGATCGATGGCATGTACATCGTCCGTGCGGTGATCACGTAGCAAAAAGTTTATTTCCTCCAACGCATCATTCAGATAACGGCCTTTTTCGAAATAAGTCAGTGTCAACTTATCGCCGGTGTGCGGATTTTGAAATGCCAACGAACGGTGGGTCGCGAAACGGCCGTGATCCGCTAAAAACAGCGGCTCTTGCGCGGGCTGGATAATCGGCTCTTTTTGACCGGGTTGAATAATCGAATGCACTCTACCGCCGGCATGATGATTGTGGCGGTCATGGTTGGATGCGGTATTGACTGTCTGTTTTTTACCGGTGAAAACATCGCGCACCCGGGTGTTGTGCCGCGCATTATGATCGGCATGCGCGGCCTGTATATGCCCCTGTTTAACGGCAGCGGATTTATGGTTATTGGTCCCGGCGTTTTTACTTGATTTGCCGGCTTGAGCCAATTTAGCGGACCGAGATTTACCGGTTTGGTGCGCCGACCTATCGGCCTTAAGCGCGCTGTGCTTAGGCAAGCGCACGGCAGTCTTGGCCGAGTGTGCCAATCGATGGTTTTTATCCGCTTTTACAGACTCGCTTTTTGCGGCATGAACCACGCCGGGTATCCCTATCGATAAAAAAGCGCCGACAGCCAGACGCCCGAAAAAACTGCGTCGAGACAGTTCCACCTCGTCCTGCTCATTACTATGATTTTCTACATTATGTTTCAGCATCCATAATTTCCCAATTCAACATCATTCGGATAGTTATTGATTCCGATGGCAAAAACCCAAAAGGGCACGGCTTGATTATAGCACTCCATCTTGGTTCTATTTAGCTTTTACCCTCATTAAAGATTGTAAACCACGAGCGTAATTAATAGAAGCCAATGACAATCGCCCCTGGCCCCTAAGCGGCAAACACCGATTTTTTTACCGGCGATGGCGCTGAAAGCCATAAAGACTGGTAGTCTGCGCCAGGTTGCGCTTATAGTATAGTCTCACCCTCTAAACCAATCCGGCCAATAATTTTTCCATCTCCGAGTTCAGTAGTTTACCCGCCTGATTGCGGGGAATGGCGTCCACATATAGAATTTTTCTGGGTAGAAAAACCTGATCCAGATAAGGCTGAAGCGCTAAGCGTATCGTCTGTTTATCGAGCCGGCTGACCACTACGGCCGCCAGCCGGCCTTCTCCGGGCCCATCCCCCTGAATAAAGCAAAAACCGTCTTCCACCCCGTCTATATCCTTCAGCCTACGGTTCAATTCGGCCAGGGACGCGCGCTTGCCGCCGATCTTGACCATGTCCCGCCGCCGGCCCAGCACCTCAAAGCCGCCGTCCGCATTGATTCTCATCCTGTCTTGCAGAAGCGCCGGAACCGGCAAATGCGGCGATTCCAGGTAGGTATGGCCGCTATGGTCCAGGACCAGTCGGCTGCCCGCATAGGGTGTCCACGGGTTTTCGGACCGTGTTTGTCGACTGGCAAATGACAGGGTCTCGGTACTGCCGTAGATTTCACGCGGGTATTGCCCTAAAATTGCGCCAGTTTCGGCGGCCAGCTTCTCCGACAAGGTATCGGTTGCCGAGATCACGCCGGCCAAATTGAGCCACGGGCCGCTGGTTTTTACCAAGGAACGCAAGTGCGTGGGCGTGGTCAGCAGCATGGTAGGCCAAGCGGCGGTTTCTACCGTATGGCGCGCGTCTTCCGGGAAGAAGGGCTTGGTATCATGCAAGATCAGGTTGGAAAACAATGGCCAAAATACCGAGGTTTCCAGGCCGTACATATGCTGAGGCGGCGTGGTGGAAAGCATCAACAACGTTTGCCGCTCAAGCCCTAGACTGCGCACGGCCATCTCGGCCGAAACCCTGAAAGTTTCGAGACTATGGACGCAAGGCTTGGGCTTGCCGGTGCTACCCGAAGTGAAGGCAATCAACCGACCTCGAGGCCAATCGATGGCGGCCTCCTCGGCTATATCCTCGGACCTCGGTTGTTTTGGCCCGAACCATGCCAGATCCGGCAAACCGGGATCTTGTTCGCTGACGAGATAAGCATCGGGATAATCGGCTAAGATTTCCCGAACCACCGCCAACTGGTTGGAAGGCGGCAGCAGGCAAACCTGCCCGCGAACAGCCGCCGCCAGCAAGCACAGACAAAACAGATAACGGTTTTCGCATAAATTGAACAGATAGGGCCGGTCGGGCAAGCACGCAGCCAGCTCCTTTACATCGGCCCAAAAGTTTCCCCGGCTGACTACCCTGCCCCGATACACGGCAAACGGCAGGTGCTCGGTCGGCCGCATAACAGGGGGAGTGGTGGGATGTTGCGGAAAACTGAGCATGAATCGAACCCTGAAAGAGACCTTGAGCTAAAATTAGGTTGGACATCATTTTAACCGGACCCGAGGACCATGGACACAATGGATGCGGATGTATTGATTATTGGTGCTGGCCCGGCCGGCAGCGTCGCCGCGCGGATGCTGAAACTGCTTGGGCGGCGAGTCGTGGTACTGGAGAAGGAACGCTTCCCGCGTTTTTCGATCGGAGAAAGCCTGCTGCCGCAATGCATGGAATTTCTGGAACAGGCCGAAATGCTGGAGCCGGTGACGGCGGAAGGCTTCCAGTTCAAAAACGGCGCGGCATTTTCGCATGCCGGCAAACTGACGGAATTTGATTTCACCGAAAAATTCACGCCCGGCTGGGGCACCACTTATCAAGTTCCTCGCGGCCGTTTCGATCAGATTCTGGCCAATAGCGCCGAACAAGCAGGAGTGCCGATTCACTATCAACACAGCATCGTGGCGGCCGACTTCGATACGCCGGGCCGGGCCCGCTTGACCAGTGTCGACAAAAACGGCGGGCAGCGCGACTGGACCGCGTCGATGGTACTGGATGCCAGCGGATTCGGCCGAGTATTGCCGCGCTTGCTCGATCTGGAGACACCGTCTTCTCTGGCGCCGCGCCGCGCATTGTTCACTCACATCGAGGACAAGATAGCCGTCGACAATTATGATCGTAACAAGATACTGATCGCCATTCATCCCAAGTTCCATGAAGTCTGGTATTGGCTGATTCCGTTCAGCAACGGCAGAAGTTCGCTGGGCGTGGTGATGCCGCAAGGTTTTACGGATGACCGAACCGGCGATCCCTTGCAAATATTGCGCGAAATTGTGATGGAGGAGCCTCGCTTGGCGGAACTGTTAAGCAACAGTAACTTCGATACTCCAACCAATCAAATCGGCGGCTATTCGGCCAATGTCAAACAGCTGCAAGGCCAAGGCTTTGTGTTGCTAGGCAATGCCGGCGAATTCCTGGACCCGGTGTTTTCGTCCGGCGTGAGCATTGCCTTGAAATCGGCGTCCCTGGCCGTACCGCTGGTCGACAGGCAATTGCAAGGCCAGGAAGTGGACTGGCAAGTTGAGTATGAACAAACCTTGCGGCAAGGTATCGAGGTATTTCGAGCTTATGTCGACGCCTGGTATGCCGGAAGTTTCCAGCGCATCATCTTCGAACAGCGTCAATTGGCCAATATCAAGGCCATGATCAGTGCCATCCTGGCCGGCTATGCCTGGGACCGGACCAATCCGCTCACACAACGTTGCGCGCAAAAAATCGAGGCTATCGCCGACCTATGTCCGCCGTTGTGAAGCGGATTTCCCACGGAGATCAGGCTTGTATTTACAAGACTTAGGCATAATCTGCGCCCTGGGTGCCAACAAAGCCGATGTGTTGACGGCATGGCTGGCGGGCCGGCGCATTCAACCGGCACCGGCTGGCTGGCTGGCTTCAGATATTCCCGCATTCGGCGTACAAACCGAGTTGCCTTCTATCCCGCAAAATCTGCATCAGTATGCCTGCCGCAACAACCGCATGCTGTTGGCGGCTCTGAAACAGATCGAGCGGTCGATAGCCGCGGCCATCGCGGCTTACGGTTCCGAGCGCATGGGCTTGGTAATCGGCACCAGCACCTCGGGCATCGCCGAGGGCGAACATGCCGTTAATGTATTGTGTAAAACCGGGCAAATGCCGTCCGGCTACCATTACAAGCAACAGGAGCTGGGAGGGGCCGTGGAATTTCTGGTTCGCTATCTGGGCATTAAAGGCCCGGCCTACACGGTTTCGACCACCTGTTCTTCCAGCGCCAATGCCTTGGCCTCGGCTCGCCGCTTAATACGCTTGGGCTTATGCGATGCGGTGTTGGTGGGCGGCGCGGACAGCCTATGCAGAACCACGCTAGAAGGCTTTGCCGCGTTGGGCGCGCTGAGCAAGACCGACTGCAATCCATTCAGCAAAAACCGCAACGGCACTGTGCTCGGCGAGGGCGCGGCGCTGTTTTTGATGACTCGGGAACCGGCGAATTTAGCCCTGTTGGGAGTCGGGACCAGTTCGGATGCCTATCATATTTCCGCGCCACGCCCGGATGGCAGTTGCGCCCGCGCGGCAATGCTGGCCGCGCTAAAGGACGCCGACCTGGCTGCTGGACAAGTGGATTACATCAATCTACACGGCACGGCCACTTGGCAAAACGACGCGATGGAAAGCCTGGCCGTCGGCCAATTATTCGGAAACATCACCGCTTGCGGCTCGAGCAAACCGGCTACCGGCCATTGCCTGGGCGCGGCCGGCGCGATCGAAGCGGCCTTGTGTTGTCTGATTCTGTCCGACTTGAACCCAAACCGGTGCTTGCCTCCGCACCTTTGGGATGGCGAAGCCGATCCCGAAATGCCGGAGCTTGGACTGGTATCGCTGGAAAAAACCCGGCCAAATTCGCTACAATATTGCCTTAGCAACTCATTTTCTTTCGGCGGCAACAATGTGTCTTTGCTCATCGGGCACTCATGACAACCCGGCAGCGTTCCCTTACCCCATCGAAACCCTGTTGCCTCAATCCCGGTCAATGGTACTGCTGGATAGAATGCTTGAGGTGGGAGATGACCATATCGTGGTGGAACTTACCGTGCGCGAGGATGGCTTGTTTTCCCGTTCCGACCATACCGTGCCCGCCTGGGTGGGCCTGGAATACATGGCGCAAGCCATTGCCGCGTTTTCCGGCTACCACAGAAAATGCCTGGGCCAGGAGATAGAATTGGGCTTTTTATTAGGCACCCGTCACTACCAATGCTCGGTCGACCATTTCGACTGCGGTGTTCACTTGAAGGTGAGGGCCGAAAAAATCATTGAGGCAGCCAACGATATGTCGGTGTTCGCCTGCGACATCAAGGGTGATAGTATCCACGCCACATCGACGCTAAACGTGTTATTACCCAAGGACTCAAAAGAATTTCTCGCCGGAAAAGGAATATGAAGCAAAAAACCATCCTGGTCACCGGCTCCAGCCGGGGCATAGGCCGCGCCATCGCCTTGCGTCTGGCCCGTGAAGGATACAACATCGTGGTGCATTGCCGCGGCCGCATGGACGAAGCCTTGCAAGTACAAGGCACCATCATCGGGATGGGCCGGCAAAGCCGCGTACTCAAATTCGACCTGTCCGACCGCAACGCGGCCCAAGCGATACTCGAAACCGACATCCAGGCGCATGGCGCCTATTACGGCGTGGTATGCAATGCCGGACTGACCCGCGACAACGCCTTTCCGGCCATGAGCGGCGAGGATTGGGATCTGGTGCTGCATTCCAATCTGGACGGCTTTTACAACGTGCTGTATCCCTTGATCATGCCGATGATACAGCGCCGAAAACCGGGCCGCATCGTCACCTTGTCCTCGACCTCCGGATTAATCGGCAATCGGGGCCAAGTCAACTACAGCGCGGCCAAGGCCGGCATCATCGGCGCCAGCAAGGCGCTGGCGGTGGAACTGGCCAAACGCAACATCACGGTTAATTGCGTGGCTCCCGGACTGATAGAAACCGACATGCTGGACGGCCTGCCGTTGGACGAAATCATCCCGGCCATCCCGGCCAGGCGCATGGGTACTCCCGACGAGGTGGCCGCGCTAGTGGCGTTCCTGATGTCCGACGATGCCGCCTACATCACCCGCCAAGTCATTTCGGTGAATGGGGGCTTATGTTGAGCCGGCGGGTAGTGGTTACCGGCATGGCCGGTTTTTCGCCGATCGGTAACGATTGGGAGCGGATACACGCCTCTTTGCTGGCCAAACGTTCGGGCATACGCTACCTGCCCGACTGGGAAAAATACAACGGCCTGCTGACCCGCCTGGGCGCACCGGTGGAAAATTTCGAGCTGCCCGCCCATTACACCCGCAAAAACACCCGCAGCATGGGCCGGGTATCCTTGCTGGCAACCCGCGCCACCGAACTGGCCTTGATCGATGCCGGCCTGCTGGGCGATCCTATCGTCAGCAGCGGGCGTACCGGCGTGGCCTACGGTTCATCGGTCGGTTCGACCCCAGCCATTGCCGATTTCGGCAAAATGCTGATCAATCAGGACATCGGCAACCTCAACGCCACCACCTATCTGAAGATGATGGGGCATACCAGCACCGCCAATGTGGCCTTGTTTTTCCAGGTACGCGGCCGGGTCATCCCCTCCGTCAGCGCCTGCACTTCGGGCAGCCAGGGCGTGGGTTTTGCCTACGAAGCGATTAAGTTCGGCTTGCAGGATGTGATGCTGGCCGGCGGCGCGGAAGAGCTATGCCCGACCGAGGCGGCCACCTTCGACGCGCTGTACGCCACCAGCACGCGTAACGACACGCCCGAACTCACGCCGCGCCCATTCGACCGCGACCGCGACGGCTTGGTGATAGGCGAAGGCGGCTGCACCCTGGTACTGGAGGAACTGCAACATGCCTTGCAACGCGGCGCGAACATTTATGCCGAAGTTGCCGGTTTCGCCACCAATGCCGACGGCACCCACGTGACTCAGCCCAACGCGGAAACCATGCAGATAGTCATGCGTCTGGCTTTGGAGGATGCTGCAATATCGCCGGCCGACATCGCCTATATCAGTGCCCACGGCACCGCCACCGAACAGGGCGACATCGCCGAAAGCCACGCCACCTGGGCCGTATTCGGTTCAGGCACGCCTATCAGCAGCTTGAAAAGCTATACCGGCCACACACTGGGCGCTTGCGGCGCCTTGGAAGCCATGGTCAGCATTCGGATGATGCGGGAAAACTGGTTTCACCCCACTCTCAATCTCGACCATCCCGATCCGCGCTGCGCCGAATTGGACTACATCACCGGCGACGGCCGCCGGATCGAGTCCGAATATGTGATGAGCAATAATTTTGCCTTCGGAGGCGTCAACACCTCACTGGTTTTTCGGCGCTGGAAAACCTGATATGGCGGATGCCATGCAATCTTTGCCTGCGCCGGCCCCGGAATCGGCCGCCCCGGAAAGCCAATTGCGTTTCAGCCTGAATTACTGGTGTTTATGGCAATCGGAACCCCATGCCGCCGAGCATTGCTGGCCCGGCGGCGAAGTCTTGCCAAGCCATCGGGGTTGCGCCGACGTCGGATTTTTACCGATGATGCAAAGGCGCAGACTGTCGCCCCTGGCCCGAGCCGCCTGCGCGGTAGCCTGGCGCTGTCGGCAACAAGATGGCGACATGCCGTCGGTATTTTTTTCCAGCCATGGCGAAAGCCAATATTATCTGGAAATGCTGACCGGCATTGCCGACGGCGAAAGCCTTTCGCCCAGCCGCTTCAGCCTGTCGGTACACAATGCGGTCGCCGGCCAATACAGCATCCACGGCGGAAGCTTTCTTCCCTATGTAGCCCTGGCCGGCGGCACGGAAGGCATGTTTGGCGCATTCGTCGAAGCGGCCGGTCTGCTGCTGGAAACGCCCAAAGTCTTGGTGGTCTGGTACGAACAGCCGTTACCCAAGGCTTATAGCGCCTACCTGCCCTGCTCCGAAACCACCTGGGCCTTGGCCATGGTTTTGAGCTTGGCCGGCGAACCCAGCCGGCAACTACGGCTAACCCGGAGATCGGGCCTCGATCAGATTGAAACCCAAGCCGATAGCCCAGATTTGGTTCGGGCCATTCTAAACGGCCGACGCAACGGCTACAGCCAACAGAATGGTTCCATCTGGCACTGGAGTCTGAACGATGCTTGAGCGCATCAACTATTTTTGGCGGCTGGCCGGCACCGGTTTCAGCTTTTTCCTGTTCGGCGCGGTAGGTGTGTTGTTTTGGGGAATGCTGTTCCCGCTATTCGAGCGATTTCTGGGAAAAGGCAGCCTAAAAACACGACGTTCAAGACTGTTGATGACGCACATATTCCGGCTCTATATGAACTTCATGCGCGCCATCGGCATCCTCGACTACCAAGTACGCGGCGGCGAGCGGCTAAATAGCGCGGGCAGGCTAGTGATCGCCAACCATCCTTCATTGTTGGACATCGTGTTTCTGATTTCCCAAATACATAACGCCACCTGCATCGTCAAGCCGGCCCTGGCCGCGAATCCGTTCATGCGCATCCCGATTCGGGCCATGGGCTATATTTACGCCGAGGATCCGGCTGATTTGGTCGAGCGTTGTGCAACAGAATTGCGCGAAGGCGGCTCATTGATCATATTCCCGGAAGGCACTCGCACCACGCCCGGCAAACCAATCAAATTCCAACGCGGCGCGGCGGCGATTGCGCTGCAAGCCGAAGCTAAAATTCTACCGATTACGATAAGCTGTTCGCCGACGACGTTGACCAAGCAGGAAAAATGGTATCGTATCCCCGAAAAGAAGTTTACTTTGAGCCTGGATGTGGGGGAAGATATTGGACCAATTATGATGGACAAAAACGGTAACCGCTCGCTGGCAACCAGGCGCATTACTCGGCAATTGGAACAATATTTCATTGAGCGAATGGCCCACAATGAAAAGCCTTAAGACCCAACCAAAACGATAGAATAGCGATACTTGAACAACTAATCAGAACTTCCGCCATTTGGCGTGATACTAAACCGATAGCATAACCCTTTCGAAGGGGAACGGCCTGAAACAAAATTCGACACTCACATCGATACCGCCACAACCACGCTGACCTTATAATGTCGCTCCGGTCAAAAACCAAACTGGTTCCCCGGTACACCAACTAACAATCCAACCCTTATGAAAACCCAAGAAGAAGTATTCGCCACCTTACGCCAAATCATGTCGGACATGTTCGAACTGGCACCCGATGACATCGTGTTGAGCGCCAATCTGAGCACGGATCTGGACATCGACAGCATAGACGCCGTCGATTTGATGGTCAGACTACGCGACATTACCGGCAAACGCATCAATCCGGAAGACTTCAAAAACGCCCGCACCATACAGGACGTGGTCGACACCGTATATAGGATTAACGCGGACTAAGGATCATGCCAAAACCGGCACTGAACCAATGGCTCCCGTTCGTGCAGTTGAATGACGACCGGCACGGCGCCGGACAACCCGGCGAAGAACGCAATCGGCCGCTCCCCAAGCGTATATCAAGACTTCATCATAAAATCCTGAATAGCATCTTATTGCTGGTAACGGTCGGCTATCCCTTCCTGGTCTGGTTTTCGCGGGATTATGTTCAACCTCGTTCGCTGGCCTTAATTCTGGCCGGGCTGTTTCTGCTGCGCGGCCTACTGCAAAAGGAACGGCTAACCGGCGGCATGTTGCTGATCGCGCCAGCCTGCGTACTATTTCTGCTGACGGTCGCACTGATCAACCAAAACAGTTGGTTACTGACTTATCCGGCATTCGTCAGCCTGCTGTTTTTCACGGTTTTTTCGTATAGCCTGGCTTATCCGCCGACACTGGTGGAGCGACTGGCGAGACTCGAAGACCCGCAATTACCCGCCAAGGGTGTAGCCTACACACGCAAGGTCACCCTAGTTTGGTGCGTGTTCTTCCTGACCAATGCCACAGTGTCCCTGGCGACCGTTTGGTACGGCGACCCATGGCTGTGGAGTTTATATAATGGCTGCGTATCTTATATTCTGACCGGCCTGTTGATGGCCGCGGAAATGGTCGTACGCCGCAAAGTCAAGGCAAGCTATTGAAACCCTCTAGCCAACAGGACACAACTATGGTTGTGTTTCCCGAGATACTCGGAACCAATCCCGCTGACAAAGGCATTATCCTGAACTTACGGATACCGGAAAACTTGGCCTATTTTGACGGCCATTTCGATCAAATCTCCGTCGTCCCCGGCGTGGCGCAAATCCAGTGGGCGGTGCATTATGCCCGGCTGCATTTGGGATTAACCCTGGCGTTTAGCCATATGGAGTCGATCAAATTCAAAGAACTGTTATTACCGGGACAAGTCTTGCAGCTTGAATTACGTTACCTAACGCAGTCTCGAAAACTGGAGTTTTGTTATCGTTCCGACACCTCGGAATATAGCTCGGGTAGAATCTATTTCCATGATGACCGCATTTAATCCTTGCCTGCTTATCCCAGTCTACAATCACGAAGGCCCGCTACCCAAAATCGTGGAACGGCTGGCCCCTCATCGATTGCCCTGCATTTTGGTGGATGATGGCAGCGATGCCGCCTGCGCCGCCACCATCCGTGAGTTGGCCGGCCAATATCCCGAGGTGCAAAGTATTAGGCTGGATGTAAACCAGGGGAAGGGCGCGGCGGTCAAGACCGGCATTCTGGCGGCTCGAGCTCAAGGTTTTTCCCATGCCGTGCAAATCGACGCCGATGGCCAGCATGATCCGGATGATCTGGAAAAATTTCTGGCCGCCGCCCGGCAACATCCGGAAGCCGCCGTGATCGGCCGGCCATTATTCGACGAATCGGTTCCCAAACTGCGCTATTACGCCCGCTATCTGACGCATATCTGGGTCCATATCAACACCTTATCCTTTGCTATTCCGGACTCCATGTGCGGCTACCGGGTTTATCCGATCGAACCCAGCGCGAAGTTAATCCAACGCATCGCCCTGGAAGATCGCATGGCCTTCGATACCGAGATACTGGTGCATCTTTACTGGCAAGGCGTGCCCGTCGTTTCAATCATTACCCGCGTCCGTTATCCGCAAGACGGCATTTCGCATTTTCGGGGCTGGGAGGATAATTTGCGCATCAGCCTGACCCATGCCCGCTTGTTCTTTGGCATGCTCCCGCGCATTCCGAAACTGTTGGCGAGGCATTTTCGATGAGGCCCGAAAACGCTTCCGCCACCCGGCATTGGGCGGCGCTCGAGGAAACCAGTCTGCTCTGGGGTATCCGCATATTGGTGACGGTGTACCGGTTGTTCGGCCGCTGGGTTTTCCGGCTATTCCTGCGCCCGGTCGTCAGTTATTACTTCCTGGCCGGCCGGGTTGCCCGCGAGGCTTCAAGGGATTATTTACGCCATTTGGACCGGTTTTACCCGGAATTGGGTATAGGCAGCGGTTGCTGGCAAAACTATCGCCATTTCCTCAGTTTCGGCGAGACCTTGCTGGACAAAATCGTGGTGTGGACCGGCAACATAGCTCAAGATCAAGTGGATTTTCCCAACCGTAAACTTTTGCTCGATTTGATCGAGCAAAAGCGGGGCGCCATGCTCCTCACGGGCCATATCGGCAATTTTGAAATCTGTAAGGCCATCGCCAACCAGCGCGGCCACATCCATCTGAACATCCTGGTACATACCCGGCATGCCGAGAAATTCAACCGCCTGCTGGGCGGCAACCAAGGCAGTGCCACCATCAATCTGATTCAAGTCACGGAACTGAATCCGGCAATCGCCATCGATTTGCAGGAAAGAATCGAACGCGGAGAATTTCTGGTGATGGTGGGCGACCGGATTCCGGTTGACGGCAGCCGCACGATACCGGCCGACTTTCTCGGCCAGCCGGCCGAATTTCCGCAAGGCCCTTATCTGCTGGCTTCGCTGCTTCGCTGTCCGGTCTTCACCTTGTTTTGTTATCCGGTCAACGATCGCTTTGAAATTCACCTGCAGCCTTTCGCCGATGCTATCCGCATTCCGCGCACCGAACCGCAACGCCGGCAAATGCTTGAAAGCCTGGCCCGGCGTTATGCCGAAAGGCTCGAAAACCATTGCCGGGCTGCCCCGCTGCAATGGTTCAATTTTTATCCGTACTGGAAACCGTCAACCGACACAAATGATGCCAGCCCCGATTCAGAGAATGTGAAGCCATGATACGCGCCGAAGTTGAATTGACAGTGCCTTTTTTCGACATCGATATGTTGGGCATCGCCTGGCACGGACATTATTGCAAATATATCGAAGTCGCCCGCTGCGCGATGCTGGATTCAATCGATTACGGCTACATGGCGATGAAGGACACCGGCTATGTCTGGCCCATCGTCGATATGCAATTACGATTCGTGCGGCCGGCACGCTTCGAGCAACGCATTCGGGTATCGGCGGAGTTAGTGGAGTGGGAATACCGGATGAAAATCAAATACCAGATAAGCGATGCCGAAAGCGGCGAAGTGCTGGCCAAGGGCCACACCATTCAGGCGGCCGTCAACGCGAGCAGCGGCGAAATGAGCTACGCCTCCCCGGCTGTCTTTCTGGAAAAACTCGGAATCAAACCCGGTGCGGCCTAACCGTAATCTGGTGTTCTTGATCCCTGTCCTGGTCTGGCTGGGATGGTATCTGTTGCCGGATGATGCCCCGCCGTTTTGGGCAATCGCCAAGCACTGGCGCATCACCTTGACCATGGCTTTCGGCTCCTTCATCGCCGGCGCCACCAGCGAAGCCGGCGGCGCCGTGGCCTTTCCGGTGTTCACCAAGCTACTGGCCATTCCACCACTCCACGCCAAACTGTTTTCGCTGGCCACCCAGAGCATAGGCATGGGCTCGGCGTTCTTGACCATACTGTTATTGCGTATCCGGGTCGAATGGCGCGCCGTTCTGTGGGTGGTGATTGGCTCGATACCGATGTTGCCGGTGGGATTTGCGCTGGCCAATCAGTTGCCCACCAGCGCGGTGCGTATCGTATTTACCGTAGTCCAAGGCAGTTTTGCGCTAGCCCTATGGTGGCATAATCGGGATCCCGAGCGCGACCGTAACGATGGCCTGCCGCGTTTCGCCGGCCTGGAAAAAGCCACGCTGCTGGGCTTCGGCATGATAGGCGGCCTGATCAGCGGCTTATTGGGTAGCGGGCTGGAAATCATCGTGTTTTCGCTGTTGGTACTGTGGTTCAGAATGTGCGAGAAAGCCGCGACGCCGACCGTGATCGTGATGATGGTGCTGACCTCCTGGTCCGGCTTCGCGATGATACTCGGCAGCGGGCAGTTTGTAGCGCCGGTCAGCGAATACTGGCTGGCCGCCATTCCCGTCGTGGTAGTGGGCGCCCCCTTGGGCGTGTATGTCTGCTCCCGCATGTCCAGAATGCTGGTGGTGAAAACCCTGATCGCATTGATCCTGCTGGAACTGGTTTCGTCGCTGGTGCTAATTCGGTTGACGCCTGAAATCGCCGCCGTTGCGGCTTTGCTGTTCCTGGGATTTTCTTGCGTGTATTATGGGATGTACCGTTCGCGGCGCTATGTTTAGGCTATTTTTGAGTAAGCTTGTACCCATTGCCGATACCAAATAGATCGTTCGAAACGAATAGTTGACTTCGACTCCGCTCAGTCAACCACGGTTTTTTTTGCAGTCGCGACCGCAAACGCGCGCCACCATCCCGTAACCCTTTACCTGAGGATATGCCTGTGTTCAGAAAAACCGTTATCTTGACCCTCATGGGTCTGGCCGTTTTATCGTTTGGCTGTCAAAAGGATCTGAAACCCAATCCACCGGCGGCAAGCCTGCAACCGGCGCAAATCTACTACACCCAGTTCAGCCTGTTTCAAGAAAAAGACAGTTTCCGCACCACTAATTACCGCAAGGGCCAACTGATTCCGATCAATACCGCCGTCACACTGCAATCGATGGAGTCCGACGAAGCGAAGCTCAAGCTGGTGGACAATGGCCGGCCCCTAACCATCGAAAATGTGGCCAAATTTACCAAGGACGACATGCAAACCGCCTTCAATAAAATCGCCGGCCCCAACAAAGTCGACCTGAGCCGGTTCAGCGCCGACGAGAGAGACGCCATTCAGGCCGGACAGGTCAGGCAAGGTATGAGCAAGAAGGCGGTTCTGGCGGCGATCGGCTACCCGCCCCAACATGAAACCCCTTCGCTGGAAGGCAATACCTGGACTTATTGGTCCAACCTGTTTAACAAGTTCATCGTGAAATTCAAAAACGACAAGGTGGAAAGCATTGTTGATTAATGCCTCGATTCCCCGCCGCTGCGATGTGTTGGTGATCGGCGGCGGCCCTGCCGGTGCCAGTGTCGCGGCCTTGCTGGCCAAACAGGGCGTGGAGGTGGTATTGCTGGAAAAAGCCAATCACCCCCGGCCGCAAGTGGGTGAAAGCCTGATTCCGCATGTCTGGAAATACGCCGACCTGAGCGGTGTTTCGCCGTTGATCGAGCAGGAAGGTTTTGTCGCCAAGGCCGGCGGCATTACGGTCTGGAACGGCAAAATCCACCGTATCGCCTTTTCCGAATTCGGCTTCAGCCGGCCGGCCTTGCATGTGGAACGCGACGTGTTCGACGATTTACTGCTGAAACACGCCGCAAGCTTAGGCGTAAGCGTTTTCCAGCAAGTAACCGTGCGCGAGGCCGAACTGAATTCCGACACGCCCGAAGTAACCTATCTGGACCGGCGCGGCGGCGATACGGCGGCGGGCGGTATCCATTGCCGTTTCGTAATCGACGCCAGCGGCTCATCGGCGTTGTTGGCCGGCCAGTTCAAGTCCAAACAACTGGTGGATTCGCGCATGCGCTTTTTATCCTTGTGGGGACATTTCAAGGGTTCGCGTTATGTCGCCGCCGATGGCCGCAGCTATCCAGCCAGCGAAGTCGGCAAAACCAAACCCGTGACCTTCGTCACCTCGTTCGAGGACGGCTGGATCTGGCACATCGCGATGCGCCAATACGCCAGCGTCGGCCTGGTGATTAACACCGACCGCGCCCGCGCCATGGACAAGGCCGAGCGCGAGAGTTTCTTCCTGGACACCTTAAAAACCGCGCCTTACGTCGACCGGCTATTGGAAAACACCGAATATCTGCCGGACTCTTTCAGCCAAAGGCCGGATTACTCCTATTACTCCACCCGCTTGTGCGGAGAGAACTTTTACTGCATCGGCGACGCGGCTTCCTTCGTCGATCCGATTTATTCGCACGGCGTGTTGAACGCCTTTTACAATGCCTCGATCACAGCCCTGGCCATCGGCGAATCCCTGAAAGACCCGAGCTACCGTTCCCGCCATGCCCAGCTTTGCGAGAACCGCATCCGGCAGTTTTACGGCTTTTCCCGCTCGCTGGCGCTGGGCGAATTCGGCGGCGATGGGGTGGACGCGGAACTGGTTCGGCGCTTCATGCGCCAGGTGCCGGCGCTGGAATTGGAACTGATGCTGGCCGCCTCGGCCATGTCCGAACGTTCCGGAAACTTTCACCAGCTGGCGCAAAATGCCGGTCTTCACTTACCCGCGACTCGCGCAAGAACGCATTTCATGCAGGAGTTGATGCTGTAAAGGCGGAGTCCGACTTTCACCACCGAGAAAGCAAGGATTCTAGTTTACCCAACGGATTGATGAATTCCCGACGACGAATTCCACCAACCTCATAGTATCAAGCGCATCGGCAACATCTCCGAAGCCTTAAATCCCTGCCGCCGGTAAAATTGCTGTGCCGCCTGATTATCCTGGTCGGTCAGTAAGGTTATCCTGCGGCAGCCGTTCTGTTTGGCAAAGGCCAGGGCATGCTCCAATAACAAACGCCCTACCCCCATGCCGCGCGATTCCTGGGCCACGACCATATCCTCCAACCAAGCCACCCGTTCTCCCAGTGCAGTGGATACCGAGTACAACAAACTGACCATACCCATTACCCGCTGTTGCCGCCGGGCCACGAAGATATGCCCGATGGCCGGATCGGCGATGATCTGAGTCAGGCCCCGCTGTTGAGCTGAAGTATCCGGTTGAAATTCGACTTCCTGGCTGAATAGTTCGGCCAATAAGCGGCAAAGCGCCGGAATATCGGCTGCAGTGGCAAGATTGATTTTCATCTCAGGCTCCGGACATTGATCGGACAATGTGCTTAAACCGCAAGGTTTCCAAGCGCCGGGCTACAAAGTTCTTGTATAAAGGCAAACCTACCCAACCCGATGACGCTTAATCTATGCGATTATTAGCCTTGAACCACAATCACCAGGGTGCAAGGTATAAAACATGTCCGTTGTAAAAAAATTCGTTGTGGCTTTTTGCTGCTTGTTGTTAATCAATGGTTTCGGCATTGAGCCGTTGTCCGCGCAAGTCTCGCCTTTATATCGTCCAGCCACGGCCTTGGCCGCGAAGGACTTGGCGATTATCGTCAATGACAACGACCCGCTCAGCCAGCAGATCGCCGATTATTATCGGCAAATGCGCAAGATTCCGCCAGAGCAGCTCATTCACATCCGTCTACCGGCGCGGCGTGCTATTTTGACCAAGGGCGAGTTCGAGCATATCAAGCAGCAAGTCGACGAACAAACGCCCAAGCATGTGCAGGTGTTTGCATTGACTTGGTTACAACCGTTTCGGGTTGAATGCATGTCGATTACCACCGCCTTCGCCGCCGGATTCGATCCGGCATTTTGCTCGGAGGGTTGCCAGCAGACCCGCAAAAGCCCGTATTACGCTTCCGAAGCCGCTAAGCCGTTCGACAAGCATGCCTGGAGGCCGACCATGGTATTGGCGGCGCACAACCTAGCCGAAGCCAAGAAACTGATCGACCGGGGCATTGCCGCGGATTTCTCGCGGCCATCCGGCTCGGCCTATTTATTGAAAACCTCCGATCAGGCCCGCAGTTCGCGAGCAGGCGGGTTTAAAACTATCGCGGAAAAATTCAACCCATTCTGGCCAGTTAATTATCTTGAGCAGGATTATATTGCAGGGCATCAGGATGTGATGTTTTACTTTACCGGCCTGATCAGCGTCCCACATATCGGCGAAAATCATTTCTTGCCGGGCGCGGTGGCCGATCATCTGACCTCGGCCGGAGGCGTAATGTCGGGCAGCAGTCAGATGAATATTATGGAGTGGCTGAAAGCAGGCGCGACCGGCAGCTATGGCGCGGTGGTGGAACCCTGCAATTTTCCGGCGAAGTTTCCCAATCCAGGCGTGTTGATGTATCACTACCTGAGGGGTAGCACGTTAATCGAAGCCTATTGGAAAAGTGTGGCCCAACCGGGCCAAGGCATTTTTGTCGGCGAACCCTTGGCCAAACCCTTCGCCTTTCCTGTACAGATGTCTGCTAATTGACGACAGTTGGTTGACAAGGCGGGCATTGCGCCCGCCATCCAGCCTTATTTGCGGGTCATGAAAAGATACAGAAATTTACATTTCAAAGTCATCTGATTCCCGCTCATTTCCACTACCGAGCAATCTTCGTATTTTTCCCGGCCGGGCGTGAGTTGTTTTTTAATCACGCCATCAGCCACGCTGTATTTGATCGGGATATTCATTGCACCAATTCCGCTACGAGCGTCTTCACCCGTGGTGACTAATGTCCCGTCCTTTTGAAATTCCCAAGTCACATGCAAGGGTTTCTTTTCTCTGTCCAGCGCGAGAGCTTCGTGAGTGACCTGCCATGTACCCAGGATTTTAGAGCTGTCTTCGAGTTTGATTTCCGCCCGCGCGGAAAAAGCCACAAGTGCCACAAACAGGGATAAAAGTGTTGTTATTGTTTTCATTGAGTTCTCCCGACCGAGCGAAAAGATAGATTGAATCAGGAATATAGCATATTCAATTTGGCCGACGGTTATTTTCTCCGGGCATGAAATACGGGCGGGTTTTGGACAAATGATCGTGCCAGCTCAGCCGGTTTTTATCGAACAAGCACCACAGAAAACCCAGTCCCAGAAACGCCCAGGATAGGATGGCGGCGAAAAAGCGCAGGCTTGCCCTGCGCCAGCCGATACCGCTGCCGTCCAGGTTGCAAAGCTTGATTTTCCAAGCCCGCAGGCCCAGCGTTTGACCGCCATGAGTCCAGAACCAGGCATAAAACAAATAACTTATGCCGAATAGATAGAGCGGAAAATAGTATTGTCCAGCGGTAAAAGCCTGTCCCGAGTTGAAGGGCAAGGCGATGGCGGCGGCAAAAAACAACACTGCCAGCAGTAGCAACGCGTCGTAAACAACCGCGCACATTCTACGCAAAAAGCCCGGCGCCGAAGGTTTTTCGGCGCCGGGCTTTTTGGAGGTATTGCGTTCGTAAGTCTGCAATTACTTGCGAAACAATTCGAGTTTTTGCCCCATGTACATGCTCATAGCCACCAAAGCGCCTACCATCAACACCGAGAACATAAATGGTGGTCTATGGAACAGCAGCAGCGCAAAATCAGCTACAAACAAACTGGTGAATAAAGGCTGGTCAATAAAACCATTCAAAATTTTCTTAAACATTTCCCCACGCTCCTAATTTAGTTGCTGATCACATCAAACAACATGATGTATCGACTTAATTTTTTTGTGTCGCCTAGTATGGACACCACCAACTTGGCGATTCTACTATATTGCCCGACAATGTAAAAGATAGCGGCGGATTGAGCTGTAATCTTGCGCGGTGTTATGATAAGTCCATGGACGGCTTACGCTTGCGCTGCTTGATAGCAACCGGCGAGCGAGCATTAAAAATTCAAAAAAAGGGTTATAGCCATTTTTAAATTCTTCAAAAAAATATTTTCGGTTAGCGATTTGCCGGTTAACGAAGCGGGGGCAGAGCCTAAAATCCAGGTTAAGATCTACCCGCGTCCCGAACATTGTATTTCCCGTTCTCAAATCAGCGAAAACGCATTAAAGGTGTTACAACGCTTGAAAAAAGCCGATTTTGAGGCCTATCTGGTCGGTGGTTGTGTCCGGGACTTGCTACTGGGCAGGGAGCCCAAGGACTTCGATGTCGCCACCAATGCCAGTCCGGAACAGGTAAAGCAGGTTTTCCGCAACTGCCGCATCATCGGCCGCCGCTTTCGGCTAGCGCATGTGTTTTTTGGCCGCGAGATTATCGAAGTCGCCACTTTTCGCGGTTCCGAACCCGAAGAATCGGATCAACAAGTCATACACGAAGATGGCCGATTGCTGCGCGACAATGTGTTCGGCACCTTGGAACAGGATGTCTGGCGCCGCGACTTTACCGTGAACGCCTTGTACTACAACATTCGGGATTTTTCGGTGGTCGATTTTACCGGCGGCATACGGGATCATGCCGATGCGATATTACGCTTGATCGGCGATCCCGATGTGCGTTACCGAGAGGATCCGGTGCGGATGCTGCGGGCCGTCCGCTTCGCGGTAAAGCTAGGATTTACCTTGCATCCGGACACCGAACGACCGATTTATACCCAAGCCGAATTATTAAAAAGTATCCCGGCCGCGCGCCTCTACGACGAAGTTCTGAAACTATTTCTGGCCGGCTACGGCGTGCAAACCTTCGAAATGCTCAGGCATTACGGCTTGTTCGCGATGCTGTTTCCAGCTACCGACCGATGCCTGGAAACGCAGGACCATGACTTTCCGCGCTTGTTCCTGATTCGGGCCTTGGAAAACTCCGATCGGCGTTTTTCCGAGGGCAAAAGCCTGACCCCTTACTTCTTATTGGCTGCCTTGTTGTGGGAACCCTTGCAAATCAACGCCAACAATCGCATTCAGCAGGGCGAAAACGAAACCCTTGCCTATCAGAATGCCGCCAATGAAGTATTGAGCCGACAAATTAAAATTACCGCCATGCCGCGCCACATTACCCAGTCAATGCGCGATGTCTGGTTTTTGCAGACTAAATTTTCCAGAACCGTCGGCACCCGGCCCTATCGACTGCTTGAGCAGGCGAAATTTCGGGCGGCATACGATTTTCTGCAGTTGCGAGCGGAAACCGGCGGAGCCGATCCGGAGTTACTGACTTGGTGGACCCGCTTTCAGGAAGCCGACGAAGATTTGCAACGAAAAATGACGGCGCCGCCGAAAGGCGGCGCCTCCAAACCGCGCGGCAAACCGCGGCGCTACCGTAACCGCGCAAAACCCGGCCCACAAGAATGAACGTGGCCGCCACCTGGATTGAGGCTTATATCGGCCTCGGCAGCAACCTGAACGACCCGCTACGGCAGATCGAGTCCGCGGCCGAAGAAATCGCCAAACTGGAGTTGGTCGAAGAGGCGGCTTTATCGCCGCTATACGCCAGCCAACCGGTCGGCCCGCAAGATCAACCCGACTATATCAATGGGGTGATGCGGATCAAGACCCGGCTGACGGCCACGGATTTACTGGCACAATTGCAACAAATCGAAAACCGGCACGGGCGAATACGGATGGTACGTTGGGGCGCCAGGACCTTGGATCTGGATATCCTGTTGTACGGTGATCAACTCATCAACCTGCCCGACTTGGTGGTACCCCATCCGGAATTGCCCAATAGAGCCTTCGTACTTTATCCACTGGCCGATTTAGCGCCTGTCGGCTTGACTATTCCGGGCCAGGGCAATTTGGCAAGCTTGCTGGCCGCTTGCCCAGCAATCGGTTTAGACAGGATAACCCCAGTATGAGCCTCTATGCGGATTCGCTAAAAACCTTGTCGGTTACCGATCTGGCGGCGATGAAGCAAGCCAGGGAAAAAATCAGTTGCTTGACCGCCTACGACGCCAGCTTTGGCGCCTTGCTGGATCGAACGGGGATCGATGTGATCCTGGTTGGCGATTCGCTGGGCATGGTAATTCAAGGCCACGACAGTACCCTACCGGTCACCATCGAAGACATGGTCTACCATACCCGTTGCGTTGCTTCCGCCAGAAAACGGGCATTTATCGTCTCGGACTTGCCGTTTGCCAGTTATGCCACACCCAACGATGCCCTGCGAAATGCCGCGCGATTACTGCAAAAAGGTCAAGCACAGATGGTCAAGTTGGAAGGCGCCAGAATCGATGTGATCGGTTTTTTGGTTGAACAGGGTATCCCGGTCTGCGCTCATCTGGGCTTGCTGCCGCAATCGGTCAACAGGATCGGTGGCTATAAGGTGCAAGGCAGAGATCCCGCGCAAGCGCAAAAAATTCTCGACGATGCCTTAGCTGTCGAGCGCGCCGGCGCGAATTTATTGGTTCTGGAATGCGTTCCGGCACTGCTAGCGGCAGGAATTGCCCAAAAACTGTCCATCCCGGTAATAGGGATAGGGGCCGGTGTTGGTTGCGACGGGCAGGTGCTGGTGCTTTACGACATGTTGAATATCGGTGCCGGCAACCGGCCCCGTTTTTCCAAAAACTTCATGGCCGGAGCCGAAAGCATAGAAGACGCCGTGCGCCAATTTCATCGCGCCGTGAAAGCCGCGGAATTCCCCGCGGATGAACACTGCTATTAATTCGATGCATACCGTAACAACCATTGACGCCCTAAGACACTCTATTCAGCAATGGCGCCAAGCCGGGCACAGCATTGCCTTCGTGCCGACCATGGGCAACCTGCACGCCGGCCATTTCAAACTGATCGAAACCGCCCGGCAACAAGCCGACAAAGTTGTCGTCAGTATTTTCGTCAATCCGACCCAATTTGGCCCCAACGAGGATTTTGCCAGCTACCCGCGCACCGAACGGCAAGATAGCCAGAATCTGACCGCCCGAGGCACCGATCTACTGTTTTTACCCTCCGTGGCGGAAATGTATCCTCGGCCTTCGCAAACCCGTGTTTCCGTCGGCGGCCTGTCGACCCTGCATTGCGGCGCCATCCGCCCTGGACATTTCGATGGCGTGGCAATGGTGGTTTGCAAATTGTTGAACATGGTGCAGCCTGATCGTTTATTGCTCGGCGAAAAGGATTTTCAGCAATTAGCGGTGATTCGGCGCATGGTGGCCGACCTGAATATTCCGGTGGAAATTCAAGGAGTCGCCACCGTCAGGGAAGCCGACGGGCTGGCGATGAGTTCGCGCAACGGCTATCTATCCAGCCAGGAAAGGCCTCTGGCGCCGCTGCTGTATCAAGCCTTGCGCACGGTGAGAGATGCCGTGCTTCAAGGCTCTCAGGATTACCACACGCTCGTTGACCAGCAATCACGAATACTGACTCAGTCCGGGTTTTTAATGGATTATTTTCAGGTCTGTCGCAGCATCGATTTATTGCCTGCAACAGCCGAGGACCAAGACTTAGTCATTTTGATCGCCGCCAAGCTAGGCAAAACCCGTCTGATCGATAATATATATTTCTCTCGACAAAATGTCTGATCAGACTAGATTTCAGTCTAATTCAGCACATGCTTAAATTTGATAGCCTGTTCGATTTCAGGCATAATTTAAGGCTCCCTAGTATTTGAAGATGTTCACTATGCATATAAACATGCTTAAAGCCAAGTTACACCGGGCGCGTGTAACGCATTCCGAACTCGATTACGAAGGTTCGTGTGCCATAGACGGCAAGATTCTGGATTTTTCAGGAATCCGGGAGTACGAGCAGATTCACATTTACAACATCAACAATGGCCAACGTTTCACCACCTATGCGATTCGGGCTGAAGAAGGGTCCGGGGTATTTTCGATCAACGGTGCTGCGGCACGCTTGGCTTGTCCGGGCGATTTGATCATCATCGCCGCTTTTGCCAGTCTTGATGAAAAGGAATTGAAAAATTACAAGCCTACCCTGGTTTATTTCGACGGCAATAACAAAATCAGCCATTCCAGCCATTCCATTCCGGTTCAGGCTGCCTGAGTTTAGAATCAACCGCCGCAAACTGCGGCGGTTGAGGTTTTATTTAGGCTTCCGATACGTCAATTTCACTGACTTTCTCGGTCAGCGTGATGCTCTGTTCGATCGAAACCAGCACTTTTTGTAAGCCGATGCGCTTTTCGCTATTGATGACCAACGGCGATTTGATCGAACCTTTGATAGTCGGCTTGCCCGAATCGTCGTCATCCTTATGTAGCACGATCAAAATCAACAAATCGTCACTATTAGTGACTTGAAGCAGTTGCTCTTCCTCGTCGGTCAACACAAAGTTGTAATTGATGTTGAAATGGGCCGGGTGTGCCACGGACAAGGTCAGCTCTTCGTTATCGACCCCTTGCAGCCAATAGACGATTTCACTGCCTTCCTGATGCAGCAAGGTAAAGCGAGTTTGATCTTCAAACCCCGGAATACCGTGTGGAAAAGTAATAATGGTGTCGGGATTAACCTGTTGATTGCCTAGCAGCTTAGATTGAATTTCCATAATGTCGCCCGTAATTTTTTTGATGGTGAACTGTTTTAACTTGGGTTAGCAAGTTATAGCATGGAACAGGCTTTTTGCAATATTTCCGCACGCGGCCCAGGCATTTATACCTATTTAAGCTGTACATTCTCGATCGTCACACCCACCCAGATTGTTCCGCGGCCTCTTTCAATTTGCTTACCCGTTCGGCCTCTGCTTTCGTCAGTTGCCCAACTACGTTTCAGTCCAATCCGTTAGGCTCGCACCGTGGTCGTCGGGCGAAATACCTCCCGTCGTAAAAGTCAAAACAATCAGGTCAAATATCGGCTAAGACGTCACGGCATTGCAACGGTCTGTTTGCTGAGTTGGATCATGATCAGTAAATTTCTGGACCATTTAGCCTTGAAATCGAACTATACTGCCAGTCTAAAGCACGAAAATTGGCGCTCGCAATAATCCGTTATTGACTCAGAACCTGTTCACATAATGCCGGTAACGGGGGAGGTGGTATCGGCGGCGCATGCTTTGTCGGTGCTTTTGCTTCTTTGGAAAACCACCACGCCAAACCGGCATCACAGCCATCGCCTTCAGGCAAGGTTTCTTGTCCTTCGCAATGCAAATTGTCTTTAGGGCATTTCAAACGCACATGAAAATGATCATCGTGCTTCCACCAAGGACGGATTTTTCTGAGCCACCCAGCTGATGAATCTGTTTTATGCTCGCATAGCGTCTGCTTGATGCTTGGATTGACAAAAATCCGGTCAACTTCCTGCTGGCTCGCCGCCAGTTCGAGAATTTTTTCATGCGCTCGAGTCCATCGTTGGTAGTCCACGGTATCCGCTTTTATATCCACCATTGACGGTGCATTCCAAGTTTCGCGTTCGTTATGGGTCAGCAACCGGTTATTCAGTTTTTCCGACAACAAAAACCATATATCCACGTCCAAACCAGTTTGATGGCTGCGATGGCCATTAAGAGTTGGCCCTCCACGGGGCTGGGCTAAGTCCCCGATTAACAAAGTTCCTAGATTTTCAGCATCCGCTATTTGCCCTAACTGCTGTATAAATTCGATTAACAAAGGATGTCCATAATATCGGTTGCGCGACAAACGCATGACTTGATAGCCCGAGCCGGATATAGGCAAGGCTACGGCACCACTCAGACAACCGCTGTTGTAGGCGCCTATGCTTTGACCATTGGAGCTTGTTGTGGGAATTGTAACTGCCGCCCAATCTTGGGCTGTTGTGGCTGCAAAGCTGCTAGCACTGATTAGAACAGCCGCAAGACAGCTTAGGTGGAAGGATTTATTATGTGCCAGCATCAGGTCCGCAGCAACGGTAAGAATGTAAGCTCTATCATACACCGCTTCATCATGAGCTATCTAACAAAGTGTATCCGCGCAAGCGAGCGGGCAAAAAAAAGCCCATCATGAGTAGATGGGCTTTTAAATTTAAGAGCTTGGCGATGTCCTACTTTCACATGGCAACCTGCCACACTATCATCGGCGCTAAGCGGTTTCACTTCCGAGTTCGGGATGGGATCGGGTGGTTCACGCTCGCTATGTTCACCAAGCAAACTGGTTTGGCTGGATCTATTATCCAACCGTCATGCACAGGTTAGGTTCATGGCCTCATTGGGCTTTGTTCCCTTAGGCTTTTCTCTCGCGTGCTCACTTTTGATGGGTGTTCACCGCGGCTTTTGCCTTGACCTGTTTTTCATGGAAATCTGTATCGAGTTTTTCGTTCTCAGTTGCTTATCAGCTATTGTCGTCTGACCTACCCAAACGCATTGGGTGTTATATGGTCAAGCCTCACGGGCAATTAGTACACGTTAGCTACGCCCATTACTGGACTTCCACACCGTGCCTATCAACGTCGTAGTCTCCGACGGCCCTTCAGGGGACTTATAGTCCCAGTGAGATCTCATCTTGGGAGGGGCTTCCCGCTTAGATGCTTTCAGCGGTTATCCTGTCCGAACGTGGCTACCCAGCAATGCCCTTGGCAGGACAACTGGAACACCAGAGGTTCGTCCACTTCGGTCCTCTCGTACTAGAAGCAGCTTCCCTCAAATCTCAAACGCCCACGGCAGATAGGGACCGAACTGTCTCACGACGTTCTGAACCCAGCTCGCGTACCACTTTAAATGGCGAACAGCCATACCCTTGGGACCTGCTTCAGCCCCAGGATGTGATGAGCCGACATCGAGGTGCCAAACACCGCCGTCGATATGAACTCTTGGGCGGTATCAGCCTGTTATCCCCGGCGTACCTTTTATCCGTTGAGCGATGGCCCTTCCATACAGAACCACCGGATCACTAAGACCTACTTTCGTACCTGCTCGACTTGTCCGTCTCGCAGTCAAGCACCCTTATGCCTTTGCACTCATTGCCTGATTTCCGACCAGGCTGAGGGTACCTTCGTGCTCCTCCGTTACTCTTTGGGAGGAGACCGCCCCAGTCAAACTACCCACCAGACACTGTCCCTAATCCAGATAATGGATCGAGGTTAGAACTCCAAACATACCAGGGTGGTATTTCAAGGTTGGCTCCACAAGAACTGGCGTTCCTGCTTCAAAGCCTCCCACCTATCCTACACAAGTAGGTTCAAAGTCCAGTGTCAAGCTATAGTAAAGGTGCACGGGGTCTTTCCGTCTAGCCGCGGGTACACTGCATCTTCACAGCGATTTCAATTTCACTGAGTCCCAGGTGGAGACAGTGTGGCCATCGTTACGCCATTCGTGCAGGTCGGAACTTACCCGACAAGGAATTTCGCTACCTTAGGACCGTTATAGTTACGGCCGCCGTTTACTGGGGCTTCGATCAAGAGCTTCTCCGAAGATAACCCCATCAATTAACCTTCCAGCACCGGGCAGGCGTCACACCCTATACGTCCACTTTCGTGTTTGCAGAGTGCTATGTTTTTGCTAAACAGTCGCAGCCACCGATTTTTTGCAACCCCCTTCCGCTCCGTGAGCAAGTCACTTCACGACATGAGGGCATACCTTCTCCCGAAGTTACGGTATCATTTTGCCTAGTTCCTTCACCTGGGTTCTCTCAAGCGCCTTAGAATTTTCATCCCACCCACCTGTGTCGGTTTAGGGTACGGCCACTTGTAACCTGAAGCTTAGAGGTTTTTCTTGGAAGCAGGGCATCTATCACTTCGCTGTTCCGAAGAACAGCTCGTCATCACGCCTCAGCATAGAGACTCCCGGATTTGCCTAAGAGTCATGCCTACACGCTTAAACTGCCACTTCCAACCGACAGCTGATATAGCCTTCTCCGTCACCCCATCGCAGTTACAACTGGTACAGGAATATTAACCTGTTTTCCATCGACTACGCCTTTCGGCCTCGCCTTAGGTGCCGACTAACCCTGCGTCGATTAACGTTGCGCAGGAAACCTTGGGTTTACGGCGAGAGGGTTTTTCACCCTCTTTATCGTTACTTATGTCAGCATTCGCACTTCTGATACCTCCAGCCAACTTCTCAATTGACCTTCGCAGGCGTACAGAACGCTCCTCTACCACTCACGCTTAACGCGTAAATCCGTAGCTTCGGTACTATGCTTAGCCCCGGTAAATCTTCCGCGCAGACCGACTCGACCAGTGAGCTATTACGCTTTCTTTAAAGGATGGCTGCTTCTAAGCCAACCTCCTGGCTGTCTGTGCCTTTCCACATCGTTTCCCACTGAGCATAGATTTGGGGACCTTAGCTGACGGTCTGGGCTGTTTCCCTTTTCACGACGGACCTTATCACCCGCCGTGTGTCTCCCGTGCTTGCACTTGCTGGTATTCGGAGTTTGCATCGGGTTGGTAAGTCGGGATGACCCCCTAGCCGAAACAGTGCTCTACCCCCAGCAGTGATACACGAGGCGCTACCTAAATAGCTTTCGAGGAGAACCAGCTATCTCCGAGCTTGATTAGCCTTTCACTCCGATCCACAGCTCATCCCCGTCTTTTTCAACAGACGTGGGTTCGGCCCTCCAGTTAGTATTACCCAACCTTCAGCCTGGCCATGGATAGATCGCCCGGTTTCGGGTCTACACCTTGCGACTAAACGCCCTATTAAGACTCGCTTTCGCTACGCCTCCCCTATTCGGTTAAGCTTGCCACAAAATGTAAGTCGCTGACCCATTATACAAAAGGTACGCAGTCACCCCACGAAGGGGCTCCCACTGCTTGTACGCATACGGTTTCAGGTTCTATTTCACTCCGCTCTCCGCGGTTCTTTTCGCCTTTCCCTCACGGTACTGGTTCACTATCGGTCAGTAAGGAGTATTTAGCCTTGGAGGATGGTCCCCCCATATTCAGTCAAAGTTTCACGTGCTCCGACCTACTCGATTTCACTAAAGAGACATTTTCGTGTACGGGGCTATCACCCTGTATCGCCGGACTTTCCAGACCGTTCCACTAACATTTCTCTAGCTTAAGGGCTAGTCCCCGTTCGCTCGCCACTACTTAGGGAATCTCGGTTGATTTCTTTTCCTCCGGGTACTTAGATGTTTCAGTTCTCCGGGTTCGCTTCAGTGAGCTATGTATTCACTCAAAGATGACGCGCTTATGCGCGCCGGGTTTCCCCATTCAGACATCTCCGGATCAAAGGTTGTTTGCCACCTCCCCGAAGCTTATCGCAGGCTACCACGTCTTTCATCGCCTCTTACTGCCTAGGCATCCACCGTATGCGCTTATTCACTTGACCATATAACCCGAATACGTCTGCTGTCACTCGGCTTTGGATTTTCATCTTTGGCTTCGTTAGGCTTACTTATCTAAGTTATTTGTCAGCTGACATGTTCGCTGATGTTTTGCTTGAGAACGCTTTGCCGTTTGTTTTTTAGCGCTTGTTTTGCAACAATTGCCACCACAAACTGCAACTCGTTTTAATCGCGATCTTGGCAGATCGTGATTTTTGTTACAGATTTCCACATTGTTAAAGAGCTATTGATACGAATACCAATGCTATGCAGTCTTTATCGGATCGATAAAACCGCATAGCGCTGATGTTCCTACAAGCTTCAAACCGACAACACCTTTTACTCTCACCTCGCCACATCATGACAAATGGTGGAGCCAGGGAGGATCGAACTCCCGACCTCCTGCGTGCAAGGCAGGCGCTCTCCCAGCTGAGCTATGGCCCCTAATCAGATCAAAGACGATTGCCTTTTTTCGTTAGTTGGTGGGTCTGGGAGGAGTTGAACCTCCGACCTCACCCTTATCAGGGGTGCGCTCTAACCAACTGAGCTACAGACCCAGGTGTGTCTTTCAATCGAAATAATTTGTTGTGAGTACGTGAATCGGTGTTCCGTCTTTGTAAGGAGGTGATCCAGCCCCAGGTTCCCCTAGGGCTACCTTGTTACGACTTCACCCCAGTCATGAATCACAAAGTGGTAAGCGCCCTCCCGAAGGTTAAACTACCTACTTCTTTTGCAACCCACTCCCATGGTGTGACGGGCGGTGTGTACAAGGCCCGGGAACGTATTCACCGCGGCATTCTGATCCGCGATTACTAGCGATTCCGACTTCATGCAGTCGAGTTGCAGACTGCAATCCGGACTAAGATCGGCTTTTTGGGATTTGCTTACTCTCGCGAGTTCGCTGCCCTCTGTACCGACCATTGTAGCACGTGTGTAGCCCTACCCATAAGGGCCATGATGACTTGACGTCGTCCCCACCTTCCTCCGGTTTATCACCGGCAGTCTCCCTAGAGTTCCCGGCATGACCCGCTGGCAACTAAGGATAAGGGTTGCGCTCGTTACGGGACTTAACCCAACATCTCACGACACGAGCTGACGACAGCCATGCAGCACCTGTCTCAGAGTTCCCGAAGGCACTCCACTATCTCTAACAGATTCTCTGGATGTCAAGGGTAGGTAAGGTTCTTCGCGTTGCATCGAATTAAACCACATGCTCCACCGCTTGTGCGGGCCCCCGTCAATTCATTTGAGTTTTAGCCTTGCGGCCGTACTCCCCAGGCGGTCAACTTAATACGTTAGCTCCACCACTAAGTTCTTTAAGAACCCAACGGTTAGTTGACATCGTTTACGGCGTGGACTACCAGGGTATCTAATCCTGTTTGCTACCCACGCTTTCGTACCTCAGCGTCAGTTTTAGTCCAGGGAGCCGCCTTCGCCACTGGTGTTCCTTCAGATCTCTACGCATTTCACCGCTACACCTGAAATTCCACTCCCCTCTACTAAACTCTAGTTGCCCAGTATCAAATGCAGTTCCCAGGTTAAGCCCGGGGCTTTCACATCTGACTTAAACAACCGCCTACGCACGCTTTACGCCCAGTAATTCCGATTAACGCTTGCACCCTCCGTATTACCGCGGCTGCTGGCACGGAGTTAGCCGGTGCTTCTTGTATAGGTAATGTCAGTCTACCGGGTATTAGCCGATAGGTATTCCTTCCTATTGAAAGTGCTTTACAACCCTCAGGCCTTCTTCACACACGCGGTATTGCTGGATCAGGCTTTCGCCCATTGTCCAATATTCCCCACTGCTGCCTCCCGTAGGAGTCTGGGCCGTGTCTCAGTCCCAGTGTGGCTGATCATCCTCTCAGACCAGCTATGGATCGTCGCCTTGGTAGGCCTTTACCCTACCAACTAGCTAATCCAACATAGGCTCATCTATTAGCGCAAGGCCCGAAGGTCCCCTGCTTTCACCCGTAGGTCGTATGCGGTATTAGCGTGAGTTTCCCCACGTTATCCCCCACTAATAGGCAGATTCCTATGCATTACTCACCCGTCCGCCACTCGTCAGCGCCCGAAGGCCTGCTACCGTTCGACTTGCATGTGTTAAGCATACCGCCAGCGTTCAATCTGAGCCATGATCAAACTCTTCAGTTTAATTTTAACTTGATACTAAATAAGATTAGTATCCAATCTTGGCTCGACTACAGAACATCTCTTCTTGCGAATTGACGTGGATTCTGTGTCGACTATTTCTGACAGAAACAGGTCGATCCACATACCCACACAAATTATTTCGATTTAAGTTTTTAAAGAGCCAGGACGTTTCGTCCTGTTGAGCCGATGCATTATACAGCGATTTAAATCGTTGTCAAATTTATTTTTTCAGGTCTTTCGCAAAAACCAACAACCCAAAAATAAAACATAAACCCAACACTAAAAAACACTTACCGCATCAACCAGGGCGCCTTCAACTTCGTTTCCCGTCAACCCTGATGAGCCGCCCATTTTACATCGTTTATTACTCTCGTCAAGCAATTATTTAAAAAATCCTAAATAAGCGTTTAGCACACCTCAGATAATTCACAATCCGCGCCTATTTCAACGAACAAATCCGAGACTATCTTACTGAAATTATTCTTGATTTGATTTTTTAGCGCGAGGATGAGCTTTATCATAGACACTTGCTAGATGCTGAAAATCCAGATGGGTATAGATTTGGGTCGTACTGACATCCGCGTGCCCCAACAACTCTTGAACGGCTCTGATGTCCTGACTGGATTCCAACAAATGACTGGCAAAAGAATGCCTCAACATGTGCGGGTGAATATGCTCCGACAAGCCATTTTTACTACACCATTTTTCCAAGCGCAATTGAACACTGCGTTGCCCCAGCCGCGCGCCGCGCGCCGAAACAAATAATGCCGACGTCTCCACGTCGGGGCGATGTTTCAACCACTTCTCAACCGCGCACAGTGCTTTTGCTCCAACTGGCACCTGCCTTTGCTTTCCGCCTTTACCGAAGCGTACACGCAACACACCCTCGGTGAAGTTAATATCTTTCACATCAAGCATCACCAGCTCGCTGAGCCGAAGACCCGACGAATAAAACAACTCAAACATGGCTAGATCGCGTACTTCCAGTACGACATCGGGTTTCGCATCGAGCATACCCGCCACTTGATCCACATCCAGATTTTTCGGCAATTTTTTTGCGGCTTTAGGGGCTTGAATAGTCAGCAGTGGATTTTGTTCGGCGATTTGATTTTTCAGCAAAAACCGATAAAAGCTTCGGAAAGCCGCCAATTCACGCTGGATCGATTTTGCGCCGATATTGCCCTTATGCCTGCCGGCAATATACAGCCTTATGTCGGCCGGCTTTAGCTCCCGCCAATCCTGGATGTTGTGTTCGGAACAATAATTTTGCAGTCGGGCCAAATCCCTTTGATAGCCGGACAAGGTATGCTTTGAAGCCCTTTTCTCACCGCTCAAATAGTTCAAAAACTTGATTACGGCCTGCCGGGCTTGATCGGACATTTTTATTCCATGTCCTGAAGCAGTGAAATTAAGCGGGTACCGATGATTTCGCTCATCTGAGTCAGAAATAAACTCCCCATACTGTAATGGAATCGCGCTTCGTCCCGACTGCCAATAGCCAATAAACCTTCCAGCCGAGTAAATGCCATTGGAATGATCGCGCTCGACCGTACTTCCGCCGCCGCATCGCCAAACAGAAAGCGGGCTTGCGCCAGAGTCGGACGCCCGCATTTCGGTTGATTGCCAGTTAATTCACTAGTGAAATGCTTCCAGCCCGCATCATCCGGATCAACAAAAATATTATTTAAAGGCGAGTTCGGATGTTGCTTGATAATTTTAATCGCCACGAAATCGGTAAGAAAACATTCCGCCAATACTTCACTTAAATTGGCGACCGCATCTTCCAATGAATTCGCCTCCAACATCGCCAGAGTCAGTTCGTGCATGCGATTGAAAGCCGCGTCATTCTCGCGAGCAATATCGATCAATGCGGTCAACTGATTTTCTTGCTCTTGATGTCGAGTTCTGAAAAGCTCCAATTGCTTGGCAATCAACGATATGGCATTTCCGCTCGGATGAGGAATATGCATGCTCTCCAGCAAATCAAGATGAGCATGAAAAAACTCGGGATGTTGCTGTAAATAAGCCGCTACCTGTGCTTCGCTTAATAGCGCGTGCTGCTGATCGTTCATGTCTGTATTTGACCTTCGTAAACCGAAACGGCTGGGCCTGTCATCAAAACCGGATGCCCACGCCCAGCCCATTCAATCATTAAGTGCCCTCCAGGCAAGCTGACACCGACCTTATCATCGAGTAAACCCTGCTCAATACCAGCCACCACTGCTGCGCAAGCGCCACTGCCGCAAGCCAGTGTCTCGGCCGCGCCGCGCTCATAAACCCGCAGTTGAATCTCTCGTCGGCTTAAGACCTCCATAAAACCAACATTGACTCGTTGCGGAAACAATTTATGCTGCTCCAATTGAGCCCCGATTGTTTCAACAGGGGCCTGCCTGACATCTTCTACCTGAATCACCGCATGTGGATTGCCCATCGAAACAGCGGCAAAATTGACCGGTGTGCCGCCTATTTCTACATGATAAAGCAGCGACTCTTCTTTCATTAATAGAGGAATTTGTGCAGGTGCATGCTTCGGAATACCCATATTAACCGTGATCAAGCCTTCGGCATCGAAACGCAGTAACAGTTGTCCGGCATCGGTATCGACGACAACCTCACTTTTATCGGTTAGTTTTTTATCCCGGACAAAGCGAGCAAAGCAGCGGGCGCCGTTGCCGCATTGCGCCACCTCGCCGCCATCGGCGTTGAAAATCCGGTATTTGAAATCGGCATTTTCCCTGACCGGCCTTTCCACCAACAGCAGCTGATCGCAGCCCACGCCAAAATGCCGATCCGCGATAAAACGAATTTGCTCGGCAGTCAAGGCAATGGCTTGATTGATAGCATCGATAACGACAAAATCATTGCCTAAGCCCTGCATTTTGGTAAAGTTAATCTGCATAATTCTTCTTAAGGCAGCAACTGCTCGCCAGACCACAATTGCTCAATGCCTTCTCTGGCTCTGATCAAATGCACTCGGCCGCCATCGACCATCACTTCCGCCGGACGCGGACGCGAATTGTAGTTTGAACTCATGGTAAAACCGTAAGCGCCAGCCGAACGCACCGCCAGCAAGTCGCCGGGCAGGATTTTCATTTCCCGATTTTTACCCAGAAAATCGCCGGTTTCACATACTGGGCCTACGATATCCCAGGCCTGCTGTTCGGCGTAACTCGCGGTATCGGCCGGAATAATCTCTTGCCAGGCGCCATATAAAGCCGGCCGCACCAAATCATTCATTGCCGCATCGATAATCGCAAAATTTTTACCCTCCGTCGGCTTCAAATACTCCACTCTAGTCAGCAAGATACCGGCATTGCCGACAATGGCACGCCCTGGCTCCAGCATGATTTCAAAATCCCGCCCAGCCAATCGCCGCAGGATGGCCGAAACATAATCGAATGGCAACGGCGGCTGTTCGTCTCGGTAACAAATGCCCAGGCCGCCCCCCAGATCGAGATGACGTAAGACAATACCCTCGTCCCTCAACTGATCGACCAATGCCAAGACACGATCCAACGCATCCAGGAAAGGCGATACTTCGGTTAATTGCGAGCCGATATGGCAATCGATACCGACCACCTTGATATTAGGCATTTGCGCCGCGCGGCGGTATTCGTGAATGGCCTGCTGAATATCGATGCCGAATTTATTTTCTTTTAAGCCCGTGGAAATATAGGGGTGAGTCTTGGCATCGACATCCGGATTGACCCTGAATGATACCGGCGCAACCACGCCCAACTCACCCGCCAGACGATTAATCCTATCCAACTCGCCGCTGACCTCTACATTAAAACAACGTATGCCAACTTGTAAGGCCGCCCGAATTTCATCCTCGCGCTTGCCGACGCCGGAAAACACGATTTTTTCCGGTATGCCGCCGGCCGTCAACACTCGCCGCATTTCACCGACCGAAACGATATCAAAACCTGACCCCAGACGGGCCAGCAAATTCAATATCGCCAGATTGGAATTGGCCTTGACGGCATAACAAATTAAATGAGCATGCCCATTGAAGGCGTTATCGAATGCATGCCAATGCCTTTCCAAGGTCGCGCGCGAATAAATATAGCAAGGTGTACCGAATTCGGCGGCAATTTGGTCAACGGCAATCTCTTCGGCAAAAAGTCGATTTTGCCGATAATTGAAAAAATCCATAATTATTGATCTTTTGTATGCACTTCTTTCGGCACATAAATGGGTGGAGGGCTATCGGGCAAATATAACGGACCGGTTTGTCCGCAAGCTTGGGCAAGCATTGCCAGCAAAACCATTGAAAAAACTTTGTTATAGCTCATAGCAGCATGAATTATCCGAGGCGCGGAAGGCTCCGCAATAAAGGTAGCAAAATATAGCACAGACCATCCTACAAAAGCATAAATGGGAAAACCACCGGTCAATTCAGCAAGCCGAACCAAACGAGTTAATCAAACCCTTGTTGCGACAGACAACAATCCGACCATCATTAATACAGAGACCCTTAACAGTACCAAAGCAGACGCGATAAATAAGCGTAAAGGATGTTGCGATTTTAAATGCTTTAAGCCAACACAATCGGCCAACACGCAAAAATTGGATTTACTGATCATTAAACTAATAGGCCACCGCAGTTAGACGCCATCAATCCGAGCTTCACAGTTCCATTTTGACGACAGCCTGGTGTAGAGGTTCGGGCTTGGTGCCGAAGCATTTAACTTCGAATCTACTAAATCGATCATAATATGCGCCAACTCATCACCCCTTACCAGAAAAACCAGAATTTTTTAGCATTGAAAGATGAATACGACCGCAACTCCAATTAACAGAATCCCTTCAATTGACGCTTTGCGTGGCTTATTGATATTACTTGTCGTCGTAGGACATGTACTCCAGTTCAGCAGTCCTGACTACGATTCAAATTTAGCGTTCCGCTTAATATATTCATTCCACATGCCGCTTTTCATTTTTATAAGTGGCTACGTCTCATCAAATGATTCAAAAACACCGTGGCTCACACTAAAAAAACGCTTTCTGAGTTTGGTTATACCGTTTTTTGCTTGGCTGCCATTAACATTCCTATGGATGAACTATTCACAAGGTGAGTCTACAATTAGCATCAGCGATTTTATATTCCAAGTCATTAAGTCCCCAGATGCTGGCGGACTTTGGTTTTTATGGGTGCTATTCCTTCTCAATTTTCTAATCATAATTTGCCGAATAATTTCCAAAATACACACACTCACTATTGCTTTAGCGTTCTATTGCTTATTGAATATGATCGCGCTTTTATATCCCAGTTCAAACATCCTTGGGTTTAAGCTTGTTTGCTGGCATTTCCTATTTTTTATCATGGGTACCGCCTGGCGAAAATATCACGCAAGTCTTCAACCAAGTAATGGCACCATGCTAATATCTGGACTTGCATTTTTGATGCTATTTCCTATCTGGCAACGTGTTGGGAACAGCTCATTGGAACTATTTTTTTCTGACTCTCCAAATATAATTTTATTAATTGTAAATCGTATATACAACTACGTAACTGCTTACGCTGCAATTTTTGCGCTACTGGGGTTATTTGGAATATATTTCGATAAATTCAAACCAAATTTTCTGGTATTAAGGTTCTTTGGCTCCATTACACTTGAAATATATGCGACACATATTTATTTCATCTCCTGGGGAATATCACTCACTTCGCAATTCATCAATTATCCTTTACTGCGTACTACTGTAATTTTTTTAGTCGCCCTTACAGGTGCGGTGTTTACTCAGGCCGCAATCAAGCGAATCGATTTAATCTCATTAATATTTTTTGGGAAAAAGCCATTAATAAATCCCGGATATAAGTTGCAACCATATCCCCAAGCTCAATTGCAGGATGTTTTTAACCGCGTATTGCTCAAGTCAACCAAGAGGAAATGATGCTCACCAATCAGTTGTTGCGTACATGCCGTCATCAATACAGAAAACAAAAAAAACTACTCTCGCCTTAGAGAATTGATATTCCCAGCCAGTACGATGGCAACCTGGCCAAGAATAAGCAGCAATTTATTCCTCTTCTTTGTTCCGGTCGCGATTGATGATTTTTTCATCTATGGCTTTATGCAACAGACGCACCAGCTCGGCGGAACCATCTTCGCCAAACTCAAGTTCGTCCGGCTTATTCAGCGCGACATTCACCACCATGCCGCGGACACCTTCTTTAAGGGTGATGATGTATTCGGCTTCGGCGTAGTCATTGTTGAAAAACACATCCAGTACGCTCTCTTCCTTGCCACCGGTATCGGGGTCGTATTTGACCTGGAAGCGGGTTTCTTCCCGGTTTTTGTCCAACACTTCAATATTGCTGATTTTGAGTGCGGTAGCTACCATCTCCCAGGCCCGTTCAGGACGGGTTTTCAGCGTCAGTACCGGTTTACTGCCATCGTCTTCAAAAGCCATCAGGTCCGCCAAGGCCGATGACCTGGGCTTGAGATCGTCTGGGGCAACTACCGGTTGGGTATGCGTGTGCTCAATCGGCAACACTGGCGGCATTTCTAGTTGGTGGATGTCGCGGTATCGATCGGAGGTATCCGCGCAACCCAACAACAGCAAGGTCGGCAAACCGTAAACCAAGTTTTTCAACATAGCTTTCATTCGCAAAAATACCGGCGGTGTTCAAGAGCCGGGAAGGCGGCACGAGTCTTTTCAAGCCGGCTTTTATCCACATCGGCGCAAACAATGCCTGGCCCGATTTTAAAACAATCCAGCACGACTCCCCAGGGATCGACAATCATGCTGTGGCCGAAGGTTTGCCGGCCATTGACATGAAAACCGCCTTGATTGGGTGCAATTACGTAACACAGGTTTTCGATCGCCCGCGCGCGTAACAAAACTTCCCAATGCGCCGCGCCGGTTTTGGCGGTAAATGCCGATGGAATCACCAAAATATCCAAGCCCTTGCGGGACATAGGGCGGAAAAACTCAGGAAAACGCAAATCATAGCAAACCGCGATGCCCAAACGGCCAAACGGCGTATCGATCACGCAAGATTGATCGCCGGCTTCCACCGAATCGGATTCGCGGTATTCTTCGGCGGTATCCGGAACACTAACATCGAACAGATGCACCTTATCATACCGGGCCACGCGATGGCCTTGATCGTCGTAAACCAAGCAACTGGCGCGTACTTTTCGGTCCGCGTTGGCGACCATCGGCAGCGTGCCACCGACCACCCAGACCGCGTATTTTTTAGCCACCGAGGCCAGAAAGTCCTGAATCGGGCCATCGCCATCGGTTTCCCGAACATTGACCTTATCGTATTCGTTCATACCCATGATGGCGAAGTTTTCCGGCAATGCGACCAGTTTGGCGCCGGCCTTGGCGGCTTCGGCAATTTGCCGCTCCGCTTCCAAAAGATTGGCATTGACTTGCGGGCCCGAGGCCATCTGTATGGCTGAACAGATTGTCATAGAGTATTCCTAGGTTGTTTATTATTTTTGAAATGCATCACCACGAATATCAGGCGGTCGCCGGAAGACTATAGGCAAGCCTGGCAATCACAACTGACCCTGACCCATATCTGTTTCATCAATCAGTGAGCCAGCCGAAATCAGTTAGTCCACGCCAGGTTTTATTCAGCAAACCATCCTCGTCATGCAAGGGCGTGACCTGGACGTTGCCCCAGGCACCCGACAACTGATATTGCGAGCCGAAAAAATAGCCCTCTTTATAATCATCGGTCACCACCTGGGTGATGATACTGGCGATACCTCCCACGATTGTACCAGCAATGGGCACCGCGCCGGAACTCTTGGGCACTACGGCGACCCGCTGATCCAGCGTCTTGTCGGCCAGATTGACGAAACCCGCCAAATTAAAGGTTGCAGCCACCGCGTCCACTGTCAGATCGTCGGTAAATGCCATCCCATCCTTGATTTTATACCGGCCCTTGATTTGATCGAAAGCCAATCCCTGCCGATAGACATCGCTGAAATCCAGACTCAACCGCTTGACCCACTGTTCCATCGCGATTAATCCCAACAAACGGCCAAAGCCGGGCTCGATACTGGAAATACGCCCATCCTTCAGGTCGATCTGCAATTGGCCATTCAGTCTATCCAAACCAAATTGATGCGGCCCGCCTCGCCAATCGCCCTTGAAACTGATGTCGGCCGTGGTTTCCTTAATATCGTCGGTAAATCCCAATTGAGATAGAAACTCGCCGAAATCATCGGCTTGCAACTTACCTTTGATTTGAGTTGTCGTGCCCGTCAACTGTTTGAGCCAGTCGGCCGTCAGATCGATTTTGCTTTTTGGACCGTGCAATTGAACTTTCTTGAAATGAATACCATTGATCAAGCGCTCGGTCTGCAATTTAAGCGCCCCTAGCTCCACCGATCGCCACCATAATTGTTTGCTCTGGATGTCGATCAACGGTAAATCGGTCACAACCTCGTCGGCTGCCTCGAGACTGAATTTATCCATGGCCGAAAGGTTAAGAAAATCCATATCCAGGTTGATGCGATTGTTGCCGCCAAGCTGATCCGGAATAATGAAACGCCCCTTGGCCATCGCGCTATCGATACTGCCTTGCCAGCTCTGATTAAGATGCCGCAGGCGCGATTGGAATGCCCCCAGTTCCCGGCCTTGCCAGATCAATTGGTCGGTATCGATATTAACTTCTCTAGCTTCAAGTTGCTTGGCTTTGTCACTCGCGCTGAAAGCGGCTAGCGCTTGAGAGAGATTAAAAACGGGCTGCCTCACATCCAGTTTTAGACCCACGGGTTCAAAGCGATAAGCCTGGCCCGGACCGAATACGATATGCGCCGAATGCAGCGTGTCGCGATTTTTATCGATCAAAAACAAAGCCTGTAATTGGTCGCTATAGTGCAGTTCCAGTGGTAATTTCGCCGTATCGTCGAATTGAAAATCCAGGCTTAGCGGCTTCTCCTCGTTCGGGCTTTTGGTCAGCCCCGTCAAACCCTCGATGCTGACGCCTTTTAATCCGGTGGTTATACTCAACAAGCCCGGCAACTGAGTTTGGTAAGGTAGCGTCAGGCGGGCGTTATAAGAAAATGCGCCATTGACGCTGTCATGGTGCAAAAGAGCGAATTGTTTTTCCAGCATCTCGACGCTAGTTATACCTTCGATAGCCAAATAGGTCGCTTGGTCGTCACTACTCAAATGGCCCTGGACCGGATAACCCAAGGTGCGGGCATCGATGCGAGTGCTACCGATACGCTCTTCGGTGAAATTCAAAATCCCCTTGATGCCGTCCACTCTTAAATTAATCGGCTTGACGGTTAATTGCGCGCCATTTAGATGTGCATCAACATTGACCTTGACCGGTTCGGTCTCGGCGTAAGGAATTTTTAAATCCAGATCGACGCGGGCATCGCCTTCGCTGTTGATCAGTTTAGCTATGGGATCTATCTTTTGCCTTAGCGGGGATTTTTGCAAAAAAGCCAGGCTGTTCATGATTTTTGAGTGGACCTGTCCCCAGACATAGACATGCTCGCTATCGGCCAAGGCCGGAATGGTGACCAAAGCCTGATCGATCTCGACCTTTTCACTGCCGCCTTCCGCTATCGCCACCTGCAGGTCCTCGCCCCAAAACCGCACATCGGCATACAAATCGCGCAGATGCGGCCACTCTTCGTTGAATTGCAGCTCGCCGTTTTCGATGACGAACACGGTTTCGAATCGTCCCGGCCCGTTGGCGAACGGAAATTGATCCAACGCACCGTTGACAACCAGCTCGCCTTGATTGACCTGGCCAAAGATGAAAGCATGGTCCAACCAGTCGACCGCGCCCTCGTCCATGATTTTGGCCGGTAAATATTTAGGCGCTTGGCTGATGTCGTTAAACTGTCCAAACTTCGTGCGCAAATCGAGCACCGGTGAAGCATCGGACTTGGGCAACAGCAAGTTCAGATTGCTGACCGTGGCAAAATCGGCGCTGTCGGCCGCCAACCCTTGACTAAAAAACTGCCAGGCATCGGCCGTTTGCCACCAATGCAGCGTGCCGTGCAAGCGTTTGATGTCGATGGCATTTCTGAACCAGTTCGGCGCGTCGAATTGGGCATTTTGACTGTCTAATATAATTTGGCCGTAATCGTGAGTGACGCTGAATTGTCCGCTCAGATTTTGCAATTTCGGCATTGCTTCAAACTGTTGATTACCCAGTTGGTCGAATTTACCGCTGGCGGCATATTGCTGAAAACCCTTGTCGACATAGACACTGACATCCCGCAGACGGCCCTTGGGATTCAGCGCCAACCACTCGCTGTAATCGTTATCGGCCGGCATCACCAGCGGAGCTAGCAGCATGGCCGCCGGTAAATCCAGTTGCTTGATGACGGCGGATAGGTTTTCTTGCGCATCCAGTTGTAGATAAAACGCCCCGTCAGGCCAACGTTGATGATTGGCGAAGATGTTGACGTCATAGCCCGCCAGCCGCCAACGCCCATCGTTATCGCTCCAGGTGAAGCTAGCTTCAAAGGTATCCATCGCCAGCGGCTTGCCCTGATTTTTGCTGATTTTGAGCTGTTGGGCCTGAATATAACCGGCCACTTGGTAAGGGCTGGAATTTCGCCAAAAGCTCCAAAGCCGGATGTCGCCGGCGCCCGATTGCAGATTCAAACCTAGCGGCAAGTCGCCGGTGATCAACGGGCCGGCTTGCAGGTCGCTGCCCTCAATGTAAAGCTGGCCTTCGATGTCCTTGCCTTCGAAAATATTGCCCTTGAGCAGGGCGGAAATGCGCAGACTGTCGCCATAATGCCGAGGTAACTTGCTGGTTAAATGCACTTCGTGGCTTTTGTCGAAATAATGGTTTTTCAACACCAAATCGAAACGATCGAAATGCACGGCTTCGCCATGACGCTTCAAATCTTGCCAGGTAATTTCGCTGTCCAGAATTTCGTATTTTCCACCCCGTAACAACCACAACGGCTGTTCGTCACTGGCCTGCAATCCCTTGACAATCAAACTGCCGTCCAGATTGCGAATCAGGCTGACCTTGGCCCCCACCAGCGTCACTCGGCTGGACGATAGCAGGTCGCGGGTCAGCAGCAAATCCATGAAATCGATACCGAGCCGAATTTCCCGCAGCTGGATATCCGGCTTATTACGCGGATCGGCCGCCTCGATGCTGATCCCTCTGAGTATCACTTCGGGATTGAAGCCGCGCATGCCGGCTTCCATGGTACCGATACGAATCGGAAGATCGGTGGTCAGGCGGATTTTTTGTTCGAGCGCGGCCTGATAATCTTCTATATCGGCCAGAAAAATTCGCACCACGCTCAATAAAATCGCGGCCGCAATCAGCGACCAAAACAATAAATGACGGGTAGCGCGGGTCAGATGATGAATCACAAAACTTAATACCTACAACAAAACCACGTCGTAATGTTCCTGATTGTATTCGGATTCGGCCCGAATTTTGATCGCGACCTTCAGGAATACTTCCAGCTCGGCCAGCATATCGGCTTCCTCGTCCAGCAGCATTTCCACCACCTGCTCGGAAGCCAGCACCAGAATCTGCTGCACGCTGTATTGCCGCACCACCCGGATGATTTCGCGGAAAATCTCCAGGCAGATCGATTCGGCGGTTTTCAGTACACCGCGGCCGCCGCAGGTAGAGCAAGGCTCGCACAGGATATGCTCCAGGCTCTCGCGGGTGCGCTTGCGGGTCATTTCCACCAAGCCCAGCGCCGACACTTCGGTGATCTTGGTCTTGGCGTGATCCTTGTCCAGATTGCGCTGCAATGCGGTCAGCACCTGCTTCTTATGGTCATCGCTCTGCATATCGATGAAATCAATGATGATAATGCCGCCCAGATTTCGCAGCCGCAGTTGCCTGGAAATGGTCTGCGCCGCCTCCAGATTAGTCTTGAAGATGGTTTCTTCCAGATTACGGCCACCGACATAGCCGCCGGTGTTGACATCGACCGTGGTCATCGATTCGGTCTGATCGAACACTAGATGGCCGCCGGACTTGAGCTTGACCTTGCGGTCCAGCGCCTTGCTGATTTCGTCCTCGACGTTGTAGATGTCGAACACCGGCCGCTCGCCGGAATAATGCTCGATCACCGAGACGATTTCCGGCACGAAGGTTTCGGCGAACTCCACCAGGCGTAAAAAGGTTTCCTTGGAATCGACCCGGACTTTTTCGATGCCTTCCTTGTACAAATCGCGCAAGGTGCGCACGCTGAGCGGCAAGTCCTCGTGGATCAGGGATTTGACCTTGGCCTTTTTGCTCTTGTCCAGGATCGATTCCCACAGCTTGTGCAAAAAGGTCATGTCGGAATACAGAATCACGTCTTCCACGCATTCGGCGGCGGTACGGGCGATGAAGCCGCCGGGCACCGTGTGCTTTTGCAAATAGCTCTCGATACAGGCCCTAAGCCTTACCCGCTCTTCCTCGCACTCTATGCGTTGCGATACGCCGGAATTCGCGGCATAAGGCATGTAGACCTGATAGCGGGACGGTATCGAAATGTCGGTGGTCAGGCGAGCGCCCTTATTACCCAAGGGGTCCTTGGTAACCTGCACCACGATCTTTTGGCCTTCCTTCAAATAATGTTCGATATTGTCCGATCCGCCGGCCAACTCCTGGCTGTTGAAATCGGATAAATGCAAAAAGGCCGCCTTGTCCAGACCGATGTCGATAAACGCTGCCTGCATTCCGGGCAAAACCCGGCAGACCTCGCCCTTGTAAATATTGCCAACCAGGCCTTTCTGGCGCACGCGCTCGATGATCAATTCCTGCAATACGCCGTTTTCGATCACCGCCACCCGGGTTTCCGGCGGCGTGACGTTAATTAATATTTCTTCACTCATGCGATGACTTTAATCCCTTGTTTGGCTAATAGTTGTGCGGTTTCAAACAGCGGCAAGCCCATCACGCCGGAAAAACTGCCCGTAATCGATTCGATAAAAATACTGGCCAAGCCTTGAATGGCGTAAGCACCGGCCTTGTCACACGGCTCGCCGGTGTGCCAGTAGGCAACGATTTCCGCCTGACTCAAGGGCCTGAATCTGACCTCGCTGACGCTGACCGCCTGCCAATGATGATCGCCGCGTAGCGATACCGCGCTATAGACCTGATGGCTGCGGCCGGACAAGCGGCCAAGCATGGCGAAGGCATGCTCAAGATTATCCGGTTTGCCCATGATCAGACCGTCGCAGACCACGCTGGTATCGGCGGCTAAAACCGGCAGATTATCCTGCAATAATGCCCGGCAAGCCGCCGATTTTTCCGTTGCCACCCGCTCCACATAAGCCAAGGGCGATTCATGCGGCCAAGGACTTTCGTCTATATCCACCGCCTTGATCAAATGGCGAATGCCGATCTGAGTCAGTAATTCACTGCGGCGAGGAGAGGCGGAGGCAAGCACAATCTGTGGTGTCATGGAATTAACGGTGATAAGGATGATTATTTAATAGACTCCAGGCGCGATAGATTTGTTCAGCCACAATGACTCGCACCAGGGGGTGGGGGAAAGTCAGCGGGGACAGGCTCCAGGATTCCCGCGCCATATCCCTTACCTCGGCGGACAATCCTTCCGGCCCGCCCACCATCAACGCCACCGGCTGGCCATAACTCAGCCAACGTTCCAGCGCTTTGGACAAATCGGGCGTAGTCCAGGGTTTGCCGGGTATGTCCAACGTCACCATATGCGCACGGGCGGGTAGCGCCGCCAACATGCGTTCGCCTTCGTCCTTGGTGATACGGGCAATGTCGCCGCCACGGCGCTTATCGGGGGCGATTTCCTTCAACACCAGCTCGCATTCGCGCGGCAGGCGTTTAGCATATTCATTATAACCTTGCCGCACCCAGTCCGGCATTTTGTTGCCGACCGCAATTAGATGGATTTGCATGCTTTATGCGAGGCCGGACGGCATATCGCCTTGCGGAGACGGCCCGCTAAATTCAGCCGAATATAACGAGGCCGATCGGTCATAAATATGGCGGCATTGTGGTGCATGGCTTCGGAGCCCCTCTGGACAAAACTGAAAAAATTGTGGCCGGCTAGAGTACACGATGCCACCGGCTTTGCGAAATCAAACCAGCGGGATCATGATAAAAAATTCGGCCGCCCTCGCCATTTAAATAGCGCATGGCCGGATAAAACGCCCAGCCAAATGGGTTGAAATAAACCAATTTTTTTAAAATTGGCCTATTTCAACCAAACTCCTTTAGAATGTACCGCATATTGGACTTAACGCTACTTCTAACAATGGCAATCTTAAGCGCACTGCTGTGGACCCCGGCGCTGGGGGCGCTAATATTGGTTCCGGTTTCCGGCGACCGTATTGGCCTAATCAGAATCCTCGGCAATTTGATCACCTTGAGTGCATTTTTACTGACTTGCTGGCTGCTGATGGACTTCGATGCCGGCAATAGCGCAATGCAATTCGGCGAATTCTATCCACTCAATCCCAAGCTGGGCAGCGCCTACGCACTGGGTGTCGATGGGCTGTCGATGCCCATGCTGGTATTGGCAACGTTATTGACTTCCATCGCTTTGCTGGCGTCGTATTCGATAACCGACGGGGTCAAGGGCTATCACATTTGCATTCTGCTGCTGGAATTCGGCATGCTCGGCGTGTTTATGGCGCAAGACTGGGCCTTGTTTTATATCTTTTGGGAAGTCACGCTAATCCCACTGTTTTTTCTGATCGGCCGCTGGGGCGGCAAGCGCCGGCACGCGGCCAGTTTGAATTTTGTGCTGTACACCATGGGCGGCTCGGTGTTCATGCTGCTCAGCCTATTGGCGATCAGTCAATACGATCTGGAGCATCAAGGCTCGTTGATGGTTTCGATGGGGCAAGCGGCGCAAAGCATGCCGGTGCTGGAACAAGTGCTGGTGTTACTGGGCTTTTTGCTGGGTTTCGGCGTGAAGATGCCGATATTCCCGCTGCACGGCTGGCTGCCGCTGGCGCACGTCGAAGCCCCCAGCCCGGTCAGCATACTGCTATCCGGCATACTGTTGAAGATGGGTGCCTACGGTTTGCTGCGCACGGTGGTGATGCTGCCGGTTGCGGCTAAATTGATTCAGCCTGTGCTGGTGTTTTTGGCTTTGTTCGGCATGATTTACGGCGGCTTGCTGGCCTGGCGCCAACGCGATCTGAAGGCCATGGTGGCTTATTCGTCGCTGAGCCACATGGGCGTGGTGCTGCTGGGCATCGCCGCCTTGAATCAGACCGGTTTTACCGGCGCCATTTTGCAAATGAGCGCGCACGGCCTGATTGCCGGCGCCTTGTTTCTGCTAATCGGCCTGCTGTACGAACGCACCCATACCCGCAATATTCAGGATTACAGTTCGCTGGTACAGGTGATGCCGCGCTTCGCCGCCTTCACCACGCTGACGTTGTTGGCGGCCATGGGCTTACCCGGCTCGGTCGGCTTTATCGCCGAACTGCATACGCTGATCGGCGGCTTTCAACAATGGGGCGGACTGATGCTGTTTTTTAGCCTCGGCATCCTAATCAGCGCCGCCTATGCCATGCGCACCATCGGCTTGTTGTTCACCGGTCCGGTCAAACCGCAGATGCAGCGCATCAGCGACCTGAAACCGGTCGAATTAATGGCTTCGGGCATCCTGGTGATCGGCATTGTCTGGTTCGGCTTGCTGCCCGCGCCACTGATCGAATTATCGACCGCGACAGTGGGACGGATGATGGCGGTGATCGGAGAGCGACTGCCGTGAACCCTGCAAACATCCTCGGACTTAAACCCTCTTTCGCCTTGGCTCACCCACCAGTTTAATCATGCAAGCGCCCTCAGCCAATCACGATTCCATGCGCAAAAGCATACTCGATGCCATTCACCACCTGGATCATGTGCTGCCAGGGCAGGCGCCGATTCACGACTTCGTGCATCACAACACCTTGCACGGCTTTCAGCATTTGCCGTTCGAACAGGCTTTGGCCGAGTTTACCGCGCTGACCGGCATAAGCTGTTATTTGCCAGACCAGCAATTTCGAAGCTTTTATCGCGAAGGCCGCATCAGCGACGACGACATTAATACGGTCCTGGAGCGGCAATTCGCGCTATCCGCACAGCCCGAGGTTTGCTCGGTAGCCGGCAAAACCGTTACCCGCCAACAACTTTACCGGTTGGCATTGCTGCACGACCCGCAGCCAATAACACCCAGCCAATTGCGCTGGCAAATTCAGGAACTGGGCATACTGGATACACGGGCCGAGGACGAAACAGGCCACGCCTTGTGGAATGCCATATTGGATCAACTGGAACTGCAATTACCGGAGCTGCATCCCGAGGACTTGCTGGACTTATCCACCGAACAAGCCGCCAGCTGGCTACCCAATTCCGCGACCAAGGTCGAGCAACGCATGCGGCAACACGCCGCCGACCAGTTGACCGCTTTATTCGCGGCTGTCGGTGAAGGCCTATCCCTACGCGGACTGGTGCTGGCGTTGACCGGCCAGGACGTGCTGGACAAGGTGCGCCCCCAACTGATTCGCCTGTGCGCCTCATTACTGGATGAAGGCCTGGCGGCATGGCGTTTACCTAGCCGGCGGGACTTGGGCCTGTACCAGGCTTGGTTGCATAGCGCCGATTACGATGCCTTGCCGATTTTTCAAGAGTTGGCCGACTGGCAAAGCCTAAAAGCGGGACTGCCGGAAGATGCGGTCGAAGCGATTATTCAACAACTCCAAGCCCTTGCCATCCCATCGGATCGCTGGCCCGGTTATTTACAACGTCTGGCGCTGGAACTACCCGGCTGGTCGGGTTTGATCAACTGGCGCCAAACCCATCCCCATTATCATGCCGATGAAGCCACCCAGCCTTTACTGGCCGATTATCTGGCGATGCGTTTGATCCTCGATCGCTTGTATCTGCGCCAACTCTGCAAGGAACAGTGGCGTTGCGAGGCCGGTTACGACAAGTTGCGGGCTTATTTCGATAAAAACAAGGCCGAATTTGCCGTCAGGCAGGCCTTGTTCGGCGGCCAATTGCCGGAATATCTGGCGCAATCCGGACAAGCACTGGCAGGCGAAGCCTCGGCTAATCCTCGAGCGTGGCAAGCGTTGGCCGAACGTATCTGGACCTGGCAACACAGTCCGCTGGCAAGCCATCCCTCCAACAAACTCAGCGTCTATAACCATGGCTGGCGCCTGTTCCTGATTTGCCGGTGGCTGGAATTGAAATCCGGCGAAGTTCGGCAGTTAAGCAAAAATCAGTTACTGAGCTGGCTGGACCTGATCGACAGTTTTAATCAACAGCAACGTAGCCTTGCCTGGCTGAATGCCTACGAACGGCATTACCAGCAAGACCTCTTGCAAGCCCTGCATGCCAATCACGATCGCGGGCGCTGGGCGCGGCGCGACCGTCGACCGGAAGCACAAATCGTGTTCTGCATGGACGATAGGGAGGAAGGTATCCGCCGCCATCTGGAGGAATTGAACCCTGCAATCGAGACGCTAGGCGCGGCGGGCTTCTTCGGCGTGTCGATGAACTATCAAGGTCTGGACGACAGCAGGCTCACGCCGCTATGCCCGGTGGTGGTGACACCGTCCCACAACGTCCGAGAACAGAGTCAAGCCGGCCAGGAAACCCGGTTAAATCGCCATCGGCACGGTCTTAAATTGAAGCGGCGCATTGCCGATTTGCTGCATCATGGTTTGCGCCGCGATGCACTGTTGGCTTATCCGTTGATCAACGCAATCGCGCCGTTGACGCTGGCCGGTTTGCTGGCAAAAAGCTTCTTTCCCAAGGCTCAACAACGCCTGATGGCCGCCATGGCTGGGGCCGTCGCGCCGGAGCCGGCCACTTACTTGGATTTCAACGCCGCCGACCCGGACAGTCCGGCCACGCCGCAACAGCCACGCCCCGGATTCAGCGATAGAGAGCAGGCCGAACGCATCGCCGGCTTCCTGCGCAATACCGGCTTGACCTACGGCTTTGCCGAGCTGGTGGTACTGATGGGCCATGGTTCGATCAGCCAGAACAACCCGCATCTATCCGCCTATGATTGTGGCGCCTGCAGCGGCCGCCACGGCGGACCGAACGCACGCCTATTCGCGGCGATGGCCAACCGGCCCGAGGTACGCAAATTGTTGGCCGAAGGCGGCATCGCCATCCCGGAAGACACCTGGTTTATCGGCGCGGAGCACAATACCTGCGACGAAGACATTGTTTGGTTCGACCAAGCCGATGTGCCGTCCGAGCGTCTGCCGGCACTGGCTGGATTCATCGAACAAATGCGTCATGCCCAACGCCTGTCCGCGCACGAACGCTGCCGGCGGCTGGCATCGGCGCCTCGCCGGCCGTCCCCGCAACAAGCCTTGCGGCATTTCCTGGGGCGAGCGGCCGATTTTTCCCAGGCCCGCCCGGAACTCGGACACGCCACCAACGCCTCGGCCTTGGTCGGTCGGCGTTCGTTAACCCAGGGCGCGTTCTTCGACCGCCGTTTGTTTTTGATTTCCTACGACCCGACCCAGGATCCTGATGGCACGGTGCTGGAAGGCATCTTGTTGGCGGTCGGACCGGTCGGCGCCGGCATCAATCTGGAATATTACTTCTCCACGGTCAATAACGAACGCCTGGGCTGCGGCTCCAAGGTGCCGCACAATTTGACCGGGTTTTTCGCGGTGATGGAAGGCGCCGGCAGCGACTTGCGCACCGGTTTGCCCCGGCAGATGATCGAGATTCACGAGGCGATGCGGCTACAACTGGTGGTTGAAGCCAAGACGACGGTGTTGGAGAAAATCTACGCCCGTCAGGAAAGTTTGCGGGAATTGATAAGCGGCGGCTGGGTGCATCTGAGCGCCAAGGACCCCGACAGTGGCGAGATTTTTGTGTTTGAACGCGGTATCGGCTTCGCGGCCTGGCGGCCGGTGGATATTGAATTGCCGTTGCGTAACGATTCGCCTGACTGTTATCGAGACCAGACCCAGCCGGTGCCGCCGATGTTGATCAATCAACCTGATTTAATCGGAGCCGTTTGATCATGGCTGCCTGGATTGTGTTTGTCCCTTTATTGCCATTGCTGGCGGCCCTGCTGATCGGCGGCCTGCATTTTTTCCAGATTATCGACGGCGAAGCCGATGAAAAATCCACGGCACGGATTGGCTTAACGGCCATCAGCTTATCGGTGTTGATCTCGCTGGCAATCTTGGCTGGCGATTTATCCGGCCAGCTTGCGGATTCGTATCATGTCGGCAACTGGCTGGATAGCGGCAAACTGACGATAGCCTTTAAATTACAAACCGGAGGCTTTAACCTGTGGCTGGCGACCTTGTTTGCGTTGCTGCTGCTGATCGTGATGCGGTTTTCGGTGAACTATTTACACCGCGAGGCCGGCTTTCACCGCTTCTTTTTCATTCTGAATCTATTCGCGGCGGCCATGCTGTTGCTGGTGTTGTCCGGCAACGCACTGTTCACCTTTGTCGGCTGGGAAGTGGCCGGGGTCTGTTCATACTGGCTGATCGCTTACGCCTACAACAGGCCGGTGGCCGCGCATAACGCCACTCGCGCCTTCGTCACCAACCGGGTGGGCGATGGCGGATTTATGCTGGGCATCGCCCTGGCCTTGATCTGGCTGGAAAACTGCGATTGGCAAGCCATCAACGGCGGCGTGGCCGATCTGGCGCGCGGCGACGCCACGCTGCTGGCCTTGAGTTTCGCGCTGGCGGCCTTCGCCAAATCGGCGCAAGTCCCTTTTACCCCTTGGCTGGCCCGGGCGATGGAAGGGCCCACGCCATCCAGCGCGGTATTTTACGGCGGCGTGATGATACATGCCGGCGTGTTTTTGATCATTCAACTGCAACCCTTGTTTAGCCAGGCGCCGTTGGCCATGTGGGTTTTGGCCATGGTCGGCGGGTTGACCGCAATTTACGGTTATTGGGTGGGCTTGAGCCAAACCGATATTAAAAGTTCGCAGCTGTTCGCCACCTCGGCGCAACTGGGTTTGATGTTCCTGGAATGCGGCTTGGGCTTCTGGACGCTGGCGGCCTGGCATCTTTGCGCGCATGCCGTGGTGCGCTGTTATTTGCTGCTGACGGCACCCTCGATTTTGCATGCTACCCACGGCCGGCCAACCAAACCGGTACCGTCGGCTTTAGCCAATTGCCGTTGGGCTTTTATGGCTTCGTTGCAGCGTGGCTGGCTGGAGCCGGCCATGGATTTAGTCCTGGTCAAACCGATACTGCAACTGGCCAGGGATATGCGCGCGATAGACGACCGTATTATCGACCCGGCCTTGGGCGTACCCGCCCCGGCCATCAAAGCCATTTCCTCGCTGGCGCAATGGGAAGAACGGAAAATGGGAGCCAATCTGGATAGCGAGGAAGATAGCTTTGCCCAGGGCAGCGGCCTGGCCGGCAAGCTGGCGCAATGGACGGCGGCGTTGTTGAGTTGGTTTGAATACCACTTTATCTTGCGCGGCATCGGCAGTGACTCGATCCATCTCGGCCGGCGCCTGGGACGGACCGCCAATCGTTTCGAGCAATTGTTGTTAAGTCCGCGCTATCTGGCGCTGTTTGTGTTGATCACCCTGATGGTGGCGCTGGGGTATCAATGATGACCGATATCGTTTACTGGTCTTCGGCCACTTTTTTTCCGCTGTTAAGCACGCTGACCCTGGTGCCGTTGCTGAGCATGGCGGCGGTGCTTCTGACCCGCCCCTTTTATATCCTGCCTCTGGCGCTCGCCGGCGCTCTATTGAACGTATTGCTGAGCCTCTATTTATTGCACGTATTCGATTCGGAAGCGCCCGGCATTCATCTGGCTGAAAACCTGAATATTTTGGGCTTGGGCTACCGGGTCGGGGTCGACGGCACCAATGTGCTGTTCATACCACTGACGGCCATTCTGGGTTTGCTGGCTTTGATATATACGATGATTACCCGCCATCGTAGCGACCGTTTATTCGTGGCCTGCCTGCTGGCCTATCAGGCTATTTTGATCGGTGCATTCGCGGCCCTGAACGCGATGCAATTCTGGTTTTGGTGTTTGCTGGAACTGGTACCGGTGGTACTGCTGACGGTGTCGGCCGGCACCGGCCGGCAGCGTAACCAGGTGATCAAAACCGTGTTGCAATATTGGCTGTCCGGACTGGCGATGAGTCTGGCCGGTTTCTTGCTGCTAGGCTTCGGCCTGGCGGAAAACGGCATGGCCTTGAGTTTCGACTGGCTGGCTCTGAAGCATCATAATCTGGCAATTCCGAACGAAACGCTGATTTTCATCCTGTTATTTTTCGGGTTTGCGGTGAGGATGCCGCTGTTTCCATTTCATGCCTGGCTGCCATTGTTGGCCGAACACGGCACCGCCGCCAGCGCGGCGATTTTCCTGACCGGCCTGAAGCTGGGAATCTACGCCCTGATTCGTTTTATTTTGCCGTTGGTACCGGGCGCCGCCGAGCAATGGGTTCATTTCGTGGTCGGCCTAGGGTTGATCGGAATTTTCTACGGCGCCTTGCTGGCACTGATGCAAATCAACATGCGCCGCCTGCTGGCGTTCGCGGTGATCAGCCATACCGGCATGTTGGCGATTGGGGTATTTTCGTTTAACGATTTTGCGTTGGAAGGCAGCATTCTGCTGTCGGTGGCTTACGGCTTGGCTACAGCCGGCATGCTGTTCAGCATCGGGTTGATTTACGAGCGCACCCGCACCTCGTTTTTACCACGCCTGGGCGGATTGTTCGTAACCAATACCACTATCGCCTTGCTGTTTCTGGTTTCGGCCCTGAGCACGATGGTGATGCCGGGTACTCCGGGTTTCGATGCCGCGCATTTGCTGATCGAAGGCACCATCGAGGAGCACGGCTGGCTGACCGCGATCGCCATTTTACTGGGCAACGTACTGGCGGCCGGCTTTCTGCTGTGGGCGTTCCAGCGCCTGTTCATCGCCAACTCCAAACGCCGTATCCAGCCCTACAGCAGTATTCATCACCCGGTATTGCTGGAGAGGATTATCGCCTTGACGATTTGCGGCCTGCTGATCGGTACCGGATTTTACACCACGCCCTGGCTTAAGTTTATCGATCAGGAAGCCAGTGAAATCGGCGAACATTATCCCAAGCATCACAGCCACCATATGAACGTTCCGCATCATGATTGATAGTTTCCCCTTGCTTTCGTTATGCCTGACCTGGCCGATACTGGGCGCGGTGCTGCTGGCTTTTATCCGGAATCCGCAATGGGCCAAGCGTTTTACCCTGCTGGTGGCCGGCCTTGAGTTAGTGATCGCGCTGGTGGTCGTGCATGGATTCGACCCCAATATTGGCGGGTTTCAACTGCGGGAAGAATATGCCTGGATACCGGGTCTGAATATTCATTATCAATTAGGCATCGACGGCATCTCGGTGTTGTTTTTGCCGATGACGGCCTTGGTTACGTTGATGGCATTATTGGCCAGCTGGAATACGGTACAACACTTGAGCCGTTTTCATCTGGCGCTGATGCTGCTGCTGGAAACGGTCACCATCGGCGTGTTTACCGCGCTGGATCTGGGGCTGTTTTTTCTGTTCTGGGAGCTGACATTGCCGCCGATTTTCTTTTTGATCGGCCTCTGGGGCATAGGCGCCGAGCGGCGCTATGCGGCAATGAAATATACCTTGTATATGCTGTTTGGCGGGATTCCGCTGTTGTTTGGCTTTATTTTGCTGGCGCTTAATCATGCCCATCTTACCGGGGGCGATATTCCTGGGGATTTGGTGTTTAGCCTGCCGGTTTTGTTGAACACGCCGCTCGCCACGGCGGACCAAGGCCTGATTTTTCTGTTGTTGATGCTGGGATTTGCGGTAAAAGCGCCGTTGCTGCCGTTTCATACCTGGCTGCCGACCGTGGCAATGGAGGCACCGACCCAAATCAGCGCGTTGTTGATGGCGTTGAAACTCGGTGTGTACGGAATTTTGCGCTTTGCCATTCCGCTAGCGCCCTCGGCGGCCATCGAACATCGTTGGCTGTTGGCTATCATCGGTGCCATAACGCTGGTCTATGCCGGATTGATTGCGCTACAACAAACCAATCTGCGCCGATTGCTGGCCTATTCCGGCATCAGCCACGTCGGCCTGGTGTTGATGGGGATTGCCTCGTTTACCTTACAAGGCTTGCAGGGCGCGGTGATGCAGTTGCTGAATTTCAGCATCGTGGCCGGTAGTTTGATGTTGGTCGCCGGCATGATACAGCAGCGCCTGGGCAGCACTGATCTGGTTCATCTCGGTGGTCTGGCCAAGCCGATGCCGCGTTTAACCACGCTGTTTTTTCTATTTGGCTTGTCCAGTATCGGCGTCCCGCTGACCAACGGTTTTCCGGCCGAACTCTTGCTGTTGATAGGCGTATTAGAAGCTTACCCATCCTTGGCAATAGCCGGTTTATTTGCCGCCGTGTTAGGCGCGGCCTATTTGTTGGGGTTTGTCAGGCGCGGTTTTTTCGGGCCGATCACACACGCCGACGTTGCCGGGTTGCGGGATATACGGCCACGCGAACTACTGTTATTGGCGGTGCCAGCTTTATTGGTGCTGATGTTGGGCCTGTATCCTCAATGGCTGTTATCCAGCCAGGAAGTCACGCTGATTGGCTGGCTGCAGCGTTTACATCAACCCACCGGCGTGCTGGTAACCCGCATCTAACGGATGACAAGCCGGGACAACGATTCCATCGATCCGGGTCCAATTGAGTTGGGTAGGGATACAGCACATTTTTAGGATTAGCCGACAAATTCAATAGCGATTCAAAACTAATTCTTGAACAGTTTAAGCATTTGCCATATAGTTTCGATTCGATATATTAATTCAACCGACCGATACTCCTTGCTTGTTGTTGAACCGATGAACAATCATGCTTAAACGCCATCTACACCCTTGCAAATTAACCTAATAAAGGATGAGTCTTATGCTTACACCCGAGAAGTTATTACTGGAAAACAAAGCCTGGTCCGAAGAAGTCAGCAAAAAAAATCCTGAATTTTTTCTGCAGTTGGCAAAGGAACAAAAGCCCGAATTTTTATGGATAGGCTGCGCCGATAGCCGCGTGCCGGCTGAAACCGTGGTCAATGCACAACCCGGAGAAATCTTCGTGCACCGCAATATCGCCAATCAGGTGATCATGACCGACTTCAACTGCCTGAGCGTGCTGCAATATGCGGTGGACGTCCTGAAAGTGAAGCACATCATCGTCTGCGGACACTATGGCTGTGGCGGTGTCAAGGCTGCGTTACAGCCGCAGAAGTCCAATCTGGTAATCGCCAACAAATGGCTGATGCACATCAAGGATGTCTATCGTTTGCACCAGGAAGAACTGGAATCGATTTCACCCGAGAAAAAAATAGACCGCATGATCGAATTGAACATCATCGAACAGGTTTACCGGCTCGCCCACACCTCCATCATTCAGTGGGCCTGGAAGCATGGCCACAAGCCTTCGCTGCACGGCTGGGTATACGGTCTGAACGACGGATTGATCGATGAGCTGATCAAACTGGATCACAACACCCAAATCAATCCGATTTATCGATACGCCGACTAGTACCTGCCGCTGGGCAATGACTTAAGAGAACTTAATAATGAAATCCCATGTCAATTATTATCTGAGTAACCTGGGCAAGGATATTCCGGCCAGCATTGTTGTATTTCTGGTGGCATTGCCGTTGTGCCTGGGGATTGCGCTGGCCTCCGGCGCGCCGCTGTTTTCCGGCGTGATTGCCGGCATCATCGGCGGCATCATCGTCGCCTGGGGCAGTGGCTCCCATCTGAGCGTTTCCGGACCCGCCGCCGGCCTGACCGTGATAGTGTTCGACGCCATAGCAACCCTGGGCAATTTCAACGCATTTTTATTGAGCCTGGTGTTTGCCGGCGCCTTGCAAATGACGCTGGGTTTTCTGAAGGCCGGCTTGATCGGAGCCTTCTTTCCGGCTTCGGTGATCAAGGGCATGCTGGCGGCAATCGGCATGATTCTGATCATCAAACAGACACCGCATGCCACCGGTTACGACACCAGTTTCGCCGGCGATGAAAGTTATATGCAGGAAACCGCCAAATCGAGTTTTTTCGAACTGGTCGAAGCCTTACAAGGCATCTCGCCCGGCGCGACCGTGGTCAGCGGTGTGGCCCTGCTGATCCTGATCGTCTGGGAAACCGGATTTCTTAGACGCCTAAGCCTGGTGCGCATGATTCCTGGACCGCTGCTGGCTGTGGTGTGGGGCGTGGGCTATAACATCTGGGCCCAGCAGTATATGCCGGAGTGGGCCATCAGTGAAAAACACATGGTGTCGTTGCCGGAGCTGGGATCGGCCTCCAATTTTATCGCCCAGCTCCGCCTGCCGGATTTCAGCTATCTCAACAATCCCAAGGTCTACAGTATTGCGGTGACGCTGGCGATCATTGCCAGCCTGGAAACCCTGCTCAGCATCGAGGCGGTCGACAAACTGGACCCTCATAAACGCATCGCGCCGACCAATCGCGAACTAAAGGCACAGGGCTTTGCCAATATGACCAGTGGATTGGTCGGCGGACTACCGATTACCGCCGTTATCGTGCGTAGCGCGGCCAACATTAACTCCGGCGGTCAGACCCGCATGTCCAGTTTCTTTCACGGTATTTTGTTGCTGGTCAGCGTACTGTTTTTTGCCCAATATTTGAACATGATACCGCTGGCTTGTCTGGCGGCCATTCTGTTGCAAACCGGTTATAAACTGGCCAAGCCAGCGCTATTGGTCGAGTTTTACCGCAAGGGCTGGAACCAGTTCCTGCCCTTTGCCATCACCGTTATCGCCATTTTGTTTACCGACTTGCTGGAAGGTATCGTCATCGGCATGGGCGTGGGCATATTCTTCGTGTTACGGGCTAACTTCCATGAAGCGATGACGCTGACTCAGCACGGCCCGCATTATTTGCTGCGCCTGCACAAGGACGTCTCCTTTTTAAATAAGGCATTGCTGCGCAAACATCTGAGCAGTATCCCGGAAGACAGCGAATTGCTAATCGACGGCAACAAGGCGCTGTTCATCGATCAGGATATTCTGGAAACCATCGCCGACTTTATGCTGGCGGCTCCGGACAATAATATATCCGTCGAAATTCAAGGTTTTAGCGTGGCCAATGTCGTGCCGAGTTCGGGACACTAGCCAGGACAATAAAGGATGTAATCCCATCTCAACCTAACCCGCCTGGAAAGCCCGTCCCGCGTTACCGATGTCGTTCCCACTGGGGCTTTGCCCCTCGCAATGGGCTGCACTGTTCCGAGTGCAGCCCTTTTTTCGGACTTGAGCCGTCAACCGGCCCCGCGTAATGCCTTAATCAGCCGTTCGATTTCGGCGCGCCGGCCAGCGATATCCGAGCACAAGGCAAACTGAGCCAGTGCCCGTTCCAGGTTATGCCGTGGCCTGTCTACCTTGAAATAACGGTTGCCGTTCAAATAGTCGCTAAAGAAACGCAAACCCAACTCGAACGGAATCAACCATATGGCCGGATATAGAAAGTCGTAATCGCTTGCGCTGAAAAAACTCCCGGCTTCTTCCAGATAGCTTTTCAGGATAATCGCGCAACGATCGAGATCGAAGCGATTGCCGGCTTTGTCATGACAGCTCGAGCGCAGGCAGTCGCCGATGTCGTAATGCACCAGTCCCGGCTTGACGGTATCCAGATCGATCAGGCTGACGATGCGGTGGCTGCCCGGTTCAAACAGAAAATTGTTCAGCTTGGGGTCGCCATGTATCACGCGCGGCTGTAACTCACCGGCTTGCATTGCCTGCTCCAGAACATCGATATGACTTTGCCGGGATTCGATAAAGGCTTGGCAATAACGAAAGTCGTCATCGCTTGCCACTTGCGCCGGTTGACTGATCAGTTCCCGATATTGTTGGAAATAAGCGGGGGTGACATGAAAGCCTGGCAAGCTGTCATGCAGCAAGGCCGGCGACAGGTCGCTGCACAGCCGATGAAAATGGGCCAAAGCCCAACCGATTTGCCCGGCCTGGTCGGCATTCTGTATCTGCTCGCGGCTTTCCGCCGGGCTGATCAGTTGCAGTGCGCGCCAAATTTGCTTCTGTTCGTCCTGATAAAACGGCTTGCCATTTAGGCTATAGACGATATCCGGAATTTTCAGGCGCACCGAGCCGGCCGGTTTTTGCCGAATATGCCGGCTCAGTTGAGCCAGATTATGCATGACTTGTCGCGGATGCGGGAACACCCGAGGATTGATGCGTTGCAGCACAAAACTATCCACGCCGCAGCTGACCAAAAAAGTATCGTTGATCAGGCCATTCCCCAATGGCCTGATATCGATCAGACTGTGGCCCTGGGCAAATTGCCCGGCCACTTCGAATAAGCGCGCAGTCACCTTCCTAGCAGCTGTTGGCTGAGTAATCTCAAGGCCTGGCCGCGATGGCTGATGGCGTTTTTCAGCTCCGGCGCCAGTTGCGCCGACGAGCATTGATGCTCGGCCACCCAAAACACCGGATCATAACCAAAGCCGTTTTCGCCCACAGCCTCAGGCAAAATACTGCCTTCCCATACCCCTTGGGCAATCAGAGGAGTCGGATCAGATGCGTGGCGCAGGTAGACCATCACGCAAATAAAGCGTGCCGAGCGTTGTGCCCGCGGGACGGAATGCATGTCCAGTAAAAGTTTGTCCAGATTGGCTTGGTCGGATGCGCCAATGCCGGCATAACGGGCCGAAATCACTCCAGGCGCGCCATTCAAGGCGTCCACCACCAGCCCGGAATCGTCGGCAATGGCCGGCAGATTGCAATGCAGGGAAGCGTTGCGGGCCTTGATGATGGCGTTTTCGATAAACGTCATCCCGGTTTCTTCGGGTTCCAGCACATTGAATTGCGATTGCGGCAAAATTTTATCGTTTTGCAGAATAGCCTGAATCTCGCGAATCTTGCCGGGATTACTGCTGGCTAAAACAATCGAGCTCATGCGTCTCGGGCCGCGTTTTCGCCGATTTGTTTGGCGATTTTCAGCGCTTCGCGCTGTTTTTCGATCAGTTGGTTGATGCCGATCTCCGCCAGTTCCAGCATTGCGTTGAGTTCGTCTTTTCTAAACGCATGGCCTTCCGCCGTACCTTGCACCTCGATGAAGTGTCCAGCTTCGTTCATCACCACGTTCATGTCGGTTTCGGCCTGGCTGTCTTCGGCATAGTCCAGGTCCAACACCGGCACGCCGGCGAAAATACCGACCGACACCGACGCCACCTGGCCGTGCAGCGGGCTTTTCTTGATGCGTTTGGTTTTTAGCAGATGTTCGATCGCAATCGACAAGGCAACGAAACCACCGGTGATCGATGCGGTGCGTGTACCGCCGTCGGCCTGAATCACGTCGCAGTCGATGGTGATGGTGTGTTCGCCCAGTGCTTTCATATCCAACGCCGCGCGCAGGGAACGGCCGATCAGGCGCTGAATTTCCAACGTGCGGCCGCCCTGTTTGCCTCGGCCGGCTTCCCGGTCCATCCGGCTGTGGGTGGAGCGGGGCAGCATGCCGTATTCGGCGGTAACCCAGCCTTCGCCCTTGCCTTTCAAAAAGCGCGGCACATTGGTATCGACACTGGCCGTGCATAACACCCTGGTATCACCAAATTCGACCAACACGGAACCTTCGGCATGCTTGGTGTAGTGGCAAGTAAAACGTATTTCGCGCAGTTGGTCGGGGTTGCGTCCGCTAGGTCTCATGATGGTCTCGCAGGATAGAAAACTGCGGCATTATACGTGCTTTAGCGGGCTATTTTTGAACAATTGGCGCGGCTGCGCGAGCCATGTCCACCCAAACCGGGCACGACCAGCTAATGACAGTAATTTACTACCACATCAGGCATTTAGGGCCTGCTCCAACTCGGCAACGGTTTGAGGGCGATCGGCGGGATTTATCTGCATCGCCCAATCAATGGCTTGCAGCAAAGACTCGGGAAACTTGCGTTTATAAGCTTTTACCGCCGGAAGCAACCCGTCATGCCCGAGGCGGTCGGTCGACGCGGGGGGAACCTTCAAATCCAGGCAAGCCCGCATGCTGGCGCCGACCGCATAAATATCCGTCCACGGCCCGATATTGCCACGATTATCGTATTGCTCGACCGGCGAAAAGCCATTGGTCAGTACCTTGGCCCGGTTAGAGGATGGGGGGCTGGGAAACTTGCGAATGGCGCCAAAGTCCAGTAACAAAGGATCACTGTCGGCTCTGATCAAAATATTGGCGGGCTTGATGTCCAGATGCACCAAATGGTGACTGTGAATGACCTCGACCCCCTTCAACAACAACCTGAATACCGTCAGCAAAAAATCATCGGTGATCGGCAGGATTTTCTTTTGCAGTATCCTGTCCAGCGTGATGCCGTAATCGTAAGTCATCACCATGTAGACCGTTTCATTGGCCTGAAAAAAATTGATGACCTCGACGATGTTGTGATGCTTCAAGGTCGCCAACACCTTGGCTTCCTCGAAAAACAAGGCTCGCCCGCGCATGAACATCTGCCGGGCTTCTTCGTCATTGGGCGTGACGACATTGTTCCAGGTTCGGTGCGCCAGCTTCCGGGGCAAGTATTCCTTGATCGCCACCTGAATCTGATCTTCCAACTGCCTGGCCAGATAGACAGAGCTGAAACCGCCATGCGCAAGCTCCCGCTCTATCATGTACTGATCTATAATGGTGCCCGATTGCAGGTAGTTCCACTGCTGAGGGTAGGTTTCCGGGTCGTAATATTCGGCCATTGTTAATACGTTTCGCGGGTTATCGCGCGATTATAGGTGAAAAATGATCAGAAGCATGACTGCGTTTGCGGACGGCGAAATTAACGTCGAAAACTTGACCATCCTCTGCGAACTGCGCTCGGTCAATCATCGCTACAGTGATGTCAGCGTCAAACTGCCCGAACGCCTGCGCTTCGTTGAAGCCGATGTGCGCCGCCTAATCGGCGACAAGCTTAAACGCGGCAAGATCGAATGTGGATTAAGCTATAAAAAACACCCCAGCGCCCAGAGTTTCAATATTAATCCGGAAACCGTGCAAAAGTTGCTGGCCGCCACGACGGAAATCGAAACCCACATGGCTAACCCTCGGCCATTCTCCGCCTTGGATGTGCTGATGTTTCCCGGCGTGCAGCAGGACTCCGAAACCGACAGGGATGAATTGCGCGACAAAATCATTACCTTGCTGAATCACACCTTGGACAAGATGCTGGACACCCGCGCACGGGAAGGCGCGCAACTGGCGGGACTCCTGGCGGACCGGTGCGAAAAAATCGGCCAGTTGGTGGATGCGGCCAACCTTCGCATGCCGGAAGTGCTGAATAATTTGCGTACCAAACTGATCGCGCGAGTCACCGAACTGGTGGCCGAACCCAACTTCGACCGTTTGGAACAAGAACTGGCGCTGATGGCGCAAAAACTGGATGTAGCCGAAGAACTGGATCGTCTGCAAACTCATGTCACCGAAGTCACCCGCGCCCTTAAACAGGCCGAGCCGATCGGCCGCCGCCTTGACTTTCTGATGCAGGAAATGAACCGCGAAGCCAATACCCTAGGCTCGAAGTCCTCGGACCGCGACATGACCCAAATATCGATCGACCTTAAGGTACTGATAGAGCAAATGCGGGAACAGATACAGAACATTGAATGATGTTTCAGACTGTCCCTGACAGTCTCTCCACCCCACTACAGGCCGCGTAAATCGCGGCTTTTTTGTGCCTTGCTGTTTCATATTATCCCAGGGAAGCGCATAATATATGGACACCAGCGACTCAAAACTGTCTTTTTTACTGGTGCCACCTATTGCCGTTGAAAGCGGCTTTGCCGATCTTGATTTCTTCCATCGAACCTGCAACGGCAACGACAGAATTTCGTCGGATTCTTACCGCCCCGCAGTGCTGGCAAACATCCTTTGGCCCCCACAACTCGCCGCATTCGTGGCATTTGGCGGCTTCCTTTTCCTCTTCCGACGGCTCACGTTTGGCCTTTTCGGCGCCATCGTCAAGCGTGTGAGCGCCGTTGAAATAAAGATCCTCCCATTGATCCTGTAACCTCAAAAAGTTGCCAGAATGATCAATCCACAAGGCAAAATCCTTGCCGGGAAACGGGCGCATAGGGCGGCCCAACTGCTGAACATGGCTTGAAAACGACTTAGTAATGGCCGCGCCGATAAACGTTGCTTGCAACTCAATGCGGCGGCGGTGATCTTTGCGCATAATCACCCATCCGGAAAAACAGAACCCAGTTCGGCGGATATAAAGATTACCAACAAACTGATAGAGGCCTTGGGCTTGGTTGATGTCCGGGTGTTAGATCACTTCATTATTGGCAATGGTAAACCGTTTTCGTTTGCTGAGCGTGGAATGATAGACCGGCAATAGCTCAATGAAAAAATTCAACATTAACAGAAAAGCTGTATGTCGAAGCACTGGCACCCAAAACAAAGCGGCTGCGCAAGAAATAGTCTTAAAATGACTGATGAAAGCTGGCGGCGACCTTGATTGGCTTGCCGGTTTTTTCTTTTTCATACTTGTTTTTAAAAATCAAGTATGAAAAACTAGTTGATCTTATAACCTAATGACTCTTAAGCAAAAATATCATGAAAATACCAGCAATGCCGCCAAATATTCAGGATATTTTGGAGGCTTCATTTGAGCAAGACCATGCCAAAGCTTTTCAAATGATGAGTACTTTTCAGCCGGTTGACGAAAAAGGGCGCTATTTGCACTGGGATAAGTTGCGTCATTTGCCTAATCCTGATGGGTTCAGTAGTGAGCAATGGTGGTGTGGCATCAAATTCGCTCGTAGCAAATTGTATCAAGTATTGCCATTAGTTGATAAATATCAACAGCCATTTCAATACTGTATAACCGATAGCGTACAGAGGAAACTGCATTGGCTGGATCGTTATGCATCCGGAAGTATTCAGACTGAGAATGCCATTACCAATCCCCAAACGCGCTCCACGTATTTAGTTAGATCGCTTATTGAAGAGGCGATCAATTCTAGTCAATTGGAAGGTGCCTCGACGACGCTCAATGTTGCTAAGGAAATGATCAGACAACAACGTAAGCCGTCTGATAAAAGCGAGCAAATGATCTTTAATAACTACCGGGCTATGCAGTTTATTCGTGAAGTTAAAGATGAACAGCTTACTCCCTCAATAGTATTCGAGTTACAGCGCATCGTGACTGAGAATACCCTTGACGATAATGCCTTGGCTGGAAGGCTAAGAACTAATCGGGATGATATTCATGTCGTGGATAATGCCTCTCAGCAGATTTTACACACACCGCCCGATGCCGGCGAACTGGAAGCAAGAATAGAAAGGTTATGTAAATTTGCCAATAGTATTGATGATGGCGGAGACAATTCGTTTCTGCACCCGGTAATAAAAGCCATTACGCTGCATTTTATGCTGGCGTATGACCATCCTTTTTGCGATGGTAATGGTCGCACTGCGCGCGCCTTGTTTTATTGGGCTATGGCTAGGCATGGCTACTGGTTGATCGAATTTGTATCGATTTCGCGCATTATTAAGGAAGCGCCTGTTCAATACGGTAAGGCTTTTTTGTACACCGAAACCGATGATAACGATGTAACTTACTTCTTGCTTCATCAGCTCACAGTTTTGCATCGATCAATAGAAGCTTTACACTCGTATTTGGATACGAAATCGAAAGAGCTAAGTGTTACGGAAAAACTATTCCAGAATAATAAACGCTTGCGTGGCAAATTGAATTTCCGCCAGATTGCTCTTATAAGACATGCACTAAAACACCCCAGGTTTGCTTATATCGTACAAGAGCATCAAAACTCACATGGAATTTCCTACGACGTCGCTAGGAAAGATTTATTGGAACTTTCGGATGACCTTAAATTGTTGATTAAGACTAAAGAAGGTAAGCGTTATCTTTTTGTGGTGCCGCCTGATTTTGAGCAACGGATTAGCAAATGATCATGAGTACTCGCAAAAAATGAGCACCAATGCGGGCACCAGCAGCAAAGCCATACCGGAATATTTCCTTTAAAACCAATTACTTGTATATCAAATGTATATTCAAATTCAGTTACGACCAAGGAAATCATCTTCGCCGGGCGGGTTATTCAAACCAATCGAAACATTTTTGCTGCTTTCGAATCAGTCGAAAACGTTCGGGTCGGGTCATAAACCTCGCCCACTCAGGAATATGGTCGCGGAGTCGAGCAGCAAATAGAAAGCATTCAAGAAGTCTAGATACTCGCCCCACGCTTTTACTGTTGCTTCTGTGGGAAGAGGTATGTTGCCCTCATTAGGCTGAACTTGTTCCAATGCTTCGACCCGGAGCATGATTCTTCCGTCTCGGCAAACCTTTATCGTGTAGGTCGAGGTCTCATGCAAGAACACTTCTTCCACCATTTGATCGTAAAACCAGCCCTCACGGCTTTGGTTCGAAAAGTCGACCTTGCTGCCAGCCCAGAATGGCCTAGATGGGTAAAAAGCAGTGAACTGACTGATTGGCATACTAGCACTCAGATTGGTGACGCCCAGCGCTCTGCGTAACTGGCGCATTTGGAGTGAGCGTAGCGAATGAAAAATGCGTCCGCGTTTACGGCTTTGTTAAGTGAAGCCTCTCTGTCACACCGCAAATATATCTTCATGCCCTGTTTCCAATATTGCATGAATAGTATGGCTGCCGTTTCTAAGAAAGTGCTTACCTGTTATTAAATAGTGGTCATACTCGCCCGGCTCCTGCTCTTTGAACAGCGCCATCTCAAAATCATTCTCTGCCTCGTTAATAATAAAAAACCTAACGATTAAGGAACGGATATCGTTATGAGAGTGTGAGCATACAAAATTGTAAACGGACCTGTATTCGTCAACCATTCCTGCTTTATCAAATTTTTCAAATTGATTTAGTGCCTTATAACCTTTGCCTCGAAGCTCGGCCAGCTTATTTTTTTGCTCTTGTACCTGTGTGTCTAGCGTTGGATCCTCGGCTATTGATGCTAGAAACGCATTTTTCTTTTGGCTGGCCTCCTCAATTATTTTAAGCCATTCTTTGGCATAGCTAGCTTCCATGTTGTAACCATACAATCTATCTTCTGCAAGGTTCCTGAAATCAACATAAGCCTCAAGTAAGCCTCTAAAAACAACCGGAATGGCAATACACTTATCGTTTTCTACGAGAAATATCAGTGAATCGAAGTATTCGATAAGGGAACAATACAGAGCGATTAAGTTCCGATGCCAGGGATGCTGTTTATCGAATTTCAAGTGCTCTGCGTAGGCTAGAGCATTCTTGATTTCTTGCTTGAACTCATCCATTTCTTTCACCTAACGATAAGGGTAACTTGCCGGCGAAAGCGTAGCGACGAAAGGAGCGTAGCTTTTGCCGGTCAAGTTGACCCGCTGGTTAGCGATTAGGTCCCAGAAATATCTAAGGCTCATTTTTCGTCGTGACCATGGCCCCATACCGTTCTGTAAGGCAGCGCTTTAGCGCATAGAATTCTGTTTTCTCATTAGGGGTCAGTGGGGTGCCAAGACTACGAAAAGCAAACTGGACTTTGCTACCGCCAACAACATCTTCGATTCTTACCTCTGGTTCAGCAACTATCCAGCCCGCTGAATCCACGAAATCGAACCAAAAGCTAATCGCCTCAGCAGTAGGCTGTTCTCTGACCTCAGCCCAACGCCCTCCTTTTTTGTAACCACAAGCGAACCCAGCATCCAAGACTAATGGATGTACTTGCTCTTTTGTCTTCTTTGGAAACAAAACCTCGATATTAGAGCTATATATCCTATCCCCGTAGAAGCATCCAGTTAAAAGGAGGCAACCTACAGCAATTGCAACAGCCCGTATATCAGATGAGAAGTGCCGCACTGTAAGAAATATGGGAAGAGGGATAAGGTTCGAATGCATAATATTAGCTAACTAGTAATTAGATAGTTCTGTATATCTACCGAGAATTAGTCCTCGATCGGATAATTTATTAATTAATATGAGATTTTTCCTTCTGTATATCATCGGAACCTAGTAGATATGACTGGTAACCATCAAATTGCCGCCATTGAATCACATCAGGCGATAGGCAGCAAAGGGTCGGTTTTTGCCTGTCACTCCTTGGATTTTGCCATAACCCCTTCTCCAATCACCTTTACCTGCTTTAAGTTCTTCGTTAATTTCAAAGCTAGCTCATTTCAAAAATCATGAGATTTGACACTGCTTGCCGATTGACGAGTGATTTTTGTCGATTCAAGCATCTTTTTTACGTTGACTTTCAAATCTAATCAACTTTAACAAAGTATTTCAATGGTTTGATTTGAATCGATTTAGGTAAAACTCGACATTCTAAGCAAAGCGCGATTGTTAAAAAGACTATTGATTTTGCTGGAAGAAGTGGCAAACTCGCCGATCATTCATCGGATTTCGAGGGGGCGCCATGAAAATATTAACCATAATGGTATTAGCCGTTTTGGCCTACGGCTTTGTGCGTTTTATGATTGGTTTTATCAAAGAACTGGCTGAATTCGCGGCCGAGGCTTGGCATAGCGGAGAAACCGAGCTTTAACCCGTAGTTTCAAGCCTTATTAAGACAGTTTTACAGCAATATAGCGCCCGCCGAGTAGAGTAGCGCCAAAGAAAACGCCAAGTTCGAAGCTCAACTGCATAGGGCTGGAAGTCATGCATTTATTCGGCTATTCATCGGGCTTCAAGTCAATTATCGGCCGTTGCAATAAGCCGTAGCCGACACGCCATTGTTTATTATCCGTCGCGCGGAGCGTGACGGATTTCTGATTCAGGCGAATGATACAACCTTCGATATACCCGCCGTCGGTGGCAATGAAAGCAACATGGTCACCGGTTTTCAAGTGATGTCGCTCCAGTTTCTGGCCTTGGGGTAACACGACATCGACAGACTGGCCGCTCAGGTTCAGCATATGGGGCAGGATTTTGTAACGCCGTTGTTCGGCCAAATCCAGAACAACGACGTACTTCTGCAATATTTCCAGGATTCGGCAGGGGTGTTGTTGGTGAGTCTGGGCATCGAAATAATGAAGCTCCTGGCCGACACGCAGGCTGGCAAACAAAAGCCGTTGCCGGACCGGACTATCCAGTTCGTCATCGATTAGCACCCTCAGCCGGTATAGATCGAAGCTAGAAGCATGCTTTAGGGCATGGAGCCAATCGGTAAAAGACAGCTGCTTCATTCAAATCTTACCTCGCTCCCGCTTTTGCAGCCCATCAAGCCTTTTCGTGGTAGCGCGGACTCAGTTCTTGCACCGCATCCACCATCGCGGCAACGTGTTCGGGGTTGATGTCCGGCAGAATGCCGTGACCCAGATTAAACACATGCCCCGAACCCTGTCCATAGCGCTGTAAAATGTTGCCGACTTTTTCGCGTATCACGTCGGGTTGCGCATACAAGGTGATCGGGTCCATGTTGCCTTGCAAGGCAACCTTGTCGCCGACTCGGGCTCTGGCATTACCGATGTCGGTTTGCCAATCCAGGCCCAGCGCATCGAAACCGGTGGCCGCCATCGCTTCCAGCCACAAGCCGCCGCCCTTGGTGAACAAAATGGTCGGGATTTGTCGGCCGTCGCGGCTGGTATTCAACAATTGCCTGACTTGCTGGGCATAGCGCAACGAAAACTCCAGATAATCGTCATGACTCAGCATGCCGCCCCAGGTGTCGAACACCATCACAGCATCGGCGCCGGCGGCGATTTGCGCATTCAGGTATGAAGCGACCGATTGCGCCAGTTTATCCAGCATTTGGTGCATCAAACTCGGCTGCTCGAACATCATGCTTTTGACTTTTTGAAAGCTCTTACTGCTTTTGCCTTCCACCATGTAGGTCGCCAAGGTCCACGGACTACCGGAAAAACCGATCAGCGGCACCCGGCCCTGTAAATTGGTCTTGATCAAACGCACCGCGTCGATCACATAGCGCAATTCCATTTCCGGATCGGGAATCGGCAGTTTGGCAACATCGGCGGCGGTTCTAACCGGATGAGCAAACTGCGGCCCCTCGCCCTCGGCAAACGATAAGCCCAGGCCCATCGCATCGGGAATGGTCAGGATGTCGGAGAACAAGATCGCCGCATCGAAACCAAAGCGGTCCAGCGGCTGCAAAGTCACTTCACAAGCCAACTCGGGATTGGTGCATAGCTGCATGAAACTACCGGCCTTGGCCCGCACTTCGCGATATTCCGGTAAATAACGCCCAGCCTGACGCATCATCCAGACCGGAGTGCGTTCCACGGGTTGTCTTAACAGGGCGCGGAGAAATAAATCGTTGTCTAATTGAGTCATATTGAATGGGGGTTGAATAAATCAGCGCCGGCTTTCTTGTTGCACGGCTTTAAAACTTTTTTCCAGGGCCTGCTTAAATTCGCCCGGCATGATTTCCTTGTATTGGCGCGCTTCGGTCACCGATTCAAAGGAGCCGTAGATGACCACAAATTTTTCTTGGCCGTTTTTGGTGACAGGATAATAGGTCAGGCCTTCGCCGTAATCGGCGTACTTCTTCATGAACCGCTGCGCCGCGTCTTTGGTGGACAGGGTCATTACTTGCAATGTGACATTCTTGGGAGGTTGGGCCATGATCCAATCCTGCCCGCTACCGGTCGCAGAAGTTTTGGTAGCTTTACTATCCGCCGTTTTTTGTTCCGGTACCAGCAAAGGTTCCGCTGTCGGCGTGACTTGAACGCTGCTATCGGACGATGTCTTAGCATTATTATCCACCGGTTTGGTCGTTTCCGACTGAGAAACCGCCACATCAGTTTCTACTGGTTTTTCCGTTATAACCGGAGTTGCCGGCTTGGCCGGTTCGTTCGACTTGACGGGATGCGCAACCAACGGCGCTGGAATGGCTGTGGAGGTATTGGGTAGCGTAGACGCCGAAGGAGGTTCAGCCAATGGCGCAATTTGCATGGGTGCCGGCATCGGTGCGGCGGGCAAACTGGCAAGAGGAGCGGCTTCATTGGATATTTGCGGTTGCTCCATTGTCGGCTGGGCAGGCGGCGAAACGACATCAAGCTGTACTGGGGGTTCTGAGTCGGGCGCGGGCTTGGCATTACCGCCAGTGTTTTCCATTGCAAGATTTGGTGCGGCTGGTTGCGGCTGGGCGGCAAGCTGTTCGCTGCCCGGAAAAATCGGCGGGTTTTCCGGCAGCAAGGATTTGGCGACAAAACCGGCGGCAGCAACCACCATCGCCACTCCCACCCACAATCCCCAACCGCGTTGCCGCCGGCTTTGGTATTGGTTCAATTTGGGCAATTCATTCAGCAATTTGCCCGGTATGCCTTGTGTTTGACAGTACAACGTTTCAACCAGGTCGTCGGTGACCGCCTTGAACGACAGCGGCGTCCCCGGTTGCGCGGATAGGTTTTGCAGATATTCCAGGCATTGGCGCTGGTTCAGCGGCGGCAATTCAATGTAATGGCAGTCGTCCAGGGCTTTATCGGAGGCGGATTTGGTCTGGAATTGGTCGAAATTCATCGAAAACACCAGGCGTAATCCGGATAACGAATCGGCGAAATCGATCAGCTCGCCAATCAGGCCGGGTACCAGATCGCCGGCATCATCGATGATCAACACCACTTTTTGTTTTTCGCAAAAAGCCCGCAACGACGACATATCAAAATGAACACTGTTGCTGCTTAAATTTAAAAACTGGCTTAATTGAGTGATGACGGACTCGAAGCTTAAGCCCGACGAACCCCGCAGGATACAAATCGGCCAGACCTCTCCGTGGCTATCTTGCAAGGTTTTTAGCAAGGTGGTCTTGCCTATGCCATCCGGACCGCTGACAATCAAGGACTGCCGCAGGTTGGTCAATAAATGAATCAATAAATCCAGCTTTTGCGAGCGATCCGAAGTCAGCAGCACGCGCTCCGGCTGCATACCGCCACCCGCGATACGCCTGGGCTTGCCGTAGGTCAGATTATCGTTATCCAGCATAATCGCTCAAGGTTGCTTGCAATTGCGCCAGGTCGACGTTGACCGGCAGCGAGGCTTTGCCGACGGCTTCCAACAGAATCACGCGGATTTTGCCGTCGACATTTTTCTTATCCACCGCCATCAAATCCACATACTGCTCGGTAGTCATGCCGGCCGGTGGCGTCACCGGCAAATTGGCGGCCTTGAAAATCGCCACGATCCGTTCGACATCGGCATCGTTCAGCCAACCCAAACGCCGGGATAAATCAGCGGCAAAGCAAGTGCCTATCGCTACCGCCTCGCCATGCAAATAATGGCCGTAACCACTGCCGGTTTCGATCGCATGGCCGAAGGTATGACCCAGGTTCAACGTGGCGCGCACGCCGGATTCGAATTCGTCTTCGCCGACCACTTCAGCCTTGTTGGCGCAGGATCGCTCGATGGCATAGGCCAGCGCCGGCTTGTCGCGGGCCAATAGTTTAGGCATATTGGCTTCCAGCCATTGCAAAAACTCCGGATCGCGAATCAAACCGTATTTGATGACTTCCGCCAGTCCGGCCGACAGTTGCCTATCGTCCAGAGTGTTCAGCACCTCGGCGTCGGCAATCACGCATTGCGGCTGGTAAAACGCGCCTATCATGTTTTTGCCCAGCGGATGATTGACGCCGGTCTTGCCGCCGACCGAGGAATCGACCTGGGCCAGCAAGGTGGTGGGGATTTGGATAAAAGCGATGCCGCGCTGGTAGCAGGCCGCCGCGAAGCCGCCCATATCGCCGATCACGCCGCCGCCTAAGGCAATCAAGGTGGCGTTGCGGCTAAATTTTTTCGCCAACAACTGATCGAAGATTTTTTCCAAATATTGCAGGGTTTTATATTGCTCGCCGTCCGGCAAAATCACCGGCTCCACTTGATAATCGATCAACGCCGCGTGCAATTTCGCCAGATAAAGTGGGGCAATGGTCTGGTTGGTGACTATGGCTACCTGTTTCGAGCAAATATGCCGGGTGAGTAAATCTCCCTGACCTAGCAAACCGGAACCGATGTAAATCGGGTAACCGCGGGCATTATTTAATTCAACTTGCAATACTTTCATGATGTTCCAACGCAGCCTGATATTGCTGCAAAATGGTTTTGACCACGGTTTTTCCGGGCAAAGAACCGGAATCAATTTTAAAATTCGCGCATTCCATATACAGCGGCTCGCGTTCGGCCAACAAGGTTTGTAAGCGTTGTCGCGGATTCTCGGTGCGCAGTAGCGGTCTTTGAGTGTCGTGGCGGGTCCGATATAAAATTTTATCGATAGAACAATGCAGATAAACCACAAAGCCGTTGGCTTTTAATGCTTCGCGGTTTTCAGCTCTCAACACCGAACCGCCGCCGGTGGCCATTACGATACCCGGTATGCCGGTTAGCTGCCGGATGATACACTCTTCGCGCAACCGAAACCCCTCCTCGCCTTCATAGGAAAATATGGTCGGAATATCGACGCCCATGCAATCTTCGATAACCTTGTCGCTATCGTAAAACGGCCGTTGCAGCGCTTTGGCCAACTGCTTGCCTATGGTGGTTTTACCCACGCCCATCAGGCCGATCAAATAGATATTCTCCAGTTTTTTCATTGAAAACGGGTTAAAGCATGGAAAGGCCAGCATTATGCCCATTTTTCATGTTGAATAAAACGTTAACCGGTACGGAGGTTTAACCTTTTGCCATACACTCTCGACGTGGCACTGCATTCTTGATCAGACTTTGTGATAATAGCTCACGGGTTTTAGGCTGACGCCACCGGTTTAGCCGCTCATCACTCATTTCCGATGCAACGAATTCATTATTATTATGCCGCTTTGGCCGGATTTTTCGGCTTGTTTCTTTTACTGATGGCCTGGCCTACCTTGTTGGCGCCGTCGACCAAATTTCCGACGGCATTATTGCTGATCGTCGGCGTAGGCCCACTGTTGCTGCCTTTTAAGGGCTTTTTGAATCGGAATTTGAAAAGCTGTACCTGGATGAGCTATCTGAGTCTGCCCTATTTTATTCATGGCGTAACGGAAGCCTACGCCAACCAGGGTCAACGCTCGCTAGCCTTGCTGGAAATCCTGTTTAGCCTACTGCTATGCTTCGGCGCCGGTTTTTATGTTTACAAAGCCGAAAAGGCCTGACTATTTTGGGCATGCAGGTTCCGTTACAGTTTGAATTTCAGAGCAATCTGACCTTTGCCAGCTTTTTTGCCGGCAATAATGCCGAAATTCTCGACCAATTGCAGGCCTTGGCCGACGATGGCGAAGAACAGCAAATTTATATCTGGGGTGAAAACGGCAGCGGCAAGAGTCATTTATTGCAGGCCTGTTGCCAGCACGCCAAAATCAGGGGAAAAGACCCGTTCTTTCTGAAACTCATGGCCGACCAGCTGCCGTCGCCGGCATTGTTGGATGGCCTGGAGCATATGGAGCTGGTTTGTTTCGACGACATTCAACACATCGCGGGCCACGCCGACTGGGAAACCGCACTGTTCGCTTTTTACAACAGCCACCGCCAAAACAATCATAAATTGCTATTGGCGGCCGATTGCCCTCCCAAATACCTGCCTTTTGGCTTGCCCGACCTGAAAACACGGATGAGTTGGGGATTAACCCTGAAAATCCAGCCCTTGCGCGATGATCAGATCATCGACGCACTGGCCTTCAAGGCCCATTTTTTGGGCTTCGATATTCAGCCCAAGGTGGGGCGCTTCCTGCTGAACCACTACGTTCACGATTTACCGGCTTTATGGCTCTTGTTGGAAGAAATCGACCGCGCCACGCTGGCGGCGCAACGCAAACTGACGATTCCGTTTTTGAAGCAGATTCTGGCCGAGCAAGTATGAGTGACAAAATTCTGATTGTAGGAGCAGGCGCCATCGGCGCATTTTACGGCGCACTACTGGCCAGAGCCGGCGCGCAAGTTTCGGTGGTATGCCGCTCGGACTATGCCATAGTCAAACAGCAGGGCTTTATGATCGAGAGTTACAGCTTGGGCAACTGGCAATTTCAGCCCCGGCAGGTCTTACGCCATTGCGCCGACTACCGGGACGAAGCCGATTATCTGATTTTATGCACTAAAGTGACCGATCAAGTCGCTCGAGCGGAATTAATTCGCCCCGCTATCCGCAAAAACACCGCGATTGTTTTGATTCAGAACGGCGTCGAAATCGAAACCGAAATACGGAATGCCTTTCCGGATCGGGAACTGATCAGCGGTCTAGCCTTTATTTGTAGTAACCGGGTCGCGGCGGCCCAGATTAGCCACTTGGCCTATGGCAAGCTCTCCCTGGGAAATTATCCGGCTGGCGTGACCGCCAAGGCCCGGCATTTACAAAGCCTGTTTTTTCAGTCAGGCATAGAATGCGACACCAATGAAGACATCACCAGTGTGCGCTGGCAAAAATGCGTCTGGAATGCTGCGTTCAATCCCTTATCGGTACTTTCCGGCGGCCTGCCGACCCTGTCGATATTGCAGCATCAGGAAGGCTTGATCCGTCAAATCATGCGGGAAGTATGCGACATTGCCGCCACTTGCGGCCATCCACTGCCGGATGATGTGATAGAAGCCAATTTACAACGCACTTATGCGATGCCGCCCTACAAAACCAGCATGCTGCTGGATTTTGAGCGCCATCATCCGATGGAAACCGAAGCCATTCTCGGCAATACTGTCCGCGCCGCTCAACGCCAACAAATCGCCTGCCCCACCCTCCAAACTTTATACGCACTGATGAAACTAAGGGAACTACAAATTCAATTGGAAAGCCAAGAAAAATGCTGAAACACAATTGACATTCTGTTTTTTTTGATTTTCGGGTAGAATAGGCGGATTTTTCATTGACACTGTTCTTGAAGAAACCGAGGCAATGGTGCCAAGGGTTTTAACGTTTTCATCTCCACTTAGAGTACAACCATGACTGATCTATCGCTATACAGAAACATCGGCATCTTCGCGCACGTCGATGCCGGTAAAACCACTACCACCGAGCGGATTTTGAAGCTGACCGGAAAAATCCACAAAATCGGCGAAGTACACGATGGCGCGGCGACGACAGACTTCATGGTGCAGGAGCAAGAACGCGGCATTACCATTCAATCGGCCGCCACCACCTGTTTTTGGCCGGGTAGCACCAACCAATTCAAGCCACACCGTTTCAATATCATCGACACCCCGGGCCACGTTGACTTTACCATCGAAGTTTATCGTTCCTTGAAAGTATTAGACGGCGGTGTCGGCGTATTCTGCGGTTCCGGCGGTGTTGAACCGCAATCAGAAACCAACTGGCGGTATGCGAACGACTCCAAAGTAGCCCGCGTCATTTACGTCAACAAATTGGACCGTCTGGGTGCCGATTTCTATCGCGTTGTCAAACAAGTCGAAGACGTATTGGGCGCGAAACCGGTCGTGATGACCCTGCCTATCGGCACCGAAGAAAACTTTGTCGGCGTGGTCGACTTGCTGACCCGTAAAGCCTGGGTTTGGGATAACTCCGGCGACCCGTTGAAATACGAAATCAAAGACGTACCTGCCGACATGGTGGAGCAAGTCGAAGAATGGCGGGCGAAACTGATCGATCAAGTCTCCGATCAAGACGACGACATCATGGAGAAATATCTGGAAGGTGAAGAGCCTACCATCGAAGAAATCAAACGTTGCATCCGCAAGGGCACCATCGCGATGGATTTCTTCCCGACTTTCTGCGGCTCTTCGTTCAAAAACAAAGGCGTGCAATTGGTGCTGGACGGCGTTATCGAGTATTTGCCGAATCCTACCGAAGTCAAGCCGCAGCCCGAGACCGACATCGAAGGCGTTCCAACCGGCGAATACGCGATTGTCGATGCCGACCGCCCGTTGCGCGCACTGGTGTTCAAAATCATGGACGACCGTTTCGGCGCCTTGAACTTTGTCCGCATCTACTCCGGCCGTATCAAAAAAGGCGACACGCTGTTGAACACCTTCACCGGTAAAACCGAGCGCATCGGTCGTATGGTGGAAATGCACGCCGATGACCGCAACGAGATCGAATCAGCGCAAGCCGGTGACATCGTGGCCTTGATCGGTTTGAAAAACGTGCAAACCGGCCATACCTTGTGCGACCCGGACCAACCGGCCACGCTGGAACCGATGGTATTCCCGGACCCCGTTATCTCGATCGCGATTTCGCCAAAAGACAAAGGCAGCAACGAGAAAATGGGCATCGCGATCGGCAAGATGGTTCAAGAAGATCCATCATTCCGCGTCGAAACCGACCAAGAATCCGGCGAAACCATCATCAAAGGCATGGGCGAGTTGCATCTGGACATCAAAGTCGACATTTTGCGCCGTACCCACGGTGTGGACGTCAACGTGGGTAAACCACAGGTGGCTTACCGCGAAACCATTACCCAACGCATCGAAGACAGCTACACCCACAAAAAACAATCGGGTGGTTCCGGCCAATACGCGAAAATCGATTACATCATCGAGCCAGGCGAGCCAGGCAGCGGTTTTGTATTCGAATCACAAGTGACCGGCGGTAACGTACCTCGCGAATACTGGCCCGCGGTTGAAAAAGGCTTTAAAGCCAGTATCGACAAAGGTGTTCTGGCCGGATTCCCTTGCTTGGACTTCAAAGTCATTCTGACCGACGGTGCCTTCCACGCGGTTGACTCCTCGTCCATCGCGTTCGAAATCGCCGCCCGCGCCGCGTATCGTCAATCGATTCCAAAAGGCAATCCGCAATTGCTGGAGCCGATCATGAAAGTTGACGTATTCACTCCGGATGCGCACGTCGGCGACGTAATCGGCGATTTGAACCGCCGCCGCGGCATGATCAAATCGCAAGACGCGGGCGTTACCGGCGTCCGTATCAAAGCCGACGTACCGCTGAGCGATATGTTCGGTTACATCGGCGATTTGCGCACCATGACCTCCGGTCGCGGCCAGTTCTCGATGGAATTTTCACACTACACCGCTTGTCCACGCAATGTCGCGGAAGAAGTGATCAAGGAAGTGAAAGAACGCGAAAAAAATAAATAATCCCAATCCGGGCAACTGAAGCAGGTATTCGCCTGTTTCAGTTGTAAGCCCCCGTGATTTGTGTAAGTTAGCAACCTGCCGCGCCGCGGCAGTTTCTTTTTCAACCATAAAGCTTCCGCCATGTACGGAAGCTTGTTCCATCACCTAACCCTGGAAGAACATTATGGCTTTTGTTGTCACCGAGAACTGTATCAAATGCAAATTCACCGACTGCGTTGACGTCTGCCCAGTCGATTGTTTTCATGAAGGCCCCAACTTTCTGGTAATCGACCCGGACGAATGTATCGATTGCACTCTGTGCGAACCGGAATGCCCGGCTAATGCGATTCATGCCGAAGATGAAGTACCCGAAGGCCAAGAGCATTTCATCGCACTGAACGCCGAATTGGCCAAAGCATGGCCCACCATTACCGAAGTGAAGGATGCATTGCCCGACGCGGATGAATGGAATGGAAAACCCGGCAAATTTGACTTGTTGGAAAAATAATCTAAAAACAACCGATCAAATTATCCGCCCTAAGCGGTCGATTTTTTGGTCGGTTATTTTGATCCAGACAAAAAACCTAGAGGATTGAATCCTATGGGCTTTTGCGCACGAAGTCACCGGAACTGCTGAACTGTTCCGAAATATCTTTAATTATTTCCAGATCATTGCCGCGGCGGCGATCATTGATGCGCCGATCCAAAATATTCTTATCCACAACCCGGCGGGGATTTTGCCTGGGATCTTTATGCCAATCGCGGATAAAATATTGCCTGACGATAATAAGTTTTCCTTTAAATCGACTGCCTTTTAGTTTTCTAATTGCACGTATCCCTACCGCATCGGGCTCGACACTAACCAAACCGTGAAACTCCAAGGTATTTAAGCGCTTATCTTGTAATGCAAGAATCTTGACCGCGGTTATTCTCCCCGATTTTCTAAACAAGCCACCTTTTAGAGCAGGCCCGACGAAATCGATCAGTTCACTTGCCTTGGTTGCGGCGGGAATTTTTCTTATAAAAATAATCATTAGGGATTAAATTTAAGACGATGGCTAGATCACGCCGAATTCAACCACCGGCGTTATCCAATAATAGATATTCTTGCTGGAAAACCGAGTTTTGAGTGTTTCCAATAATGCTGAAATAACCTGCCTGGTGGCATAGATTTGAAAGCGGCGCGACTTTTGCTCCGGGCCTTCGTGTTCGGTCAGAAAACGGGTAATACGATAATCCTGCGCCTCATCTAACGGATGATCCGAATTGGATTGTTCCAATTCAAAACTGACCAGGCACTCCGCTACCGCCATTTCAATCTCGGCCGGCACGATAAAGGTCACCTGAAATTGTTGGTGATTAAAGGTATTCACAAAATCGGCCTCGGTATTGTAATGATCCGAGATGTTTTTGATAACTTCCAAATGATTGCCTCGCCGGCGATCGCCGTGACGCTTCTCAAGAATGGCATGGTTATCGACTTCGAGTTGATTCTGGCGCGGGTCGTTATTCCAACTACGATGATAATATGGCCTTACCATCACATAACGGCCATTCAAACGACGGCTTTTGAGTACATTGACCGCCTGATTTACCGACCATTCGGAATCCAAGGTCACCAGCCCATGATATTCAATCGAATCCAGCCGGGTATCTCGTAGCGCCAGGATCTCGATATTAAGGATACGCCCCGGCTTTCTAAAAAAACCATTTTTCAGCGCCGGTTTCACAAAATCCGAAATTTCAATGTGCTTGGTATTGGCGGGAATCCTTCTTAAGAAAATATTCATATAGCATGACTCAATAGCCTAAACTTGCCGCAACCTTTAGTCCCAAATTACGGCCCCCGATCAAAGATTAGCATCCAATCTCAATTACTGCACAAAAATAGTTTAAATCTCACCATGTTCCAGCACGGGCACTATCCAATAATGTAAACCGGTACCGGTAAATTCGGCTTTAATTTTATCCAATAAAGCCGGGACATGATCTTTATCAATATACATCTGAAAGCGCATTTTACGTTGCCGTCCAGTGACCTGCTCGGATACCGACAGCCCTTGATTTCGATGATCATGCGCGCTAACTGGAAAGCTGGAGAAACCCTGCGCCGTTTCAAAGGTCAACAAACAATCCACCATGGATTCTTCAAGACTCGGCGAGACATTGATGGTTACCAAATATGTGTCAAAGATCATTCCGCATCCTCCCGGCCTTGCCCGAATAATGTATACAAAATCGGCAATAGAATCAGCGTTAAGCATGTCGATGAGACCAAGCCGCCGGTCACCACGATGGCCAACGGTCGCTGGATCTCCGAGCCTGGCCCGCTAGCGAACAACATCGGGATCAAGCCAAAGGCGGCGATACTGGCGGTCATTAACACCGGCCGCAAACGCCGGGCCGAACCCACGATGACTGCTCGCGAAACCTCCATACCACTGGCGCATAGCTGATTAAAATAACTGACCATCACCACCCCGTTCAATACCGCGATACCCAGCAAGGCGATAAAGCCGACCGAAGCCGGCACCGATAAATATTCGCCGGATAACCACAATGCAAAAACCCCGCCTATCATCGCCAACGGAATATTGGATAACACCAGCGCGGCCTGCCTAATAGAACCGAAGGTTGAAAACAGTAACAGAAAAATCAAGCCTAGAGCCACCGGGATCACCAGCGTCAATCGTGCCGCAGCGCGTTGTTGGTTCTCGAACTGGCCACCGAACTCAACTCGATAACCGGTAGGCAACGACACCTTTTCGGCCACCAGCTTGCGCGCCTCATCGACAAACCCTACTAGGTCACGGCCTTCGACATTGCTGCGAATCACCACAAAGCGCTGCCCCTTCTCCCGTCCGATCGACACCACCCCTTCCACTTGCTCGATTTTAGCCAGCGCGGTTATCGGCACATGGCCGCCATTGGGCAGGGTAATTTGTAGATCGGCGAAATTAGCCGTGTTGCTATCGCCACGCAACAATAAAGGTGTTCTTTTGATGCCTTCCTGCACGATACCAAGTTGCACACCTTCGATTTGGGCACGCAGCATGTTTTCGATGCTGTCGCTATCCAAACCGAACCGGCCCGCCGCTTGTCTGTCGATACTCAGTTGCAGAAACTGCATGCCTTCGTTTTTACGCATGAATACATCGCTGGAGCCGGTGATGGTTTTCAACAAAGCTTCGATTTCCTCGCCCTTGTGATTCAACACATCCAGATCGCTGCCGAATAATTTGATCGCCACGTCGCCGCGAGTACCGGTCAACATTTCCGATACCCGCATTTCGATCGGCTGGGTAAACCCGAAAGCAATGCCGGGTGTGTGGGACATAATGGTTCGAATCGCTTCGATCAGCTCTTCCTTACTGTGCATGCGCCATTCGTCCTTGGGCTTCAATATTAAAAAAGTATCGGTTTCATTCAAGCCCATCGGATCCAGGCCCAGTTCATCGGTACCGACCCTCGACACCACGGTTTTCACTTCCGGGATGTGCTGCAGAATATTTTTCTGCACCTGACTATCCAGTTCCACCGAATCCTGCAAGGTAATCGAGGGCAGCTTTTCCAGTTGCACGATGATGTCGCCTTCATCCATGGTCGGCATAAACGTGCTACCGATTTGAGTAAAGACCAACACGGTCAAGACCAGTAACGCGCCGGCGCCGATAAATATTTTTTTACTGTTTGAGAGGCTCCATACCAGCATGGGCTGATACAACCTCAACAGATGCCTGGGTAGCCACGGCTCTTCGTGCGAGACATTTTTCAACAGAAACGACGCCAGGACCGGAATCACGCTCAGGGACAGAATCAGCGAACCGCTCAACGCAAAGACGATGGTCAAGGCCACTGGGCCGAATAATTTGCCTTCCAAGCCCTGCAGAGTCAGTAACGGTAAAAACACAATGACGATGATCAAAATACCCGAGGTTACCGGAACCGCCACTTCGCGGGTGGCGCGGTAGATCATGTGTAATCGTGGCAAGCGTTCGGCCTTTTCATGATCGGCCAGCTGGGTAATGATATTCTCCACCACCACAACCGCACCATCCACCAGCATGCCGATCGCAATCGCCAGACCGCCCAGACTCATCAGGTTGGCCGACATGCCGAACGCCTGCATCAAAATAAACGTCACCAGCGCCGCTAACGGCAAAGCCAATGCCACAGTCAATGCGGCGCGCAAATCACCTAAAAACAGGATCAGCAACACCACAACCAGCACAATCGCCTCGAACAAAGCCTTGGTCACGGTATTGACCGCCTTGCCCACCAATACACCCCGGTTATAAAACACCTCGACTTTGACATCCCGCGGCAAAGTAGCTTGCAGATCGGCCAGTTTGGCTTCGATCAACTCGACGGTTTGCCGGGCGTTGGCTCCGCGCAGGCTAAGAATCACGCCGGTCACGGCTTCACCCTTACCATCCTTACTCACCGCGCCATAGCGGGTCAATGCACCGATTTTCACTTCGGCGATGTCTTCCACTCTGACCGGCAGATCGTTATTCCGGGCCACCACGATGGCTTTGACATCCTGCTCGTTTTTGATCCGGCCTTCGGCCCGCACGATCAAAGTCTCTTCACCCTCGGCCAAGCGCCCGGCGCCATCATTTCGGTTGTTGTTTTGCAAGGCCGTAATCAATTGCTCCATGCCGATATTGCGAGCCGCCATCCGCGTATTGTCGGGTATTACTTCGAAACTGCGCACCAAGCCGCCTAGCGCATTGACGTCGGCGACACCCGGCACGGTGCGTAATGCCGGACGAATCACCCAGTCCAACAGATTACGGCGCTCCATCAAGCTTAAATCACCACCTTCCACCGAAAACATGAACATCTCGCCCAAGGGCGTGGTCATCGGCGCGATGCCGCCCTGCACACCGGCCGGCAAATTGCCCCACATGCCATTCAAGCGTTCGGCTACCTGTTGTCTTGCCCAATAAATATCGGTGCCTTCCTCGAAATCGAGAGTTATGTCGGTAATGGCGTATTTTGCCAGCGAACGCAGCATGGTCTGATGTGGGATGCCGAGCAGTTCGACCTCAATCGGCGAGGTGATGCGGGTTTCGACCTCTTCCGGCGTCATGCCATCGGCCTTGACGATGATTTTGACCTGGGTTGGCGAGACTTCCGGAAAGGCGTCGATAGGAATGTTTTTAAAGGCGTAATAGCCGCCCCCCATCAGTAACAATATGAACAAACACATCATCAGGCGCTGCGACAGCGCAAAGCGAATCAGCCTGACCATTATTCGTCTCCGCCCAAGCCAAGCCAATTGGCCTTCAATGCCACCGCGCCTTGCACGGCAATTTCCGCACCACTAGCCAAAGGACCATTAATTACCGTATCCTGATTTTGCTTACCGACTACCGCGACTTCCGTGACCGCAAAGCCATTCGCATTGCGGACGAAAACATAGCTATGGCCGGTATTTTGCGCGATGGCGGTATTAGGTACCTTAAAAGCCGCTTGTCGATCGTCCTGCAAAACTTGCACATTGACATGCTGGCCAACCTTAAGTCTATCGGCTTGGCCTTGAATCACCGCGCGCGCCAACAGTGTTTGAGTATCCCTATCGATGCTTTGCCCAAGCATGCTGATTTTGGCGCTAATCCCAGTATTAGCAATACTGACCAGATCACCAATTCGCAAGCTCTGTACACGCTCCTGTGGAATGCTGATTTCCAGCCACAGTTCCGACAAATCAGCGATACGGTATAAAGGTGCCTGCATGTCCAGGCGTGTTCCTAATGTCGCCAGCCGCTCCAGAATCACGCCACTCATCGGTGAGCGAACTTGCAACATGCTGCTGAGTTTGTGGGTTTTTGCCAGACCATTGATCTCGGACTCGGTCATGCCGGCCATGATCAACAATTGCCGGGATTCTCCGGCAAGCGCGGCCTTGCTGCTGTGCATGGCCTGAGTTTCCTGCCAGCGCCTTTCCGCAATCACTCCTTCCCCCAGCAATTTTTTGTCTCGCTGTTGTTCCAACCCAACCAAATTCAGATCACTCTGGGCGGTTAAAAATTGCTGCTGCAAAGCCACCAGCTCGGAGCTATGAACCTGTGCCAATACCTGGCCTTTTTCGACTTTATCGCCGATATTGGCCTGTAATTTTGTTAGAAGGCCCGGTTGAGGGGTACTCAACAATAATTCATGACTAGCCGGCACCACGACTGTAGCCGGAGCCGACAGCAGAGGAACTTGCTGACTGGCCGCCACCGGCGCAACTTTAATTGCCAAATTATCGATTTGCTCCGGCGTAATTCGAATTTGCATGTCTTCGGCGGAAACGGCGGCCGCTCCAGTCAACAACAGGCTGATTAGGGTTTTTCTCATGGCAATACTCCTACCGCCTGGTTATATAGGGCAATGTTGCGTTGCAGTTTGACTTCCTGCTCGTTGGCATTGCGGATGGCTTCCATACTGCGGGCTTGAATTTTCAATAAATCCAGCAAATTAATCTCGCCTGATTCAAAACTGATTTGCATCATTTTCAGATGTTGCTCGGCAATATCCTTCATTTGCTTGGCAATAGTCAGCTCCGCGCGCGTCACCTCCAAGCCATGTTCGGCTTCGTGCAGATTTTTCTCCAGTACTCGCATCAGATGCTCGCGTTGCGCCAACGTCTGATTTAACTCCAACTGGGCAGCTGCAATCTCGGGTGCGTCGTAGGTGCCGTGGCCGAACGGAATCACCACGCCGATATTGGCACTTTGCATGTCATCCATACCACGTTGATCCCTGCTGGTTTTGGCACCGATACTGACCTTGGGCTGATTGATACTGTCGGTGGTTTTAGTCCATTCAATGCCGGCTTGCTTGCGGGCAACCATGGCATTAATGGCTTCCAGTAACGGATGATCGGGAGGAATCGCTTGAATTGCACTCAATGGTTCCTGGTAATTGCCGGGAATGTGAGTGGTTTGAGTCAGACTGGCATAACTTTTCCGGCTATGCATCAGTTCGGCTTCGGCTTGAGTCAACAGCGTTTGGGTTTGCAGATGATCGCTTTCCATCAGCAACAAATCGGCGCGCGGCAAATCACCCAACTCCACCCGGCGCTGTACCTTGGCCAATAGTTGCGCCGATAACTCCCTGTTAATCCGGGCCTGCCGCAGCCGGTTTTCAGCTAAGGCCATATCCCATAGGGCTTCTCTTACCAGTCGCGCTACTTCCAGCTTCACGGCGGCCGATTGCTTCAGGGCGGAAAAATGCGCTTGTTCCGCTACATTTTGCGCGGCGGAACGTTGCCCCCAATTCCAGATAGTAAATTCCAGATTGGCCGACGCTTCGCGAGAGCCTTGGTCGCTGGCAACCCTATCGTCGGCATAATCCAACGCCAGCGCGGTTGAACCGGCCAGCCAGCTATCGCCGCGCTCTTGCAAGGCATCGGCTTCCCGCAGCAAGGCTTCGTTGATCAATCGGTCGGGATATTTTTCCAGGGTTTGCTCGACCAACAGCGGCAGCGTCATCATTGGATCGATTTCGACCGGGTCCAAATGCTCGATGGTCAAGGTTTCGGAGCCTTCGGCTTTGTCCGTTTGACCGCTGATGATAGGTTGATCCGCAATGCCCTCCGCATGACAAGGCGCAACGGCCAGCCACAGCAAGGGCAAACAGCATGTAATATGACGGGGTAGTGTCATATTGAACTCCAAACAATTATTAATTCAGGGAAACCGTTATAAACGGTAAAAATACAGAATGGGGCTAAGGAATTGCCAGACAATGCGGAACACCGGCTGGATAATTACCCTGAATCAGAGAAGCGGAGGCGCTCGAGAGGGATTTTGACTTAGGCAGGGCTCGGTGGGACAAACCGAAACGTGAGGCGAAAAATTAATAGTTCCGACCATCCGCTGGTCAACGAACGGCACATCGTCGCCATGTAAATAATAAACGGCGGAAAAATCTTCGGCATGCTGCCGGACTTCAATCAGCTGCCCCAACTCGACGATGGCGTAGGGCGAACTGGCCGAATAATCGGTTGCCGTAACCAACAAGGCATCGGGTTTGACATGTAGAGCTTCAAATTCGTGCAAATGCAAACCACGGGCGAGGCCCGATTCATCAACATGCGCATGCACCAGCGGTGCCGCAAATTGCAGCAACACTAAAAGCACAACAATAAATTGACGCAAAAATGCAACCATTTGAATAATCTGAATGTCAGTGTAGCGTCCCGACACTATACAGTAGTTGTAGAGAGCCTGACGAAAGGCTATTCTACTTGAAATTACTAATCCGACCCTAAAATTAGTTAATACTTTTCCACTAAGAAGGCAACAAAAACCATGAACAGAAAATTCGGTATCCTGGCTTCGCTTTTCCTATCGCTGGTCTTGATGATGACCGGCATCCACGAGGCACAGGCCAAACGCATGGGCGGCGGCAAATCCTTCGGCAGCAGACCGAGCTATAGCGCGCCCTACCAACGCTCCACATCCCCTGGCGCGACAAGTCAAACCACCCGCTCGGCCAGCCAGCAACAAGCGGCGACCCAAAATCAAGCGGCTCGCCAAAGCTGGGCCGGTCGTGGTGGACTGATGGGCATGCTAGGCGGTTTGGCACTGGGGGGATTGTTAGGCTCGCTGTTTTTCGGCGGCGCATTCGAGAACCTCAACCTGATGGACATGCTGGTGTTTGCCGGTATCGCCTACTTGTTATATCGCTTGTTTGCGGCTAGGGCCAAACAATCACAACCCGCCGCCAGTACCGGGTATAGCCGTTCCAGCTATAACGGTAACGAAGGCCAAGATGACAGCAGTACTCCGCGGACCGGCACCAACCCGGCCGGTTTCAATACCGACGTCATGTTTGGCAAAGCCAACCGAAACCAAGCCGTCAACTCAACCGAAGACGTTGCGCAAATACCCGCCGATTTCGATAAGCCCGCGTTTTTAGCCGGTGCCGAAAGCGCGTTTCGCTATTTGCAATCGGCTTGGGACAAACGTGACCTGGCCGCCATTCGTGGATTAACCACCGACAAAGTTTTCGCGGAAATTCAAGACCAACTTAAAGCCTCCAGCACCGACAACAAAACCGAAGTATTGAAACTGACTTCCGAATTGTTGGAAGTCAGAGAAGAGGGCACGGAAATGGAAGCCGTGGTGTTGTTCGATAGCATCATGCGAGAAGATGACGGCGAAACCGAACAAGTTCGTGAAGTCTGGCATTTCATCAAACCAGTGAACAGCAAACAAACCAAGTGGTTTCTGGACGGCATTCAACAACTGGAAATTTAAGCATGCCCGCCAGCGCCGAAAAAATCCGCCAGCGCTACGACAGGCTGGCGCCATGGTTCGACAGCCTGGAAGGTTTCCTGGAAGGCTTGATTTTTCGCCGCTTACGCAAAAAACTCTGGGCCATGGCCGAGGGCGAGCATATTTTGGAAGTGGGCGTTGGAACCGGAAAAAATTTCACATTTTACCCCGACCACGCCCGCATGACCGCGATAGACTTTAGCCCTAAAATGTTGGAACAGGCTCAACGCAAACGCGAGCGTAAACAGGTCAAGGTCGATCTTGATCTGATGGACGTGCAATCCTTATGTTATGCAGACAACAGCTTCGACACCGTGGTAGCCAGTTTTGTATTTTGTTCGGTGCCCCGCCCCAGAAAAGGCCTGAAAGAACTGTATCGGGTGCTGAAACCCGGCGGGCAGTTGCTGTTGCTGGAACATGTCTTGAGCTCCAACAGACTGATGGCCAAAGTCATGAATCTGATCAATCCGTTGGTAGTGAAAATTGTCGGCGCCAACATCAACCGGCAAACCGTCAAAAACGTTCAGGCCTGCCCTTTCCGCAGTATCTTTGTCGATCCTCGCAGCAGTGACATGATCAAGCTGATTCGGGCGGTAAAATAAGTCTGCATATTCCCTGCTCCCAATAAAACCGGACCGCTTGCCACATAAAGCGGTTTATTGCTTACCCATCGTATTGATAAAAGCATCCGCTTCGTTGATGGATTTTTCCATCGCCGCGATCAATGTCGACACATCGGACTGAACGCTGCCGAGTTGGCCTTTCAACGAGGCTATGGCCTGAGCATTCAGATTGTGCTTCAGGTAAAGCACCTGATCCCTGAATACGCTGAGTACGGGTTCGATCTTGGCTTCAGCCTGGCGCATTGCCGTAATCAATTGTTTGTATTGCGCACGAGTGGCTGTTAGTTTTTGTTGACTGCCCTGCCTCAAGGAAGCATTGCTATATTGATTCAGTTCGGCCTCCCATTCGCTGAACAATGCGCCGGACACGTCCTCGATATCGCCGATGCGTTTGTTAACGTCTTCGGCCATTTGTACGCTGGCCTCATATTCGCCGTTGAGTTTGTTGTAGGTACTCTCAAGGTTCCCGCCCTTGAACTGGGTAACGGCAGTAAACTGTTCCAACGCCGACTTAAATTGCTGCTTGGTTTGTTGCTGGCTATCGCGGGCTTTTTCTACCCGGTGCACCATCACATCCCGCTTGGGAATGCCGATTTTTTCCAAACCACTGTAATACAGACTGGAACAAGCGGATAAACCTATCGCAAACCCAAACATGGCCAAGCGTACTGTCAATTTCATGCCGATCTCCTGTTAATCAGGCTGTCATTATAGAGAAATCGCCTTCACGGAACACATGCAGCATGATGGCCGCCGGTCCGAAAATACTATTTTCCTAGTAACAAAACTGGCGACAATTTGTCGCGCGGCAATCCGCCACATTTTCCTGATGGCTGTTATTGATTAGACTCACCGCCACTCGTAAGCCCGTGTTTGCGAGTGTCAATCCATCGAAAATTATAGGGAGATAAACCATGCAAAAAAACACCATTATCTTGATTGCAACCGCATTAGTGCTGGTTTTGAGTGCATTTAAAGTGATCAGCGCCGAAGAATCGACTCAGGGGGCCGAAGCAAAATCGGTGGCCTGGTATGTAGCCAACGTCAAGGAGGCGCAAGCCAAAAATCAGCAATGTCACGACAATCCCGGCATACAGTCTTCCCCGGACTGCGAAAACGCCTTACACGCCCTACAAATCAGCTTTAAAGGGGGTAATTGATATAAATCATCAATAGTTTTGGAGGTTAACAGCCCGCGCTGTCAACTTATCTAAAAAACTAGGCAAATACTTGTATTGAGCGCGAACCATATTGCTCATGTCGCTACGCGGCACCTTATCATCTCTCTCCCGCAAGGGAGAGAGGCGATCACGGCGCGAATGTATCCTGCTAGGGAATCAACCAAGCTCGAGATCGTTAACGCGAAAATACCTTAAGGCCCATGCACCCAAGTTATCCATTCCTCAACCAGCCATTAATGCTGGACTGCGACAGTTTGCCGCGTGTGACAATCCGTCACATTTTCAACTTGGCACATCAACGCTAAACTGGCAACAACTCAAGTATTGTTATGCGCAACTGAGTTGCTTTACCCTTCTTCTTTAAGCGGCCAATGGCCGCTTTTTTTTGCCTACGACTTTTGCTCTTTCATCCAAAAGTTACAACTCTTCCCGCAGGCGTTGATAAATACCGCCAAAACTGCCGTTACTCATCAATAACACATGGCAAGGGCCTTCCGATTCCGCCTTGATCGCATCAATGATCGCGTCCAGGCTACTGCAAATGCGGATGTTTTTAGCATATTGCAGCAATTGGCTTAAATCCCAACCCAGATTTTCCGGCTGGTAAATAATGGCCTGGTCGGCTTCGGCCAGCGATTCCGCCAATGACTGAGTGTGAACGCCCAAGCGCATGGTGTTGGAGCGCGGCTCGACGATCGCCAGGATTTTTTGGTTACCGACTTGTTTGCGCAAACCGTCCAGCGTGGTTTCGATGGCCGTCGGATGATGGGCGAAATCATCGTAGACGGTGATGCCATCTTTACGGACGATGACTTCCATTCGGCGTTTGACATTTTGAAACCGAAGTAACGCCGCAATGGCGTCATAAGCTTGTATACCGATATGCCGGGCCGCGGCAATGGCCGACAGGGCGTTATAGACATTGTGACAACCGCTCAAGTCCCATTCGACGACGCCTTGTTCCCGACCTTCAAAGCTAACCTGAAAACAACTGCCGTCGGCTTTTAACAATTCAGCCCGCCAATCGGCCTCGCCGGCTATCGCGGTTTTGACTACGGGCGTCCAACATCCCATCCCCAGCACCTCCGCGATATGCTGTTCGCGGGCTGGCGCGATAATCAGCCCGTCGCCGGGAACGGTACGGACTAAATGATGAAATTGTTTTTTGATGGCATCCAGGTTTTCGAAAATATCGGCGTGGTCATATTCCAGATTATTCAAAATCGCGGTGCGGGGCCGATAGTGTACGAACTTGGAACGCTTATCGAAAAAAGCGCAATCATATTCGTCGGCTTCAATCACAAAAAAATCCGACTCGCCCAGACGGGCGGAAATACCGAAATTCAAGGGTATGCCGCCGATTAAAAAGCCGGGTTTGAAACCGTTGAATTCCAGGATCCAGCTCAACATGCTGGTGGTCGTGGTTTTGCCGTGAGTACCCGCCACAGCCAGCACCCAGCGCTTTTGCAATACATGCTGGGCCAACCACTGCGGGCCGGAGATGTAGGGTAGATTGCGATTCAGCACCGCTTCCACTTCCGGATTACCGCGCGACATAGCATTGCCGACCACCACCAGGTCAGGCTTGCAATCCAGATTCTCGGCCTTATAGCCGTTCATTAGGCGGATGCCCTGTTCTTCCAGCTGGGAACTCATGGGCGGATAGACATTTTGATCCGAACCGCTGACGCTGTAGCCCAGTTCGCGGGCAATCAGGGCCAATCCACCCATGAAGGTGCCACAGATGCCGAGGATATGAATATGTAAAGGTTTTTGTTGTGAAATCATGGTTTGGGTTATTGTGGTTTTTCTTCGGCGGGTTTGGGTTGATCTTCCGGTTTCGCTTCGGCGTCCGGGGCTGATTCGGGACTTGCCTCCGTCACCGCTGATTTTGCACCGGCGGTTTCCAATAATTTGACAATAGCCTCGCGCTCAAGCTTTTTGGCCTTGTCGATGACTTTTACACCTTGATTATCGGCCGCATTGACGTTAGAACCGGAAGCGATTAGCAATTTGACAATGTCGACGCCGCCAAAAAGCACGGCATCCGACAATGCGGTTGAGCCGAGTTTATCGGCGCTATTAACATCGGCGCCATAGCTCAGCAGTAGTTTGACGATGCGTAAATTGCCGTTGAAACTGGCGGCCATTAAGGCGGTTCTGTCTTGCTCTATCTTGCCGTTAACATCCAAGCCTTGCGCCAACAGGGCTTGAACCCTTTCCAACTTACCGCTGGCCGACGCCGCGAATAAATCCTTGGCGTCTTCCGCAAATACGGGTCGTGACATCATCAGAATCAAGGCGAACAGCGCCGTACTTATCTTCATCAGGTAGCTTGCGTTTGCGTATCAGTTAGGTTGAAATAGGGATAATTCAGAGTCACATAATCTATCAATGAGCGAAAAATACAAAGTTTTAGTTGAGGCGAAACCACATTACATTGAGGCCCAATCGTCGCCGGAGCAAAACCGGTTTGTATTTGCTTATACCATCACCATCACCAATGTCGGTTCGGTGCCGGCACGCTTACTGACCCGCCATTGGCTGATCACCGATGCCAACGGCAAGGTGCAGGAAGTCAACGGCGAAGGCGTGGTGGGCGAACATCCTCACTTGAATCCCGGCGACTCGTTTCGTTATACCAGCGCGGCGATGATTGAAACGCCGGTGGGTGTGATGCAGGGCAAATACCAGATGCAATCCGACACGGGTGAAAGTTTTAGTGCTTCTGTTCCCAAATTCACCTTGTCGATTCCCAGAACACTGCACTGATGGCAATTTATGCTATTGGTGACATTCAAGGTTGTTACAACGAACTGCGTCGCCTGCTGGATGTCATAAAGTTTGATCCGGATCAGGATCAACTTTGGCTGGCGGGCGACCTGGTCAACCGCGGCCCACATTCCCTCGAAACGTTACGCTTTGTCAAAAGCCTGGGCGATTCAGCCATTACGGTACTGGGCAATCATGACCTGCATTTGATTGCTACCGTGGCTTCGTTGAGCAAAACAGGTAAAAAAGACACACTGGGGCCAATCTTACGCGCGGCCGATTGTGATGAGCTAATCGACTGGTTGCGTAACCAGCCGTTATTTTATCACAACGACCAATTCTGCATGCTGCATGCGGGACTACCGCCGCAATGGGATTTTGAGCAGACCAAGACCATGGCCTCGGAAACCGAGCAAGCCATCCGTGGCGAGGATTATCAGCGCTTCTTCAGATCGATGTACGGCAATAAACCCACGGCCTGGCAAGACGACCTGCCAAAAACCGAAAAACTACGCTTTGCGGTCAACTGCTTTACACGCTTACGTTATTGCACGGCCGATGGCGAACTGGACTTTCATCACAAAGGCCCACCCGGCAGTCAGGCAGGGCATCTATTGCCATGGTTTGCCGTTCCGGGGCGTAAAAGCCGCGACATGTGCATCATCTTTGGGCATTGGTCCACGCTGGGCTTTTATCAAGAACACAATGTATATTCAATAGACACCGGCTGCCTATGGGGCGGACAACTGACCGCATTAAGGCTGGATCAGCCCGCGCAGCGTATCAGCATTGATTGTCAATGCGTACACAAACCCTCGGAGCTATAAACGATCAGCTCTTGAACTTTAGCGCCTAACCAACGTCCATGCCGAGTCGGATGTTAGACACGGATGTTTATTACCACTACCCCGGAGGCCGTTATGAACAAGAAAACTCTACTGTTAGCCACCGCGTTATCGTTGCCGCTTACCGTTTTTGCCAGGCAAGGCATGGAAGGACATGAAGCACCGCCCCATCACCGCTTGGAGCGCTTGGAAAAAGAATTGCAACTAAGCCCGGAGCAAAAGGCCAAATTGGAAGTGATATTCAAGGAACAGCATGACAAATTTCAGGCTATTCACGATGAATCACATTCCCGGATCAAAGAGGTGCTCAGCCCCGAACAAATAACGAAATGGGAGAAAATGAAACAGCAGCAACAAGAAAAACGCCGCGAAAAAATGCAGCAACGCCAGCCCACTTCGCAATAAGCTGGAAGTAGCGTGCATGTTGACCTCGCCGCGCATTGAGTCTCGCTGCAAATAATCAACAATATCAATTTGACAAATTGCCTGGTTCAGGCGCATTGTTGCTCCATGGCCTTACAACACTAGCGGTTTAGGTCTATGCTTGTTTCAAATTAGAGTCTAATATTTTTGTTAGAAGTTTTTTTTCGTGCCTGCCCGCGCGGTTTCGGACGGTATCAAATCTGTAAAACAAGGAGCTACTCATGAATAAAAATAAAATATTAGCCGCCTGCGTTCTATCCGGCGCATTAATGACGGCACCCACGGCACAAGCAGAAAGTTATTTTACTGGCTTTAGCAATAAAGTGAGTCAAGGCTTTGCCAATATTGCCTTTGGGTTCGTCGAAATCCCTAAAAATATCATCAACATTAGCAATCAACACAATATTTTCGTGGGCATGTCCTGGGGGCTGTTGCGTGGCGTTGGCCATACCGTTGGCCGCACACTGGTCGGAACGGCCGAGCTTGTGACTTCGCCGATCCCAACCCGTGAATTTGCCGCCCCGGCCTATGTCTGGGATCGCTTTAGTGAGGACAGTCGTTACTTTGGTCTGAATTACCCAGGTTATTGGACTATTTATGGTCCATTGGATAATGGCGACAACGAGTAAGCCTGTTGCGACTAATTGAATCACGAGGATATTATCATGAAAAAAAAATACGTAACCCTGCCGCTCGCGGTTTTAGCCCTGTCTCTGACCGCTTGTAGCACACCCAAAAAGGACTCCACCGATCTAAAAGCGGCAATTGATGCATCCAGAGCCGGCCACTATGGTCAAGCCATGCTGCACGAGGAATTGTCCGAAAAAGATCTGGAAGCAGCAAACATCATCCTGGGTCATCTGGAAAAAGATTACTACTGGAATATCAACGAGAAACAAAAAGGCTTGGATCTCGCTCAATCGGCCGCTCACCATCGTCTGCAATCGGAAAAAGAAATGTGCCAATGGCTGACGGAAGTTCATGCGCAAAACCATCACCATGTGGAAACTATTCATGAAACAGTGGCGTACTTTAAAACCGCCAGCGACGTTCCGTTCAAAACCAAGGACGAAACCATTCGCCATATAGGTCATTTCTTGCATGATCATCCCGATTCGACCGCAAACGTGACCGCATCGACCGACACGGTGGGTAAACCGGCCTACAACCAGGATCTCTCGGTGAGAAGAGCCCGGACTGTCAGCGATATGCTGGTCAAATTCGGCGCCAAGCCTTCTCAACTTGTCGTAAATGCAACGGGTGAAGCACATGGTCCCGATAATACACCAGACCAAAGCCATCGCGTTGCCGTCGTGATCACGGCGCATCCCGACTACATCGATTGCCCGAATGTAAAATAAGGCTTACTCTCCCGCCCCGCTGACTATCGGTCATGCGGGGCTTTCCTTACCGCGCCACCAGCTCCCGCATTCAAATTCTCGGCTTGTCACAAATCATCCAGCTGCTTTTTCTGCTCCACCGCATTTTCCAGAATTTGTTGTTCCACATCCTTGGCTTTATCCAGCGGTTGATTCATCTCATCGGCAATTGCTTGCCGCTTGGTTTTGTCGTTAGCCGCATCATCATTGTTCGAGCAAGAGCAAGCGGCTAACAAGATGAATAGAGCCGATGCAGCGATAATATTTTTCATGACAAACTCCGATAAAATTTTAAGCTAAAAAGCATGTTCCACCCTGAAGTTAAATCGGCCCATCCCGAGCAAGATCGAATGGAACAAACCGATGAAACAACCGTCGAAGTGCCAAACTTATAGCCGGACTCTCCATAATCGCCCTATGCCTTAGTTGCCACTCTTGCCGCTTGCCGCACAGTGAGCATAGAATGCCGGTTTTATACATTCAGCGTGAGGATATTCCGATGTCAGATTCATATTGGTTCAGAACCGGCGAAGCCACCGTATTTTCCAGCGAAGGCCAAGGCACCGATGCCATGCCGGAAATTCTGATTGGCGATGTAAAAGGTCCGGCCGGACATGCGTTTGCCAACCTGATGGGACAAACCGAGGGCCATACCCGCATGTTTGCGATTCGCGCCTGTAACCAGCAAGTCCGTCCCGCCACCATTATGGTGCCTAAAGTCACCATTAAATCCTCGGCTTATGTCAGTTTGTTTGGCGGTCCGGTGCAATCGGCTATTGCCGACGCCGTGATTGACAGTGTCGCGGACGGCATCATACCGCGACTGCAGGCCAACGATTTGTGCATTATCGCCATGCTGTGGATAGACCCATCCTGCGCAACCAACCCTAATCTCGATCGCAAGGATCTGTACCGGACCAATTACGAAGCCATGAAACTGGCGATTCAACGGGCGATGAGCAATTCCCCCAGTATCGACGAATTAATCGCCAACCGGCATAAAATCGTACACGAAATGTACGATCCCGAGACTGGCGAGTCGCAATGGTAATCCAAGTTCAGCCGAGGACTTAACACGAGTTCGCCACGAAACACTCAGCGGTTTAGATTTAGCAGTGTTTCGTGGAATAATCCCCTACCCCGAAACATGCCGTGCATTGCTTTACCGCGTATCAAAGCCGATATAGCGGCTGCAATGTATCGGACTCTATAGGATTTTTGTTCGGCGTGGAATCCTGTTTTGAAAACGCCCGCCATAAAGCCTCGCCGTCCCAGGCCTGTTGTTCACCGGAATACAACACGTGATTCAAGGCCAAAATTTCCTCGGATAACGGTCCGGAGCAACAATCGGCAACCGCCGTCAAATTGTCCGCCGCAAATTGCCGCCTACCCCAATCCAACAATGCTTGTTTCGCGGCGTGGGGATTATTTTGTTGGCAGGCTTTTTTTAGAGCTGTTTGCTGATCAAGCCTGGCCGCTTCGACTACCGGCATTTTGTCGACGGGGGATTTTTGTCTTTTGTCGCGAAAAAACCAAACCATGGTCAACAACCAACCCAAACCCAGAAAACCGGATAATGCTTGCCATAACAGATTGCCGTCAGTTGCCGAAACCGGCGAGGCTTGCTGATGGCCCGGTTCGATTTGCGCTTGCGACGGGGCCGTCGCGGCCGGCTGACTATCCTCGGTAGCGAGGGCCTTAATCCTCACCTCGGCTAGATGCGCGACTTCGGTTTTTTGAGTTTTGGTGTTGAACCAGTTGATAGTCAGCGCCGGCAGGGTATATTCGCCCGGTTTGCTGGAGATATAGGCAATTTTTTCCTCGCGCACAGCATTCAGACCATCGCTTGACTTGTCTTCCCGCAATAACGGCTGGTCGGGATAGGTCTTAATGCCATCAATGCCGGATTGTCCGGCCAATTCCGGCAACTGCCCGACCGTGGCACCTTTCGCCGTCAACTTAATAGTTCGGGTCAGAGGTTCTCCGACCTTGCCTTGTAAGCGATCATCCGACCAACTTTGGCTAAGTTCCAGCGATTCGGCGCTCAACCAGGCTGGTCCGGTAAAGCTGGCCGGTACCGGCTGCACATTCAAGGTAATAGCCTTGGAAGACACTCGCCGGCTTTCGGTAATCTGGCGATTGAAAAAACCGTTGAAACGCGGGTTTTGATTAGCGACCACCTCCGCCGTCAAGGTCAGCGGCTCAATGGTGAAAATACCGCTCTGTTGCGGGAAAATCGCGTATTTGCGCTCGGTCACCCAATAATCCATGCCCTTGACCTGGGTACTGTAGGTACTGTCCTCTCCCAGCTTTTCCACCACGGCATCCTTGATTTCCGGGTCGTTCAGGCTGGCCTGGGTAATCTGCACCCGTCGGTACAATTTCAAGGTATACAGTACTTGCGATTGTACATAGGGTTTTTCCGGCGTGACTTGCACTTCCAGGAATACCTCGTCGCTACTACTGGTCGTGAGCGGCGCGTCGTTCACCACCACTTTTAACGGTTTACTGCTGTCGGCGCCAAAGGCTATCGGCGGAATCAGCAGTTCGCCGGACTGCCTCGCTATCACACTGACTAGCCATTGCTCGTTACGGCTGCTCTTGCCGTTCACCCAGGATACATTACTGCTACGTTGTTGATTCAGAATCTCGAAATTTTGCAGCAGCGGGGCAAAATCCGGGCTGCCGTCCGGTGGTTCGCCTGCGCTAAAGGTAATCTGAAACGATTCGCTCAGATTGACCGGATTACGGTCGACACTGACCTGAATCTCCGCGGCGGCGGCTTGAAATGTCAGCAGAAAACCGCAGAGAAACCAATACAGCCAGATATAACGATTATTTTTAAGCATGATCATACTCGAGCTTAGAGGTTCTGAAATTGATCAACCCAGCCGTCGACACTCACCAGTCCGGACCGACATGAGCCGGCGGATTGCGTTGACCGTACTGGTATTTGAATTTGCGTTTCAACAAGCCGGTGGGCTCGTCGGGAATGCGCCGTAATAATTGTTCGTCGGCCCGTTTGGCTTCGTCCCGGTCAGCCGTGGCCGGTTCTTCTGCTTGCCCGGTTTGATTGGGCTGCTCCGGTTTGGGTTTCTCGGCCGAATGGCCGGCATCGTCCGGCTGATCGCCTTGCTGTTCCGGCCGGGGCGGTTGTTCCTGGTTTTCCGAAGGCTTCGGTTGCGAGTCACTACCGGATTGATCCTCGGCCTGTTTTTGCCGGTCTTGATTTTGGCCCCGCTCCTGATTTTGCTTGTCGGATTGACCGGGTTGCTGATCTTGTTGTTTTTGATCTTTTTCTTGCTGGCTCGGAGGCTGTTGATCGTTACTCTGCTGATTTTGCTGCTGCAGCTGTTTTTCCACCAGCTCCTTGTTGTGCTTGGCGTCGGCATGCTCAGGATCAATATTCAACGCTTGCTGATAGGCTTGCAGGGCTTCCCGCAACTGCCCGGCCTTGGCCAAGGCATTACCACGGTTGTAATGGCCGTCGGCGCTTTGAGTCGCTTTTAGGGTTTCGGCGGCCTCTTGATATTGACCGGCTTTATACTGGGCGGCCGCGCGCCAATCCGGATCGTTGAATTGTTCAGCGGCCTGCTGGTATTGCTGTTGCCGGAAGGCCTGTTGGGCGCGTTGATCCAGAGTTTGCCACAGGCTTTGCCAGTCCAGCGCCCAAGCGTCTTCTGGTAGCGGCAGCAGGCAGATTAGGGCAAACACCAACAAACCTTTCCTGAAACGTAGCGCTGCCCAAGGCAGCACCAGCAACAGTAGCCACGGGCCTTTTTCATCCCATTGTTGCAGCAGCAAATCGGTTTTTTCGGCCTTGTCGTTGCCGTTGGCTTGGTTAAATAAACCGCCCAGACGTTCGATGTCGTCGTCATTGGCCGTCACGGTTTGAAAAATGCCCCGCCCGGCCGAGGCCAGCGCCGATAATTCCGCCGTATCCAGTTTGGCAACCACCAGACTTCCTTGCCGGTCTTTTAAAAAACCGCCTCCGGGTAACGGAATCGGCGCGCCTTCCGGGCTGCCCAGCGCCAGCACCGATAACCGGTAATCGCCCAAAATTCGGCCGACTCGATCCACGCTATCGGCATCGGCGCCGTCGGTCACCAGCAATATGTGGCCTTGTGCCAGTCCGGCCTGATGCAATAAATCCACGGCTTTGCCGACGGCAATAGCGGTGTTGCCGCCGGGACTAGGCATGATGTCGGTAGTCAGCGCTTCCAGCTGGCTGTTGATGGTGGCGGTATCGGTGGTAAGCGGGGTCACGGTAAAAGCATCGCCGCTATAGACCATCAATGCCGTTTGGCCATCCTTGCGCAATTTCAGAATATCGCTAATTTTGTAGCGAGCACGGCTGACACGGCTGGGTTTGGTGTCGGTGGCATCCATGGATCTGGATAAATCCAACGCAATCACCAAGGCCGAATCGTTGCGAAAAGCAGGGCCTGGTAACCTTTCCCAGGTCGGGCCGGCCAGAGCCAGAATACTCAAACTGGTTGCCAGCGAGGCCGCAATCCAACCGCCGGCAAGAGGCTTGCTGGGCTTCTGCTGCAAAATATACGGTAACAATTCCGCATCGCAGACATCCGTCCAGTCGCCGCGTTGATATTTGTTTTTGATCAGCAAAAACAGCAAAACCGCCGCCGGCAACAAAGCCAGCAACCACCACGGCCTGAGGAAATGAAAATCCGCCAGCATCAAGACCTCCTCAAACGGCTGCCCGCCAACAGCCCGGCCAAAGCCAGTGCCAAGGCCAGCGGCCAATAATACAACTCCGATTTAGGCCGAAAAAACTGTTTGTCTTTTTCCACCGGTTCCAGTTGATCGAGAATGAAATAAATCTGGTTCAATTCCTCGGTGTTACGGGCGCGGAAATAACGGCCGCCCGTGGTATCGGCAATGGCTTTCAGGGTTTTTTCATCCAGGTCGGCGGACGGGTTCACCCGGCGGGTACCAAACAAGCTGCGCACCAGCATTTCATCGGCGCCGATCCCGATAGTGTAGATTTTCAGATGATGCTGGGCGGCGATTTCGGCGGCTTTCAACGGCGCCAGTTCACCGGCGGTATTGGCGCCGTCCGTCAATAAAATCAGCACCCGGCTCTGGTTTTTTTCGTCCTGCAAGCGTTTGACGGCCAATCCGATGGCGTCGCCGATCGAGGTTTGCGGCTCGTCTTCGGTGATACCGATAAAAGCTTCGTTCAGTAGGGTTTGCACGGTTTTACGGTCGAAGGTCAGCGGCACATGCAGATAAGCCTGAGTGCCAAATAAAATCAGGCCGATACGGTCGCCGATACGGCGTTGGACGAAATCGCTGACCACGTATTTGGTGGCGGTCAACCTATCGTAGCGCTTGTCCTTGATGATGAAATCCTTTTCGTCCATGCTGCCCGACACGTCCACCGCCAGCATCAGATCGCGGCCATTGACCGCCAGTTCCAACGGCTCGCCCAGCCACTGCGGACGGGTACAGGCTATCACCAGAAATATCCAGGCGAAACCCGCCAGCCGCAACGGCCAACGTCGTTGCGGACTAACTTGGCGCGGCTCGATACCCGGAAAATCATCCAGAAACGGCACGATCAAAGCCGCCTGTTCGGCCTGAAACTTGGCCGGCAGCAACCAGCGTAGTAAAAAAGGCAACGGCAACAACAACGCCAGCCAGGGCCATTGAAAGGCGATCATGATTTTTTTTCCCTCTGCTTCAGCCAACGCTCGCACAGAGCAAACAAAGCCTCGAGATCGATATCGTCGGCGACGGTGGGGCGATAATGCGCATCGGCCAAACAGCGGCCGATACCTTGCCCGAAAGGTTGGTCCGGCAAGGAACGGTCCAGATAATCCAGCCAAGCCTGACCTCGTAGGCTTGCCACCTCGGACCGGGCGGCGCTGGTACTGATCGCGGTGCGCCGCAGCAGCGCCGACAAGTCGGTCAAGGTACGCAATCTATCGTTTTGTTGCCGGCGAATATCGGCCAATAATCTCCGCGCGCCGCCGATAGCTGTTTTTCGAGTCAAGCGCTTGTACAATGCGCGCGCGGCCAAAATCACCAAAACCAGGATAATGGGCAACAGCCACCAACCGGGTGCCGGCGGCCACCAGCCTATGACCTCGGGCAAATGAATGTCTTTTAACGCTAAAGGTTCCATGGGCTTAATCAAGCATATTTCGTCAGGCAATCATCCAAGCGGCGTTGAGTTTGCGTTAATTCGGCAAAACCGGCGCGGGCGGCTTCCGTTTCCCCCTCCCAGAATTGATGCATTAGCACATCGCCTTTATGTAGCAATTCCGCATGCAGGGCGGCAAGTTGCGCCAGCCACTGCTTATTATACTGATCTTGATACTGGGCTTGCTTGAGCCAACGGCCAAAATGGCTTTTGCCCGGCAGCATGATGGGCCAATGATTGATACCGGCGATGCCGCCATTCAAGCATTGATTTATCCGTTGCAGCCATTGCTCGAGATCGATTCGGCGAATGGCGACTTGGATTTGCAGCGCCGTCAGCTCCTTGCCGGCATAGTCCCGCCACTGCGGATAGGGCCGATAATGGCTTATCCAGTCCAACATCTCCTCGGCCGGCATCGGCTTGGCTATGGCATAACCTTGGGCCAAATGACAGTCCATCAACAACAACATCAAGCCCTGTTCTTGGGTTTCCACGCCTTCGGCAATCACCTCATGGCGGAAAGCTTGGCTCAGGCTAATCACACTTTCGACGATGGCGTAATCATCCGGGTCATCCAGCATGTCCCGAACGAAGCCCTTATCGATCTTGACCGCGTTAACCGGCAGATGGCGTAAGTGGGCCAACGATGAATAGCCGGTGCCGAAATCATCCAGCGCGGTCGTCACGCCCAATGCGTCGCGGCAGACTTTGATGACCCGATTCACCGCCGACAAATCGTCCAGCGCGGTGCTTTCCAATATTTCCAATTGTAGATAACGGGAGGCGATGCCCGGGTGACTAGCCAGCGTGGTTTCCAGATGCTCGACAAACTTCGGCCATAACAAGTGGTAGGCGGAAATATTGACGCTGACTTCAAGCATGAAACCCAATTGTTGCCAAGCACACAGTTGTTGCCAGGCCTGTTCAATCACCCAGTTGCCGACGCGAATTTCCAGTTCGCTGGAAGCGATCACCGGCAAGAACGCTTGCGGCGCCAGCAGGCCACGTAGCGGATGTTGCCACCGGATCAGTGCCTCCGCCCCGGCAACCTGGCCGGTTTTGATGTTGACCTTGGGTTGGTAATACAGGCAAAACTGGTCATCGGCAAACGCCGTTTCGATATCGTGCAACTGCTTATGCAGATCGATCATCAGCTGGTCATGGCTGGCGTCGAACAAATGGTAACGGTTTTTACCGGACAATTTGGCCTGGTACATGGCGTGATCGGCATGCCGCAAAAGGGTATCCGAATCGGCCGCGTCGAGCGGAAAAATGGTAATGCCGCTGCTGACGCCGATGTTGATCGTGTGCTCGTTGATCAGATAGACCTCGGCGATGGACTGATGAATACGGCCTAGGGTTTGCGTGCACTCTTCGATGGTATGTAAATCGCCCATCAGCAAGGCGAACTCGTCGCCGCCGTGCCGCGACACCGTATCTTCCTCGCGCAGACAGGATTTAAGCCGCTCGGCAACCTCGATCAATACCTGGTCGCCCGTTTCGTGTCCGAACTGGTCATTGACAGGCTTAAAGCCATCCAAATCCAGAAAACAAATCGCCAGCAGGGATTTTTCGCGTTTGCTACGGGCAATGGCTTGTAACAGCCTGTCGGCAAACAGCGTGCGATTCGGCAAACGGGTCAAGGGATCATAATGAGCCAAGAGCTCCAGCATCTGTTGCTGATTTTTGAAATGGGTAATATCCGAAAACAAGCCCAGATAATTAATCACCTCGCCCTGGTCGTTGCAAAGGGCCGACATGGTCAACAGCTCGGCATAAAGTTCGCCGTTTTTTTTCCGATTCCAGACTTCGCCCTGCCAATGCCTGCAACTGGTTAAGGTATTCCACATCTCCTGGTAAAATTCGCGGTTATGTTTGCCTGATTGCAAGATGCGCGGATTCTTACCGATGATTTCTTCGCGGCTATACCCGGTGATTTCGCTGAACGTAGGATTGACATCAATAATGATAGCGTTGGCGTCCGTGATCAAGATCCCTTCGTGTGCCTCTCCGAAGACCCGCGCGGCCAGTTTCAGTTCCTCTTCGGCGGCTTTGCGGGCGGTAATATCGCGGGTCAAGCCCAATAAGGCCACGATATTGCCTTCGTTATCGCGCATCGGCACCGCATGGGTATCCATCCAACGGTGCGTGCCTTTCAGTCCGGTTATTTCGAATTCCAGCGTGGCCGGTTCACCGGCGAACACGCTCTGAATACTGTCGGTAAATGCCTGTTGGTATTTAGGCTGCACCAGCGGCAGCACGTTTTGGCCCTTGACCTGTTCAAGGCTGTCGGCCTCGATCAATGCCAGCCCGGCTTGATTCATGTCCAGCAAGCTGCCGTCGCGCGCCAACAATTTAACGCATTCCGGTTGCGATTGAACCAAGGTGCGCAATTTGGCCTCTGAAGCCTGTAAATCGCTGGCTATGGCCTCGAGTTCGGCATTGGCGGACTCCAACTCCCGGGTACGGGCATTGACCAGGGCTTCCGCCTGCGCCGTACGGCCGGTCATGACCAACAGCAGCACGGTCAGCAAACTGGTAAAGCACAACCCGCCCAACAAGGTCGCCCAGGGCAGGATAGAGCCGTGCTCGGTGATAAAGTTTTTATCGGCAACGATGCTAAGCAGCCAGCCGCGGTCACAAAACTGAAATTCGCGTTGCCGGTATTTGAGACCATAACTACGGTGAACCTGATTGGCTACGGCTTTCAGAAACAAATTGGCTTGCTCCGGCGGCGCGTCCGTATCTCTCAAACTGATGCCGAACTGATCGCTGTTTATGCCTTGCAGTGCGATTTGCGCCATCCTCGCCGGCAGCAACACGGTAGAGACAAACCCGGCTAAATGTTCGGCACCTGCCCCCGGCTGGTCGAAAACCGGTATCGATACCAGCACCCCGATTTCGGTGTCATCTTGTTGGGCCAAAGTCAGCCGCCGAGAAACACTGGGCTGGCCGGTGCGGCTCGCAATCCGCTTGGATTCGAGGCTTACCGGATTAGAAGAGGAATCCAGTCCGAAGGCTTTTTCGTTGCCGGCCATGGGCTCGACGAATAAAATCGGGAAATACTCATCGCGCCGGCCGACGGGGATTAGCGAGCCATCGGCCGCCCTTTCCGTTACCTTGAAATCGGCAAATCCTTCGGCCCTGACGGCTTGCTCGAAACTCGGCAACTGCTCCCAGGTAACGCGCGGCAACCATTCCAGGGCTTGTACCTCCGGATGGCGTTTCAACAAGCCTTGGGAGAAGCGCGAAAACTCCCGGCGGTCGACGATTTCCGAGGCACTCAATAAATCTTTCAGCACCAGGGTGCTATCCAGCACGTTGCCGACATATTCCAGCATCAAACTTTCGATGGCGGCCGCCTGACTATCGAAGGTCATTTGAATTCTGGCCTGTTCGGCACGGAAAACAAATACGAAGGCGGTGGACAAGGCCAACAACGCCCCCAGCAACGGCAGCGCCACCCGCAGCATTCGCGGTTGCCAAAGTGGCCTAGGCTCGGCAAACAGGCAAAATGCCAATGGCGCAACCAACAAAACCCCCAGGCTATCGCCGAACCACCAGTTCCACCAGGAAACCTTTAATTCGGAGGCGGGTAATACCTCCAGCAGATACAAACCGGTCACGCCGATACAAGGCGCGATTAAACAGGCCAGCGGTCCGGTCAGTAGAAAAAAAGTTAAAACTTGGCGAGGATTATCCAGCCGTGGCACACCGCAATCGACGAATTTTTTGCCGAGCCGAACCGCAATTAATGCTTGAATAGTGCTGGCCAAGCCGATCAGCGCCGCCGAGCAGACAACCGTGGCCGATAACTCCCCGACGGCATCGAGGCCGGCTGAAATATTGTTGGCGAAGGCACCTATCCAGATGGCGGGCCACAAACGTTTGCCGCTCAATAGCAGAGCCGCCAAGGCAATACCGGCGGGCGGCCAAATCGGGCTGGCATATCCCGGCGGCACCGCCATTTTCAACCCCAGCCAGCCCCCCAGAAAAATCAGGCCACTGACCAAAACGATGCGATAAAAGACGGACGGCATGGTATCGGGACAATGTGTCGTAGGTTAATACGATCTTGATTTTATGGGCGGCGAGGTCAACGCCGCCAGGGCCGACTGGTTGGTAGCGCAAGACAACAGACTCAGCCGTAATTTTTGGCTAAGCTGTTGTAAATACAGCTGTCTCTGTTGATATTGGTGCCGGTAATCCCGTAGGACTTTTTTGTCGCTGCTGTCGATGATGATGTCGCGGATTTTATCGGTAAAACGGTAGCGGCCAGTCTCGGGCAAATGGCTTTCCAACGGATCGTAAATTTGCAGCAATATCACTTCGCAATGCCGCGCCAACAGGGCCAAATGATTCTCCGCCACGCCATTCAGGCCGCGAAAATCGCTGATGATATAAACCCGGCTGCCGGGGTGGGCATGAAGTTGCAATCGGGCCAGAGCCAGTTCCAACCTATCATCGCGGGTGTTGGTATAGTGCGGGTGTACCAAGGCGTTAAAAAATTGCAGCAGCGCGGCCTTGCCGCTGCGCGGTTTCAATTCCAGGCAACCTTCGGCGCTAAAAACCTGTCCGCCAACCCGGTCGCCCTGTTGCAACGCGGCCCAGGCCAACAATCCGGCCAGTTTGGCGGCTTGTACCGATTTGAATACGCCACGGCTAGCAAACTTCATGGTCGGCCGATAATCGACCGAGATGAATAGCGGACGTTCCCGCTCTTCTTGGAAGATTTTACTGTGGGGTTTGTCGGTACGCGCGGTGACGCGCCAGTCCATGCGCCGCACATCGTCGCCGGGTTGATACAAGCGGGTTTCGGCAAAGGCCATGCCCCGGCCTTTAAAGTGCGACAGATAATTGCCGCTTTGCGCCGCGCCCACCCGCATTGGCGGCAACTTCAGCGCGGCCGCCGGCTTGGCCAGATCAAACAGGGTTTTCAAGCTGACGGCGATACGCTCGTTGGGATCGGTAGCGGCGGAGCTCATCGTCCCCAAGGCATCACCGGTACGGTGGAAATACTGTTGACCGGCGCCCCTTCGATCAGTTTACGGCTAATGGCCAGATAGACCAGGGTATTGTGGGCGTTGTCCCATAACCGCATCACTCGGGTTTCCTTGAACAGTAATGAGGTGTTTTCGGAAAACACTTCTTCATCTTGAGGCAGGCCGTTCGGCACCGAAATCGGTCCGGTCTGGCGACAGGCCAGCGAAAATTGAGAGGGGTCCTGCGCCAGCCCCAGCGTGCCGGAGACACCGCCGGTTTTCGCCTGGCTGACGTGGCAAGTCACCCCGGGAATTTTGGGGTCGGAAAACGCTTCGACGCAAACTTTATGATTGGCGCCGATCAATTTCCAGGCTGTCGTCACGCAGCCGACGGTCTCGGCCCGAGCCAGGGCCGATGCCGCCAGAAGCGGCAAAATAAGGCAAAATTGTTTCCGCATGAGTGGCATTCCTGAGTTGATGGCTAGGCGGTGACGGGAAAATAGCATGAATGGGTGTTTACGGTACCGCAATTCTGGCAATCAATTGTTTGATCACATCATCGCTGGTAAGCCCTTCGGCCTCGGCTTCGTAGGACAGAATCAAACGGTGCCGCAATACGTCGAAGGCAATCGCTTGTATATCGCCGGGATCGACGAAACTCCTTTGCTCAAGCCAAGCCTTGGCCCTGGCGCAACGATCCAGGGCAATGCTGGCGCGGGGACTGGCGCCGTACTCTATCCACTTGGCAAGATCCTGCCCATACGCGGCCGGGGTGCGGGTTGCCAGAACGATTTGCAGCAGATACTGTTCCAAGGCTTCGGCCATATAAATATCGAGCACTTCGTCGCGAGCGTCAAACAACGATTGTTGACTGATTTTCCGGACGCCGACGGCGTTTTTTTGCCCGGCTCCCCTAGCTTCCGCCCGAGCCAAGTGCAGAATGGCTTGTTCGTGGACCGCATTGGGATAATCGATTTTGACATGCATTAAAAATCGATCCAATTGCGCTTCGGGTAGCGGATAGGTACCTTCCTGCTCGATCGGATTTTGGGTCGCCATCACCATGAACAAGGGTGGCAACGGATAACTGGCCTTGCCGACGGTGATTTGGCGCTCGGCCATCGCCTCCAGCAATGCCGCTTGCACCTTGGCCGGTGCGCGGTTGATTTCGTCGGCCAAAACCAGATTGTGAAACAGCGGGCCTTTCTGAAATTCGAAACTCCCTTGTTGCGGCCGGTAGATCTCGGTGCCGGTCAAGTCGGCCGGCAACAAATCGGGCGTAAACTGTACACGATGAAAGTCCGCTTCGATGCCTTGGCTCAAGACGTTGATGGCACGAGTTTTTGCCAGGCCGGGCGCGCCCTCGACCAATAAATGGCCATCGGCCAGCAAGGCGATCATCATCCGCTCCACCAGCACGTCCTGACCGATGATCTGGGTGTTGATATGCGCTCTGAGTTGGTGCAGAGCGGTTTGCGCCGGGGTCAAGTCGGTTGCGGTCATGAGTATCAAAATCCTCCGTTTGAAAAAAGTAAATTACGGCGTGGGATGCCGGCGCTGCTGGTTTTTCCATTCCCGGTGATCGGCCATGATGCGGACGACTTCGCGCGGATCGTCGGTGACGGTGATTAACTCCAGATCTTCCGTCGATATGGTGCCGTATTCGAGCATTTTGGTTTTCAGCCAATCCATTAACCCACCCCAAAAATCGCTGCCGAACAATACCAAGGGCAACGGGTAAGCCTTGTGGGTTTGCATCAATGTCAACGCTTCGAAAAATTCGTCCAGCGTGCCGAAGCCGCCCGGCATGCAGACATAGCCCATCGAATAGCGCACAAACATCACTTTACGCACGAAAAAATAGCGAAAGTTCAGTGACAAACTTTGGTACGGATTGGGCTTTTGCTCCATCGGCAGCTCGATGTTCAGGCCTATCGAGAGCTGATCCTGCAACTGCGCGCCCTTGTTGGCGGCTTCCATCACGCCCGGTCCGCCGCCACTGATGATGGCAAAGCCCTCCTTGCTCAGCAGTTCCGCCAGTTCCACGGTTTTTTGGTAGTAAAAGTGTTCGGGCGCCAGGCGCGCGGAACCGAAGATAGAGATAGCGTCGCACAGGCCGGATAATTCGTCGAAGCCTTCGGTAAACTCGCTGATAATGCGAAAAATCCGCCAGGACTGATCGCCCTTTAAATCATCAATGATGCTGGGCGAGCTTGAGCCGGTGGCGGAACGATTTTTGATACACGTCATGTTGTTTCCTGCGCTACTACCCGATGTGATGGGCGTATAAAGTTATTATTATTTTCGGCGCGATGGATCGGCATCGCTCCCGCAATGCCGATTCATCAATTCGAGGTCATCCGCGATCCTGCAAACTGTAAAGCAAGCGTCCTTCCAGCAAGGTATGCGTGACTCTGCCGGTCAAGGTTTTCCCCCAGTAGGGCGTATTATGGCCGGCACTCCGCCAGGTCCGTGGATCGACCCGCCAACTGTGTTGGGGATCGAAAATACAGACGTCGGCGCGCATGCCCGCTGTCAGGGCTCCGGTATTCAACCCCAGAATCGCCGCCGGATTTTGGCTCAGGCTGGCGATAGCTTCCGACAAACCGATGCGCTGCTGTTGTGCCAGAGCCAGCGTCAACGGCAACAGGGTTTCCAAGGCGGCGATGCCGGGCTCGGTTTCCGGAAAAGCGCCGAGTTTGGCGTCCAAATCGTGCGGTTGGTGATCGGAACAGATAGCATCGATGGTGCCGTTCGCCAATCCTTCGCACAGATATTGGCAGTCCTCTTCGCTACGGAACGGCGGTATCACATGATAATGGCTATCGAATGGGACCACATCGTCCTCGGTTAAATGCAGCTGATGTATCGCGACGTCGGCCGTGACATTCAGACCGTATTTCTTGGCTTGCTGGATTTTGATTACCGACTGCTTGCTGCTGATCTGGCTGATATGAATCCGGCAACCGGTCAGTTGCGCCAGCTCCAGACACTGGGCCAGCGCAATCGATTCGGCGGCAACCGGAATGCCGGGCAATCCGTAACGGCTGGCAACCTCGCCTTCGTGCGCGCAACCGTTGCCGCTCAGAGCCGCTTCGTTGGCGCGGTATATCAACAGCAAATCGTGGCTGCTGGCGTATTCCATCGCCCGCCGTAATATCAGCAAATTTCCCACCGGAGCCCGCGCGTTGCTGACGGCGATGCAGCCGGCCTGCTTCAGCGCAAACATCGAACTCAGTTCGCTACCGTCCAGGCGTTGAGTCAACGCACCGATGCTGTAAACGTGTGGATAAGCGGCGGCTTCGGCCTTGTCCTTGATATATTCCACCACGGCCGGGGTATCGATACAGGGCTTGGTGTCGGGCGGCAAGCAAAGCGACGTGACGCCGGCACTCAGCGCGGCCCGTGTTTCAGTTTTAATCGTGCCTTTCTGGCTATGACCGGGTTCGCGTAGCCTCACGCTCAAATCGACAAAGCCGGGACAAACGACGCTACCGGTGGCATCGATGATTTGGTCGGGAGTGAAATCGGCCGGCGGCGTCATCAAATGCAGTATCTTTCCATCGGCAATGCACAAGGAACCGACAGCATCGATGGCATTGGCCGGATCGATGATCCGGCCGTTTTCGATCAAAATCCTGGTCATGACGCACCTCCGTGGCTACCCATGGTCATGGTCATCACCGCCATACGCACCGCTATACCGTTTCCAACCTGCCTCAGAATGACCGACTGCGCGCCGTCCGCTACGCTGGATGCGATTTCCACGCCGCGATTAATCGGCCCCGGATGCATGACGATTGCATCGGGCTTGGCAAATCGCAGCGTGGATTCGGTCAAACCGTAACAACGGAAAAATTCGCTTTCGCTGGGTAAAAACGCCGAATTCATGCGTTCTTTTTGCAAACGCAGCATGATAATGACATCGACATCCCGTAATCCTTCATTCAAGTCATGCAGCGGAATCACGCCCATGGATTTCACGTGTGCCGGCAACAGGGTTTTGGGGGCGATCACGCGCACTTCGGCGACACCCAGGGTATTCAGCGCCAAAATCTGCGAGCGCGCTACCCGCGAGTGCAGTATGTCGCCGACGATAGCGACTTTTAGATTCTCAAATTGCTTTTTATGCTGACGGATCGTGAACATATCCAACATGGCCTGGGTCGGATGAGCGTGCTGGCCGTCGCCGGCATTGATCACACTGATGTGCGGCGCGGTATGCTGGGCAATGAAATGGGCCGCGCCGCTCAATGCATGGCGCACCACGAACATATCGACATGCATCGCTTCCAGGTTATGGATGGTATCCAGCAAACTTTCGCCCTTTGAGGTAGCCGAGGTAGCGATATTCATGCTCAACACGTCCGCCGATAAGCGGGTCGCGGCCAGTTCGAAAGTGGTGCGGGTGCGGGTGCTGTTTTCGAAAAACAAGTTGACGATGGTCTTGCCGCGCAGCAGCGGTACTTTTTTGACCTGATGTTCGGAGATGCCGGCAAACGATTCGGCGGTATCTAGGATTTCGGTCAGCAAAGCCTTATCAAGGCCTTCAATAGTCAGAAAATGCTTGAGCTTGCCGTGTTCGGTGAGTTGTATATGCGGGGTCATATCAAGCGGCGCGGGCCATGGTCTCTACATGAATACCCAACGGTTCGGGGCCGGTGAGTTTGATGCGTTGCCCTTCCGGCAAATCGATGCGGGCGGCCCGGCAATCGGGTTGCAAGGGTATTTGCCGGCCATTGCGCTCTATCAGTACGGCCAGCAACACTTGGTTAGGGCGGCCATAATCGAAAATCTCGTTCAACGCGGCCCGAATGGTGCGGCCGGTGTAAAACACATCGTCGATCAGAATAAGGTTGCGACCCTCCAGATGCGGAGGCAACTGACTGGCTTTAACATTGGGATGCATGCCGATTTGGGAAAAATCATCGCGGTAAAAAGTGATGTCCAGCAGCCCCAGCGGCTCGCTAATACCCAAGCGCTGGTGCAAGTGCTTGGCAACCCAGGCTCCGCCACTGTGTATGCCGATCAACAGCGGATTGTTAAGTTTGCGTTCGGCAATTTGCCGGCGAACGGCGGCTTCGAGATTGTCGAGCAATTCGGCGATGTTTAGCTTTGCGGTTGGCATTGTCGGCTTACGGTTAAGATTGTTTTTTCTAAAAAATTCAGGCAAAAAGCGAAAAAACCAAGGAGCAACCCTGTTCGCCTTATATCTTTCGTCTACTTATCAAACCAGCTTTGCAGGATCAGTTGGGCGGCAAGTTGATCTTGAACTGCCCATAGTTTACCAGCACTAACTTTAAGGTCATCAAATAACAATTGCTTGGCGGCAAAAGTAGTCAGAGCTTCATCGACTTGATGCACCGGCAGGTTGTAACGGCCATTCAGTTGCCGACAAAACTTTTGCATGCGCGGGGTGATGATATTGTCCGAGCCATCCTGCTGGCGTGAGATGCCCACCACCAATCCGATCGGTCGCCATTCCGCTATCAATTTGCCTATCGTATCCCAGTCCGGAACCTGATTCACGGAACGTAGGGTTTGCAACGGACTTGCGATACCGGTATCGGCATAGCCGACCGCAATGCCGATTTTTTTATTGCCGAAATCAAAGCCCAAATAAGCATCGCTGCTGAGTTTGGCGGCCAGCGGATCGTGTTTAACCATGACCGGCCGTGGTCGTCAGACGGTTGATATCGATGCCCAGCTGGCTGGCGGCCGCGATCCAGCGTTGATTTATCGGAGTTTCATACAAAATGGCTTCGCCGCAAGGCGTATTCAGCCAGGCGTTTTCGATGATTTCCTTTTCCAGTTGACCGCTGCCCCAGCCGGCATAGCCCAGAGCAATCAGAAAATGATCCGGCCCCTTGCCCTTGGCTATCGCCTCCAGAATATCTCGGGAACTGGTCAGGGTGATGTTGTCGGCGGTCGAAATGCTGGAATCCCAGTGTTGTTCACAGGGGCTATGAATCACGAAGCCGCGTTCTTGCTGAACCGGGCCGCCGGCAAAAACCGGGGTATTCAATACGCGCTCCAGATCGGTATGGATGCCCATTTGCTCGAAGATGTCCTTCAGCTTCATGCCGGTGGGGCGGTTGATCACGATCCCCAAGGCGCCTTCCTGATTATGTTGACACAGGTAAGTCACGGTATGAAAGAAATGCGGATCGAACAAGCCCGGCATGGCGATCAGAAACTGATTGTTGAGATAAGTGCTGTTGATCATAACAATGATGAGTTAGGCTAGCGGGCAGTCATACCGGTTTCGTCGGAAAACTTCCAGACCCGGGTAACGACTAATACATTGACTTCCTTAAGCAGTTCTACCGGCAATTCCGCAAAAGGCGCGCTCATTTTAACGATGCGTTTGGCGGCTTCGTCCAATGCCGGATTTCCCGATGACCGGGCGATACGCATGCTGTAAATACTGCCGTCGGCGTTAATACCGACCTCCATCGTCAGCGATTGCGAACTGCCGGCTTTTCGCGCGGCCTCCGGATAATTCAGATTACCGGTGCGCTCGACCTTGTCCTCCCAATCCTTGACGTATTGTGCCGCCAGGTATTTATGGGTGCTGACGGAATTAACGAACTTGATTTTGCTGTCCTGCGTACTTTGCCGGCTATTGCGGATCTGTTCGCCCAGTTGAGCTATTTGTTGCTGCAAGGCTTCGGCGGTCAGTTTGGGTTTTTCTTCGACGGTTTCTTCCGCCGGCTCTTCTACCGTTTCGACTGGTGCGGCAATTTTTACCGGGGCCTTGGCTTGTGTCAGCACTTTTTGCGGGGTCGGTTTTTTGCTTTCGCGGGCCGGCTGTTTTTGCGGCTCGGCTTTGGTGGCGGGTACCGGCTCGGTCTGCGGCGTGGGTAGGCTCAGTTTAGGCGGGACCGGTTTTTGATTGTCGTCGCCCGCACCCAACTGATGGTCGGGCGCCAAATACTTGGCCTGTTTCGGAGCTTTTTTCAGTGGCGTGTGCGACAGGGTGATCTCAATCGATTTATGGGCTTTCGCGGGTTGCGGCGCTTTGAAATTGATACCCAGCAAAATACCGACATGCACGACCGCCGCGATAAACACCGCCAATAGCAATGAATCGTTGTTTGATAGTGGCGAGGGTGTCAGATTCTGCTGGTACATATTAACGGTGTTACTTGGAATCCATGCGAGATTGGATGTGATCCATTAACTGGGCGCTGATGTTGATGCCGAATTGCTTGTCAAGTTCCTGCACACAGGTTGGACTGGTGACGTTGACTTCGGTCAGATAGTCGCCGATCACGTCCAGGCCGACAAATACCAGACCTTTTTCGCGTAGCGTCGGGCCAACCTGCTCGGCAATCCAGCGGTCTCGTTCGCTGAGTTCGCGTCCCTCGCCGCGGCCGCCGGCGGCCAGATTGCCGCGGGTTTCGCCGCTGGCTGGAATTCTGGCCAAACAATAAGGTACCGGTTCGCCGTTGACCATCAAGATGCGCTTGTCGCCGTCCTTGACTGCCGGCAGATATTTTTGCGCCATGATGTAACGCGAGGCGTGCTCGGTCATGGTTTCCAGAATCACGCTCAGATTGGGGTCGTTTTCCCGCACATGGAATATCGACGCTCCACCCATGCCGTCCAGCGGTTTCAGGATGATTTCACGGTGTTGTTGCAAAAAATCACGGATTTTTTGCGGATCGCGGGCCACCAGCGTGTCGGTGCAGCATTGCGGAAACCATGCGGTATACATTTTTTCGTTGGCATCGCGCAGTGACTGCGGCTTGTTGACCACGTAAACGCCCTGACGCTCGGCTTGTTCCAACATATAAGTGGCGTAAATGTATTCTTGATTGAAGGGTGGGTCCTTACGCATCAGGATCACATCCAGTTCGGCCAGATGAAGTTCCTGCTCGCCAAGAAACTGATGCCATTGGTTTTCGTCGCGCTGAACCTTAACAATCCGGGTTCGGGCAAAAGTCTCGCCATTGCGCAAAAACAGATCGCCCAATTCGATATAGTGCAACTCCCAGCCGCGCGATTGCGCTTCCAGTAGCATGGCGAAACTGGTGTCTTTCTTGATGTTGATCTGGTCTATGGGGTCCATGACCATGCCGAATTTGAGAGTCATTAAAGTCCTGTTTTCATAAGTGTTCGATAAAGAATGCTAAAATTCTATCAAATTTATTTTTCATAAGGTGGTTTACCGGTAAAAGTTTTTTTGGTATAAAGCTCGGCTATTTTGAATCAAACGCTCGCATTGAGGTAGTCATGTCCAGAGTATGCCAAGTAACAGGTAAACGTCCCGTCACCGGGCACAACGTTTCACACGCAATGAACAGAACCAAAAGACGTTTTACGCCGAATCTGCATCACCACAGATTTTGGGTGGAAAGCGAAAACCGCTGGGTTCGCCTGAGAGTATCGTCGAAAGGCATGCGTATTATTGACAAGAACGGTATCGATGCTGTGTTGGCTGACATGCGTAGCCGCGGCGAAAAAGTTTAAGGAGAATTAACATGCGTGACAAAATCAAATTGGTTTCTAGCGAAGGCACCGGCCATTTCTACACCACCACCAAGAACAAAAAAACCATGCCCGAGAAAATGGAGATCAAAAAATTTGATCCCGTGGTTCGCAGACATGTGATTTACAAAGAAGCCAAAATCAAATAAACCTTTGGTTGTTACTGCTTCAAAAGCGACAGGCTAGTTTGGCATAACTGCTCGAACTAGCCGCCGCCTTTTATTCTCCCCAGCTCGGCCTTCAACGCCTCCAGTTGCCTGGTTATTGAAGCGCACTTCAGCTCCAAAGCCATTTTATCGGCCTCCAGCGCACTACATTTTGCCTTGAGTTCCCGCACAAGCTGATGCAAATCGGTTGCCTCCGACAATACATTGCCGGTTTCGGAAGGTATTCTTGATTCAGGCTGACTGGCTGACCCGGAAAAACTGCCAGGTTCATTACTGTCATCAATCACAAATAACGCGGGCTCCGCCTGTAATTGATCCGGCCGGAGTTTGGCGATACCGCCCCTCAGAATCAGCGCATTGAATTTGTGCCTCAGTAAAATAAATGCAGCGGTTTCGCTGGTTCTGCCGTCCTTGCAGACTACAATAATCGGCCGCTGCCGGTTCAGGCTTTTGAAATACATGCGTAACGAAAAAAACGGCACATTAATGCTGTTCGGCAGATGACTTTTCTTGTACTCGTCCGGCCCTCTGACGTCGATCAAATCGGCGCCATTGCGCACGCAGTCCTGAATATCTTGAAACTCGATATATTTTAGCGACGGAATCTTGATCAGCTTGATAAACTGCTCCTTGTTCAGCCGCAACAACGAACTCTCGACCAGCGCGGTAACCGAAACATTTCTCGGCTCATCGGAAATCAGCGCATCCTCGCCGAAGGTATCCAGATCGCCCAATTGTGCCAGTTTAATTTCCTTGGCGTTGGGTGTCGGTTTGCGGCTGATCAGGACCTGGCCTTTTTTGATGATGTAATAATAATCACCCTGTTCGCCTTGATTAATAATGACCTCTCCAGCTTTATAACTGACCTCTTCCAGGCTTATCAGGATTTTTTGCAAATTGGCGGGTGGAAGCCCCCGGAATATGGGTGACTTCAATAATGTCGTCATCCAGTCATCTTTGTCTTCCAAATCTTCGACCATCATAATGCTTTCATTCTCTTCGTAAGCTGTTTCCTGAGACGTTTTCATCATATCAGCATTCAGGCGTAAAAACTGAACTCTGCTGCCGGCAACCGCGTCGACTTTTCTGGGGCATTGATGGGCTATCGCAAAGCGCGCGGAATTGCTACCCGCGGTAATGGTTTCGATTTTAAACGCTTCGGTTTGCAAATCGACCGAGCCATCCAGCAGATAATACAGATCGCAATTCGCATCGCCGCGCCTGAACAAGAACTGCCCTTGTTCGGCAATTTCGATTTGCAATTGTCCGCACAAATTAGCAAATTTATGGGAAGGCAAAGTTGATACGGGTATCAATTGCCGGATGATGCGTGCTTCTTCGGACTGGGTATCGACAGCCATGGGTTTATGCGGGATTAGAGCGCTGTAAATTGCTGCGAGTAACAGTGGGTATCATAGACGATTATGCGTTAATATTTTCAATGAAACATTTTTTTAGCCAGATTGTCATTAGTCGCAACTTAACTGCTGGAAGCAAAATTATGATCAACAAAACCAAAATACTGCTGATTTTTGTTCTAGGGTTTGCCGGCTTGCAAGCTCGCGCCGCATTGCCGCTGCAAGTCGAGGGTGAAAATTTGCCCTCGTTGGCGCCGATGCTGGAACGCAGCATGCCGGCGGTAGTCAATATCTCGACCTCCACCAATGTCAAGATGCAGGAAAATCCGTTGATGAACGATCCGGTATTCCGCCATTTTTTCGGCATACCCAACAACCCGCGCCAACAACAACGAAACAGCCTGGGTTCGGGCGTCATCATCGACAAGGATGAAGGCTATGTGTTGACCAACAACCACGTCATAGACAAAGCCGATACCATCACCGTCACCCTACGCGACGGCCGGCAACTGAATGCCAAGTTACTGGGGGCTGATCCCGAGGCGGATGTGGCGGTGATTCAAATTCCGGCGGACAACCTGACAGCGCTGAAAATCGCCGATTCCAATCAATTAAAGGTGGGCGATTTTGTGGTGGCGATCGGCAACCCGTTCGGCTTGGGGCAAACCGTCACCTCCGGTATCGTCAGCGCTCTGGGCCGTTCCGGACTCGGCATTGAAGGATATGAAGACTTCATCCAAACCGACGCATCGATCAATCCAGGCAACTCCGGCGGCGCGCTGGTGAATCTACGCGGTGAATTTGTCGGCATGAATACCGCGATACTGGCACCCAGTGGCGGCAATGTCGGCATCGGTTTTGCGATTCCGTCCAATATGGCGATCAAGCTGATGGAGTCGTTGGTTCAACACGGCGAAGTACGGCGCGGTTTGTTAGGCGTGACCACGCAGGACTTAACCCCGGAACTGGTAAAGGCCTTCAATTTGAAAAGCCAGCACGGCGCGGCGGTCAGCCGAATTGAAGCCGGCTCGCCCGCCGAAAAGGCCGGCATGGAACCCGGCGACATCATCGTTGCGGTCAACGGCCAGGAAATCAAAAATGGCAGCAGCCAGATCCGTACGGCCATCGGCTTATTGCAGATCGGCGATACTGTCGAGTTAGAGGTCATGCGCGGGGAAGAACGCAAAACGCTGCATGCGACCATAGGCAAACCGAAACGCCCGCAATTGGCTGGCGATAGCTTGCATCCTACCTTAAAAGGCGCCACCTTGAGTCCGACCACCAAGGATCAGATTGAAGGCATCTTGCTGGAAAAAATCGAAACTAATTCCCATGCATGGAAAACCGGCCTACGTCCGGGCGACATCATCATCACCGCCAATCGCTATCGGGTCAGGAGCCTGGATGAATTGAAACAGGTCGTCAATCCACGCGCGCCGTTACTGGTCAACCTGCAACGGGGTGGCGAAGCCTTCTTCGCGGTATTGCAATAAATCATTGCCCGATGCTGGCTCGGATCAAGCCAGCATCGACTTCAATTGCGCCAGGCTGGCTTTACCCCGTTGTTTGATTTCCTCAGGGGCCAGCTGTTTTCTGTTGGCCCATTCCAAATCCTCATCCGGTAATTCGCTTAAAAAACGGCTGGGTTCGGATTCGCTGATCTCGCCGTAGCGTTTGCGGTGAGTGCAATAGCTAAAGGTCAAGGTCTTTTGGGCTCGGGTAATGCCGACATAGGCCAGCCGCCTTTCTTCTTCGATATTGTCGGTTTCGATGCTGTTTTGATGCGGTAACAAGTTTTCTTCCATGCCGATCAAAAACACATGCGGAAACTCCAAGCCCTTGGCGGCATGCAGCGTCATCAAGCTGACCTGGTCGCCGGCCTCCTGTTCCTGGTTGCGCTCCAGCACATCCAATAACATGACCTTGGCAATCACATCGGCCAGCGATTTCTCCACCCCCTCTTCATTGCCGGCAAGCCGTTGCAGCCACTCGATCAATTCCAGCACATTGCTCATGCGCCGCTCGGCCGCCGCCGGCGTTTTGCTGTTTTCCTGCAACCATTGCTGATAATGAATTTGCTCCAGCATTTGATGAATCACCTTGAAGGTGTCCTCGCGCTCGATTTTTTGCCCGGTTTCGATGATCCATTCGCGGAATTTTTGCAGGCGCGAAACCGACTTGTCGGATAAACGCTGCTGCAAACCAAACTCGGAACAGGCGTCAAACAAGCTGATGTGGCGCTCGTTGGCATAGGCTCCCAGTTTTTCCAGCGTAGTTGGGCCGATCTCGCGCCGGGGCGTATTGATGATGCGTAAAAACGCCGCGTCGTCGCCGGGGTTGACCATCAAGCGCAAATAAGCCAGCACGTCCTTGATTTCGGCAAAACTAAAAAACGAGGCATTGCCGCTGATGAAGTACGGCACATTGTTTTCGCGCAATTCCCGTTCGAACAAGCGCGACTGGTGGTTACCTCGATACAAGATGGCGTAATCGGCATAACTGCCGCCATGCTTGAAACGATGATGCACGATTTCCGCCGCGATCTGCTTGGCTTCGAGTTGGTCGGACTTATGGCTCAACACCCGCAACGGATCGCCGTAACCCAGCTCGCTCCACAATTTTTTCTCGAAGGTATGCGGATTATTAGCGATCAACTGATTGGCCACCTTTAAAATGCGGCCGGATGAACGATAGTTTTGCTCCAACTTGATGACTTGCAGCCGATTGTAATCTTTTTGCAATTGACTCAAGTTTTCCGGCTGAGCCCCGCGCCAGGCGTAAATCGACTGATCGTCGTCGCCGACCACGGTAAAACGGCCGAGATTGCCGGCCAATAGACGCACCAGTTGGTACTGGGTGATATTGGTGTCCTGATACTCGTCCACCAGCAAATAGCGGATTTTATTCTGCCACTTCTCTAATACCGGCGCATGTTGTTGAAACAATAGCACCGGCAGCAAAATCAGATCGTCGAAATCCACCGCGTTATAGGCTTTCAAACTACGGGTATAGGCGTCGTAGAGCAGCGCAGCCGAAAAACTTGAACTATCAGCTCTGCTGACGGCTTGCTCCGGGGTGACGAAAGCGTTTTTCCACTGGCCGATTTGTCGGTTGTAGTCGTCGACCTGATCGATGTCGCAATCTTGCATGCCATGACTGATCAGGTTGCGCAGCAAGGTCAAACGGTCCTGCTCATCAAACAAGGTGATGGTAGCTTTGTAACCCAGAGTCTTATGCTCGGCGCGCAGGATATCCAACCCTAATGAATGGAAGGTCGAAACCCTGAGGCCGCGACTTTGCTTGTCGTCCAGCAAGCGACTGACCCGACTTTTCATCTCGCGAGCGGCCTTGTTGGTAAACGTTACCGCCGCGATGTGCCGGGCGGCAATCCCCTGCTGTACCAGATAGGCGATTTTCTCGGTAATGACCCGGGTCTTGCCGCTGCCGGCGCCCGCCAGCACCAATAAAGGCCGATCAATGATTTTAACAGCGGCTTGTTGTTGCGGATTCAGTTTGGTGGACATCAAGGTTAATTCGAAGGGCAAGAGGCATTAGCCGCCATTGCTTATTTGGAGTGGCGGTCAACTGGGGCGATATTTTAAACGATCAGGCATTATGAAAGCCTAATAAAATCGCCCCCAACTTTCATATTATGAAGGGGTTGGGGGGGTAAAATGGAGCTAAATCAAGCAATGCGAGAATTTGGTCAATGCCCTTGCCGATCAAGTAATTACTGAAGGTTCAGTCCTACCGGTTCGTTGCTTGACTTGGCAAAGCTGTTCGGCAATATCCACCAGCTCCGCCAGAGCGACTTGAGCATCCTGGTCGTGATTGCGTACGTCGCGCTCGTAGCGCTCCAGATAGATACGCAGGGTAGCGCCTACCGTGCCGGTACCGGACAGACGGAAGACGATGCGCGAACCGTTGGCAAAGCCGACACGAATACCTTGGTTGCTGCTGACACTGTTATCGACCGGATCGGTATAACTGAATTCGTCGGCATATTTAACCGTGTAATCGCCCCAGCTTTTTCCGGGCAGGCCGCTTAATTGGCTACGCAAGTGTTCGACTATACCGTTGGCGCTATCGGAGTCGACAGCTTCGTAATCGTGGCGGCAGTAAATATCGCGGCCGTATTTTTGCCAATGCTCATGCACAATGTCCGAAACAGATTGGCGTTTACGAGCGATTAAATTCAACCAGAACAATACTGCCCATAATCCGTCTTTTTCGCGGACGTGATTGGAGCCTGAACCGAAGCTTTCCTCGCCGCAAATCGTGATTTTGTCGGCGTCCAGCAGATTGCCGAAGAATTTCCAGCCGGTCGGGGTTTCGTAACAAGGCAGGCTCAATTTGTCGGCGACGCGGTCGACCGCCTGGCTGGTCGGCATCGAGCGCGCCACGCCGCTGATCCCCTTGGCATAGGCGGGAATGGAGCGGGCGTTGGCGGCCATGATGGCCAAACTGTCGCTGGGCGTAACGAAAATATTGGCACCCATGATCATATTACGGTCGCCGTCGCCGTCCGAAGCCGCGCCAAAAACGGGAGGGTTGTCACCGAACATGATTTCGGTCAGTTCATGGGCATGCGCCATGTTAGGATCCGGGTGACCGCCGCCGAAGTCTTCCAATGGTATGGCGTTGAATACCGAACCCGGCGCGGCACCCAGCACGTGCTCGAGAATATGTTTGGCGTAAGGACCGGTGATGGCATGCATCGCGTCGAACTTTAACGTAATCAGACCTGCCGCTATGCTTTGTTTGATCAAGTTGAAATCGAAAATCTTGGCCATCAGTTCGGCATAATCGGCAACCGGATCGATGACGCGAATTTTCAAGCCGTCGATTTGCAGTTCACCGACGGCATCCAGATCAATATCGTCAATTTCGGCGATTTGGTAGCTGCTGATTGTCTTGCTGTTTTGGTACAAGGCATCGGTGAATTTTTCCGGTGCCGGGCCGCCATTGCCGACGTTGTATTTGATGCCGAAGTCTTCGTCCGGGCCACCGGGATTATGGCTGGCCGACAGCACGATGCCGCCGAAAGCCTGATATTTGCGGATAATGTTGGATGCGGCGGGGGTTGACAACAGCCCGCCCCGACCTATGATCAGCTCGCCAAAACCGTTAGCGGCCGCCATTTTGATGATGATCTGAATCGCCTGGCGATTAAAATATCGGCCATCGCCACCTAAAACTAGAATTTTTCCCTGAAAATCTTCTAAACTATTGATAATGGATTGGACAAAATTTTCCAGATACCGAGGCTGTTGAAAAACTTTAACTTTTTTTCGTAAACCCGATGTACCTGGTTTTTGGTCATCATAGGGTGTGGTGTTATAGGTTTTTGTTTGCATGCGCTACCCTTAATGCGACAATTGGAAGTCTTTAACTTACACTAAAACTTTAGCAATTTGTAGATTTACCGAAACATTGGCCATGAGACAGAAAACGTTGCTACGAAATTTGATATTAAGCTTTTGTATTGTTTCATCCAGCAGTTGGGCCGCCGACCCCGACGTCTGGTTGCTAATCGATACCCATACTCGCAATCTTGAAGTCAAAAAAGGCGATGAAACCTTGGAAATATTAGAAAATGTGGTTATTGGCCGAAAAGGAGCCGGGACCAAGGAGCATCGTGGAGACGATATTACGCCACTCGGCAATTATCGGATCGGTTGGATCAATGAAAAAAGTGCTTTCCGTAAGTTTTTTGGTTTGACCTATCCCAATGTTGAGCATGCCGAAAAAGCCTTGCTAAAAGGCCAGATTAATCGAGATACTTATGACGCCATTGCTAGAGCCGAAACCACTGGCCAAATTCCGCCACAAAATACCGATTTGGGCGGTCAAATTGGCATACATGGATTGGGGAGCGGGAGTTTAAGTATTCACGAAGTATTTGACTGGACTCATGGCTGTATTGCTTTACGGAATGATCAAATCGATCGCCTCAGCCAATACGTTGAAGAAGGGACGCTAGTGACCGTGAAATAATGTTGGTAAAATCCAAAAAAATGTTGGAAAATTGCCACCGTATGTATTTTCTGTTTTTTAAACCACAATCAAGGGGAAAACCATGATGAAAGCTGTAAAATTATCCGCACTTGTTGCTGTTGCTGCTCTGGCTACTGGTTGCGCAAGCACATCAGACATCGAAAACCTGCAAGGTCAAATCGACAGCCTGAAACCACAAGTTTCTGCTGCCGCTTCCGACGCTGCTTCTGCTAAAGCTGCTGCTGCTGAAGCTTCTGCTAAAGCTGCTGCTGCCGAAGCTGCTGCTAACCGTGCTGCTCAATATGCTCAAGATACCAACAGCAAATTGGACCGTATGTTCAAAAAATCACAACACAAATAAGCTTTATTGCTGTTGTTGATTTAAAAAGCCCGTGAACCGCAAGGCTCACGGGCTTTTTTATTGCTGTTTGAATGTTATTGCGCTTGAGTTTGAGCGGTAGTGCTGACGGGGCGCTCGAAAATGGCAACTGGAATGCCGGTGGCTTTTTCCAAGGCTAGCTTAAGCACCGAGCCTTTTATCACCGGCATTTGTCCGCCATTGGCTTGCTCGATCAAATTTAATGCCGTATGCAAGCGTTGTTCGTATGTCGCCGGCATTTCCTCCAACTCGGGGTAGACCTCCATATACAAAGTATCGTGATACCAGCCTAGCTTGATGGATTGATTGACGATGTTGACCTGAGTACCCGTCCTAACCATCGGGAAAAATTGTTCGATATCGGCCGGATACATCCGAATACAACCATGACTGACGCGCATGCCAATGCCGTTGGTTTTTGTGGTGCTGTGAATCAAGTAGCCGGGAATCCCCAGACGGAACGCAAACAAACCCAGTGGATTGTCCGGTCCAGGCGGGTAGTAAGGTTCCAACACATCACCCTCCGCCAAATGTTCGGCAATGATAGACGGCGGCGGCGTCCAGGAAGGGTTTTCCATTTTTCCGGCAATTTGGGTTCTACCTAACGGGGTCTTCCAGTTATTTTCTCTGCCGATGCCGATGGCGTAAGTAACGACTGTGTTAGCGTCGGGGTAATAATAAATTCGCATTTCCGGCAAATTGATAACGATACCCTTGCGTGGCGCGTTGGGCAGTATGAAACTGGTCGGGATGCGCACCGGCGTTCCCGCCCCCGGCAGCCAGCGATCGACATGCGGATTGGCCAGCACAATTTCGTCCTGCCCCAGCCGGTGCTCAACCGCAATATCAATCAGAGTGTCTTCGTATTTCGCCGGCACATATTTAACCTGATGCGGCGGACTGCCGATCAGACTGTCACCCGGCCGATCGGGCGCCGGCAAAGTGAGCGCCGATGCAGCCGTGTTGGTGAGCGCCAATAGGCAAGATAACAACGCACGTTTCATTAGGCATTACCCTCGACATTAAACAATTCAAGCAGACGCGGAAAGAACTGGGCAAGTTCCGCCGTCATAATAGAAAAATCGGCATCGAATTGCTCGACCTCGTCGATGGTTTCGATGTCTGCGGCCTGCTCCTGAATCAAGTCCAGAAATTTCAGGCGTTTGACTGACAGATTTTCATCCAGCACAAACGATAATCTTTCGGCCCAACTCAGCGCCAGCTTGATCACTTGCTTGCCGTTGTCGAGATGATTTTTGATTTCCGGCAACGCCAAATCGTGGCGTTTACAACGAATGATGCCGCCTTCTTCTTCGGGAGAACGTAATTCGCATTCATCCTCGATGACAATGTCTTTTGGCGCGTCATGATGCAGCAACCATTGAGTCATCACCGTTGCCGGCTTGATCGATGCGCCGATGGGTACGACCGGGAGCGAGCCCAGACATTTGCGCAATTGGCTGAGCAAATCTTCGGCTTTTTTCGCCGATGCCGCATCCACGACCAGCCAGCTGCCTTGGCTATCGATATAGGCGTAAGTTTTACGCGAAAACGAGAAGGCGCGCGGCAACAGCTCAAAAATCAGTTCATCCTTGATCCGCGTGCGCTCCTTTCCAGGTAATTTACGCGCCTCCAGCTCCTCTATTTCGCTGATTTTTTCTTGCAACATTTCGTTGATGACCGAAGCGGGGATGACTTTTTCCTCTTTTTTTGCGCACAGCATGAAGAAGCCATTGTTGGCGTGCACTAAGGCATCGGATGCCTTTCCAAGAGGCGAAGTCCAGCCGAAACTGAATTCATCATGCCCACCGCAAGGGCGAAACGGTTGTTGCTGCAGTTTTTGCTCCAAAACCTCGGATGTTAATGTGAAGGGCTCGGTAAAACGATAAACCGCCAGATTTCTAAACCACATGTATCAACTCAATTAAAAACAGGTGATTATCGCAAATTTATCGTAGGCATAGAACCTCGCCGGCCAAAAATTACCCTCCAGGCGTCTGTCGGCAACCATTCGCTCCTTCAGTTTATGCACATTTTGCATCAAAAACATAGAAAGGAAATGCACTTGACAGTCCAACTGATTGATATTGAAACATAGTTTGTAACATTTTGATTTGTAATAACTAAAGTACAAAACTGCTCGCCATGCGCTTTAGCTGTATGTCAGGCCGATTGAGTGTAAACACCGGTCCTCGGCAACTTACTCACAGACTTATCCACAGGAACCATTATGCCGATTAAAACACTTTGCCAGCCCATTTCAGGCTGACTGACGACAAATAGATTTAATTCATCGTTCGATTCGGATGAGTTTTTTAACCCCTAGCCAAAGCAAATCGATGTGACGGCGCCAAGGTTTGCTAGAATGCCGACAAGACTGAGTTTGTACAGCCTCATCAATACTACCAACCGATTGGAGTCATCATGTCGACCATGGAAAACCTCGCGCTCGGTGCACTGGCTTTATTACTGCTATTTTGGGTGCGGCCCGGCATCAATGCCGCCATCGCGCGCGGCAAGCAAACCCCAGCCGATTGGCAGAGCCTGGTTTTACCAATAGGTTTAGTCGTGATGTTTGTGCTTTTTTTAATTGCAATGGTTTGAAATGATAGATCAAGAATATTACCAAGAAGAAGACGATGAAGACGTCGAGTATTACGCGGTACGCCCCAATAAAACTCGAATCAAGCAAGAAATTGCCCTCGTTTTTGCAATGGCGGAGGAGATTTGCCAATTGACTCCGGCACAAATCACCGAATTTAATTTGCCCGAGCGCGTTGAGTCTGCCTTATTCGATGCGGGAAAAATGGGCCAAAACGCCGCGCGTAAACGTTTGCTGAAATACATTACCGCTCAACTTAGAACGCTGGATACCGAAGCCGTCCAAGAAAAGCTGGCTCGAATGAAAAACAGAAGCGCGCACGCGGTAAGAGAACACCATCAAGCTGAACGCTGGCGCGATCAATTGCTGGCCGATAGCGGCAATCGCCAATTGACACTGTTGATGGGCGATTATCCCGATGCCGACAGCCAGCATATTCGTCAATTACAACGGAATGCGCAAAAAGAGGCCAAGGAAGATAAACCGCCGAAATCGGCACGTCTGCTGTATAAATATTTGAAAGATTTGATTTCGGATCAGACTCCATCCGATCTGGATTTTAAATCGGATCAAATGGATGAGCAGGACATTTAATTTCAAGCTCCGTTTTCAAGGCTCCAAATTACGCATTTGCCGCAAAACCCAGCTTTGCCGGCGACCTAAATAGGCCGTCGGCTTATCAGCCTTCAATGCCGCTGGATTCGGCAGAGTAGCGGCCAATAGTGCTGCCTGGCTAGCTGAAAGCCGCTTGGCGGAGATACCGAAGTAATGCCGGCTGGCAGCTTCAATACCATACAAATGATCGCCGAATTCGGCGATATTCAAATACATCTCCAAAATTCTGGATTTATCCCATAACGTTTCAATCAACAAGGTAAACCAGATTTCCAATATCTTGCGCCCAAAATTCCGCGCGGGACTCAAAAATAAATTTTTCGCCACCTGCTGGCTGATAGTGCTGGCCCCGCGCAATTTACCGCCCCTCAAATTATGTTTGTATGCCTTGTAGATAGCATCAAGATCAAAGCCATAATGCTGATAAAAACGCTGGTCCTCGGATGCGATAACAGCCGCAAATGCGTACTTGGATATTTGTGCATTGCTAACCCAGTGCTGCTGAATGGGCCGATAAGACTTACCCGCAACCAAGTCGTCAATATGCTGGTGCAACATAAATGCCGAAGTCGGCGCTGGCAGGAAACGCAAGATTGCCGTCAAGACTATTGAACTAAGCAATAACGCGATTACAAAATAGGCCAAACCACGCAGCAAGCGTTTCGATACGGAAGTTGCGGCCCGATAGGTTTTGACTGGCTGACGTGAGTAACGTGAAGTTTGATAACGATTCAATGGGCTAATGGAGTGAAAATAATTGTGCATTATCCCTGATTCGGCAACGCAAGCCGAACAAGCCGGCTTGTTTTTATAAAAACAGGTGAAATCCCTACTTCATCAGGCTAAATAACATAGTTTATCTGTTAGATTGTACCGATCACTCCTTCAAGGCCTAGTAAAAACAAGGATTATAAAAGTGGCATGACTTTCGCTATAAATATGTCAGGTGTCAGGGATTTTGAGTTCTCTCCCCCGTGAACATGGAAAATTAAGATGCCAAGGAATAACCCGGATACTAGCATAAGGAATATGCTTTTATCCGGGCAGGGATGGCTCTCGGCGCCCTTGCCGCTTCAGCCCGGCTTGCTTAATTGAATAGCTCGAAACCTGGACATTTACCTCTTCCTCCCCAAGCAGTCCCGCCGTCATTTTTACTTGATCATGGCGCTCAATTAGCCACCATACACTAAAGCCGTTAAACCGAAATTCATCTTAATCGCCTGGCAAGGCAACACTCGTCAGACTGATTTATTCTTGTCAAGCAGCGCCTATTTCCTTATTCTTTACGGTTAATTCTAATGAGGAGAGCACCATGCGCGTCGCCGAGCTGATGACCAGCAAAGTATTTACTGTCGAACCCAATGATTTGATCGATCGGGTTTTCTTTTTAATTCATTACGAAAAAATCCGTCATCTGCCGGTGGTGGAAAAAGGCAAACTGGTGGGTATCGTCTCCGACCGCGATTTGTACAAGGCTCTGGGGCCTAAAAGCAACTCCAATGCGGTTGAAGCCAATAAGGACAACACCCAGCTGCATGTCATATCTCAAAAAGTAGTGCATATCATGCACCGTGGGGTCTATACCGTCACCCCCGATACGCTACTGTCGGATGCCGCGGCGATGATGGCCGAGCACCGTATCGGCGCCCTGCCGGTAGTAGAGAACAACAAGCTGGTAGGCATTTTGTCCGCCACCGATATCCTCAGAATATTCGCCAAACAGGAACATGCTCGAGAAGAGCGTGAAAAAAAGAGTAGCGAAAGCCAGGGTTAAGCAACATTTGTCTACATTACCGTGCCCTTTCGACCGGGAAGTTCTGTATAATCAGCAGCAGAGTTGGCCGAACAGCCGCCGTTTCATGCAAATGAGAGGGAGGAAAGTCCGGGCTCCATAGGGCAGGGTGCCAGGTAATGCCTGGGAGGCGCGAGCCTACGGAAAGTGCCGCAGAAAATATACCGCCTGGTTTTTCGAAACTCGGTAAGGGTGAAATGGTGCGGTAAGAGCGCACCGCGCGACTGGTAACAGGCGTGGCAGGGAAAACCCCACCCGGAGCAAGATCAAATAGAGGAACATACGCGTGGCCCGCGCGGTTCCTGGGTAGATTGCTTGAGCGACAGGGTGACCTGTCGCCTAGATGAATGGCTGTTCTCGACAGAACCCGGCTTACAGGCCAACTCTTTCTCTTCTCTTTTGCAATTCGCAAAATCTTTCTTGATGACTTTAAAAACCGACGAATTTTACAGCAAGGCCGACGAGCTGATTGCCGCCGGTCGTTTCATCGACAATAAAGGCTGGGTGCCCGCCACCAGTGGCAATTTTTCCGCGCGATTGGCTGACGGCAATATCGCGATTACCGTCTCCGGCCGCCATAAAGGCCATTTGCAGCGCGACGACATCATGTTGATCAACGCAGAGGGAAAGTCGCTGGACGGCAAGAAACCCTCGGCGGAAACTCTGCTGCACACGTCTATTTACCAGCGCTATCCCGAGGTGCGAGCGGTTTTGCATCCGCACTCGATGAATGCCACGCTGGCCGCGCGCTTGTTTAAACATGAAATCGTGCTGGAAGATTATGAGCTATTGAAAGCCCTGGCCGGCATAGACACTCACGAAACCCGCATCGCCATCCCGATTTTCCCTAACGACCAGAACATTCCGCGACTGGCCGCCGTGGTGGAAAATCATCTGGATAAGCACGGCGATATTCATGCCTATGTGATTGCCGGCCACGGTTTCTACACGTGGGGGCCTTCCGTGAATGACACGCTACGCCATTTGGAAGCATTGGAATTTTTATTCGATTGTGAAATACGTTTGCACGGAGTAAAACAAGCATGAGCGCCTTAACCACCTATCGAGCTGACCAACCTCAAAACGGTACCACCACGCGCGAGTTTGCCGCCATCGCCGAACAATTGCATGCCATCGGCGTACAATTCGAGCGCTGGCGGGCCGAATGCGAATTCGGCGCCGACGCCGAAGCGCAAGACGTCCTGAATGCTTATCAAGGTTCGGTAGACAGGCTCAAGCAACAATACGGCTTTCAGTCGGCCGACGTGATCAGCTTGAAAGCCGACCATCCCAGCAAGGATCAATTGCGGCAAAAATTCCTGTCCGAACACACCCACAGCGAGTTCGAAGTACGCTTCTTCGTCGAAGGACGCGGCCTGTTTTATCTGCATATAGCCGACAAGGTGTATGCGGTGTTGTGCGAACAGGGCGACCTGATCAGCGTTCCGGCTAATACCACACACTGGTTCGACATGGGCGAAAATCCCGATTTCAAATGCATCCGCCTGTTCACCACCGAAGACGGCTGGGTGGCGCAATATACCGGCAATCCGATCGCGGAAAGCTTCCCTACCCTGGACCACTATCTGGCGACATTATGATTAAGGCCATCGTCACCGATATCGAAGGCACGACTTCATCGCTGTCTTTTGTAAAGGATGTGTTGTTTCCCTACGCCCGCGCCCATTTGCCGGAGTTTGTAAAGCAACACCAGGATGAAGCCGAAGTTAAAGCGTTGCTAGCCGATGCCCGTCGCGAAGCCGGCTCGGAATTGGGCCTAGAACAACTCGTCGCCCAATGCATAGACTGGATAGACCGCGATCAAAAAATCACGCCGCTGAAATCCTTGCAGGGCCTAATCTGGGAAGCTGGCTACCGGCGGGGCGATTTCAACGGCCACCTTTACGAAGATGCCGTCCGAAACTTAAATGCCTGGAAAGAAGCCGGCTACGCGCTTTACGTGTATTCCTCCGGCTCGGTCCACGCCCAGAAGCTGTTGTTCGGGCATACCGAATACGGCGATTTGACACCGCTGTTTTCCGGCTATTTCGACACCCATATCGGCGGCAAGCGGGAAGCCGTGTCCTATCAACGCATTGCCGAACAGATTCAGCTTCAACCCGAGGAAATCCTGTTTCTGTCCGACATCAAGGAAGAACTGGATGCCGCTAGCCAAGCCGGCTTGAACACCTACTGGCTAATCAGAAATCGGACTGCCGACCCGCAAGCCGCTCATCGCCATGCCTATGATTTTGACGCGATCCGGCTGTAATCGGAATAGCTTTTCTGAATGAAAATAGCCATTCTTTCCCGCGATGCCACGCTGCATTCCAGCGTGCGTCTGTTGGAGGCCGCCACGGCACGCGGCCATCAAGCTCGAGTGCTGGATCCCACTCACTGCTACATGAACATCACCTCGATGAAGCCATCGATTCATTACCAAGGCGAAAATCTGGTCGGTTATGATGCGGTGATTCCGCGCATCGGCGCGTCGATCACGTTCTATGGCACGGCGGTACTGCGGCAATTCGAGGTAATGAACACTTTCTGCCTGAATAATTCGGCCGCCATCAGCCGCTCCCGCGACAAAATGGCTTCCAGTCAATTACTGGCCCGCAAGGGCATCGACCTGCCGATCACGGCTTTTGCCCATAATCCCGATAATATCGAGGATCTAATCGCCGAAGTCGGTGGCGCGCCGCTGGTCATCAAACTGGTGGAAGGGTCGCAAGGCATAGGCGTGGTACTGGCTGAAACCGACAACGCTGCCCGTAGCGTGATTCAGGCCTTCATGGGCCTGAATGCCAATATCATGGTGCAGGAGTTTATTCAGGAAGCCAAGGGCAGCGACATTCGCTGCTTTGTGATCGGCGACAAGGTGGTAGCCGCCATCAAGCGCCAGGGCCGAGAAGGCGAGTTCCGCTCCAACCTGCATCGCGGCGGTAGCGCCACACTGGAACGGCTAACACCGCTGGAGCGCACCACGGCAGTCAGGGCGGCCAAGATCATGGGCCTGAATGTCTGCGGCGTCGACCTACTGCGTTCCAAGCGCGGCCCCTTGGTGATGGAAGTCAACTCATCACCGGGCCTTGAAGGCATAGAAAAAGCCTCCGGCAAGGACATTGCCGGCTTGATGATCGAATATATCGAAAAAAATATCGCTACTAAAAATAAGTCGGCGGCCTTGAGCCTTTAGCTCTCGGAGTAACGAACCGCCACCGGACTTATTTCTCCAACGTCACAAACGCCAACTTGGCAATACCGGCATGTTGCACGGCCGCCATCACTTCCGCGACTTTACCGTAATTTACCGCTTGATCGGCGTAAACATGCACGGTCAGGTCCGAGTTTGCAACTAATTCTTTTTGCAGTGTCGCTTCCAACATCGCCAAATCGGCAATGGGATTTTTATTAAGTGTCACGCCGCCCTGGGCATCGATACCCAGCTGCATGGGCTGCTTGTCGACATCCGGTGTAGTGGATGCTGTTTTGGGAAGCGCCACGTTCACTGATTGGGTTAACAAGGGTGCGGTAACCAACAAAATAATCACCAATACCAACATGACATCCACCAGCGGCGTGACGTTAATCTCACTAACCGCGTCGTCGTCGTCCGATTGTGTTTTAAATCCCATCGAGTTACTCCTACTCCTTGGTAGAGCTGTCGCCAAAGGCGATATGTAAAAAACCGTCGACAAAATGTTCGAGCGAGGCCCTGTGATGTTTGGCGCGGCGTTGAAAAAAGTTATAGGCTAAGACCGCCGGTACCGCCACCGCGATACCGATGGCGGTGGCGATCAAGGCATCGCCAATCGGGCCCGCCACCACATCCAGGCTGGCCGAGCCGCTGGCGCTAATATCATGCATGGCATTCATGATCCCCATCACGGTACCGAACAAACCGACGAACGGCGCGGTACTGCCAATACTGGCCAGCATGGTCAAGCCGCTTTCCATGCTGCCTTGTTCTTGTTGAGTCTGTTTGCGCAAGGCCTGCTCCAGCAAATCCTGGGGTGAACCGCGAAATTTCAGACTGGCCGCGGCAACCGGGTCATTCAATTCAGCCAGCCAGGCAAAACCACAGGCGGCGATGCGCGATTTGGGGCCGCGTCTTATGTCGTCCGGTAATTGCTCGGCGGCCTTAAGATCGGAGGCATCCCAAAACGCGACGCCATAGCGTTTGTTGTAATAATTATTTTTGGCAAACTGCCAGACTTTGAAAAAAATCAAAGTCCACGTCACCAGCGAAAACGCCAGTAGCGTGTACAAAGTGCCATCAATGATGAAGGCAGTTTCAACATGAAAAGGCATTAAAGTCTCCTGATTTTAATTGCGCAAGGTAAATACAATCGGCACGATGACCGAACTGGCTACGGGTGTTTCGCCGCGTTTTGCGGGAATAAATCGCCATTTTTGAACTGCCTCAATGGCTGATTCATCGAGTATTTCATGGCCGCTGGATTGTTCGACGGCAACTGCATCGCTCAAACCCTCGGCCGACACTTTGACCCTCAACAAGACTTTTCCCTGCCAGCCGCGACTCTTGGCTATGGTCGGATACTCCGGCTTGGGGTTGTGGGCATAGTTGGCTCGAAAATTGGCTTCGGTAAAAGTCTCCGCGGTATTGGTCGACACGGCCTGACTCGGCGCGGCATTACTCGTGCTGGCCGACTGCGTGACCTGAGGTGTTGGCGCCGGCGCGGGCTCAACCGGTTCGGCTGGCGCAAAATCCGGGGCCTTTTGCACAACCAGCGGAGTTTTTTTGACAACCGGTTTAGGTGGCGTCTTTTTCGGAGGAGGCGGCTTTTTTTCCGGCGGCGGTGGCGCGGGCTTGGGTGGTGCGGCGGCCGGCTTCGGCGCCGAGATGGCAATCATGGAGACTTCCATCACCAAGGGCACGGCCTCGGTGATTTTCTCGACAGGCCGCATCAGCCATGTCAATAACCAAACGTGCAACAGCAAAACCAGTAATGTCAACAGCAACATCATATGGCTTGGCCGTTCTTCGCCCAGCAAAGCCACCCAAAAACGCCGCCCTCTCATTGTCATGTTGGCCGATGATCCGCCGAATAATGCCAAATCGTTGTTCTGCAAAGCACCCTCATTGCTTTTGTAATGAAAAAACAGTTGTATGACAAACTGATCAAAATTACTCGCATTGTAAGGGATAATCGGATTCGGCGTCAGTCCTAATCACGCGGTAAAATTGATCTGCTTTTCCATGGACGTTGCAACGCGGAAACGCCCTCGGCCCGATTACAATTTAGAGGTAGAAAATACAATATGTGGCATAATTTCCACACCTGTCTCTTTTCCGCAGATACCTTATGTCCGCAAACCACCCCGTCCAATCCAAACAACCGCTATCCAGCTTGGCTTTAAGCGCTATTGGCGTGGTTTTCGCCGATATTGGCACCAGCCCGTTGTATGCGGTTAAAGAAGTGTTTCATGGCGGACTACCCGCCGATACCCTTCATATCCTGGGCGTTTTGTCGTTGATTTTCTGGGCATTGACCCTGGTAGTGACCACCAAATACACTATTTATATCATGCGCGCCGATAACAGGGGCGAAGGCGGCATCATCGCCTTGATGGCTCTTGCCTTGCAAGGCTCCAAACTGCAGCCGAAACGCAAATTGCTGATCGTCACCCTCGGCTTGCTTGGCGCCTCGTTGTTTTACGGCGACAGCATCATTACACCGGCCATTTCGGTACTCAGCGCCATCGAAGGCATCAAAGTCATCGCTCCCCGTTTCGAAAACCTGGTAATTCCGCTCACCCTAATCGTGCTCGCCGCATTATTTTTATTGCAAACCAAGGGCAGCCGCCACCTTAACAAATTTTTCTCGCCCATCATGCTGGCCTGGTTTTCCGTGCTGGCTATTCTGGGGCTGATCAACATCCTTCGTTATCCTAGCGTATTGATAGCTATCAACCCCTATTACGCAGCGAATTTATTGGTCGAACTAGGTTGGCACGGTTTTGCGATCATGGGCGCGGTGGTATTGGTAATTACCGGCGCGGAGACTTTATATGCCGATATGGGCAACTTCGGCTTAAAGCCGATTCGGCTAGCCTGGTTTGGATTCGTATTTCCGGCTTTGCTACTGAATTATTTCGGTCAGGGCGCATTACTGATCAATAATCCCGACGCGCTGGCCAATCCTTTTTATCTGCTGGCACCGGCCTGGACCCAATACCCCTTGTTGATCTTGGCGACATTGGCCAGCGTGATCACCTCGCAAGCCGTCATTTCCGGCGCGTTTTCGGTGACCCGCCAGGCGATTCAGCTGGGTTATTGCCCGCGCATGGATATTCAGCATATTTACAACCAAGGCGTGGGGCAGATCTATATAGCGTCCATCAACTGGCTGTTAATGGCTTCGGTTTTGATTCTGGTCTTGAGCTTCAAGTCTTCCTCGGCCCTGGCCTCCGCTTACGGTATTGCGGTAACCGGCACCATGATAGTCGACACCATTCTGGCCTTCATCGTGATTCAGGCCCTATGGCAATGGGGTAAAATCACCAGCATCGCCTTCTTATCGGTATTCTTGTTGATCGATCTGACCTTCCTATTGTCCAACAGCCTCAAAATCCCGACCGGCGCCTGGCTGCCGTTGGCTGTTGCCGGAGTAGTATTTGCCATCATGACCACCTGGATAAAAGGCAAGGAAATGCTGGCAAGGTATCTGGAAGAGAAACGCGTACTATTCGAAGAGTTACAGGAACAATTAAAGGATCGTCCCTTGGCCATGGTCCCAGGTACGGCCATTTACATGGCGCGTAGCTTACATGGGGTACCGCAGGTTTTATTGCATAACCTGGAACACAACCATGTCATGCATTCAAAAATCGTGGTACTGACGATAGTCACCAAGGAAGAACCCTATGTCGACGAAGCACACCGGGTAAAAATTCGCTCGTTTGGCGATACCGGCAATTTTTTCCGGGTAAAACTGTATTTCGGCTTTCAAGAAGAACAAGACGTGCGCCGCGCCTTGCAATTATGTTGTCATGAAGGCTTGGACATCGATCAAAAGACCGTTTCGTTTTTCATCGGCAGCGAACGTTTGTCCTTCCGCCGCAAAAACCCGATGCCTACTTGGCAGCGCTCCTTGTTTAAATTTTTAACCCATAATTCCGCAAGCGCGATTGCCTTTTTCAAAATCCCCGTGAATAGAGTCATCGAGTTGGGCATACGCGTCGAGCTTTAAGGCCATTTCAGTCCGATTCCACCGCTTCGACCATCAATCGCGACGGCGGCCAAAACCGTGCCGGTCTTGGCCCTCCATGGAAAATGGAGACGGCCCTGAACGATGTTGCAACCTGCCTAAACTGCCCCTTAATTCCCGGTCGGGCCGCCAATCACGTCTCGACTCACTGTTGGATTGACGTTGTTGGGCTCGAGCCGCCCAAGGTCTATGTGGCGAGTCCGATCTATCTTCGCTCCAGCGTTTTTGCTCGCCGTGCTCTCCATGTTGCCGAGAACCGCCTTGTCGACGCGCTGAACTCGACCAATCCCTATCGCGCCCACGCCAATCATCGTGCCCATCATGCAGATGGGGGTAACTCGGCGCCAGATACTGCTGCTGATAACGGATAACGCCACCCGGCTGGTAATACGATCTGACCGGGTAATCATAATAACTTTGCCCAACATAAGCGCTGGAATGGCCGGAACTATAGCCGACATATCCGCGCTGATAACCGTTGTATGCGCAACCCGACACCCCTAGCATGAGTACCGAAAAAACCACGGGTAAGATCTTCATAATTGCCTCTTGGCAAATGCCTCAATTTTATGTCGAATTCAGCATAATCCACAGCGACTTAATCCAGGCTTAATACCGTCATTTAACGACGAATTATTCCGGCTCGGCAATTACCGGATTGGTCAGCGTACCGATAGACTCGATTTCAATCCGCACGGTTTGTCCAGGCATTAGATAACCGCGCGGTTTCATTTTCACGCCAACGCCGGCCGGGGTACCGGTGCTGATCACATCACCCGGTTCCAGCGTCATGGCCTGGCTCAGATAAGCCACCATTTCGTAACAGTTGAATATCATCTCGCCGGTATTGGCACTTTGCCGTAATTCGTCGTCGACCCAAGTTTTAAGGCCGAGATTATGCGGATCGGCGATTTCATCCGCCGTCACCAGCCAGGGCCCCATTGGCCCATGGGTATCGAAGGATTTGCCCAAGGTCCAGGTCGGCGTGCGCTGCTGCCAGTCACGGACCGTGACATCATTGCAAATCGTGTAACCGGCAATCACTTCATGAGCCTTATCAACCGGCACATTTTTACAACGCTTGCCAATCACGAATGCCAACTCGCCTTCGTAATCGACTTTTTCGGAGATATTCGGCACATGAATCGCCTCGCCGTTGGCAATCACGCAGGTACTTTGCTTGGTAAAAAACGTTGGATATTCCGGTTTTTCCCGCCCGGTTTCGCTAATATGGTCGGCATAGTTCAATCCAATCCCAAGAAACTTGCCCGGCCTTGGAACCGGCGCCAGCAAGGTAACGGCAGTCATCGGAATGCGGGGGGCGCTGCTATCGATTTGCCGTTGCAATTCGGTTTTGGCGGATTCGCCCGCCGCCAAAAATTCCATCATGTCGTTTGGCAGTTCGCCGCTGGCCGCAACGATAGCATCATCAATCAACGCCCCGATGTTGCTTTGTCCGTTACAGATAAACGTAACCAGTTTCATACATTACTCTCAATTTCCAATAGAAATCGGCATTGTAGCTCAGAGCCAACCGCTCCACACAGCAGTCGAGCAACCGTTGCCGTCCTACTTGGCGGCCGGAACTCTACCGTCCGCGAGAAAGGGAGAACAACGCGGCGCCTTACGGCTTGCACGATAAAACTGGACGTTTGATTTTTAAGCACTGTCTAGTTTCTAAACGCTATTACGGCAGCCCGGCTCTTACAAACAAAGGAGCCATTTATACGCAACTCGTTAATAGTTATAGGCTTTTAAAATAACACCAATACTGGTACGCATGTTGCTCTAGTGCATGGAGGCTGGCGCCAGAGCAAACGATGAAAGCCGTTCAAGACGACAGAAAAGCTCCCAACCGTTGAATGGCGCCGGCCTCATTTATTCCTATAAACCAATCTATGAGGAGTCAACATGGCTATAAGTGCTGCTACCAAAGCCGCAACCGATGCGCTGGCCATCAACCGCGCACCGACCAGCGTCAATGCCCAGGAAGTTCACCGCTGGTTACAAAGTTTTACTTGGGACTTTGATAAAAACCGCACCAAGTACCCCACCAAATACAAAATGGCCAACGAAACCAAGGAACAGTTCAAGCTGATCGCCAAGGAATACGCCAGGATGGAATCGGTCAAGGACGAACGCCAGTTCGGCAGCTTGCAGGACGTGTTGACCCGTCTGGATGCCGGCAACCGCGTGCATCCAAAATGGGGCGAAACCATGAAAGTCGCGTCCAACTTCCTAGAAGTGGGCGAATACAACGCCATCGCCGCGACCGGCATGCTGTGGGATTCCGCTTCCGCGCCGGAGCAAAAAAACGGCTATCTGGCCCAAGTGTTGGACGAGATTCGCCACACCAACCAATGCGGCTACGTCAACTATTACTACAGCAAGCATTACCACGATCCCGCCGGCCATAACGATGCCCGCCGCACCCGCACCATCGGCCCGCTGTGGAAAGGCATGAAACGGGTATTCTCGGACGGCTTCATCTCCGGCGACGCGGTCGAATGTTCGATCAACCTGCAACTGGTGGGTGAAGCTTGCTTTACCAATCCGTTGATCGTCGCAATCACCGAATGGGCGGCCGCCAACGGCGACGAAATCACTCCGACCGTGTTCCTGTCGATCGAAACCGACGAACTTCGGCACATGGCCAACGGTTACCAAACCGTGGTGTCGATCGCCAACGACGAAGCGGCTTCGAAATACTTGAACACCGACCTCAACAACGCCTTCTGGACCCAGCAAAAATACTTCACCCCGGTGTTGGGCATGCTGTTCGAGTACGGCTCCAAATTCAAGGTCGAGCCTTGGGTTAAAACCTGGAACCGCTGGGTTTACGAAGATTGGGGTGGCATCTGGATCGGCCGCTTGGGCAAATACGGCGTCGAGTCGCCACGCAGCCTGCGCGACGCCAAGAAAGACGCTTACTGGGCACACCATGACCTGTTCCTGTTGGCATATGCGTTGTGGCCGACCGGCTTCTTCCGCTTGACCTTGCCGACCCAGGAAGAAATGGACTGGTTCGAGGAAAACTATCCCGGCTGGTACGACCACTACGGCAAGATCTACGACGAATGGCGCGCGCGCGGCTGCGAGGACCCCAACAGCGGCTTCATTCCGCTAATGTGGTTCATCGAAAACAACCATCCGATCTATATCGACCGCGTCTCGCAAGTGCCGTTCTGCCCATCCTTGTGCAAGGGCGCCAGCACCTTGCGCGTACACGAGTGGAACGGTAAACGTCATTCGTTCAGCGACGATTGGGGCGAACGCATGTGGTTGAGCGAACCCGAACGTTACGAGTGCCAAAACATGTTCGAACAATACGAAGGCCGCGAACTGTCGGAAGTGATCGCCGAACAGCACGGCGTGCGCAGCGACGGCAAAACCCTGATCGCCCAGCCGCACACCGATAAAAACGGCAAGCTATGGACCCTGGACGACATCAAAAAACTGGGCTGCGTGTTTAAAGACCCGCTGAAAGCACTATAAAAGTCGATCCCATCATCTTTCAAAGGAGACATCTTAATGTCTGTACAAGTACAACAAGGAAAACGCGGATTAACCGACCCGGAAATGGCGAAAGTCATCCTGGATGCGATTCCGGACCAGCCGCTGGATACCCAGCGCAAAATGAATTACTTCGTCAAACCGCGCGGCAGACGTTTATCGGAATACGAAGTGCTTTGCTGTTACGCCCAGCCAACCCCGGATTGGATACCCGGCGGCCTGGATTGGGGCGACTGGACCCAGAAATTCCACGGCGGTCGCCCGTCCTGGGGCAACGAAACCACCGAGCTGCATTCCACCGACTGGCATATGCACCGCGACCCGGCCAAACGCTGGCACGCGCCCTATGTGAAGGACAAGGCCGAGGAATGGCGTTACACCGAACGCTTTCTGCTGGCTTATTCCGCCGAAGGCCAGGCCCGCTCCATTGATCCGACCTGGCGCGACGAAGTGTTGAACGATTATCTGGGCGCATTCTGCTTCAACGAATACGGCTTGTTCAACGCTCACTCCTCGGCCTCGCGCGACTGCCTGGGCGATACCCTGCGGATGAGCATCGCGATGATCGGTTTCGACAAGGTCGACAACGCCCAGATGATTCAAATGGAAAGAACCTTTTTGGCCAAACTGGTGCCCGGTTTTCCGGAATCCACCGACGAGCCTAAGAAGGAATGGACCCAAGGCGCTATCTACAAGGGTGCCCGCGAAACGGTTCAGGACATCTGGCAAGCGACCTACGACTGGAACGAAATCCTCTGGGCCTGCCACATGGTCTATGACCCGCTGTTCGGCCAATTCGTGCGCCGCGAGTTCTTCCAACGGCTATCGTCCTACTACGGCGACACGCTGACACCGTTCTTCATCAACCAGATGCAGCTGTATTTCTCGCAAACCAAGGGCATCACCTCCGACATGTTCTTCGACTGCCTGGGTGACGATGCCGAGTTCGGCGATTACAACCGGCGCATGATGCGGACCTGGACCGATAAATGGCTGCCGCGCACCGTGCAAGCCTTGCGCGACTTCATGGGTATCTTCGCCAAGATTCCGGAAATACCCGGCGTCACCAGCAAGGATGCGGTGGAAGCCGCGCTGGAACGGGTACTGGACGACTGGAAGATCGATTTTGCCGACAAGGTCAGTTACAAGTTCGACAAGGCCGCCATCATTAAAACCGTCATGCAAGGCATGAAATAAGGAGAGCAACATGTCAGTCAGTTCAAACGCATACGGCGCGGGCATTATGGCCAAAACCGGCAAAGCCTTTGCCGACGAATATTTTTCGGAAGAGAACCAGGTCGTGCATGAAAGCAACGAAGTGGTGCTGGTGCTGAAAAAGTCCGACGAAATCAACATCATCGTCGACGAAATCCTGCTTGGCGAGCGCAAGGCCGACAACCCAACCCTGGTGGTTGAAGACCGTGCCGGTTACTGGTGGCTGAAAGCCACCGGCAAAATCGAAGTCGATTGCGAGGAAGCCTCGGAAATTCTGGGCCGCAACTTCAGCGTCTACGACTTCCTGGTGGACGTGTCATCCACCATCGGTCGCGCCTTCACCCTGGGCGAGAAATTCACCATTACTTCGGAATTGATGGGCCTGGATCGTCAATTGGAAGACCTGAAATCATAGGAGTTAAGCATGGCAAATTACAAAATTCATGACAATCCGGTACGCGATGAATGGATCAAAAAAATCGGCGCCCTTAACACGCTGGCCAAGGGCGTTGAAATGTTGGGCGATTTTCGCCGCAAATACACCACACCGCTTCGTGACAGCTATGATCTTGAACTCGATTGGGGCTGGATCGAATGCAAACTGGAAGAAAAAGTAGCGCTGTTGAAACACCATGAGTTCAACGACGCACAGATTCTCAACCAATGCGCCAGCGGCGGCGATGCACAAAAACAAGCCGACGAGGTGCTAAAAAAAATGGCGGCTTGCACCGACAAATACGAGGCCGAACGGATTCATATCGGTTTCCGGCAAGCCTTCAAGCCACCCATAATGCCGGTCAATGTGTTCATGGATACCGACCGTATCCTCGGCACCAAATTGATGGAGCTCAGAAACATCGGCTATTACGACTTACCGTTGACTGAGTTGCGCAAGGTTCGCGGCGTTAAAGTGCTTACCTTGCAGTAACCGTCCGTAACTTGTCTCGGTGCCGACTCTTTTAATGTATGCGGGGGAGTCGGTAGGGCATGTTAGAGCGCCGCGCGAAATGCGCGGCGCTCACTTTTAACGTTAAACCGGTGTGACGCATGGGCAAACAATGCGAGTTCGGTCATCCGAATAAGCCACGATATTCAGGCTTGCGGACGGTTTAGCCGCCCAATGCCAAGCTGTTGCGTAACATCAAATCATCAATCATTAAACCGACAGATTCAGCATGATGGATTTATTTTCAACTATTAAATCGTCCCCACCGCCAGCCTTTCCCGGCGAAAACGCCAACATCACCAAGTTATACGATGACTCTTCCTACACGGCATTCAGCGAAGACCTGGAATTCATGTGGCGCTGGACCATCTATCGCGACAACAAACTGGTGCAGGAAGGCTGTTCATTAACGCTGGATGCATCGCGGCACGCCGTCAAGCATGTCTTGGCATTTTTCAACATCGCCGCCCAAAGTCAGCGACAAGGAGAATTAAGGTGAACGCCCATCAAGTCAAAATCACCACCGAGGATGGCGAAACAGTCTGCTTCGACTGTAATGAAGACGAAGACATTGTCAGCGCCAGCTTGCGCCAGGATATTTACCTGATGACTTCTTGCCGGGAAGGCGGTTGCGCCACCTGCAAGGGATTTTGCACCGAAGGCGACTACGAAATGGGTAAAGTCAGCGTGCAAGCCTTGCCGCCCGAGGAAGAAGAGGAAGGCTATGTCTTGCTTTGCCGTTGCTATCCGACCAGCGATGTCGAAATCGAAGTGCCCTATACCTACGACCGCATTTCGTTTTCGCCGGACGATCTCGGCTTCGAAGCCGAAGTAGCCGAACTGAGCAAAGTGTCCTGCAATGTGATGAAACTGCGCTTACATAAGCTCGGCGACAACCAACAGATCAAGCTGGATTCAGGCCAATATTACAACCTGGAAATTCCCGGCACCGATATTTTCCGGTCTTATTCGCCGGCCAATACCGCCAACAATCGCGGCGAGCTGGAATTTCTGATTAGGATCGTCGACAACGGCAAATTCTCCAGTTATCTGCAAAACGACGCCTATATCGGACAAAAGCTCAACGTCACCGGTCCCTTGGGTATTTTCGGGCTGAAGGAAAACGGCTTCACCCCGCGCTATTTCGTGGCAGGGGGTACCGGCCTGGCACCTATATTGTCCATGGTCCGGCGCATGCACGAATGGGAAGAACCTCAGCCTTGTGTCATTTATTTCGGCGTCAATACCGAGGAAGAGGTGTTTTACGCCGAGGAATTACAACGTCAGCAAGCCCAAATGCCAACTTTGTCGGTACGGATTTGCGTCTGGAAAGCCAGCGACAATTGGAGCGGCGAAAAAGGCAGCGTGGTCGATGTATTGCGGCGCGACCTGCGGGGAACCGGCGTCAAACCGGACCTGTACTTATGCGGACCGCCTGGCATGGTCGATGCCACCTACGCCGTTTGCGCCGATGTTGGCATACCGCAAAACAAGATCTATCTGGAAAAATTTTTACCTAGCGCCGCCTGAGTCGCATGAGATCCGAAGATCAGGACTTTATCATCCAAATGGTTAAGGAACTGGAACAAAGCATACGCCATCTGGTTGCCGAAGAACGAAGGCTGACAGACAAACTGGGCCAGGAGCGCGTGGCCGAACTGCTGGAATTCTGGCAAAAACGCATGCCGGCCGAGGAGGAGGAGGCCTTCAAACTGGCGCTCGACCATAATGATAAAAAGTTGACCTGGATCTGGCTACGGCTGAAACGAGCCCGACAGTCACGCGCCAAGGCCGGCCAAGCGTTGATGAAAGACCGAACCTAACTTTTTGGCGAACTAGTTATCTGGATTTATTCCCCTTCAACACGGGAGATCGAGAGGGGATTCATTTAAAAAATCTCCCCTAGCCCCTCTTTTTTCAAAGAGGGGGAATTCCATATCACTAGTTTTGCCCCAATAACCGCAGACGACATCACCATGAGCAAACAAATCATCTATAACCCCGAAGCACGGCAACGCATCATGCATGGCATGAACACCGTCGCCCGCGCCGCCAGCGTTACGCTGGGCAGTGCCGGACCGGCCGTCCTGATTCAGCACCGGACCGATGGTATCGCGCCGATTTTCACCCGCGATGGCGTCACCGTCGCCAACGCCATTATCCAGGAAGACCGAATAGCCGATCTGGGAGGACGCATGCTGCGCGACGTGGCCGGTTCCGTATCCAGGCAAGTCGGCGACGGCACTACCACCGCCATCGTGCTGGCCCGCATCATCGCCAGCGAATGCCTGAAAAGCGTGGCGGCCGGCTTTCATCCGCTGGAGCTGAAAAAAGGCCTAGATCTGGCGTTGACCTTGGTCGAGCAGCATCTGCACAGACAAGCCGTCACCGGCGTCACCGCCGACTGGATCGAGAAAATCGCCGCCGTCGCCACCAAGTCCGAACCTGGAGTGGGACAATTGCTGGCTCGGGCCTTGGCTGAACTAGGGGCCGATGGAACCCTGAGTTTTCAATTAGGTAGCGCGTTACAGGATCAACTGGACATCGTCGAAGGCATCCATTTCGGCCAAGGTTATCTGTCGCCGTACTTCGTCACCGACAAAACCCGTAACGAAGCGGTGCTGGATCATCCCTACATCCTGCTTTACGACCGGGAAATCACTGACTTGATGAACTTGGTCCCCATCCTGGAACAAGTCGCCGACCAAAACCGGCCACTGTTGATTATCGCGGAAAACGTCCATGATCAGGCCTTGACCGGCTTGCTGCTGAATCACATTCGCGGCGTGTTCAACGTGGTGGCAATCAAGCCGCCTGGATTTGGCGACAAACGCCTCAACCGGCTCAACGACTTGGCCTTGCTGACCGGCGGCCAGGCCTTGCACGAAGGGCGCGGAGACCAGCTCGAACGAGTCACGTTGGCCCAACTCGGCCAGGCCCGCCGCGCGGTAATTACCGCCGAACAAACCACCATCATCGGCGGTATCGGTGACCAAGCGCGCATCCGCCAACTCAGCCGGTCGCTTCGCCAGCAAGCCGAGGCCATACGCGCGCAAAAACCCGGTCAAGGTTCGGCCACCGGCAACCGGCACGACATCGACGAACTGGAAGAGCGCATCGCGATGCTGGCCGGCAAAGTAGGCCATTTTCAGGTCGGCGGGATTACCGATGTCGAAATCAAGGAACGCCTGGTGCGGATCGAAAACGCCTATATGTCGGCCAAGGCCGCGCTGGAAGAAGGCGTGCTGCCGGGCGGCGGCGTAGGGCTGTACAACTGCCTGCCGGCCATCGCCGAAGTGATCGCCGAAAACGCCGAACAACAGCAAGGCATAGCGATCATGCGTCAGGCTCTCGCCGCGCCGTTGCAACAATTGCTGGCCAACTCCGGGTTGAGTGGCGAAACGGTTCTCGCCAGACTTGACGCGGAATCGGATCGTCGGCAGGCTTTCGATATCCAACACCAACGCTACGGCCATTTTCTGGAGATCGGCATTATCGATCCGGTCAAAGTCACGCGTCTGGCATTGCGTAATGCGGTCAGCGTCATCACCACCCTGATGGCCACCGAGTCGGTGGTGATGGAGATACCCGACCTGAGCATTATGGATGGCTATTCACCGGAATGGGCCGCCGCCACCCGCGAAGACCCAAGAATGTAATTTCCTCAGCAACACCCCTCACCGAAAGTTCAATAGTCCTTTATTCCGCAATAGAATAAGGCAATGTGACGTTATGTCGCATTGCCTCTTTTTCGGAATTTGTTATTTTGACTGCACATTCATCAAAACAGCTAAGTCACTGTTTTTTATGTTTATGTTTTGCGCCGAAACTATTGCCGCGCGCCAAAATAAAGAGGAAAAATGGATATTGCCCTACATCTGCCCCACAACGTTAAAATCATCCAGGAAGCCGTTGCGTTTAAGCGTTCACTTGCTTATGAAATCGATCGTCCGGTTCAAGCCTGGCGCTGGATGATTCAATCCCGCTGCGTTCCCGATCATGCCGACTGGGTCAGGCCCGAAGTTTCGGAATCCTGGCGCCGCTGTCTGGAAGACTATCAACTGCCGTTAGGCAATTACGCCTGCTGGGAACATCTTCGCGATGCGGCGGAACCGGCCAAGGCCAGCCATAAGGCACAAGACGTGGTTAATCTGCTGGCGCACTTGGGTCATCAGTTTCATATTTTTCTGAAAGAAGCCGGCGTCATGTTGGTGCTGACCGACACCGACGGCAGCCTGTTGCAAGTGTTAGGCGAAAATCCGTTTCCGAGCCCGTTCATGACCTGTCTCCACCAACAAAACAGCCGCTGGAGCGAAGCCGTTTTAGGCAACAATGGCATCGGTACCGCCGCGCAACTGAAAAAACCGATTGCGTTTCAAGGCATGGAACATTTTCTGAGCCTGCTGCATCCCTTTACCACGGTCGGCTATCCCTTGCTGGATCAAGACGGCAACCTGATAGCGGTAATCGGCTTGATCAGCGATCGCCAGGAATGCATGAATTCACTGTTTGCCTTTCTGCATTTGCTGTGCGTACTACTCAACACCAATCTACCCCTGACCCAAAATCCGCTGGCACAGGCGCGGGTGTTGGAAAAAATCCCCTTCCGCCTGGCGAAGAAACCGCCGCAACACAACGAATCGGCAATGTCAGAAGCGTTGACTGCGTTAATCGATAAGGCCGTCAAACTGCAGAACCATAAGATCCCGATCCTAATCACCGGCGAATCCGGCGTCGGTAAGGATCACTTCGTCAACCTGATCAAAAACGCCGGCCCGCGCCGCCATCAAACCTTGATAGCCATCAATTGCGCCTCGATCCCGCATGACTTGATCGAAAGCGAATTATTCGGCTACGAAGCCGGCAGTTTCACCGGCGCTCGCAACGCCGGCAAACCCGGCAAATTTTTGCTGGCCGACAAGGGCATACTGTTTCTGGACGAAATCGGCGACATGAGTTTGGATTTGCAAACGACGCTATTACGAGTCTTGGAAACATCGGAGTTTACTCCGGTCGGTGGCAGCAAACCAATTCGAGTCGACGTGCAGATCGTAGCCGCCACCAACGTTCCCTTGCTGGAGGCGGTCGAAGCCGGCCGCTTCCGCCGCGACTTGTATTACCGGCTCAACGGCGCTCAAATCCATTTACTACCGCTACGCGAGCGCGAGGACAAGCAAGCCATCATTCATCATATTCTACAGCGCGAACTGGCCAATCTGCCGCATGCGGAATCCATCAGCATTTGCCCCAGCGTGATCACCCTGATCGAACAACATCCCTGGCCCGGCAACATTCGGCAGTTGATCAATGTGATCCGAGCCACGCTCTACACAGCCGGAGATGCTTTGATAACGCCCGGCGATCTGCCGCTGGATTTTGTCGAAGAACTGGAAAAAACCACCCAAGCCAGCGACATGACCCAACAGGGTCATGCGCCCGCTTTATTTGAGCAACGACTGAACGGCAAAGCCATGACCTTGGAAGAATGGGAGATCCAAGGCATCAAAACCAGCCTGCAGGCCTGCGCCGGCAATATTTCCCTGGCCGCCAAACAACTGGGCATTACCCGCACCACCCTATACAAAAAAATCGACCGCTTCGGCCTAGGCAAAACCGACTGGCGCGAGCGACCCCGCCCCGATTAATCGGCATTGAGCCTATCGAGCCATCCCAGCTGCCGTTCTCCCAAAATCGGCCCAAGATAGCGAAACTTGGGCGGCTCACAGACCATGGCTAGTGCATGGAGCGCTGGCCCACGGTTGTTGCCGTGAACGTCGTAGCGTCTCACTCCCTACACCCCTTGCTTACCTGTTCTTAAAAAATGCTTCCAAGGCCGCAGCTCTATCCTTGCCGACCTGTTGCGCATGGGGACGGCTTTCTATCAACTGCATATAGGCATCGATACCAGGAATGTGCTCGGCCACCAAGTTCTTGCCGTAAATTTGTTGGGTGGCGAACGACACCAATTGCAGATGCGGCCAAGCCACGATGTCGGCGGCACTGAAATGGTCGCCCAAGGCATACGGCGATAATGCCATCAACCGAGCCAAACCAGCCAAACCGGCTTCGACCTTGGTCCTCACTTCGTCCTTGGTTTCCTGCGATACCGTGCCGCCGAAAATGGCCTCGGAATAGATGCGGCGGGCAATCAGCTCGACATTCAATTCGATATGCTGGATGAACTCACGGCATTTGCCACGCTGGAAAACATCGGCCGGATAGAGCGGATTTTCCGGAAAGGCTTCTTCCAGATATTCCAGAATGGCTTGCGACTCGGACAAATAACCGTCCTCGGTCTTAATAAACGGTATTTTGCCCAACGGTGAGCGCTTTAATACGGCATCAGTTTGAACCGGTGCCAAATCTTCTTCGGCAAAAGCGATGCTTTTCTCCAACAGGGCGAATTTAACTTTGTTGTAATAGTTGCTGATGGCAATACCGTACAGTGTGATCATGATGTTATCTCCGTGAGTTACTAAATGTTACACCTATACCGACCGGTCGGTATGTTGAAATAATACATACCGGTCTGTATAGTTGCAAGTTTATTTATTCCTGTTTTTTATGACGCGTAATCTTCAAGAACATATTTTGCAGACAGCCTCCCAGCTGTTTTACAGCCAGGGCATCAAAACTACCGGTGTCGATGCGATCGTCAAGGCGGCCGGCACCACCAAGATGAGCCTATATAAATACTTTCCATCGAAGGACGATCTAGTGCTGGCGCATTTGCGCAAAAGCCGAGCCGCCATGCTGAAGCACATCCAAAATGGTATCGAAAACAGCGCCGGTGATCCTAGGCAAAAACTGCTGGCGGTATTCGACGTGTTTCAGTCGCTACTGAACACGCCGGAATTTCGCGGTTGCCCGTTCATCAATGCCGCCGCCGAATTTGCCGCCGAAAATAACCCGGTGCAACAGGCCGCCGCCGAGTTTTACACCGACTTCCGCAAGCTGTTGGCCGATCTGGCAACGCAAGCCGGCATCACCGACGCCGAGCTGCTGGCGACACAATTAACGACCTTAATCTCCGGCGCTATCGTCGGCGAGCAAATCCAAAGACGCGCCGATACCATGCGCAATGCCAATGCCGCCGCGAAAATCCTGATCGACTACTATCTTGCCGCCAGCCGATAAACAGGTTTCTTCATCCCTCCAACCTTTAATTTAGATTGTTGAGCCGCCCATGTGGATTCAAAAGGAAATACGCCTCAAACCGAAAAACCGTGGCTTTCATCTGGTCACCGATGAAATCCTCTCCCAGTTACCGGAACTGCGCGCGGTCAAAATCGGCCTGTTACAGGTATTCATCAAGCATACCTCGGCCTCGCTGACGATTAACGAAAACGCCGATCCGACCGTGCGGCAGGATTTCGAGAGCTATTTCAATCGCGCCGTGCCGGAAAATCAGCCTTATTACCGGCATCTGGACGAAGGTGACGACGACATGCCGGCGCATCTGAAAAGCAGCATCCTCGGTTGCAACCTAACCATTCCCGTCAGCAACGGCCGCCCCAATCTGGGCACCTGGCAAGGCATCTATATATGTGAACACCGCAACCACGGCGGCGGCCGCGCGCTGCTGTTGACCCTGAACGGCGAATAGGGCTTTGTGCATTACCCGCCCCGGCAGCGTACAATATGCTCTGTTTGAAAAGCCGATACGGGGGTATTTTATGAAACGCTTGAAAATGATGGTTAGCACTATACTGCTGGCGACGAGCATGACGACTACGGCCGAGGAAGCGGTCGACCGGGAAATGACCGTTTATCGCAGCCCAACCTGCGGTTGCTGCGGCAAATGGATAGAACATGTCAGCCAAAATCATTTTGCGATCAAGGACATCGTCAGCGACGACATGCAGGCGATCAAGCAAAAATACGGCGTGCCGGAAAAATTGGCGTCCTGCCATACCGCCATTGTCGATGGCTATGTGATCGAAGGCCACGTGCCCGCCGCCGACATCCAAAAACTGCTGCAAACCAAACCCAAAGTGGTCGGTATTTCCGCGCCCGGCATGCCGATGGGTAGCCCCGGCATGGAAATGGGCGGCCGGCAGGATAATTATGATGTGGTGTCGTTCGATAGCGCCGGCAATGTGCAGGTGTTTTCCGAGCATAAAGCCGGTCAATAAATTCTATTAGCCAGATTAGCGTAACCGTCCCGACCAATCACTTGATGCGCCCGATTTAAAACCGATGCAAATCCAGACCACACTGCAAAAACTGCTCGACCAGCAAAACCTTAGCGGCGATGAAATGCGCGCGGTGATGCGGGCGATGATGAACGGCGAATTGAGCGACGCTCAAATCGCCGGATTCCTGATTGCCTTGCGCTGCAAGGGCGAAACCATAGAGGAAATCGCCGCAGCGGTCGGCGTGCTGCGCGAATTGGTGCGGCACGTTCCCGTGACCGGCGAGCATGTGATCGATACCTGCGGTACCGGAGGCGACGGCGCCAACACTTTTAACATTTCCACCACGGCGGCCTTTGTCGTGGCGGCGGCCGGCGGCAAGGTCGCCAAGCACGGTAATCGTTCGGTTTCCAGCAGTTGCGGCAGCGCGGACGTACTGGAAGCCGCCGGCATCAACCTGGATATGCCGGCCGAACAAGTCGCCGACTGTGTCAATCGAATCGGCGTCGGCTTTTTATTTGCCGCCAAACATCACAGCGCGGTGCGCCATACGGTCAATGCCCGCAAGGAAATGGGGGTCAGAACCCTGTTCAATCTGATCGGCCCGATGTCCAACCCGGCCAATGCCCCGCATCAATTGATCGGCGTATTCGACAAACAATGGCTGGTACCGGTGGCCGAAGTGCTGAAACAACTCGGCAGCCGCCATGTACTGGTTGTGCATGCCGAGGACGGCCTGGATGAGATCAGCATCGCCGCGACGACCGATGTGGCCGAATTGAAAAACGGCGAGGTGACCAGCTACCGCGTCACGCCCGAGCAATTTGGCTTGCAACGCGCCGATCTGGCCAGTTTGGCGGTAACTGATGCGCGGTCCAGCCTGGAAATTATCCGCCAGGTGTTGAATAATCAACCTGGCCCGGCGCGAGACATCGTGGCCTTGAACGCCGGCGCGGCGATTTATGCGGCCGATTTGGCCGATTCGTTGGCGTCTGGGGTGAAACGGGCGCATGAGGTGTTGGTTGATGGGACTGCGTTAGGGAAGTTTGAGGCGTTGATAGAATATTCTCGGGCAACGTAGTTTTTAGTTTTGTATCGCTATCGCGATAGGGTCTTTTAGAAGTCGGGTCTCGGCCCGACAGCCGAGATACTTTTCTTTGCTTGTCCAAAGAAAAGTATCCAAAAGAAAAGACACCCCAATGCCGCTTTGATCCTGCGCTCCGAAGGCTTTGAACGGGGTTTTCGGAAGGGCTATCCATAGCCCTCCGAAAACGCGATGCCTCCCTGCATCGCCCCTAAAGGGCAATTCCGCTCAAACCCTCCGGTGCTCGGCGCGGCAAAAGGGGAAAAACTCGTTGGGCGAATATAAGTTGTTGGATTATTTTTTAGGACCGTAGGTCCGATTAGCGGAGCGTAATCGGACGCATGTATAAACTCATAATCCCGAAATTTTAAAATCCATGCCCAATTACCGATGCGCATTTGTCCCAGGTGGAACATGGTTTTTTACGGTGAATTTGCTGGAACGAAAAAACAACGATTTATTGCGCAAAACCGTGCGCGCGGTAAGAGAACGGTATCCGTTTAAAATCGACGCCTGGGTGGTGTTGCCGGAACACATGCCTGCGGTTTGGACATTGCCGCCGGGCGATGCGAATTTCAGCAAACGCTGGCGATTGATTAAAAGCGGGGTTTCGCGAGTGATACCGAAAACAGAGTATCGGTCGGATGTGCGTAAAGCCGCGAACGAACGTGGAATATGGCAACGGCATTTTTGGGAGCATTCGCTACGGGATGAAGCCGACTTTGAACGCCATGTGGATTATGTTCATATCAATCCGGTTAAACATGCGATTGTCAAAAGAGTCATTGATTGGCCGTATTCCAGTTTTCATCAGTATGTTGAAAAGGGAATTTATCCGGAAAATTGGGGTGATGATTTGGATTTGACGGTAGCAGGGGATGATTAACATTCGCTGACATGCGTCCGATTACGCTTCGCTAATCGGACCTACCGATCTGAAACGGTTTTCTCCCCTGTTGCCGCGCCGAGCACCGGCGGTTTCGAACGGCATTGCCCGACAGGGGCGACGCAGGGATGCATCGCTTTTTTCGCAGGGGCAGGGATGCCCCTTCGAAAAAACCAGTTCGAAACCGTTGGAGCGCAGGAAATATGCGGCATTGGGGTGTCTTTTCTTTTGGATACTTTTCTTTGGACAAGCAAAGAAAAGTATCGCGCCTGTCGGTGCGCGAACCGACTTAAAATATAATCAGTCGCGATAGCGACACCTCACTAAATCGAACATAAAAACATGACAGATACTCCCGACATCCTAAAAACCATCCTTGCCAAGAAAGCCGAAGAAGTCGCTCGCCGCAAGGCCAACACGCCGCTCTCGATGCTGCAGGAAATCGCCGGCAGCGTGCAAGGCCCGCGCGGTTTTTATCAGGCCTTGCGCGGCAAAGCCGATGCCCAAAAACCGGCCATCATCGCCGAAATCAAGAAAGCCTCGCCCAGCCAGGGCGTGATTCGGGAAGATTTCAGACCAGTCGAGATTGCGGTGGATTATGCGATGAACGGCGCCAGTTGCTTGTCGGTGTTGACCGACAAGGAATTTTTCCAGGGCTCCGAAGCCAATCTGCAAATGGTACGGGATAAATGTCCGCTTCCGGTGATTCGCAAGGACTTTATGATCGATCCTTATCAAATTCACGAATCCCGCGCACTGGGCGCCGATTGCATCTTGCTGATCGTCGCCGCCTTGGACGATGCCCTGTTGAAGGAACTGGCCGACACCGCCACCGGACTGGGACTGGATGTATTGGTGGAAGTACACGACGCGGCCGAACTGGAGCGGGCATTAAAGCTGAATACCAACATGATCGGCATCAACAACCGTAATCTGCGCACTTTTGAAGTGTCGCTGCAAACCACGCTGGACTTGAAAAACACCATTCCCGCCGACAAACTGATCGTTACCGAAAGCGGCATCCACACCCCGGCAGACGTCAAATTGATGCAGGACAACGGCATTTATAGCTTCCTGGTCGGCGAAGCCTTCATGCGCGCCGAGCGTCCGGGACTGAAAATGCGCGAACTGTTCTTTTAAGCGGCCGTGGCGCGCCGTAACAGGATAGACTTGAGACGCGCGCCATCCAGGCAAAACTCGACATCCGAGGCAGGTAACTATTATGGCGATAGCCCAGGTTTTCAATCGATATTATGTTTGCGGCAAAACCGATTGCGGTCAGCGCCGCGCGCATAATGAAGACACCATCCTGATCAACGACGATGCCGGAATAGTGTTACTGGCCGATGGCATGGGCGGCCACCAATACGGCGACAGGGCCAGCGCCGAAGCGACCCAGTTAATCAACCAGCTACTCGAACGTTATTTACCGCCGGCGCCCAACAAACCGGTTCAAACCGGCTTTTGGCAAAAAATCATCGGCCTCCTGAATCGAGCCGGCTCTTCCGACCCTTACCAGGCGCTCGAAACCGATGGCCAAATTATTGCGGACATTCTGATTGAAACCAACCAAACCATTTACCGCTATAACCAGGATGCGCAAATGGCCGATGGCAACGGCATGGGCACGACGCTGGTCGGCTGTAAATTCAGTGATACGTCGGCTAACATGCACGTGTTTCACCTCGGCGACAGCCGGCTTTACCGCTGGCGAAACCAGACCTTGACGCAACTGACCAAGGACCATTCGGCTTATCAAAATTGGCTCGACAATGGCCGAATCGGCGAAGCTCCGGGCTCGAACGTCATATACCAAGGCATAGGCCCCAAGCCCGAAGTGAAGCCGGATATTCAAATTATCGCTATCGAAGCCAACGATAGTTTCCTGCTGTGTTCGGACGGCTTGACCGATTTGGTCGAGGATGACCTGATAGCCGATATTTTGAAAAATCTTTGCCGAGAAAATATCGAGGAAAAGACCCAGGAGTTGATAGACATCGCCAACCAAAATGGCGGCACCGACAATATCTCGGTTATTTTGATCTGCCAATAGGAGTTATTCTTCCATAAACTTCAATAACAGATTTTTGATGGTGATACTGTCGTCATTACTCAACTTGATTTGTGAACTTAACTCGCGGCCATTCAGTTTGACCAGTTTATTCTTTCTCGGAAACAGATAATAACTATTGCCGATACGTGAAATCTCGGCCACCAGTTTCGGGGTAAACCAGCCGCCGACGCACAGGTCGCTATGCTTACTCTTACCGATGGAATAGTAATCCCGATTCAGTAATAACTTATTGATATTGCGTTTTTCGCCATGCACCAATAAATAACAATTACTAGCCTTTTGCGTGCCGGCGGCGGGCTGGCTGTTGCCGACCATCATCGTCCTGTCACTGTCGTCGCTTTGGTGAATATTCTGCGCTTGTCCGCCATGGCCGCGTTCGTTGACAAACTTCAAATCATGCTTGCAAATACTGATGGTGTCGCCGAATTTTAGTTTCTGCTTACCCTCTATCTTCACTCCATTTAAATAGGTGCCATTGGTGCTATTTAAATCCTCGATAAACCATTCTTTATTTTGTTGTGTAATAGCGGCATGCAGCAATGAAACGCCTTTATTATCTATTTGAATGGGGTTATAGCCGGCCCGGCCGATAGTCGCGGAGTTACTCTCGATTTCAACCGAGTTCTGTAGCGAACTATTAAAATAGATTTCAATAAAACTCATTTTGCTAGCTCCACATCTGGGTTTGTATTCGTTTCAAAACAGGGCTGTTTATTAGGATAGGCTTGGGTTGAAGCGGTCATCTGTCTGTTTCTATCTTATACCCGAATGCGTGAGTTAAAAAGACCATCATCAGCGCGTCGCCGCCCGCCGGAGCCTCCTTCCCAAGCCTCAATCGGTTAAATCAGGCAGCAAACTGTAATCGGCTTGCAGGCTATACTGGCTGCCCGGTTGAATCTGAATCAGGTCGAACGCTATATTTCCCACCTCTACGCAAATAAATTGCTGGTAAGCGATGGGGGCTAAATCCGGCATTTTTTTGATGGTTTTGGCCCAGGGATTCCAGACTACTGCCGTGCTGGTGTCGGGAGAGCTAACCCGAATCCGGCGCTTGAACACTGAATCCACGATAATCAAATCCTTTAGCGCGTTGGTGTAGACCCGATCGACTTCCCTGGTAACCGTGATGGCGCCATTTTGAGATTTTTGGGTGCCATGATCCAATTTATCGAAATACTCGCAATCCTCCAGCCCTAAAACCTTCACACGCTTGATATGGCCGATCCGAAAATAACTATGAAAAGCCTGGGTAATCGAGAAAGGCTTATCGCCGGTATTATATGTCGTCAGCTTTAATTGCAAGCTGGGACCGACGCTAATCTCCAGCATCAACATAAACGCCTGCCGCCAAGTATTTTCTTTTTTAAAGCTTTCGTTGAACAGCAGGCTGACCTTGGTTTCGGCCTCGCTGATTGCTTCCGTTTTCGCTAGCTGCCAAAAGTGATTACGAACGAAACCATGATTGGGGCGCTGCAAACCCTTGGGGTCCGGCCCGAACCAGGGCCAACACACCGGAATGCCGCCGCGAATAGCCTTGCCCTCGGCATACTCGGATTGTTGGCTCAAAAATAACATATCCTCGTTTTGATCCAACCGCTGATACGACAACACTTGCGCCCCATACACCGAAATCAAGGCCCTGGCGCTGCCATTGTCGATTTTAATCATGGGCAAGCCGCCCTGGCCTGAAATTATTTCAAGCTGGTTTGCAATACTAAAATCACGGTTTAATTGCTGAATATCCATGGACCCACTGTATTAAAATCGATTATGGCTGGCTTCATCCAACCGCCACCGTCCATGGCTCTGGATGCCCGAGTCCCGCGGGCATGACGACACACTATTTTACAGATGACATGTCACGTAACCGCTATCGCGGCAACGTAACCTACCTTACTTTATTTTTCTAGCGGGACGGGGTTAATCCCGTTTGCCGCGCCGAGCACCGAAGCTTTTGACGGGATCAGCCCGTTAGGGGCGATGCAAGGATACATCGTGGATCCGGGGTTCTGACTCGCGCCGTCCAGGCGCTCGCACGTCGTACGCCGTTGGCTTCCGCTAGGCGGGAACCGATATTAGATCAGGCCGCGATAGCGAATCATAATTTTACAGGACGACGCAGCGCGTCTAAGGCTGCATTTCCACGTAGAACGTGGGAACGATTAATAAGAGCATTTCCATCTTAAGTGTGCTACCACACAGACTCAGTATAATCAAATATTTATTATGTATAGCAAGGGACATTACTGCCTGGTTCTTCAAATTGATTTGTTGCAATTTTAAGATCTACCAAAATGGCTGAAGGAACATAGATTTTTTTTATTTGGAGAATACGACATGAGTAAACAAGCTTTCATAAAACCAAGCATTTGCTTAGCTTTAGGATTGAGTTTAATGGCACCTTCCGCATTTGCTAGCGTACCTTGGGTAGGCAGTGTGGATTATTCCCAAGCGCCAAGTGCACTTGGTACGGAACCAACTGTTGGACCGTTTGATACATATGACTTTGGGGCCGGTGTTACTCTAATTCAGCTAACCAGCGGCAGCACCTTTAATGGTTATTATCAAACCCTGGTTAGTGGGCATTTTTTGAACAATATCGGCATTAACGTTCCGGGACTTGATATTTCCGGAACTGGCGCCGGATTCGAGGTAACCGCAACCGCATCGTTTAGCGGCACTTATTCAAATGTCGGAAATTTATCAAACATAAATTATACGTCTGGTGAAGTCAATGTGTATTTCGATCCAACCTCGAATTACAGTTTTACATCCGATACCGGCTTTGATGATGGTGATGCTATATTATCGGGTACGATTACCGGTGGTTCAGCATTTATTGACTTGACATCCGGCTTGGGTGTTTCACAATTGGAATTACAGCTCTCGGGCACGGATGTCTTTTCTCCCAACACCATTAACGGTGGCTCTGCACTTTTTTCAATCAATCTAAGCAATCCGGACTTGCTGACCGGTATCACTAGTGTACTGGGGCAAGATGTTGCCGGTGGTGGCTTTTCCCTTTTATCGGCGGCCGATGGCTCGATACAGCTCACAGCTGTTCCTATCCCAGCGGCTGCGTGGCTGTTTCTCTCAGGGCTCATGGGATTTGTAGGGTTAACTAGACACAAATCCACGCTCAACGCTTGATAAAAAACAACCTGTAAGCTGGGGACTCTCCCGGTTCAACCGGGATGTTTGTCTCCGCCATTTCTCCGGCGGATCGCCTAATGGCATCCGCCCTTACATACCCAACCTAATCCCCCCAAAATACCTCTCCAAATCAATCCGAATCGGCATGAAATACACATTCAAACCGCTGGCCGCCGCCGAGGCGATTACCTGATTGGCAAATTCGACGTTCCAGTCGTAATCCGGCCGGAAACTCTTGGGAAACCTGACCTTGTTTTTGACTTCCCAGTAATTCTTCGAAGCCTGGGTGGTGATCGGGCTGATACCGATATAGGTTTCCAGACCGTGCATGTGTTCGGCGTAGATTTCGATCAAACGTTTGTCGTAGAAAGGCTGGGAGAAAAAGCCGGTGGCGCCGGCATCGGCCTTGCGTTGGGTATAGTCGCATTCATCCTGCAATCCTTGCCGGTGCGGATCGAAGCCGGCGTAGATAGCCAGCTTGGGGAAATATTGGCGCACCGCCCGGATCAAATCGACCACGTCGGTATTGTAATAAGCCCGCTTCAAGCCTTCCGGCGGATCGCCGGACACCAGTAACACGCTATCCAGCCGGTATTCCTCGATAATGCGGAACAGCTCGCCGCCATCGATTTTAAAATCGATCGCGCGAAAATGCGGAATAAAGCGGAATTTACTGCGATCGATACGGGTAGCCAACTCCCAGCTACGGGTATCGAAGCGCTGAATGTCCGGCACATTGATGATGTTGATGCCGTCATCCAGCTTTTCCACGAAGGCATATTGTTCGTCAAAAGCCTCCAGGCTTCTGGGTACGATTTCAAACGAGATGTTCATTGCCAACGTTATTCCACGGTCACCGATTTTGCCAAATTGCGCGGTTGGTCGACATCGGTTCCTTTCAATACCGCCACGTGATACGACAGCAGTTGCAGCGGTATGGTGTAAACAATAGGCGAAATGATGTTGGCGACGCTGGGCATTTTCAACACGAACACGTTTTCGTCGCTAGACTCATCCAAGGCTTCGTCCATGAATACAATCAACTGGCCGCCACGGGCACTGACTTCCTGGATGTTGGATTTGAGTTTTTCCAACAAACTGTTATTCGGTGCCACGGTCACCACCGGCATTTCCGCATCGATCAGCGCCAACGGGCCATGTTTCAATTCCCCGGCGGGATAGGCTTCGGCATGAATATAGGAAATTTCCTTCAGCTTCAACGCCCCTTCCATCGCAATCGGATAATGAGTGCCACGGCCCAGAAACAAGGCGTTCTGCTTGTCGGCAAAGCGTTGCGCCAGGATTTCAATCGCCGAATCCAGTTTCAAGGTTTGCTCAATGGCGCCCGGCAAACCGAACAACTCGGAAACGATGGTTTCCTCCAATTCCTTGGTCAACGCAAACCTACGTCCGACCGCAATCACCAGCATCAGCAATGCTACTAATTGGGTAGTGAAGGCTTTGGTCGATGCTACCCCGATTTCCGGACCTGCGCGGGTCATCATCACTAAATCGGACTCTCTGACCAGCGAACTTTCGGGGGCGTTACAGATCACCAGTGAATGCTTGACACCCAGTCTTTTGGCTTCTTGCAGTGCTGCCAGGGTATCGGCGGTTTCACCGGATTGGGAAATCGTCACCACCAAGGTATCCGCTGCAATGACCGGATTGCGGTATCTGAATTCGCTGGCAACTTCGATCGAGCAAGGAACCCTGGCCAGTTTTTCAAACCAGTAGCGCGCCACCAGGCCCGCGTGATAGCTGGTACCGCAGGCCAGGATCTGGATGGATTTGACTTGGTCAAACACTTCCGCCGCATTGTGGCCGAAGGCGTTGTCTTGCAGCCGGTTACCGATGAAACGCCCTTCCAGGGTTTCGGACACCGCCCATGCCTGCTCGTAAATTTCCTTCAGCATATAGTGGCGGTATTTGCCCTTATCCACCGAATCGGCTTTTAGCTGGCTTTCGATGACTGGACGCACCACTCGGCTGCCGTTTTTGTCGTAAATACTGGCGCCATTGATGGTCAATTCGGCGATGTCGCCATCTTCCAGAAAGATAAAACGTTGCGTGACAGGCAGCAGGGCCGCTATATCCGAGGCGATGAAATATTCACCTATACCGATCCCTATCACCAACGGACTACCTTTGCGGCAGGCAATCAAAATATCCGGCTGGTCGGAATACACCACGCCCAATGCGTAGGCACCCTGCAGGGTGGCGACGGTGCGTTTCACCGCATCCAGCAGACTATCTGCTGTTTTCAGTTCCTCGGCGATTTTATGGACAACGACTTCGGTATCGGTTTCCGAGGTGAACTGGTAGCCGTTTTGTTGCAGCGCGGTACGCAGGTTGTCGTGATTTTCGATGATGCCGTTATGCACCACCGCCACTTTATCCTGGCTTAAATGGGGATGGGCATTGCTGGTGCTTGGTTTGCCATGAGTGGCCCAACGAGTGTGCGCGATACCGACATTGCCTTGTATCGGATCACTGGCGATCAAGGCTTCCAGGCCCTTAACCTTACCCAATTCCCGTTTGCGGAATATTTCACCCTGATGAATCACCGCTAGCCCGGCGGAATCGTATCCCCGGTATTCCAGCCGTTTCAGACCTTCGATCAAAATCGGCACCACGTTACGTTGAGCGATGCCCGCGACTATGCCACACATTATTCTTTCTCCGACTTACAGGGATGTAATGAGTGCAGAGAACTGTCTGGAACAGTTTCCGCTAATTTTACCGGACGTTGCCAGCTTGCGACGCTAACCTGTTTGACTCGGCTCAACGTCAGTTGCTCCGCCGGCGTATCCTTGGTGATTGTCGATCCGGCACCTATCGTGGCGTTTTTGCCGACCGTTACCGGCGCCACCAACTGGGTGTCGGAACCGATGAAAGCGCCGTCTTCGATGATGGTCTTGAATTTATTCACGCCATCGTAATTGCAAGTGATGGTGCCGGCGCCGACATTGACCTTGCTGCCAATTTCGCTGTCGCCAATATAGCTCAAATGGTTGATTTTGCTGCCACTGGCTACCGTGGATTTTTTGATTTCGACGAAATTGCCGATATGCACATGATCGGCCAATTCGGCTTGCGGCCTGAGGCGGGCGAACGGCCCGATCCTGCTGTCGGCGCCAACCACGGCATCTTCAATCACACTGTTGGCGAGTATCTCCACCCCATCGGCAATCGTGGCATTTTTGATCAGGCAATTGGGGCCGATTTTAACATACGAGCCGATGCGGTTGACGCCCTCGAAGATTACGTTGATATCGACATCAATGTCCTGGCCCAGAGCGGCAAATTCGCCTCTGACATCCGTCCGATTCGGGTCGCGCAAGGTCACGCCTTTTTCCATCAACATTTCCGCTTGCTGGAGTTGGTAAACCCGCTCCAGATGCGCCAGTTGGCTGCGATTGTTGACGCCCAATACTTCATCCTGACTGTCGGCCTGGGTCGTTTCTATCGTCAAACCATCGTCCACCGCCATCTCGATAATATCGGTCAGATAGTATTCGTTTTGCGCATTGTTATTGCTCAAGCGGGACAGCCAGTTTTTCAACTGTTTGCCTTTGCAGGCCAAAATGCCGGTATTGCCTTCGCTGATTTGCAATTCCACTTCATTGGCATCTTTTTGCTCGACGATTTTGATCACGGCATGGTCCTTGTCTCGCACGATGCGTCCGTAGCCGGTTGGGTCATCCAGCGTCACGGTCAATAAAGCCAAGGATGTCGCGCTGACTTTTTTCAGCAGCGTTTGCAGGGTGCTTGCCTTAAGTAGCGGAACGTCGCCATACAAAATCAACACGGTATCGCCGTCTTCGACGTGATGTATGGCCTGCTGTACGGCATGCCCAGTACCCAGCTGCTGTTTCTGCTCTATCCAAGTCGCATCCAATTGGCTCAGGCTCTGTTTGACGGTTTCGCCGCCATGGCCGTAGATGATGAAGACCGTATTATTGTCGAGCGACAAACTGGTTTCGTGGACGTGTTGCAACAATGGCTTGTTGGCGATTTCATGCAACACCTTGGGACGGGATGAACGCATGCGCGTGCCCTGACCGGCGGCCAGAATGATGGTTTTTATCGACATGTCTTATTCCTTTAAACAAAAAAGCCCGATGACGCTAACGTTATCGGGCTTGGCTATTCACGAAGTTAATTGTTTACGAACCACGTTTTCTCAATCTTTCCAGCGTTTTTAGCTGCATCACCGCCTCGGCTAGTTTCGCCTGGGCAATAGCGTAATCTATCTTGCCTGATTTGTCGCTCAACATTTCCTCGGCGCGAGCCTTGGCTTGTAAAGCCTGGGCTTCGTCGATGTCATGGGCGCGTATCGCGGTATCCGCCAACACGGTAACCAGATGCGGCTGAACTTCCAACAGACCACCGGAGACATAAAACTCCTGACTTTCCTTGTCACTGATTTTTACCCGCACTTCACCCGGTTTCAAGCGGGTAATCAGCGGGGCGTGACGTGGAGCAATACCCACTTCACCCAGTTCGGCGGGCGCGAACAACATCTCGGCCAGACCCGAGAATACTTCCTGCTCGGCGCTGACGATGTCTACATGAATGGTCATGGCCATATAGTAACTCTCCTCTGTTGAGTCGGCTTACATGCCTTTGGCTTTTTCAATGGCTTCGTCTATGGTTCCGACCATGTAAAACGCTTGTTCCGGCAAATTGTCGTAATCGCCGTTAATGATGCCTCTGAATCCGGCAATGGTTTCCTTCAATGAAACATATTTGCCTGGCGAACCGGTGAATACTTCCGCCACGAAGAAAGGCTGCGACAGGAAACGTTGAATCTTACGGGCGCGAGACACGGTCAATTTATCTTCTTCCGACAACTCGTCCATGCCCAGAATCGCGATGATGTCGCGCAATTCCTTATAGCGTTGCAGGATACCTTGCACCGAACGCGCGGTATCGTAATGTTCCTGACCGATAACCAGAGGGTCCAACTGACGGCTGGTTGAGTCCAACGGGTCAATCGCAGGATAGATACCCAACTCGGCGATTTGGCGAGACAGTACCACGGTCGCGTCCAAGTGAGCGAAGGTTGTAGCCGGCGACGGGTCGGTCAAGTCGTCCGCTGGTACATAGACCGCTTGGATCGAGGTAATGGAACCGGTTTTGGTCGAGGTGATACGTTCTTGCAGAACGCCCATCTCTTCGGCCAGCGTTGGCTGATAACCTACCGCGGACGGCATACGGCCCAACAGCGCCGATACTTCGGTACCGGCCAGGGTGTAACGGTAGATGTTGTCGACGAAGAACAGTACGTCGCGGCCTTCGTCACGGAAAAACTCCGCCATGGTCAAACCGGTCAACGCCACGCGTAAACGGTTTCCGGGTGGCTCGTTCATTTGGCCGTAAACCAGCGATACCTTGTCGATAACGTTAGAATCGGTCATTTCGTGGTAAAAGTCGTTACCTTCACGGGTACGTTCACCGACACCGGCGAATACCGAGAAACCGCTGTGCTCGATCGCGATATTACGGATCAGCTCCATCATGTTAACGGTTTTGCCTACACCGGCGCCGCCGAACAGGCCGACTTTACCACCCTTGGCGAAAGGGCAAACCAAGTCGATAACCTTGATGCCGGTTTCCAACAGTTCGTTGGCGGGCGCTTGCTCGTCGTAGGAAGGCGCATCACGGTGGATGACCCATTTTTCTTTTTCGCCGATAGGACCTTTTTCGTCGATGGCTTCACCCAACACGTTCATGATCCGGCCCAGAGTCGCTTGACCGACTGGGACTTTGATCGCGTCGCCGGTGTTGCTGACTTCGATACCACGGCTCAAACCGTCGGTCGAACCCATCGCAATGGTACGAACCACGCCGTCACCCAATTGCTGTTGAACTTCCAGCACCAATCCGCCTTTTACATTCAGCGCATCATATACTTTTGGCAGGTTATCGCGTGGAAACTCCACGTCTACCACCGCTCCAATAATCTGAACGATTTTACCCAAACTCATTGTGTCGTCCTCTATTAAAATCTATCTAAAACTTGTGAATGCATTAAACGGCCGCGGCTCCGGCAACGATTTCCGAAATCTCTTGCGTAATGGCCGCTTGTCGGGCTTTGTTGTACACAAGTTGCAACTCTTTAATGATGTTGCCAGCGTTATCGGATGCGCTCTTCATGGCCACCATGCGGGCCGCTTGTTCGCAGGCGTTGTTTTCAACCAGGCCTTGATAAACGATGGATTCGACATAGCGCTGCAGTAAAACATCCAGAACATCTTTCGCGCCAGGCTCGTACAGATAATCCCAATGGCCGCTTAAATCTTCTTCAAGTTCGTTGGCTTCCACCGGTAGTAACTGAGTCATGACCGGTTTTTGGGTCATCGTGTTAACGAATTCGTTATTGACCACGTATAACTGGTCGATGCTGCCTGCCGTGTAGGCATCCAACATGACTTTAATCACGCCGACTATGTCGACCTGATGCGGCGTATCGCCCAGCTTGCTGACCTGTCCGATCAAATTAGCGTTGATATTGCTGAAGAAGTTAGCCGCTTTGCCACCAATGGTGCAAACATCGACTTCGATAGCGCGGCCGCTCCATTGCTGCATCTGATTCAGCACGTTTCTGAACAGATTAGCATTCAAACCACCGCACAAACCTCTGTCCGAGCTGATCACAATAATGCCAACCCGTTTGACTTCGCGCGCAATCATGTACGGATGTTTGTACTCGGGATTGGCGTGTGACAGATGCTTGATGATCTGGCTAATCTTTTTCGAGTACGGCCGAGTGGCCTGCATGCGGTCCTTGGTTTTACGCATTTTACTCGCGGCCACCATTTCCATGGCGCGGGTGATCTTCTGAGTATTCTTGATACTCGCGATCTTGGTACGTATTTCTTTGCCAACAGCCATGGACTATCCCTTTACCAGCTACTTGTTTTGACGAAACGTTCAATGGCACTGTGCATGCCCTTTTGGATTTCGTCGCTGAAGTCGCCTTTTTCGTTGATTTTCGCCATCAATTCGGATTCTTCGGTTCTCATAAACGACAACAACGCCGCTTCGAAATCCCGCACCTTTTTCACTTCCAGATTATCCAGGAAGCCGCTGTTGGCTGCGTACAGAGAAACGCCCATTTCCGCGACCGACATCGGCGCGTATTGGTTTTGTTTCATCAGTTCGGTGACGCGTTGGCCACGCTCGATTTGTTTGCGAGTGCTTTCATCCAGATCGGATGCAAACTGGGCAAATGCCGCCAATTCACGGAACTGCGCCAAGTCCAGACGAACACCGCCGCCCAGTTTCTTGATGATCTTGGTTTGCGCCGCGCCACCGACCCGCGATACCGACAAGCCGGCGTTGACAGCGGGACGGATACCGGAGTTGAACAAGCCGGTTTCCAGGAAGATCTGGCCGTCGGTGATCGAGATCACGTTGGTTGGCACGAACGCGGAGACGTCGCCACCTTGAGTTTCGATGATAGGCAGCGCGGTCAATGAACCGGTTTGACCTTTTACCTTGCCGTTGGTCAGTTTTTCGACTTCGGCGGCGTTGATACGCGCGGCGCGTTCCAGCAAGCGCGAGTGGATGTAGAACACGTCACCCGGATACGCTTCACGGCCTGGCGGACGGCGCAGCAGCAAGGAAATTTGGCGATAGGCCCAAGCTTGCTTGGTCAAATCGTCATAGATAATCAGTGCGTCTTGGCCGTTGTCGCGGAAATATTCGCCCATCGAGCAACCGGTGTACGGTGCGATGAATTGCAGCGCGGCGGATTCGGAAGCCGAAGCGACGACGACGATGGTGTGCTCCATCGCGCCATGTTCTTCCAGCTTACGCACCACGTTAGCAATCGAAGAACGTTTTTGGCCGATCGCGACATAAATACATTTGATACCGGTGCCTTTCTGATTGATGATCGCATCAACCGCAATGGCTGTTTTACCGGTTTGGCGGTCGCCGATGATCAACTCACGTTGACCGCGTCCGACCGGAATCATCGAGTCGATCGCTTTCAAGCCGATTTGTACCGGTTGATCGACCGATTGTCTGGCAATAACGCCGGGCGCAATTTTTTCGATCGGAGAAGTCAAGTCGGTATCGATGGCGCCCTTGCCGTCAATTGGATTACCCAATGCATCGACCACCCGGCCCAATAAAGCCGTACCAACCGGTACTTCCAGAATTCTGCCGGTGCATTTGACGGTATCGCCTTCGGTGATATGTTGGTAAGCGCCCAACATCACCACACCGACCGAGTCTCTCTCCAGGTTCAATGCCATGCCGTAAGAACCGCCGGGAAATTCCAGCATTTCGCCCTGCATCGCGTCCGACAGACCATGTACACGAACGATACCGTCGGTCACGCTGACTACGGTGCCTTCCGAGTGCGCCTCAACTTGGGCGTCGAAATTCTCGATCTTCTTCTTGATCAGATCACTTATTTCAGATGGATTTAATTGCATTTTATTTTCCCGATCTAGCTCTTAGAGCCTTTTGGCTAATTGATGAAGCTGGCCACTGACAGAACCGTCAATCACTTTGTCGCCTGCTTTCGCAAGTATGCCGCCAATCAACGATTTATCGACTGATACCACGGCATTGACCTTTTTGTTTAAATGCTTTTCCAGCATTGCGACATATTTACTCTGTTCGGCTTTGGTTAAGGCAAAGGCGCTATACAGATCAACATTAACGTAGCCTTCGTCATCGGCTTTGTATTGTTCGTACATAACCGAGATAGTCGGCAGCAGTTTCAGTTTGCCGTTTTCGATCAATAATCTCAGAAGGTTGGTTGCTTCCGTATCGATCCGATCCTGACAAATATCCAGCAGCAGTTGCTTGATTTTTTCCTTGCTAACCCTGGGATTTTTGACGATGGCCGTCATATCCGAATCCTGAACCACCGCCGATAAAAACCGCAACGCATCCGACCAGGCGTCGGCCTTCCCGGTTTCCTTCGCCAGCTTGAAAGCCGCCTCGGAATAGGGTCTTGCTAATGTCGCTAACTCAGTCATTGCTTAACCCAGTTGTTCCGCGGTTCTGCTCAGAAGTTCATGATGCTTGGCTTTGTCGATTTCTTCTTTCAAAATCTGTTCAGCAGCGCGCAAGGCCAAGGTAGACACTTCTTTGCGTAAATTTTCTCTGGCTTGCAGCATTTCCTGCTCGATTTGAGCCTTTGCCGCTTCCAATAAACGTTCGCCTTCTTTTTGAGCTTGAAGCTTGGATTCTTCAACCAGTTCGTTGGCGCGTTTTTGAGCTAAATTGATTATTTCAGCCGATTGTTCCCTGGCCTCTTTAAGAACGCTTTTGGCTTTCTTTTCAGCCAATTTGACTTCTTCCTGGCCTTTTTCGGCTGCAGCCAGGCCTTCAGCTATCTTCGCTTTACGCTCTTCCAGAGCCGCGATGATGGGCGGCCAGACATACTTCATGGTAAACCAAACCAGAAGCGTGAAGGTGATCATCTGCCCGATCAGAGTAGCATTGATGCTCATTGATGCATTCCTCGTATGCTGTTGTCGTACTATCCGTCCGCTGACGCGGCTATCGATTTATATTCGGATAACCGAAGAAGGCATTTGGCCTTCTTCCGACGAATCGCTGTTTTGCTAATCAGCCCGCGACAGATTGAACGGCTGCGAGGAATGGGTTGGCGAAAGTCAGCATCAGAGCCAGACCAACACCGATCATGGTTACCGCGTCAAGCAAACCGGCGATAATGAACATTTTGACCTGCAACATAGGAACCAGCTCGGGTTGACGTGCCGCGCCTTCCAAAAATTTACCGCCCAACAAACCGAAACCGATCGCGGTACCGATAGCGCCCAAACCCAAAATGATGCCAACTGCGATGACGGTGAAGCCTTGTACGTTGGCAATTAATGATGCGAGTTCCATAGTGTCTCCTAAGTATGTATATGAAATTAAAAATAAAACTGTTAGTGATCTTCGTGAGCCAGACTCAGATAAACGATGGTCAACACCATGAAAATGAAAGCCTGCAGGGTAATGATCAAGATGTGAAATACCGCCCAGGGGAAACCCAGCAATGGCTGGACGATAGGGGGCAACAACGCGATCAAAATGAATACCAGCTCACCGGCATACAGGTTGCCGAATAACCGCAAGCCAAGAGAGATAGGCTTAGCCAGCTCTTCGACCGTTTTCAGCAACAGATTGAACGGCATCATTTTAGGACCGAAAGGCGTGCAGGTCATCTCCTTGGCGAAACCCCAAAGCCCCTTTACCTTGATGCTGTAAAAGAAAATCAAGATAAATACACTGATAGACAAGGCAAAGGTGCCGTTCAAATCGGTACTCGGTACCACGCGCATATATTCCATGCCCATCAAGCTGCCTATCATCGGCAACAAATCCACCGGCAACATATCCATCGCGTTCCACAGGAATACCCAGCAGAATATGGTCAACGCCAATGGCGCGATCAATTCGCTTCGTCCGTGAAAACTGTCTTTTACCTGGGTATCGACGAATTCGACGATCATTTCGGCGAAATTCTGCGCCATGCCCGGCACGCCGGATGTCGCCCGTTCCGCAACCGATTTAAAAAACCAGATAAACAATCCGCCCAATCCCATCGAAAAAAACAGGGTGTCCAGATGCAATGTCCAAAATCCCTCACCCACCGATAATGGTGTCAAGTGATGGACAATATAACCTGTTGAGCCACCTTCACTAGCCATTTTGCCTCGCAATAATACTAATCGCGCCAATAATAAAGCGCGAACCAAAAAACCGACAGCACTGCCACATAACCTATCAGCAGCCTTATAAAATCAACAGAGGGAATCTGTAAAACAATCGTAAACAAGGCCGCGGTCAGTATTAGCTTACCTGCCTCACCCGCATAAAATGCATTGACAATACCTTGCGCTGGTTGATTTCTGGCAAGATAAACTTTATACGCAAAATAAAGATTGGGCAGTAACGCTACACCGCTTCCCATGAGTGGAGACATCGCATAATCCCAGCCTCCGATCATCAAAAACCCCGCTACCACTGCTACGGCCATCAGGATTTGCGCGTACAAAACTTTACCGACAGTAGAAAACTGATTTCCAACTGCCATTTTAATCCTCTCGACTGTTAAGCGCGGCGATTATATCCAGCCCACTGATTTAAAGCAAGGAAGCAGGTTTTTTGAGCTCTCGGCGGAACAAAATCGTTCAATCCGAATCAGCTTGGCCGGCCTTTCTATCGCCCTCGAATCAGTAAGTTGTCGTCAAATCTAGCTTCAGTGCCCCAATATACAGACAATTTACATGCCAACCCATAAAGCATTGATTTTATTTCATTTGTATTTATAAGGTTTTGTAGCACATCCAACAAAATTAGCCAGCCCAACTACAACCTTGCTAATTTTGTTGTTTTTGCGCCATGACCAAGGCTTGCCTCAATTGATCTTGTTAATGATGCCTTCCAGTTCTTCCAGACTGGTATAACTGAAAATCAATTTACCCTTGCCGCCACTTTGGTGATTGATCTCGACTTTGGCCCCGGTCCGCTCGCTCAACTCTCGTTGCAATCGCAAGGTATCGGGGTCAAGCTTTTTCGCCGCGACCGGCTTTTCTTCGTGCTGCTCGCGCACCAATTTTTCTACGGCACGCACCGTCAAACCCTGCTTGACCGCCTTGTTGGCGATTTCGATCTGCTTGTCCTCGTCCAAACCCAACAGCGCCCTCGCATGCCCCATTTCCAGCAAACCTTTGCCGAGCATGGTTTTGACCTCGGGCGCCAGTTCCAACAACCTTAATAGATTGGTCACGGTAGTACGGGATTTGCCGACGGCTTGGGCAATTTGTTGATGAGTCAATTCGAACTCATCCTGCAAACGGTGCAGGGCTTCGGCTTCTTCCAACGCATTCAAGTCTTCGCGCTGAATGTTTTCGATCAAGGCAATCGCCATCACCGACCTGTCGTCTATGTCCTTGATCAGGACCGGCACTTCCTGTAGTTCGGCCAGTTGCGCGGCGCGCCAGCGACGTTCGCCGGCAATGATTTCGTATTTGTCGGCGGCGACTTTACGTACGATGATAGGCTGAATAATGCCCTGCGCGGAAATCGAATCCGATAATTCCTTCAGCTTTTCCGGATCCATATCTCGGCGCGGCTGATATTTACCGCGCTGCATGAACTCGATTGGCAGGGTTTGTACATCCCTAGGCTTTTCCTGGGCCGGAGCGGCGGCTACATCGCCCAGCAACTCACTCAACCCCCGCCCTAAACCGCGCTTCTTATGCATCATTTTTTCGCTGCTTTTTCTTTTCTGATCATTTCGCCGGCCAATGCTATATAGGCCACCGCGCCACGGGAAGCCTTGTCGTAAGCCATCACCGGCACACCGTGGCTGGGCGCCTCGGCCAACCGGATATTTCTGGGGATCGTGGTCCTGAACACCTTATCGCCGAAATATTCGATCAGCTGATCCGACACATCCTTGCCTAGGCGGCTACGGTTATCGACCATGGTCCGCAAAATACCTTCCAACACCAAGCCCGGATTGACGGTGTCGCGAATATTGCGCAAAGTCGACATCAACGACGACAGCCCTTCCAGAGAATAATATTCACACTGCATCGGGATCAACACGCTATTGGCCGCCACCATGGCGTTCAGGGTCAGCATATTCAGCGACGGTGGGCAATCTATCAGGATGTAATCGTAATTTTCCTTGATGGGTAATAAGGCATCGGCCAAGCGCCGTTCGCGGTGTTGAGCCGTCATCAACTGAACTTCGGCGGCGGTCAGATCGGCGTTGCCGGGAATCAGATCAAAACCCAATGATTTATTTTTGATAATGATTTCCGAGACCGGCACCTCTTCCAGCAATAATTCACAACTGGAATATTCGATTTCATCCTTATTGACGCCGCAGCCCATCGCCGCATTGCCTTGCGGGTCCAAATCCACCAACAACACTTTGCGCTTGGTCGCGGCAAAGGCCGCCGCCAGATTAACGCTGGTGGTGGTTTTACCCACACCACCCTTTTGATTGGTTATCGCGATAATCTTAGCCATGCTTGCCTTTCTCCATACATATCAGACAGCGCTCGGCGGCGATGCCGGGCACTTCAAGTGGGATTACGCTGTAATCCGAGCCTAATTCCGCCAATTCCTGCTCGGGAATTTGACCTTTCATGGCCAGTAACAAACCATCCTCGGCCAATAAATGTCCGGTCAGCTTGACTATGTCGCTCATGCCGGCAAAAGCGCGGCAAATTACGGTAGAAAACAATTGTTGCGGCTTGATTAATTCCACTCGACTATGCACCACATCCACATTTTTCAACCGCAACTCCAACACCGCCTGTTGCACGAAACGAGTTTTCTTGGAGTTGGAATCGACCAAGGTGAAATGGCAATCCGGCTGGCAAATTGCCAACGGAATACCCGGCAAACCGGCACCGGTACCTATATCCGCGACATTTGGCGCCTTGACGTGCGGCAAAATGGCCAGACTATCCAGCAAATGCAGGCTAACCATTTCCAACGGATCGCGCACGGCGGTCAGATTATAGGCCTTGTTCCATTTTGCGATCAGTTTGATGAAATTCAGCAAAGTTTCGATTTGCGGCTCAGTTACCGGCAAAGCCAGTGTGGAAAGACCGTGATGCAGTTTATCCCGACAATTATCCATCAAGCGCTTTTCTTTTTCAGATGCACCAACAACAACGAAATCGCCGCCGGTGTGATGCCAGGTATCCGAGAGGCTTGACCGAGGGTTTCCGGACGTTGCTTTTTCAATTTTTCGCTGACTTCGTTCGACAAGCCGGACACCAAACTGTAATCAACATTATCCGGCAGTTTCAAATGCTCGTAACGCAACGAACGGTTGATTTCGGTTTGCTGGCGGTCGATGTAACCGGCATATTTGGCCTGAATCGCCACCTGCTCGGCGACTTGTTCGTCCACTTCGCTTTCGTCGCTAAATTGCAGCAGATTGTCGACATCCACTTCCGGACGCCTGAGCATTTCCATCAGACTGGCTTCCTTCAGCAGCTTCTTGCCCCATAACTGCTCGGCCAACGCGGCTTCGTCGCTTTCCGCCCTGATCCATTTCTTGGCCAGTTTGCCTTGTAGATTGGCAATCGCTTCGCGTTTTTCCTCGAAGCGCCGCCAGCGTTCGTCGCCGACCAAACCCAACTCCCGGCCTTTTTCAGTCAGTCGTAGGTCGGCGTTATCCTCGCGCAACTGCAAGCGGTATTCGGCGCGGCTGGTGAACATCCGGTACGGCTCTGAGGTGCCACGCGTGATCAGATCGTCGATCATCACGCCAATATAAGCTTCCTCGCGGCCGGGACACCAACTTTCCAGCCCTTGCGTCAGCCTGGCGGCATTCAAGCCCGCGATCAAACCTTGCGCGGCGGCTTCTTCGTAGCCGGTAGTGCCGTTGATCTGGCCGGCGAAGAACAAGCCGTTCATGTGTTTGGTTTCCAGCGAGGTTTTCAGGTCGCGCGGATCGAAGAAATCATATTCGATCGCGTAACCGGGCCGAATGATTTCGGCGTTTTCGAAACCCAGCATGGTGCGGATGAAGCGATATTGAATATCAAACGGCAGACTGGTCGAAATACCATTCGGATACACTTCGTTGGTATTCAGGCCTTCCGGTTCGACGAAAATCTGATGCGAATCCCTATCGGCGAAACGCACCACCTTGTCCTCGATCGACGGGCAATAGCGCGGGCCAACGCCTTCGATGATGCCGGAATACATCGGCGACCGGTCCAGCCCCGAGCGGATGATGTCGTGGGTTTCGCTGTTGGTGCGGGTGATATGGCAGCAGATTTGACGGGGGTGCTGGTCGCGGCAGCCCATGAACGAAAACACCGGCAGCGGCGTGTCGCCGTGCTGCTCTTGCAATTTGCCGTAGTCTATGGTTCTGCCGTCGATGCGCGCCGGCGTGCCGGTTTTCAAGCGGCCGACGCGGAACGGCAACTCGCGCAAGCGTTCAGCCAGCGCAATCGACGCCGCATCGCCGGCGCGGCCGCCGCTGTAATTTTCCAGGCCGATATGTATGCGTCCGGCCAAAAAGGTACCGGCGGTCAATACCACCGCTCTGGCATTAAACTCCAGGCCCATCTGGGTTTTAACACCCACCACCCGCTCGCCCTCGACCAGCAAATCGGACACGGTTTGCTGAAACA